>NZ_JAUEZC010000003.1:947500-1170637 GCF_032489995.1 Bradyrhizobium sp. SZCCHNGR1005
ACGATTACTAGCGATTCCAACTTCATGGGCTCGAGTTGCAGAGCCCAATCCGAACTGAGACGGCTTTTTGAGATTTGCGAAGGGTTGCCCCTTAGCTTCCCACTGTCACCGCCATTGTAGCACGTGTGTAGCCCAGCCCGTAAGGGCCATGAGGACTTGACGTCATCCCCACCTTCCTCGCGGCTTATCACCGGCAGTCTCCTTAGAGTGCTCAACTAAATGGTAGCAACTAAGGACGGGGGTTGCGCTCGTTGCGGGACTTAACCCAACATCTCACGACACGAGCTGACGACAGCCATGCAGCACCTGTGTTCCGGGCTCCGAAGAGAAGGTCACATCTCTGCGACCGGTCCCAGACATGTCAAGGGCTGGTAAGGTTCTGCGCGTTGCGTCGAATTAAACCACATGCTCCACCGCTTGTGCGGGCCCCCGTCAATTCCTTTGAGTTTTAATCTTGCGACCGTACTCCCCAGGCGGAATGCTTAAAGCGTTAGCTGCGCCACTGGTGAGTAAACCCACCAACGGCTGGCATTCATCGTTTACGGCGTGGACTACCAGGGTATCTAATCCTGTTTGCTCCCCACGCTTTCGTGCCTCAGCGTCAGTATCGGGCCAGTGAGCCGCCTTCGCCACTGGTGTTCTTGCGAATATCTACGAATTTCACCTCTACACTCGCAGTTCCACTCACCTCTCCCGAACTCAAGATCTTCAGTATCAAAGGCAGTTCTGGAGTTGAGCTCCAGGATTTCACCCCTGACTTAAAGACCCGCCTACGCACCCTTTACGCCCAGTGATTCCGAGCAACGCTAGCCCCCTTCGTATTACCGCGGCTGCTGGCACGAAGTTAGCCGGGGCTTATTCTTGCGGTACCGTCATTATCTTCCCGCACAAAAGAGCTTTACAACCCTAGGGCCTTCATCACTCACGCGGCATGGCTGGATCAGGCTTGCGCCCATTGTCCAATATTCCCCACTGCTGCCTCCCGTAGGAGTTTGGGCCGTGTCTCAGTCCCAATGTGGCTGATCATCCTCTCAGACCAGCTACTGATCGTCGCCTTGGTGGGCCTTTACCCCACCAACTAGCTAATCAGACGCGGGCCGATCTTTCGGCGATAAATCTTTCCCCGTAAGGGCTTATCCGGTATTAGCACAAGTTTCCCTGTGTTGTTCCGAACCAAAAGGTACGTTCCCACGCGTTACTCACCCGTCTGCCGCTGACGTATTGCTACGCCCGCTCGACTTGCATGTGTTAAGCCTGCCGCCAGCGTTCGCTCTGAGCCAGGATCAAACTCTCAAGTTGAACTTGAAGCTTTGAACCGGCTGATCACAACGTTTGACGAGGTCCCACCTATCAATCACCCACGCTTCACAGCGCAAATGATCATGGTGTTACCTTTGAAACATTGTCCGCCGAAGTCTTCTCGTCCGATCTCAGAACCAAAAGCCGAAGCTCTCAACCCCAAGACCCGCAAGGACTCCGCCGTCCACGTTTCTCTTTCTTCATCTTCACTTGTCAAACAGCCTGGAACCGAAGTTCCACCTCCGCGAAGGAGGGTCGCTCAACCTTATTCGACGACGATGGGCAACCGGGTTCTACCGGTTGTGCACCACTCATCAAAAGTGAGGAGCAGAACGGGCGCGAGTGCTTGCCCCGGTCAGTTCCGAAGCAGCGCCGCGCTCAGTGGTCGTGCTTATAGGGGGGTCCGATCCGGGTGTCAACGACCAATGTCAACAAATCGTCGCATCGAATCATTTTTCTTCAGGCCGCCCGACGCCGTGTCGTTTTGCCGTGGTCTCCCGGCGCGGCGCCGCACTTGGGCCACAATCCTGCGACGATTTGTTAATATGTACTTGATTCACCGGCGCCAGCGGGGACTGCCGGTGGTCTATCTCAAGGAAATGGCGAGCCCTTCGCCTGATCCTGACGGCCGAGACAACATCGAGAGATCCTGAACAAGCCTCATGGTTCGTGTTTCCGGCTTCTGAAGCGCCAGAATCCCGGACCACCTGCAGCATGCCATCATCTTGAGCCGTTTCTGTTGAACGGTGCGGAGGCCGGCCGCTGCAGCTGACGAGGCTCAGCTTGGGATGTTCGGTGTCGGGCGGTGAATTTGGGGGACGAGCGGTTGAACCATCGGACGTCACGCGGGGGGCATGGGCGCGAGATCGGCATGATCGATCTCGGTCATGAACCGCCGCTGTCGGTCGACGGCTCCGAAGCAGCGGTGATCGATCGCCGCCGGGTTTCCGTCCAATGGTTTTCAGGCACGATCCTGACCGGGCTTTGCGGCGCGGCCCTGATCGGCGGCGCCGTTTTCGCCTCCCTTGATGGTGAGCTGACGTTCGCGCGCATGCCGGAACGGGTCGAAACCGCCTTGCGGGGCGCCTTTGGCGGCGGCGACCGGGTTACGACGCTGCGCAAGAGCGACCGGCTGCCGCCGCCGAGCGAGGCCGCCGCAGCCCGCAGCGTGGTCCGCGTCTCGACGGTGACCCGGGTCGGCGCCCGCGACGTCGTCAAGGTTCGGCCGTTCGTGCGCGTCTCCGGCAACCTCGCGATGGCGACCAGCGATCTGTCGGCCAAGATCCCGCCCTTCAACGCCCAGCGCCTGTTGAGCGATGCCGATTCGAACGCGAACGGAACCGCTGCGGATCCGAACAATCCGGAAGCGGTCGAGCCCGACGCCGAGGTCTCCTTCGTGACCAAGGATCTTGCCGCCGTCCTGCCGAAGGCCAAGATCGCCGCCGTCGTGCCGCTCGATGAAATCATGATGCGCGTCCGCGACACCGCCAATTGGCGCGGCAATGGCGGCGGCGTCCGCTACGCCGCCCTCGCCAATGCGGCGGCGGATGCGACCGGCGCCCAGGGTGACCTGAAATTGGCCTATGCCAGCGACGGCAGCGTTCCCGACCCCTATGCCGGCTTCGAGACCCGCATCGTGCCGGAAAACGTCACCCTGCTGCCGAAGACCAAGGAGCAGATCACCGGCGGTAATCCGATCGGCGAGCGCATCCATCTGGTCAAGAAGGGCGACACGGTCACATCGATCCTGCGCGACCAGGGAGCGACGCCCGACGAGGCGAAAACCATCGCCGCGACACTGGGGCCGCGTGGCCGCGACGGCGGTTTGAAGGAAGGCGAGAAGGTGCGGATCCTGATGGGTCCCTCCAGTCCCGCGCCTGGCGCCCGGCTGCAGCCGTTCCGCGTGATCGTCGCTAACGATACGGTGGTCGAGGCCGTGGCTGCGCTGTCCGACCTCGGCAAATATGTCGCCGTGGACGTGCAGAGCATGAACACGGTGACCGATACGGCCGAGAGCACCAATGACGAGGAGGACGACGGCTCGGGCGTCCGGCTCTATCAGAGCATTTATGAGACCGCGTTGCGCAACAAGGTGCCGAACCCGGTCATCGACGAGATGATCCGAATCTACTCCTACGACGTCGACTTCCAGCGCAAGGTCCAGCCCGGCGATTCCTTCGACGTGTTCTATTCCGGCGACGACGACGAAAAGACCCCTGACAAAGGCGACGTGCTGTTCGCCTCCCTCACCGTCGGGGGCGAGACCAAGAAGTATTACAAGTTCATCACCCCTGACGACGGCGTGGTCGACTACTATGACGAGACCGGCAAGAGCGCGAAGAAGTTCCTGGTGCGCAAGCCGGTCAACAACGCCATCATGCGCTCCGGCTTCGGCGGCCGCCGCCATCCGATCCTCGGCTATGTGAAGATGCACACCGGCGTCGACTGGGCCACCGCCTACGGCACGCCGATCTTCGCCGCCGGCAACGGCGTGATCGAGACGGCCGGCCTCGAGGGCGGCTACGGCAAATATATCCGCATCAAGCACAACAACGGCTATGAGACCGCCTATGGCCACATGTCGGCCTTCGCCAAGGGCATGGAGCAGGGCAAGCGGGTGCGCCAGGGCCAGGTAATCGGCTTCGTCGGATCCACCGGCATGTCGACCGGCCCGCACGTGCACTACGAGATCCTGGTCAACGGCCGCTTCGTGGACCCGATGCGGGTGAAGCTGCCGCGCGGCCGTTCGCTCGAAGGAACGCTGATGGCGAATTTCGAGAAGGAGCGCGACCGCGTCGACCAGATGATGGCCGGCCGCAACGGTGGCTCCCGCCTCTCGGATGCCGGCCCATTGCAGATGCAGCAGGTGAGCAACAGGTAGCGTCCATTGCCCTTCCACACCGGTGGGTGCCGGAGCTCAGCCGCAATCACTGGCCATCCGGTCGAGACAGCACGCGGGATAGGCGGCTGATGAGGCCGAAATACCAACCGTAACGCGGTCGAGCCGGGCATTCATCGCCTCCCTCGTCGGCGACCTGCACACTTTCCTCCACTCCAGGCCGCCGCAAATTCGCCAAACAATTTCCGCGATCTTTCCCAGATCACGTAAGTCTGACGAAAGCTGAGCTTTGTCTGTTCCGCGCCATCTTCAATGAAGAGCGAGCGGAAATGGAAACCGTGCATGTCGTCGAGCGCTGCGATCCTCAGCGGTCCGAGGCAGAAGCGTTCGTCCGGGACGTCTACCGTCGCGAGTACGATGCCAAGGTCACCGATTTCGCCAACCGGTTGATCTGCCGGTTCGGGCCCGGCGGACAGATCTCATGCGTGGCCGGCCTTCGGCTCGCCGAGGAAGGTTTCTTCTCCGAGCGATATCTCTCCGATCCGGTCGAGACGGCCCTGTCGCGCGCCGCCGGGTGCAGCGTCAATCGCGGCGACATCTACGAGGTCACGACGCTGGCCAGTCGCTCGCCGCGCGAGATCGCTGCCTTCATCAACGACATCATCACGTTCGGAACGGAGCGCGGCCTCTCATGGTCGTTCTTCACGCTGACGCGCCGCCTCAACCTGCTGCTCACGCGGCTTCACCTCGCACCGATCTACCTGGCCGACGCCGCCTCGGATCGCGTGGCCGATCCGTCGGCATGGGGCCGCTATTACGAGACCGAGCCGAAGGTCTACGGCGTATACGACGACGGCCTGCTTCGCAGCCGTGCATCCAGCGCTGCGGAGGCTGACCATGCGCACCTTTTTTGAGACGGTCGTGGCCCATGCAGGGCGTGATCCAGCACGAATCGCGTGCAGCGATTCCGAGAGGATGCTGACGCGGTCCAACCTGCTGAGTGAGGCGGCGCGGCTCGCCGCCCGCCTCCCGAAGGCAGCGCGCACCGTTGGACTTCTGATGCCGAATAGCTGCGATCAGGCCATCGCGCAGCTGGCCTGCGTTGCGGCCGGCCGAATCACCGTGCCGCTGCCGACCTTCTTCAGCCCCCAGCAGCTCGAGCACATCGTGCGTGACGCAGGGATCGACTTGGTCCTCACCGGGGCAACCGACACCGATGCCTTGCCTGCAGGGCTGCCGCGAATGCAGGCCACCTCGAACGGCGCTGAGGCAGCTATTCCCGCCTTCGAGCCCGGCTTCGGCGGCATCATCTACACGTCGGGAAGCTCCGGCCAGCCGAAGGGGGTCCGGCACGAGAGCGGCCAGATCGGCTGGTCCGCAGCCGCACTTGCCCGAGCGATCGATGCAACCGAATCCGATTCGTATCTGTCCCTGCTGCCGCTATCGCTTCTGCTCGAGACCATCTGCGCCATCTTCGTTCCTGCACTGGTCGGCGGGCGCGTGCACTTCGACACCGCGGTCGCCGAGGCGATTGGACGCGGCGCTCCGTCCGGCATTGCCGAGTCGTTCGCGCAGCACCGCCCGACCACGGGCGTGCTGGTTCCGGAGCTGCTGCGACTTTGGGTCGCCGAGCTCGCAGCTCTCAGGCGCCGTGCACCAGACAGCCTGCGCTTCGTCGCCGTTGGCGGCGCCGCAGTGCCGGTCGCGGTGGCGGAGGCCGCTTGGCAGTTCGGGATTCCCGTCCACGAAGGATATGGGCTTTCGGAATGCTGCTCGGTGGTGGCCCTGAACCGACCCGGCCAGCGCGTCGGCGGCACCGTCGGACAACCGCTCCCCGGGCTCTCGGTCGCGATCCATGACGGCGAAGTCCATGTCGACGGTCCCTGCGTGACCGATGGCTATCTGAGCGGCGGCCCGTCGCCGCGGCCCTGGCCGACCGGCGATCTCGGCGCCCTGGACGATCAGGGGCGGCTGACCATTTTCGGTCGGCGCGACAATCTCATTGTCACCGCGCTCGGACGCAACATCAGTCCTGAATGGGTCGAAACCACGCTGCTCCAGGACCCGAGCATCGCCTTCTGTGCCGTTGCAGCGGCCGAAGCCGGTCTCGCCGCGCTCATCGTTGCCACACCCCAGGCGGCGGGATGGTTTGCGTCGGCCGGCACGGACGTCGTCCAGGCACGCATCGCCGGCCTCTGTGCCGCACTGCCCGCCTATGCGCGACCGCTACGCGTCGAGGTGATCAGCCTCGCTGACGCAAAGGATGCCGGGCTCCTCACCGACAACGGCCGGATCCGGCGGCGCGTCGCGCGCGACCTTCTGGCCACCCTGTCCACCCCCTCCCCCCTCAGCTCAGAAGAAAGGACCGAACCATGAGCTTTCATGAGCGTCTGACCAGCGCAACTGCCGCCGCACGTGAGCAGTTCCTCGCTATCCCCCTCATCCAGAACGCACCACGCTACGGTGCGCCCAAGAGCCTCTATGTCGCCTTCCTCGCGGAAGCCTATCATCACGTGAAGCACACCTTCCCGCTGCTCGCGCTCGCGGCTTCGCGGACCACCGACGAACGCTATCAGGACGCGCTCGTCGAATACATGGAAGAGGAGCGCGGCCACGAGAAATGGATCCTCGACGACATCAAAGCGATGGGCGGCGACGCCGAGGCTGTGCACAACGGCCAGCCGGGCGCGGCCTGTCGCGTGATGGTCGCCTTTGCCTATCACGCCATCGAGCATGTGAGCCCTTATGCGATGCTCGGCAGCGTCCACGTTCTCGAAGGAATCTCGGTGCTGCTCGCCGATCAGCTCGCCGCGACGCTGCGGCAAAGCTTCGCGGTGGAGGGCGGCGGTGCCGGCTTCTCCTATCTGACCTCGCACGGCAGTCTCGATCAGGAGCACGTGGCTTTCTTCCGAAAAGTCGTCGACCGCATCGAGGATCCGATCGCGCAGGCCATCATCATCGATCATTCGAAGATGTTCTATCGCCTCTATGGCGACATCTTCCGTGATCTTGGCGCCCGTCCGGAACTCAGCCATGCAGCTTGACGGCAAATGCGTCCTGATCACGGGGGGCGGGTCCGGCATCGGCCGGGCTCTCGCCGTCGAGGCGGCACGGCGCGGCATGAAGCTCGCCTTGTGCGGCCGCCGCTACGAGGCCCTGAAGGAGACCGCAACCTCATTGGTGAGCAGCTGCGACCCGCTGGTGATCGAAGCGGACCTCACCGTGCCGGCGCACCGGGCGCGAATCGTGACGCGGTTGAGCAGCGCCTGGGGTCACCTCGACGTGCTGGTCAATAATGCCGGGATCGTGGCTGGCGGAGCCGTCACTCATCTCGACGACCATGCCATGGAGCAGACGTTCCGCACCAACGTCATTGCGCCGATGGCGCTGACGCGTGACCTCGCGGGGCTGTTGGCGAGGGCCCGACCGTCACGCGTGGTGAATGTCGGATCGATGTTCGGCGATATCGCCTATCCCGGGTTCGCCGCCTACTCGGCGTCGAAATTCGCACTGCGCGGCTTTTCCAGCGCCCTGCGCCGCGAATGGCGCCAGCTCGGCATCGGTGTGACCTATGCGGCTCCCCGCGCGACGCAGACGGACGCGGCCGCCGCGTTCCAGGACCTGATCACCGCGAACGGCATGCAGCTCGACGACCCGGCCCGCGTCGCAGCCGCGATCTGGCGCGGCGTGGAAGCCGGGCGGGACGACATCTATCCGCGCGGGGCCGAGCGCCTGTTCGTGCTGATCCAGCGCCTTGCCCCTCGGCTCATCGACCGCGCCCTTGCCCGCACCACGGCGCGCTCCGCCGTCTAATCTCCTGAACAACTACGAGAAGGCCAACTCATGCGTGCCCGACTGCACAACCTCGCTTATTGGATCATGCTCGCCACGTCGATCACCGCGGCGCCTGCCCACGCAGCCGAGGATCCATTGATGACATCGATCCGGCAGATCCAGACGCGATGGGAAACCATCAAGTTCACCGTGCCGGAAGGCGACGAGCAGACGCGCCAGATGGACGCGCTCGGGTCGGAGGTCGACGCGCTGGCGGCAAAATATCCCGACCGCGTCGAAGCGCAGATCTGGGACGGTATCGTCACCAGCGAACGAGCCTCCATGTACAGCGCCTTCTCGGCACTGTCGCTCGCCAACCGGGCTCGCGATACGCTGGAGAAGGCGTACAAGATGAGCCCAACCGCGCTCGATGGCGGCGCACCGACGAGCCTCGGCGTGCTGTACTACCGCGTACCCGGTTTTCCGGTCGGCTTCGGCGACAACAGCAAGGCGCGCACCCTTCTGGAGCAGGCGACCGCTTCGGCACCGAACGGGCTCGATGCCTGGTATTTCTATGGCGACTTCCTGGTGTCGCGGGGCGAATATGCGCGGGCGCGCGACGCTTTCATGCACGCTCTCTCGATTCCAGCGCATCCCGACCGGCCGCTCTGGGACAAGAACCGCCGGATCGTCATCAAGGAGAAGCTCGATGACATCAGGGCCAAGCAATGACCGGAGCAGAGAATGCGAGCCGGAGCGGCGGCGGACTGTGGCATCGCTTCGGCCGTCAGCTCGCCCGCCCCAAGGGACTCACCGGGCTTCTGGTCGGCCGCTTGATGGCCCAGATCAACCGGGCGCCATACCGCTTGGCGCTCGAAGCCCTGGCTCCCCAGCGATCCGACCGGGTCCTTGAGATCGGCTTCGGCCCCGGCGAGGGCATTGCCGCCCTCGCAGTGCAAGTATCTGCCGGCCGCATCATCGGCCTCGACGCGGCGTCGGCGATGCTTGCGCAAGCGTCGCGGCGCAACCGAAAAGCCATCGCCGAGGGACGCGTCGCCCTTGGCATTGGCGAGGCCAGCGACCTGCCCTGGGCGGCGGCCAGCTTCGACCGCGTGCTCGCCGTCAACGTGGCCTACTTCTTCGATTCGCGTGGTGATGCCGCGTCCGAAATCCGTCGCGTGCTCGCGCCAGGCGGCCGGGCCGTTCTCTATGTGACCGATCGCGCGACCATGGCCCACTGGCCGTTCGCGGGACCGCAGACGCACAAGACCTATGATGCGTTCAGCCTCCAGCAGTTGCTCCGGGCCGGAGGCTTCGCGGCAAACAGGATCCGGATCGAGCGGCACCGCCTTCCATTCGGAGCATGGGGTCTGGTTGCGATTGCTTCGGCCTGACGACCCGTCAGCTCACGTGAGCAATCAGCTTCTTCGCTGGGGGAAATCGCATCTCGGCGCATCCACCGCCCGGTGCGTTCGACAGATTGAGTTCACCGCCATGGGCGAGCATGGTCCGCTCGACGATCGATAGGCCCAGTCCCGCACCGTCGCGCCGGTCGCTGCGCACGAGCCCGCTTCTACGCCATTCGGCGTCCAGCACCTGCGCCGGAAATCCCGGCCCGCAATCGCGGACGGCGATTGCCGGCACATTTGTAATCTCGACCGAGATCGTGCCGTTCGCCGGCGAATGCTCCAGCGCGTTCTCAATGAGATTGCGGACAGCGCGGAAGATGTCGTCGCGTCCCCCGGACACGATCACGGGCTGATCGCCGGCAACAACTTCGATCAGACGGCCGCGGGCGACGATCTGAGGGGCGAGAAAGGCCGCCGTCTCGCGCGCCACGTCGCGCAGATCGACCACGTCGCCAGGCTCGATACGGAAGCGGCCGAGCCGGGCGCGGTCGAGCATCTGCTCGACCAGACGCTCCATGCCGCCCAAATCGGTCTCCAGCAGCCGGGCCTGGGGCACGTCAAGCGCCGCGAGCTGCGCCTTCATGACCGAGAGCGGGGTCCGCAATTCGTGCGCCACGTCGGCGACGAACTCCTCCTGCAACTGATAGGCCTGCCGCAGCCGGATGAACGCCTCGTTGACCGTCCGCACCAGCGCCAGAAGATCGTGCGGCAGGCCCTTCTCGCTGAGAAGCACCGCCACACCACCCGGCTGGATCGCCCTCGCCTGCTCCACCGCCTGGGCCAGCGGGCGCAACGCGAGGCGCGCGACGACGATGTTCGTCAGCAGGAACAGCCCCAGAAACGGAATCCAGAGCCAGGCGATCTTCTTCATGAATTCGTGCAGGACGGATTCGAAGATGATGTCGCCAGAGGGAAAGACGATCTGCAGGGCGGCGAATGACGAGACGTTCGGAATGCGTCCGGTGAGGCCAAACAATTCGGGCTGCGTACCGCTCGCAGGCAGGCGGAAATAGAAGTACGACAAGGACGTAGGATCGAAGGCAATGAATGGGTCGGTCACCTCCGGCGAACCGGCAAGCTTCTGGCCGTCGATATCGAGCAGGATGAACCGGCCACCCGCCTCCGCAATCCGGCGTCTCGTTTCCTCGCTGACCTGCGCCCTCAGCTTGCCATCGCCATCCGTGACGTCCTTGAGGATGTCCGCAGCGAAGCCTTGCAGCGTGCCTTCATAGAAGAGCGAGTGCGGGCCGTGGAAGCGCGTATAGAGGAATAGCGTCGCCACGCCGACGGCACACAGGCTCACCAATACGAGGCCAAGCACGAGACGGCCGAACAGGCCCTGGTGCAAATGTCTCAAGGTCGTCGCTCGGAGAGAAGATAGCCGATACCGCGCAGGGTGAAGATCTCCCGCTCCGCGCCGGCCTCCGCGAGCTTCTTGCGCAGACGATGCATCAGCACCTCGATGGCGTTGGAGCTGACCTCTTCGCCATAACCATAGAGCGCCTCCTCCAGCGAGGATTTCGGCACGACACGGGGGCGACAGCGCATCAGGAGCTCCAGCGCGCCGACCTCGCGGCGGGTGAGATCCACCACGATACCGTTCACCTTGGCCCGGCGTTCGCCCGGGTCCAGCGCAATGTTGCCGTCGTGAAGGACGCTCTGGAACGTCGTACCTGGCCGCCGCAGCAGTGCGCGGACCCGCGCGATCAGTTCGTCCGGGTTGAACGGTTTGCGCAGATAGTCGTCGGCACCGCCATTGAGGCCGCTGATGACGGACGACGCGTCATCCCGAGCGGTCAGCAGCAGGATTGGCGTCGAGGCGCCACGACGCCGGAGCGAATCGAGCAGATCCATGCCATCGCCATCGGGCAGGCCGAGATCGAGCACGATGCAGTCGTAATCGGTCGTCCGCAATGCGACCTCGGCGTCGCCCAGCGTTACGAACGGATCGACGGCAAAGCCGGCGCTGCGCAGCGCGTTGGTCGTCAGCCCGCGCAAGCGTCGATTGTCTTCCAGAAATAAGATCCGCACGTCCGCTTTGACCCGCGTCGCGCATGCCGGGCATGCGCATGAAGTTCCGATGCGCAGGTCGCTAACACACATCCGAGGCGGCATCGACGGATGAGGGGAACACATTCAAATTTCCACGGGGATTTGATCGAGTGATTCATTTGCATATCAGTCGCATTTGCACCCATCATTCTAACGAAAACGCCCCTCACCGCGACACGCGGTAAAGGGCGCAGACTTGTTAGTATCGGGCTCTTCCTGGCGTCGGGTTCACCGACCTCCTGCTGTCGGCGTCCGCCGCGCCCGGATCAGTTCAGCTTGCGCTTCGGGATCGGCGCCTCGAAGGTTGCGATCTCGGCAGTGTGCGGCACCTTGCCGTTGAAGGTCAGCACATTGCCTTCGGCCGAGATCGTCATGTGATCGCCGTCCTTCACGTCGCCCGCCAGGATCATCTCGGCGAGCGGATCCTGCAGGTAACGCTGGATCACGCGCTTCAGGGGACGCGCACCATAGGCCGGATCCCAGCCTTTGACCGCGAGCCAATCGCGCGCCACCTCGTCGAGGGTGAGCTCGATCTTGCGCTCCTCCAGCAGCTTCTGCAGCCGAGTGAACTGAATCTCGACGATCCGCCCCATCTCGCTCTTCTGCAGCCGATGGAACAGGATGATCTCGTCGACGCGGTTCAGGAATTCGGGGCGGAAATGCGCCCGCACCGTACCCATCACCAGATCGCGCACCTCCGATGTATCCTCGCCCTCCGGCTGGTTGACCAGGAACTCGGAGCCGAGATTGCTGGTCATGATGATCAGCGTGTTGCGGAAGTCGACGGTGCGGCCCTGGCCATCGGTCAGGCGGCCGTCGTCGAGCACCTGCAGCAGCACGTTGAACACATCAGGATGCGCCTTCTCGATCTCGTCGAACAGCACGACCTGATAGGGCCGGCGCCGCACGGCTTCGGTCAGCGCCCCGCCCTCGTCATAGCCGACATAGCCGGGAGGCGCGCCGATCAGCCGCGACACCGAATGCTTCTCCATGTACTCGGACATGTCGAGGCGGACCATCGCAGTCTCGTCGTTGAAGAGATACTCCGCGAGCGCCTTGGTCAGCTCGGTCTTGCCGACTCCGGTCGGGCCTAAGAACATGAACGAGCCCATCGGCCGGTTCGGATCCTGCAGGCCTGCGCGCGAGCGGCGCACGGCGGTTGCCACCGCATGCACGGCTTCGGCCTGACCAACCACGCGCTTGGCCAGGCTCTCCTCCATCCGCAGCAGCTTGTCCTTCTCGCCTTCCAGCATCTTATCGACGGGAACGCCGGTCCAGCGCGAGACCACCTGCGCGATGTGGTTGGCGGTGACCGCCTCCTCCATCATCTCGCCGGCATTCTCCTTGGCCTCGATGTCCGCAAGCCGCTTCTCGAGTTCCGGAATGCTGCCATAGGCGAGTTCGCCCGCACGCTGATATTCGCCACGGCGCTGCGCATTGGCGAGTTCGATGCGCAGGGCATCCAGCTCGCTCTTCAGCTTCTGCGCATTCGAGAGCTTGTTCTTTTCCGCGCTCCAGCGCGCGGTCAGGCCTGCCGACTTCTCCGAGAGATCGGCGAGTTCCTTCTCCAGCGTCAGCAGCCGGCTCTTCGAACCGGGATCGGTTTCCTTCTTCAGCGCTTCCTGCTCGATCTTGAGCCGGATGATCTCACGATCCATCGAATCCAGCTCCTCCGGCTTGGAGTCGACCTGCATCTTCAGCCGCGCCGCCGCCTCGTCCATCAGGTCGATGGCCTTGTCGGGCAGGAAGCGGTCGGTGATGTAGCGGTTCGACAGCGTCGCCGACGCCACCAGCGCGGAGTCGGTGATGCGCACGCCGTGGTGCTGCTCGTATTTGTCCTTCAGGCCGCGCAGGATCGAAATCGTATCCTCGACCGAGGGCTCGGAGACGAAGATCGGCTGGAAACGCCGCGCCAGCGCCGCATCCTTCTCGACGTGCTTCTGATACTCGTCGAGCGTGGTGGCGCCGATGCAGTGCAGTTCGCCGCGCGCCAGCGCCGGCTTGAGCAGGTTCGACGCGTCCATCGCACCGTCGGCCTTGCCGGCGCCGATCAGCGTGTGCATCTCGTCGATGAACAGGATGAAGCTGCCTTCGGCCGCGGTGACTTCCTGCAGCACGGCCTTCAGCCGCTCTTCGAACTCGCCGCGATATTTCGCGCCCGCAATCAGCGCGCCGAGATCAAGCGCCAGCAGCCGCTTGTCCTTCAGACTCTCCGGCACGTCGCCGTTGATGATGCGCAGCGCCAGGCCTTCGACGATCGCGGTCTTGCCGACGCCGGGCTCACCGATCAGCACGGGATTGTTCTTGGTGCGGCGGGACAGCACTTGAATGGTGCGGCGGATCTCCTCGTCACGGCCGATCACCGGATCGAGCTTGCCGTCGCGCGCGGCCTGGGTCAGGTCGCGGGCATATTTCTTCAGGGCATCATAGGCGTTCTCGGCGGTCGCCGAATCGGCGGTGCGGCCCTTGCGCAAGGTCTCGATCGCAGCATTGAGGTTCTGCGCCGTCACCCCGCCCTTGCTCAGGATCGTGCCGGCCTCGCTGTTCTTCTCCAGCGCCAGCCCGAGCAGGAGCCGTTCGACCGTGACAAAACTGTCGCCGGCCTTCTCGGCCGCTTTCTCGGCCGCGTCGAAGGCGCGCGCCAGTTCGGGCGACAGGTACACCTGCCCGGCGCCACTGCCCGACACTTTCGGCAACTTGTTCAGGCCATCCTCGGTCGCCTTGAGGATCGCGCGCGAATTGCCGCCGGCGCGATCGATCAGACCAGCCGCCAAGCCTTCAGTGTCGTCGAGCAGAACCTTGAGGAGGTGCAGGGGCGAGAACTGCTGGTGCCCATCGCGCACGGCCAGCGACTGGGCGGATTGGATGAAGCCCCGAGCACGTTCGGTATATTTTTCGATATTCATAACTGGTTTCCCTCAGCCTGCCGCTCACGCCCCGAAAGCACGTTGTCGGCATCTTCACTGGGTTTCGCTCCTCGACGTTGACGCTCGTCAACCTCGCAAGCGGACGCGTCGCCGGCACGTCGCCGGCTTGACGGAAATGTGGGAAGCGAGGTCCGGATTCGGAAGAGGCAGCTTCACAAATTCGTGTGCGCTAGCGAACGGCTGGGGAATCTTTTATCAGGGCTGATGCCTGTGAACCCACCAGCCGAAATCGCCGGCCTCTACCGCTACCCGGTCAAAGGTCTCACCCCGGAACCACTGCAGCAGGCGCCGTTGCGCGTCGGCCAAACCCTGCCCGCCGACCGCCGCTACGCCATCGAGAACGGACCGAGCGGGTTCGACCCGGCGCAACCAGCGTGGAAGGTGAAGACGTTCTACCTGATGCTGATGCGCAATGAGCGCTTGGCGGCCCTGAAGGCTCGGTTCGACGATGCCACCAACCTGCTGACGATCCAGCGGGGTGGCGAGGTGGTCGCGCAGGGCGACCTGGAGACGTCGGAAGGACGCGCCGCGATCGAGGCATTCTTCGCCGCCAACTTCTCCGAGGAACTACGCGGCCCACCGAAGGTCCTGTCCGGCGGCGACCACAGCTTCTCCGACGTGGCGCGCAAGGTGGTCTCGATCATCAATCTGGCAAGCCTGAAAGAGATCGAAGCGATGGTCGGCGCAGCCGTGAACCCGCTGCGCTTCCGCGCCAATCTCTACGTCAAGGATTGGCCGGCCTGGTATGAGGCTGGCCTCGTCGGAGCGACACTGCGCATAGGCACGACCAGGCTGAAGGTGGTCAAGACCATCACCCGCTGCGCAGCCGTCAATGTCGACCCCGACACCGCCGCGCGCGACCTCGACATTCCGCCCGCGATCGTCCGCCATCGCAGCAATAATGAATGCGGCATCTATGCCGAAGTGATCGAGGCCGGTGACATCGCCGTCGGCGATACGCTTATGGTCGAGCAGCCGAGCTTGTTTTGAGGCAGTATTTGCCCGGCTCCCGATCTCGATTTTCGATCGTCATTCCGGGGCAGCCGCGTTCAGCGGCTGAACCCGGAATGACACGAGCGAGAGCCCGAAGCACTTATCAGTTCGGCATCACATAGGCATAGACCCGGCCGCGCGACACCGGCGCCTCGCGCACCCGGTTCCGGTTGTTGCCGGAGATCAGGATCGGATTACCCTGCGCGTCGATGCCGGAGACCACGCCGACATGACCGCCGCCGTGGCGGCTCATCACCGCGATGGCGCCGACCTGCGGCCCTGACACGCGCTGGCCGTAGCTGGCGAAGGAGCGGGCGAGGTCCGACCCGGTACCATGATGTCCGGTGCGCTCCAGCACCATGTTCATGAAGCGCGCGCACCACAGGCTCGCACGGCTGGTCGGGTTGCCGCCGAGATAGCGGCGCGCCTCGGCGACCACACTGCTGTCACCGAAGCCACCCGACGACCCCATGCCGCCGGATGCAGTGCCAGACATCATTTGGTTCGCCTGCACATCATCCACACCGCGCACCTCCAGCCGAGCCACGCGGCGCGACAGGCGAGCATACGATCTGCCGTGACGGATATGATGCTTGGCGTAGTGATGACCGCCATGACTGCGGTGGGCATGATGCCCGGAGCCATGATGGGAACGGGCCGAAGCCGGCGTCGCGGAAGCGGCAAAGGCCGCGGAACACACCGCCAGCGCAACAACGTGAAGCGACCGGCGAACGATAGACACAACCATACTCAATCCTTCTCTTAGTCCCCCTGGCAGTCTGACTTGACACCCCCTGTTCCCTGACTGGCCCCCGTGTGCACAGTCAGCAGCAGCGGCTCGTAAAACGGCAGGATGTGACGAAAACATGACGACATGCTGCACTGCAATGGCGACCAGAGGGAAATTCCGGGCAAGCCCGTTTGTGAATACCGGGGAACCCATCCGCATTGCTGCCCTCAGCATGAACTGCGATGGTCGATGCGCTGAAAGCTGAAACAAGAAGGAGCTCGGCAATGCCCCACGCGGCGACCAAGGATGGCGTACGTCTCTATTTCGAAGAGGCCGGGAGCGGTACGCCAATCCTGTTCCTGCATGAATTCGCGGCCGACTACACCAATTGGGAGCCGCAAATGCGCTACTTCTCGCGCGCGCATCGCTGCATCGTCTTTTCCGCGCGCGGCTATACGCCGTCGGACATCCCACCCTCGCCCGCCGCTTACACCTATGAACATTTTTATACCGATGCCTTGGCCGTGCTCGATCATCTCGGCATCGCGCAAGCGCATTTCGTCGGGCTGTCGATGGGTGCCTATTCCTCCCTGCAGGTCGCGCTGCATGCGCCGCAGCGACTACATTCGATGACGCTCGCCGGTGTCGGCTCCGGCTCGAGCCTCGAACAGTTGGAGAGCTTTCGCGCGCAATGCCGGGCCACAGCCGAGCAGTTCGACACGCTCGGCTCAGTGGAGGTCGCCAAGATCACGCGCGAGGCGCCGGGCCGGATTCCCTTCCTGGTGAAGGACCCGCGCGGCCACGCCGACTTCTATGCGGCGCTGGCGCGGCATGATGCCAAGGGCTCCGCAAACACGATGCGCAGCTTCCAGGGCGGGCGTCCTTCGATCTACACGATGACGGAAGCGATAGGTCAGGTGACCACACCGGCGCTGATCATCTGCGGCGACGAGGACGATGCCTGCATCGAACCAAGCCTGTTCCTGAAGAAGCACCTGGGAGCGTCGGGGCTGAGCTTCTTCCCCAAATCCGGCCATGTGCTGAACTTGGAAGAACCTGCGCTGTTCAACGAAACGGTCGAGCGTTTCATCGCGATCGTTGAAGCCGGCCGCTGGAGCCGGCGCGATCCGCGGTCGACTGCAGGATAGCGAAGCATGGAACGGTCCAGCTCGAAAGTCATTGGCGCAACGGAATGAGGATTCGACGCCAGATTATCCAAACCAGTGGTGTCAAGATCGAAAGGCAGACCAAGAGTCGCGACGCGATACGACCAACCTTATGCAAGGTCGAAATGCGTGACGGCTCCCGCTCTGGCTGCCGATCGAGCCAGCGCAGCGGATACCCGAAACATCAACCGAGTAGGTGAAGAATACCCTCAAAATCCACTTCGCGAGATCCTGCCTAACTGCTCCCGGCCTGCCTGAGCGGCAGGCTGTTCCGGCGCAATTTCTCGCAGAGCGGTTCGCCGGGACGACTTAGTGAGCCAAACATCGTCACATCAGGAACTGCGGGTCCGGCGCAGTCGTGAGGCTCAACCGCAACTCAGTGAACAAGGCGGCCTTCAGAGCGTCAAGCGCCGTGATGGTCAAAGTGAATCCGCACAACGATCATCCACGGCAAAATCACGAGCCGACGCCGCGGCTGATGATATCCATAACGATTGTCTATCGCTGCAATCAAATCATTTCAATTGCACATTCGGAGAGATCCGGGCTCAATTCCGGCCAAGCATCTGGGTTAGCTCCCGAGAACAATCAGGTGAGGAAATGCATCAATCGGCGCTGCGGCGCGTCGCCATCATGTGCGACACGGCTTGCCATCGTCATCACCGAGCGAATGTCGCGCCCCATGCATCGCTTGCCGCGGTCCCGGCCGTATCGGCATTCAGCACCGTCACCTGTCGTGGTGATCGATTCACGGACGCCGCTCTACTCGATCTGGCAGCCTTCGGGAGCGTCGGACCATGATGAAGGCGTTCTGTCTTGGCTCGCTGGGCTTGCTGTTGAGCAGCGCCTCCTACGCCGGTCAGCCCGTTCCGGCCTGGCTGCATGAACAACACGTCACACACTATGACGGCCGGTCGGACGACCTGGTCACCGCGGGCCTGGGAGCCGGCGCCATGACAGGCGCCCCTCCGGACTTCGTGGATGCCCAGCACCCGACCGTGCAGGAACTGCGTCGCGCTTCCATCTTCTTCCGCGCCAGCAAGGGACAGGGTTACGGCCGGCTGTTCGGCCCCCATGTCGATCAGGAAGAAGGCAAGCTCATCGAGGACGACGGCAGGATCGCAGGTGACGAGATCCTCGCCTTCGCAGACGATGGCGAGGGCAAGCAGAACGTTGCGATGCTGCTGCAGATCCCAGCCAATCTGTCGACGGAGAGGCGCTGCCTGGTCGCAATTCCCGTCAATGGCTCGTCCAGCCTGTTCCGTGACATCGTCGACTTCGGCTATTGGGGTCTGCGGCACCGCTGTGCCGTCGTCTATAACGACAAGGGCCACGGCAACGGCTTCCACCTTCTGGAGACCGACTCGGTCAACGTGATCGATGGCCGTCAGGCGCGGGCACAGGAGGCTGGGCCCAACGCGCATTTTCGCGCCGATCTGGACGATGCGGCGCGCGCATCATTCCTGGCGGCGTGGCCCCACCGCGTTGCATTCAAGGCAGCCCATTCGAAGCAGAATCCGGAGAAGGATTGGGGCACCGATCTGCTGCGTTCGGTGGAGTTCGCGTTTTTCGAACTGGCGAAACGTGATCCCGGCTTTGTCCGCGAGAACACGATCGTCATCGCCACGGGGAGCTCGAACGGCGGCGGCGCGGTCCTCTATGGTGCGGAAAAAGACGAGCAGCATCTGCTGGACGGCGTTGTCGCCCGCGAGCCGCAAGTGCAGCTTAGGCCGGATGACCGGGTCGTCGTGACGCGCGGGACGATAAAGCGCCGGGGCACGGGTCGCACCCTGCTCGACTACTTCAGCTTCGGAAACCTCTTTCAGCCCTGTGCCGTGCTGGCCGTGCCCGACATCCCGCTGAAGGACCGCGTTCCCTACGCCGCTAACCGATGCCAATCACTTCACGACAAAGGTTTGCTCACGGCGACGGCCCTGGATGCTCAGGCGCACGAAGCGCTGGACCGGATGCACGCTTACGGATGGGATGGCGAAACCGATGTCGGCCATGCCTTCGGCTATTTCGTCGCGCCGGATGCCACGGCGACCAAATATATCAACGATCACGGCCGCTTCGACATCCGCGACCGCATCTGCGGCTACAGCTACGCCGCAACCGACGCGGAGGGGCGGCCCGTTACGGTCCCGTCCACCCTCGCCGCGACGATCTTTGCGGTCGCGCCGGGAGGCGCGCCGGCCGGCGCGATCGACGTGATCAACGACAACGACCCGACCGGGCCCCGGCGCAGCTGGCTCTCAGTCTCGCCCAGCACCGGCCGGCAGGATTTCGACCTCGACGGTGCGGTCTGCATTCGCGATCTCGTCACCGGCAGTTCGCCTGACGCGAAGCGTGTAAGGGCTGGCATCGACGAGTTCCTGGCGTCGGGACGGTTGCATGGATTGCCGACGATCATCGTTCATGGCCGAAACGACGATCGCGTTCCCGCCGGCTTTTCTTCCCGCCCCTATCTGGGGCTCAACAGTATCGCCGACGGCGAAGGTTCGAACCTCCGCTATATCGAAGTCACCAACGCGGAGCACTTCGGCACCGACCTGCCCGGCTTCGACACGCGAATGGTTCCGCTGACGCTCTACCATCTTCGCGCTCTCGATCAGATGTGGGCGCATCTGACCCGCAAGGCGCCGTTGCCGCCAAGCCAGATCGTCAGGACAACACCCCGCGGCGGTGAGCCCGGCAAGGCTCCCATGCTCCAATCATCGAATGTGCCGCCCATCTCGGCGAGCCCATCTGAGGGCGACAAGATCATCGTGGAGAGCGGGCGTGTGCTGATGCCGGATTGAGCCGAATGCAGAGAGGACGAAGCGGTCCGGGCTGTGTCATATTGCGCCGATAGCCCGCGTCCGCGCGATCCACGGGAATACCTCGGACTCCCATCCCGACGATGCCACACGCCGATGCGAACGCGCCGCGAGAGCTGGCGCTTTCGCGGACGCTTTTCAGATTGAATTAATCTGGGCCTGCTACCGCTAGGCCCAGACTCCGAAGGGCTGGGTATCGGGCGACCAGGCGAACGCGTTGCAGCGATCGCCAAAGCGGCTAGGCAGAACACGGCATCTCGGAAGGAATGGGGATGCGGAATGGTCGACGTGGCAGCCGGCGACTTGCCTCGAAGCACGCCACGGCCACCTTCGCCAGCGCGGCTCTTTCGAGGACCATCGGTGCAGGAGGTTCTCGATCTCAACGGCGGCGCATTTCCGGGGTTCGATACGCTTCGGCTTTGCCTGTCGCTTCTGGTCGTGCTCGTGCATTCGTTTATGCTGTCCTACGGCATGGCCGGCTCTCGCGTGCTGCTGAACGCGCCCTACATCGCCGTCATGCTTTCGCTGCTGCCGCTCTTCTTTGCCTTGAGCGGATTTCTCGTTGCCGGCAGCGCATTCCGATTGCGCGACACGGGCACCTTCCTGCTCTTCCGAAGCCTGCGAATAGTGCCTGCATTGGCTGTCGAAGTTACGATTTCAGCCTTGATCCTCGGCCCTCTGCTGACGACCCGACCGCTGCGAGACTACTTCACGAATGCGGATTTCTTCTCCTATTTCGGCAACATCATCGGTCGCGTTCGATTTACATTGCCCGGCGTGTTCGAAGGGCTCCCGCTTGATCGCGTCGTCAACGGGAATGTATGGACGCTCAAACCGGAGTTCTTCTGCTACGCCCTCATGGCGCTCTTGATGGTGAGCCGGGCGGCCTACAGCCGGAAACTGACAACGCCGCTCTGGCTGGTCGTAACCGTCGCGATGATCGTGGTGAATCAGGCTACCGACGCGTTCGTGCCCGATGGCTATCTTGGACCAACGCTGCTGGTCTATTCCTTTGCCACCGGCGTCGTCGCCTTTCATTGGCGAGAGCACATCAAGCTGAACGCGTCACTCGCGCTGCTCTCGGCCGCAGCTG
This sequence comes from Bradyrhizobium sp. SZCCHNGR1005, assembly GCF_032489995.1. Classification (NCBI taxonomy): domain Bacteria; kingdom Pseudomonadati; phylum Pseudomonadota; class Alphaproteobacteria; order Hyphomicrobiales; family Nitrobacteraceae; genus Bradyrhizobium; species Bradyrhizobium sp. SZCCHNGR1005. The sequence goes on from NZ_JAUEZC010000003.1 coordinate 968,602, forward strand.
CCTATTTGCTGCTGTTGGGGCCGAAGAACGCGTTCTTCTCCATTCCTGCTCTCACCTACCTGATGATTTGGATCGGTGCCCAGCGGCTGCCATCGACGGGCGGAGATTATTCCTACGGCATCTATCTGTTTTCGTATCCGATCCAGCAAACGCTCGTTGCGACGTTCCTGCCGCTGCGCGAATGGTGGCTGCTCTTTCCCATATCTGCCCTGATTGCGATTCTGATCGCGGCGCTATCCTGGCATCTGATCGAGCTCCCTGCGCTCCGGTTGAAAAAGCCGGTCTTGGCGTTGTCCTCTCGCATGACGACCAAACTGATGGCCGCCATTGCCCGATGGCGGGCGGCGTTGCCCGTCCGCCGCATGAGTGGTTCGTGACTGACCTTTTTCGCGCGCCGACGGCCGTAACTGCTCGCTCTCGCCCATCCCGCACAGCCCCGGACGCGTGGCGAGACATTGCTGCCCGGCGGGCATTTTGCGCATGGTCGTCATGCCGCCATTGCCCGTCGTGCCAGGATGTCGCAGGCATCAAGGCTCGTGTCGTCGGGCAAATCAGGAGCACCTTTCCGCGCATCCCGCCTCCACAAGAGGGACGTATCGCGATCGTCACGGACGTCGGAAGCGGGATGCGATGGACGCGGCGTGTCGCAGTGTGTCTCTCACACGGACGAACGACATCGGCGCGGACGTGAAGTCGTGTGGTCCTGGCCTCCCGGTGCTGAGGCCCATGCAACGCGCAAGCGTTGCGCGACGCGATGATGCTTCGCATCACGCGGACGGGGGCAAGAATGCCGGTCCCCGAGGAGAGCGCGTATAAGCGTTAACACCGTCGCGCAGGGAAGGCCGGATGTGCGGCTCGTACCTGTGGTGACTGCCGCCTGCTTTTTTTGATGCAGGCGGGCCATGGGTGTGAGCTAACACCCGGCCTTTCCTGCGCCCTCTTGCTTTTCGAGGGCGAATGCTTCGCAAAGCTCGGGCGTAACGCGCTGCGAGAATGCGAGCGCACGCCTCGCGCTGTTTGAGATGTGAAGAGCCAGATCGTGCCAACAGGCCGGTCATTCCGGGGCGCGCATGCAATGCGCGAACCCGGAATCTCGAAATGGGTGTGCGCGCCAGACAACTTCGAGATTCCGGGTTCGGGGCCTACGGCCTCGCCCCGGAATGGCAGCCGGAGGCTACCTTCCCTTCCCCGCCCGGCTCAGCAGGAAGATCCCCTGCTCGCCGAACATGTTCCAGAACCACCAGGGCATATTGACCCGCAGCGGCTGGCCGTCGGAATCGAGCGCCACCGCGCGCTCCATCTTGACGTTGATCTCGTCGCAGAGCTGCACGAAGTCCTTGATGGTGCAGAAATGGATGTTCGGCGTGTCGTACCAGGTGAACGGCAGATTCTCGGTACGCGGCATGTGACCGCCGATCAGAAGCTGCAGGCGCAGCCGCCAGAAGCCGAAATTCGGAAAGGCCACGATCGCGCGGCGGCCGATGCGCAGGAGATTTTCGAGCACCGTCCTCGGCTGCCGCGTCGCCTGCAGGGTCTGCGACAGGATCACGTAGTCGAACGCGTCGTCGGGATAATCGACGAGGTCGGTGTCGGCGTCGCCCTGCACCACCGCAAGCCCCTTCGCCACGCAGTGGTTGACGCCTTCGCGCGACAGCTCGATGCCGCGACCGTCGATGCCGCGGCTCTCAAGCAACTGCAGGAGATCGCCGTCGCCACAACCGATGTCGAGCACCTTGGAGCCGCGCTCGACCATCTTGGCAATCAGCAGATGGTCGGGGCGATAGGCGAGCCCTTCGCGCTCCGTAACGCCGTTCAGCGGCAGCACCTCTTGCAGCGCCATGGTCAGACTCCGGGTGTGGTCAGCCCGCGTGCCTTGCCGGCGGACTCGAGGAAGGCACGGGCGATGTCGAAGAACTCGGGGACATCGAGCAGGAAGGCATCATGACCTTTGTCGGTTTCGATCTCCGCGAAAGAGACCCGTGCGCTCGACGCGTTGAGCGCATGCACCAGCGCCCGCGACTCCGGCGTCGGAAACAGCCAGTCGCTGGTGAAGGACACGACGCAGAAACGGGTCTGAATGCCGCGGAAAGCTTCGGCCAGCACGCCATCATGATCGGCGGCGATATCGAAGTAGTCCATCGCGCGGGTCAGATAGAGATAGGCGTTGGCATCGAAGCGCTCCACGAAGGACGAGCCCTGGTAGCGCAGATAGCTCTCGACCTGGAAATCGGCATCGAAGGAAAAGGTCGGCAGGTCGCGGTCCTGCATGCGGCGACCGAACTTGCGATGCAGCGCCGCGTCCGACAAATAAGTGATGTGCGCGGCCATCCGCGCCACCGCGAGCCCGCGATGCGGATGAACGCCCTTGTCGGCATAGCGGCCGTGATCCCAATCCGGATCGGCCATCACCGCCTGCCGGCCGAGCTCATGGAAGGCGATATTCTGCGCCGAGTGACGCGTAGCGCAGGCGATCGCGAGCGCCGCGAACACGCGGGTCGGATAGGCCACAGTCCATTGCAGCACCTGCATGCCGCCCATGGAGCCGCCGACCACCGCAAACAGCGTCTCGATGCCGAGATGGTCGATCAGCATCGCCTGGGCGCGCACCATGTCCGGAATGGTGATGATCGGGAAATCCAGGCCCCAGGCCTTGCCCGTCGCCGGATTGAGCGAGGCGGGGCCGGTCGAACCCATGCAGCCGCCGATCACGTTCGAGCAGATGATGAAGTAACGGTTGGTATCGAGTGGACGGCCCGGGCCGACCAGCGTCTCCCACCAGCCCGGCTTGCCGGTCATCGGATGGCGATTGGCGACATGCTGATCGCCGGTCAGGGCGTGGCAGACCAGGATGGCGTTCGATCTGTCGGCATTGAGCTCGCCATAGGTCTGGTAGGCGATCTGGAACGGCGCGAGATCGACCCCGCAGTCGAGCCGGAGCGGCTGATCGGCGCCGAACTTTGCAACCGGCGAGTTCGGATGATCGACCTCGTGCGAGCGCTCCTCCGGCGGGATCACGCGTCGTGACTTCGGCGAGTTCGATTTGGGCGTCAGGCCTGTCATGTCTCTAGACCCCGGCGGTCGCCGGAGCTCCCGAACCACGTGACATATCAGGCCATAAAAAAACCCGGCCCGAAATTAGGTTCGGCCGGGATCAGAACTGTCCCCGGCCTGTTTAGCGAATTGTTTAACGTGGCTGCAAGCCGGCCGGCTCAAATGACCACGGAATGACCAACAACGTAGTCCGGCGGGCGGCCGACGTCAAGGCAAGCCGGAATCGACGGCACGCCGCCATGTTGCAACTGTAGCGCTTCCGGGCGCTCGATCGGGTAAACTTGATGTTGCACGCGCCTGATCTGTAGGACAGAACGACGCTCGCCTGCACCGCAGGACCAGCCAAGAGATGCCGCAAATGCCCGAGACGCCTCCCGCCCCGCCCTCGCTTGCCGATCTGCGCAAGGAGATCGACGCGATCGACGAGCAGATGCATCGGTTGTTGATGCAGCGCGGCGACATCATCGACCGCCTGATCCAGGTGAAGAAGACGCAGGAGGTCGGCTCGGCCTTCCGGCCGGCGCGCGAGGCCGACATGATGAAGCGCCTGGTGCAGCGCCATCGCGGCATCCTGCCGCTCGATACGGTCGAGAGCATCTGGCGCATCATCGTCTCCAGCTTCACCTACGTGCAGGCGCCGTTCTGCGCGCACGCCGACGTCTCGGTCGGCGAGGCTGCGATGCGGGATTCCGCGCGGTTCCATTTCGGCTTCATCGTGCCCTATGTGGCGCATTTCAGCGCCCAGGCCGCCGTCGAGGCGGCAGCGAAATCGAAGGGCGATCTGGCGCTGGTCTCGGCGACGTCAGGGCATACGCCGTGGTGGATCACGCTCGAGCCGGCCGGCGCGCCGAAGATCATCGCCCGGCTGCCTTTCCTGGAGCGCGCCGACCATCCGGCGGCGCTGCCGGTGTTTGCGATCTCCCGCGTGGCCGACGATGCCCTGCTGTTGGAGGTCGAGACCTGGAGCATCCGCGTGTCGGGCTGGAATGCGCAGGTGGCGCGAGCGCTGTCGCCGCTGGCGGACATCGTAGCGGTGCCGGATACCGCCTTCGACAGCGCGGCCCTGTTGGTCTCCATCGAGGCCCCCTCGAACCTCGAAAAAATCAGGGCAGCCCTGATCGCGGCGGGCGCCTCGGTACGCTCGACGGCCCTCGTCGGCGGCCATGCAAAGCGCTATACGGTGCCGAGCTAGGGTTGATGGCTCTGGCCTGATCCTGCGGTTTCCCGGAGTTGAATGATGTCCCGCCCCGTGCCGAATCCCGGCATCCTCGATATTGCGCCCTACACCCCCGGCAAGAGCCCGAAGCCGGAGCCGGGCCGCAAGGTGTTCAAGCTTTCGGCCAATGAGACCCCGTTTGGCCCCTCGCCGAAGGCGATCGCGGCCTTCACGCACGCGGCGACGCATCTGGAGGACTACCCGGAAGGCACCTCGCGGGTGCTGCGCCAGGCGATCGGCCGCGCCTACGGCCTCGATCCCGATCGGATCATCTGCGGCGCCGGCTCCGACGAGATCCTCAACCTGCTGGCACACACCTTTCTCGGCCACGGCGACGAGGCGATCTCCACCACGCACGGCTTTTTGGTTTATCCGATCGCCACGATGGGCCGCGGCGCCAAGAACGTGATCGCACCGGAGAAGAACCTGACCGCGGATGTCAACGCCATCCTGCAGGCGGTCACGCCGCGCACCAAGCTGGTCTGGCTCGCCAACCCGAACAATCCGACTGGCACCTACATCCCGTTCGACGAGGTCAAGCGGCTGCGCGCCGGCCTGCCCTCCAACGTCGTACTGGTTTTGGACGCGGCCTATTCCGACTACGTGTCGCGCAACGACTATGAGGTCGGCATCGAGCTGGTCGCCACGACCGAGAACACCGTGATGACCCACACTTTTTCCAAGATTCACGGGCTCGCCGCGCTACGCGTCGGCTGGATGTTCGGCCCGGCCCATATCGTCGATGCGGTCAACCGCATCCGTGGACCGTTCAACGTCTCCACGCCGGCCATGCTCGCCGCGGTCGCTGCGATCGAGGACAGTGCGCATGTGCAGACGTCCAAGACGTACACGGAAGAATGGCGCAACAGGCTCAGCGAGGAGATCGGCAAGCTCGGCCTGAAGGTGACGCCGAGCGTGACGAACTTCATCCTGATCCACTTCCCGACCGAGAAGGGCAAGACGGCCGCCGAGGCCGACGAATTCCTGACCCGGCGCGGCCTGGTGCTGCGCGCGCTCAACAACTATCAGCTGCCGCATGCGCTGCGGATGACGATCGGCTCCGAAGAGGCCAATCGCCTGGTGTTGGAGGGTTTGCGCGAATTCATGGGGACGAAGTGACGAGCGCGGCGAAATTCGAGCGCGTCGCGCTGATCGGATTCGGCCTGATCGGCGGCTCGATCGCGCGCGCCGCGCGCCTGCATGGGCTGGCCGGTGAGATCGTCACCACAGCGCGCTCGAAGGAGACGCGGGCTCGTGTCGCCGAGCTCGGCATCGTCGACCGCGTGGTGGAGAGCAATGCGGAGGCGGTGAAGGACGCCGACCTCGTCATCCTCTGCATTCCCGTCGGCGCCTGCGGGCCTGTGGCGCAGGAGATCGCGGGCTCACTGAAGGACGGCGCGATCATCTCCGATGTCGGCTCGGTCAAGGGCGCCATCGTGCGCGACATGGCTCCGCATTTGCCGGCAGGTGTGCATTTCGTGCCGGCGCATCCGGTTGCCGGCACCGAGAATTCCGGCCCCGACTCCGGGTTTGCGGAACTCTTCATCAATCGCTGGTGCATCCTGACGCCGCCGGTCGGCACCGATGCCGATGCGGTCGCGCGCCTCCGCGCGTTCTGGGCTGCGCTCGGCGCCAAGGTCGAGATCATGACACCGGACCATCATGATCTCGTGCTCGCCATCACCAGCCATCTGCCGCATCTGATCGCCTACACGATCGTCGGCACCGCCGAGGAGCTGGCGCAGGTGACGGAATCCGAGGTGATCAAATTTTCCGCGGGCGGCTTCCGCGACTTCACCCGCATCGCCGCGTCGGATCCGACGATGTGGCGCGACGTGTTCTTGAACAACAAGGATGCCGTCCTGGAAATGCTCGGCACCTTCAATGAGGATCTCGCCAAGCTGACACGCGCGATCCGACGCGGCGACGGGCAGGCGTTGTTCGAGCATTTCACCCGGACGCGCGCGATTCGCCGCGGCATCGTCGAGATCGGGCAGGATTCGGCAGCGCCCGATTTCGGCCGGCCGCTACCGCAGATCGAGCCGTCGTAACGGCGGACGGGCCGCGCGCTAGAACAGTGGCGGGATCTGCGCCACTTTGAACGGGCCGAGCACGACCGCCCCATCGGAGATGCGCAATGGAAAGCTGCGCGCCTTACGCCCTTCCAACACGACTTCCTTGCCCAGAGCATTGATGCCGGCGGCGACGCCGGCATTGGCGTTCTGTTTCACCACCTTGCCAAGCCCTGGAATCGCGCGATCGAGCGCGCCGAAAAGGTTGTTGAGATCCTGCGACTTCACCCCGGGCGCAACGCGGTCGAGCGTCGACTGCGGCACGCCGTTGTCGAGCATCTTGTCGATCCCAAGCGCGGGGATCACCTTGTCGAGCCCAGCGACGGTCATCTGCAACTCGCCATCGATGTTACCGCTGGCTGTCAGACTGAGCGTGCCGGAAGCGACCGCGAGCAGTTCGCCCTGCTGAATCCGCGATTGCACGATGTCGATGTGGCCGCCGGCAGCCTGGATCTCACGAAATCGCACCGGCCAGGGCTTGGGCCGAAAATCGCTCAATCCCGAAACGCGCGTCTGGATGTCGGCATTGAACGGCTCGGCGAGCAACGGATGACCCCCTTGAATGCTGCCGTTCGCGATCTGCAGCGCGGCTTCGATCACGGGATGATCGGTCGGCGCCCCCTCGGCGAGGCGGCCGTGCAGTTCGATGTGATCGGCGCGCGCAAGCGGCGCGCGAGCCGCACCGTCGATTCGATCGATCGTGGGAGCGTCGAACACCAATGCGCCGCGTTGTGGTGCCACGGGCAGGCCATAGACGCTGGCCTGGCCGAGCTGCCAGTTCACCGCAAACGAGGCGGGATCGCTGCCGTTCGAGATGGTTGCAGGCCCCTTGAATTCCGCGATCAGACGCTTGGGGTCATAGACCTGGGCCACGACCAGAATTTCGCCGAGCTTGGCCGTCATCAGCGGCGTGCCGACGGCTTGCGAGAACAGGGAAACGCTTGGGTCGCCGCAGCGAACCTCGAGGCGGAACGGGAAGCCGGCGACCGAGCGCCGCGCGCAATCATAGACGCGTCCGGACTTCGCCTCTCGCGCACGCCAGGCGTCGGCCTGGACATCGACCTGCGAAGCGGCAAAGAACCAGAACACGCTCCATGCCACCGCGGCGATCAGGAGCAGGACGGGAGCGATGAAGAGCCCCCATAGCGGGCGCCTGCGCGGCGCTGACGTCATATCGGACATGCGGGGACCCTTTGCGGAGCAATTTTGGCGATAAAGCGATCACGGAATGTGTATTTAAGTTAACAAATCGCGACCACCACCCTTATGGCCTCCAACCCGATGTCGGCAATGACTCTGTCTGTCAGTGAACTTCCCCACGGCGATCTCTGGGTCTTCGGCTACGGCTCGCTGATGTGGCGTCCGGGATTCGACTTTATCGAGCAGGTTCCGGCGCGCCTGATCGGTGAGCACCGCGCGCTCTGTGTGTACTCCTTCGTCCATCGTGGCACACCAGAGAAGCCCGGACTGGTGCTCGGGCTTGATCGCGGCGGCGCCTGCCGCGGGATCGCGTTTCGGGTTGCGGAACAGAACCGAGCGGCGGTGGTCGCCTATTTGCGCGCGCGCGAGCAGGTCACATCCGTCTATCGCGAGGTGATGCGATCGGTGTGGCTGGAGGACGAGGCGCGCCAGCGGGTCAGCGCCCTCACCTATGTGGTCGATCGCGGTCATGTGCAATATGCCGGCCGACTGTCGCTGGCCGAGCAGCTGAGCCATGTGAGCCAGGGCCACGGCCAGTCCGGCGCCAATCGCGACTACGTGCTCTCGACGGTGAAAGCAATCGAAGCCCAGGGGTTTCGCGACGCGCAGCTGCACCGGCTGGCGCTGATGCTGCACGGCGAGGGCCATGCGCTGCATTCGGTAGCAGACGACGGAACATAGCCTCAGGCCTTCGCCGCCTGTGGCACACGGCCGAACAGCTGCGCTTGCTCAGCCTGACCGGCGGCGACGAGGCGATCGGTCGCATCCTCGATCGTGGCCTGCATACGCGACAGAAATTCATCCCGCGGCAGGCCCGGCGGCAGCGGATCAAGGAACTCGACGACGAGCGTGCCGGGATAGCGCATGAAGGAATTGCGCGGCCAGAACAGGCCGGAGTTGAGCGCGACCGGCAGGCAGGGCACGCCGCAATCGACATAGATCAGGCCGACGCCGGGCTTGTAGTGCGGCGGCGCGCCCGGAGGCCTGCGCGTGCCTTCCGGAAAGATCACGAACTGGCGGCCGCGCTTCACCTCTTCCGATGCGCGGCGCACGATCTTCATCAAGGCGCGCGTGCCGGCGCTGCGGTCGATCGCGACCATATCGGCCTTGATCAGGAAAAGGCCGAAAATCGGAATGCGCCTGAGCTCGCGCTTCAGCACGAAGAACGGCTCGTCGAAGAAGTGCAACAGCGAGATGGTCTCCCACATCGACTGGTGTTTGGCGGCGACGATCAATGGCCCCTTCGGAATCTTTTCGACGCCGCGATATTCGACCCTGATGTTGCAGATGAAGCGCATCAACAGAATGTTGGTCTGCGCCCACCAATTGGCGACCCGTAGCAACGCTTTCCGGGACATCAGAAGCGTCGGCAGCGCGACCAGCGCCCAGAAGACGAACACCGGATAGAACAGGATGTTGAACAGCAGCGAGCGCAGAAAGATCGAAACCATCGCGGATCCTGTTCAATTGGCCTGGGCCGTCGCCGGACGCCGGGATAGCGCGCCGCTCGGCGGCTCTGCCTCCGGCATGAGATCGAGGCCGAAATCGGCCAGACGTACCCTGAGCTCGGCGGCAACATATTTCGCATATTCGGAGAAGAGCAGCCGCAGGGTCGGGCCGCTGGTCCACCACGGCTCGTCCCGCCACCGCTCACCGACCACGGCATAGGGAATGAGATCGATGTCCGGCATCGCGTGCGAGAGCTCCACGATGGCGCGGGGCATGTGATAATTCGAGGTCACCACAATCAGCGACTTGAAGCCGCGCTCATGCGCCCAGCGCCGGGTCTGCGCAGCATTGCTGCGGGTATTGACCGCGGAATAATCCAGATCGACGCAGCAGGCAATGAAGGACCGCGCCTCCGGCAGCGAGCGCGAGATGTCGTTGGCATCGTTGGTCGGATGCACGCCCGAGATCAACAGCCGCCTGCCATAGCCGCCGGCCAGGAGCTCGACGGCGTCGGACACGCGCGACGAACCGCCGGTGAGGACCACGATGCCGTCGGCCTGGCGCTCCGGCTTGATCTCGGCGCCGCGCAATTGCGAAAGGAAACCGACGAAACCGAACGCGGCCACCAGGAAGCCGAGCGCCAGCACGACCCCCATCCCCGCCACAGCGCAGCCTGCCACCCGATAGCGGGGAGGCTTGGGGCGCATATCGTCGGTCTCAGGCACCATGCGACGTCTGGCAATCCTCTCTTCAAGCGCCGCGACGTCCATTCCGCCGCGCGGCCCTCTGCCCGATGCAGGTGAGCACAGGCGCGATTTGCATCTCCGGCGCAGACGATTTTAAGCAGTTTTCGGTTCAAGTGAAATCCGCCAGCGGGAACTCCGTCCCCGATCAGTCGATACTTGCGAGCGTTGTGAACAGGGTTCGACGTGCGGCCCAGCCGGTGACCGCCGCGATCACCACCGCCTGCACCGCGATCACGACATAGCCGAGCGGCCGCAGCGAAAAGGTGCCCAGCAATGCCGCGAACTGGTCGCCGACCGGCGTGCCCGAGAACCAGTTGGCAATCGACTCGGAGAAACCGAAGCCGAGCATGGCAATGCCGCCGCCGATCACGCCGCCCTCGAGACCGAGTTGCAGGAAATGGCGCAGGAAATGATTGGCAATGTAGCGGTCGCCCGCACCGACGAAATGCAGCACCTCCACGATCGGCCGATTCGCGGACATGGCGCCGCGCGTTGCGAAGGATACCGAGATGAAGGTCGCGACAATGACCAGCACGAGAATGCCGACGCCTGCGAGCAGAGTGGCACCGGTCATGGACCGCATCCGGTCGATCCAGGCGCGGTGATCGTCGACGCTGGCATTCGGCGCGATCGCGGTCACGCGGTCGCGCAGCCCGGCAAGGTCGAACGCCGTGCCGGGCTGAACCCGCGCGATGATCACGCGCGGGACCGGCAGTTCGTCGAAAGAAAGGCCGCTGCCGAGCCAAGGCTCCAGCAGCTTGCCGGATTCCTCCTTGGTGAACGGTTTCACCTCGACGATGCCCGGCTGCGCCTTCATCGCCTCCGCCACCGCCGCGGTGTCACGCTCGAGATCGCGGCCGGTCTTGGGGCGCACCTGCACGGTGATCTCGCTCGCAACCTCCGACTGCCATTCGGCGGCCGATTCGCTGATCAGCATCACCGTTCCGGTCGTGATGGAGGCGAGGAAGGTCATGATGGCCACCACCGCCACCAATGCGCGGCCGGCGATCGACGCCCGCGGCACGATGGGAGATACGATGCGCGCCTGCGCCGGCAGTTGCGGGCGGTCGTCGCCAAGGTCGACCAGAAGGCCGCGATCGTCCACGCTACTCATAGATGTGCAGCCGTCCCTGATGCAGCACCAGCCGGCGGGCCTCATACTGGTCCATCAGCGTGATGTCGTGGGTTGCAATGATAACCGCAGTCCCCGATCGGTTGAGCTCGATGAAGAGCCGCAATAGCCGGCGGCCCAAAGTCGGATCGACGTTGCCGGTCGGCTCGTCCGCCAGCAGAAGCTGCGGCCGCGAGATCACGGCGCGCGCGATCGCCGCACGCTGCTTCTCACCACCAGACAGAATGGGCGGAAGTGCGTCCATGCGCTCGCCCAGGCCCACCCATTTCAGGAGATCGATGACTTCCTTGCGGTAGCTCGACTCCTCGCGCCCAATGACACGGAACGGCAGCGCCACGTTTTCATAGGTCGTCATGTGATCGAGCAGGCGGAAATCCTGCAGCACAATGCCGATCCGCTTGCGCAAATCGGCGATCTCGTCCTTGCCGAGCAGCGAGACATCATAACCGAACAGATTGACCAATCCCCGGGTCGGCCGCAGGGACAGGAACAACAGCTTCAAGAGCGAGGTCTTGCCGGCGCCGGATGGTCCGGTCAGGAACTGGAAGGAATGCGCCGGAATCTGGAAGCTGAGGTCGCGGAGAATCTCCGGCCCAAGTCCATAGCGCAGTCCGACATTTTCGAACCGAACCAAGCGTCAGCTCCGTCCGAGGGCGTGCTCGCACAACTCGCGCGCAAGCAGACTTTTGGCAGCGTCAATCAATATGGCTCTCGTTATGGTTTCCGGTTCGTTAACGGTCACCTTGTACCATCCCGGCGGGTTGAGGTTCCGAAGTTCGTCATGCTGCCCTTCTGGTGTTCCAGGCGCGACTTTGCACTCCCTTTTTGGGGCGTTTGCGAATGTCCGCGCCATTGGAACACCAGATAACACATTGATGCCAGTGAAGCTTTGGATTCGACGTTCGCAACCGATTCTCACCCGTCGGGGCCGAACACGAAATCCACGTCCCTGGCCGCGAACTTCCGGACAGAGCGGTTAAGGCCGCTGGTTGGAGACAGGCTGGATGTTCATCGTTTGCCCTCATTGTACGACATCTTACGCCATCGATCTGGCAACATTGGGCGCAAGCGGCCGGACCGTCCGCTGCTCCCGCTGCAAGGAGGTCTGGCTGGCGCATCCTGAAGACGCTGTGGAGGCTCCCGCCCCCATCCCAGCCATGGCGGAAGACAGCCATTCCGGCGGCCTTCCCGATGAGACCGATTGGGAGACACTCGCCCGCAGCGATGCGGACGACCATCCTCCCATTGTCGCAAGCCCGTCCATCGCCGCCGACTGGCCGGAGGAAAGCGCCGCTGCCGGTACCGACTGGCCGACCACGGAGGCTGACGCCGAGACGGAGAACGATGGCAGGCGTCGGCCCTGGTTTCGCAGGGTCCTGAAGAAGCCAAGCTTCGCCGAGACGGGCGGCAAACCAGGCTTCAACCTGCCGGCGCTCACGCTCGCCATGGGCGCCCTTGTCATCGCGCTCGTCGTCTGGCGCGCCGACGTGGTGCGGCTGATGCCGCAGACCGCGGCGTTCTACAGGCTGGTCGGGCTGGATGTGAACCTTCGCGGCGCCATCTTCAAAGACCTGAAAGTCGTCACCGAGACGGTCGACGGCAAGCCGGTCCTGGTGATCGAAGGGGCCGTCGTCGCGACCGGCCGCAAGCCCGTCGATCTCCCCCGCCTGCGCTTCAGCGTCCGCGACGCCCAAGGCGCCGAAATCTACGCCTGGAATGCAGTGCTCGATCAAACCAGGCTCAAGCCCGGCGAGCGAGCGGCATTCAAGTCTCGGCTGGCTTCTCCGCCTCCCGAAGGGCGCAATATCGATATACGATTCTTCAACCGGCGCGATATTACCGCTGGAAATGCGTAGCAACGGATCTCGCGGGCCTCTCGCGAGAGCACGAGAGGAAAAGGCAAGATGATGTCGCGCGTGCTGATCGCCGACGACGAAGAGTCCATGCGGACCTTGGTTGCGCGGGCGATTGCAATGGATGGTCATGACACCGTCACGGCTCAGGACGGCGCCGAAGCGCTGGACATCCTCACGCGGGAAAATGGCGCGTTCGATCTCCTGCTCACCGACATCCAGATGCCGGTCATGGATGGAATTGCGCTGGCGCTGTCGGCGGCGCGCGATTTCCCGAACCTCACGATCCTTCTGATGACCGGCTTTGCACATCAGCGCGAGCGCGCCTCCAACCTGAGCGCGATCGCGCATGACGTGATCACCAAACCGTTCTCCGTGGCCGACATCCGCACCGCGGTGGCGGACGCGCTGGCCGCGAAGAGAGCGTGATTGCAGACTTTGGAAACGCTCGTCATGCACGTCCGCCTCCTCGGGGGCGTTGCGAGAGCAAGCGACCTCTCCGCAGAAGCGCAGACGGCGTAGGCGAAAAGCGATCCAGGAAGCCGTAAAGACTCTGGATTGCTTCGGCACATGCGCGCCTCGGAATGACGGAGACATACATCCTCGCTCTCGCGGCGCGATTTGCACCCGAGCTATGCATCTGCTTCACCCTCGAAGGCCGAGGGCGCAGGGAATGCCGGGCTGCTGGCCGCAACCCATGGCCCGCCTGCAAAAGAAAAAGCAGGCGGCAGTCACCACAGGTACAGCCGAACATCCGGCATTCCCTGCGCGATGGTGTTAACGATTATTTCGCGCTCTCCTCGGTGTGCCGGGCTTGTTAGCCACCGTCGTCAGCAGGATCATCACCTGCGGACTTAGCGCCAGCGTCGGGGCGCCAGGACCACGCGACTTCACGTCCGCAAGAGTATCGCTCGTCCGCATCTCCAAAGGACATGCTCCGACATCTCGCGGCCATCGCATCCCCACCTCACGTGTCGTGACGATCGGCCGAAACGTCCCTCTGCTCGAGGCGGGATGCGCAGATGATCGTTCCGATTTGCCCGACACGGCAAGCGCACAAAGCTGCGGCCGATTGGCACGACGGGCATTTTGCGCATGACGTCATGCGCAAATTGCCCGTCGGGTCGAGACGCCCGGAGGGCCGTGAGCTGATTCTAGACGAGCTCCGACCGGCCCCCGCGAGCAGCAGAGGTTTGTCCAGCCCAAGGAGGAGTCACTCGATGAAGAAGCTGCCATTCGCGCTCGCGGCGTTTCTGTCGGCTCTGCCGTCATTCGGCCATGCGCAAGGCCATATGGGAACGCCGCAGGAGCAGAAGGCCTGCTCACGCGATGCGCGGCGCTTTTGTCGACACCAGCTCGGCGACGACAATGCGGTCGAGCAGTGCCTGATGCAGAACCGCAGCAGGCTGAGCAGGAGCTGTTCCTCCGTTTTCCAGAGTCACGGGATGTAGCTCACTGTGTGCCAGCGATCGAGCCATCGATCGCAAGGCCTGTGCGGCTGTTGAAGCGCCGCACAGACCGCAATTGACAAGGATCTTCTGACGAGGATCTTCGGTGCGCTGCGGAGCGAGCGCCTACCGGAACGCACGCCGGGTTCGAAGTTGCCTTTGGCAACCTCTCGGAGCCAGCCTCAAGCCGTGAAGTAACCCGGCTGGCTAATGTCGGCGATCAAACCGATCCCCGTCGGGGACCAGCCCAACCGCTGCTGCGTCAAAGCGCTGGAAGCGGGCATATCCAAACCGGCGAACATCGCCAGTGGCCCGTAATAATCGCCCGCCTCCTCTTTCTTGATCGAAACGACCGGCACATTCAGCGCGCGCCCGACCACTTCGATCATCTCGCGCATGGGGACGCCTTCCTCGCCGACGGCGTGGTAGATTCCGTCGACTGCGCCCTTTTCCAATGCAAGTCGGTATAGGCGGGCGACATCCAGCCTGTGCCCCGCAGGCCAGCGCTCCGCGCCTTCGCCGACATAGGCCGCGGCGCCTTTTTGCCGCGCGAGCTCGACCAGATAACTGATCAACCCGGCCTTTCCGGGAGCGCCATGCACTTGCGGCAGGCGTATTGCCATTGCACGCACGCCACGCGACGCATAGGCCAAACCGGCCTGCTCCGACATGCGCGGAACATGCGGGCTGGCCTCGCGCCGCATATCTTCAGTGACCACCACACCTGGTGCGACGAGCCCCGTTCCCGAGGTGACGATGAAAGGCTTGTTCGTGCCGACCAGCACATCGCCCATTGCTTCGATGGCGGCCTTGTCGATCGCACCATTCTCCGCGAATTTCGTGAAATCGTGGATGAAGGCCAGATGGATCACGCCGTCCGCCTCCCTCGCACCGCGCTTCAGGCTTTCGAGGTCCTGCAGCGAACCGCGATGAACGTCTGCGCCTAATTGCTTCAACGTCCTGACATTCTCATCCGAGCGTGCGAGGCCGGCGACCTGATGCCCGTTTGCGATGAGTTCCTTTGTAGTTTCGGTGCCGATAAAGCCCGCGGCGCCGGTGACGAATACCCGCATGAGAACGCTCCCTGTTCAGAACGCCGGGATACTGGTACGTTGCTCATTCAGGTAAAGTAGTGACATCATACTGGTATAATCGCTAACAGGATGACGGACGCGAACTCGCTCGGGACCTATCTTAAGGATCGCCGCGCCAAGCTCGATCCTACGGCATTCGGGTTTCCGCTGAAACGACGGCGCACGCCGGGACTTCGGCGCGAAGAAGTGGCGCAGCGCGCCAATGTCAGTGCCACCTGGTATACTTGGCTGGAACAAGGGCGCGGCGGCGCGCCCTCCGCAGACGTGCTGGATCGCATCGCTCGCGCCATGATGCTGACCGACGTGGAGCGCGAACATCTGTTTCTGCTCGGTCTTGGCCGGCCACCCGAAGTGCGTTATCGCGCGCCCGAGGGCATCTCTCCGCGTCTGCAACGCGTGCTCGACACGCTGGAATACAGTCCCGCCTTTGTGCGTACCGCAACCTGGGATGTGATCGCGTGGAACAGCGCTGCCGCAACGGTCCTGACCGACTACAGCACAGTGCCGGAAGGGCAGCGTAATGTCTTGCGCATGATGTTCCGCGACAGTCGCGTCCGCGCAGCGCAGCCCAACTGGCAAAGCGTTGCACGCTATGTGGTGGCGTCCTTCCGCGCGGATGTGGCGCGCGCCGGTGCAGCGCGCGACGTGCAATCGCTAGTCGATGAGCTCTGTACGACGAGCCCCGAATTCGCGGTGATGTGGCGTGACAACGATGTGCAAGGGTACGGCGATGGCGTGAAGGTCCTGCATCATCCCGTGGCCGGCCCGCTCTCGATGGAATTCTCCGCTTTCGCCGTCGATGGCCGGCCCGACCTCAACATGGTGATCTTCAATCCTGCAACGCCCGCCGATGCGGACAAGATCCGGGCGCTTCTGAATGCTCTTCCGAAGTAGGTGAGAGACGCCCCCGGTGCGCGCGTCGCCGCCGACCGAATCTCCGGACCAAACGATCCGGACCAACGATCCAGACTTGGCGCTGTCGCGATCGACTTCGAGCAGGCGAAATACTGGACGGATCCGGCGCCGGTTATGACTTATGCGTGGGCTTATGTCAGGGCACGCGTGCTCGCGACGACCAAGCCCCGAAGAGGTGGCCGATACCGGCTCAGTACGGCTTGAGATCATGATGCGATTAGAAGGAATCGCATCATGATCTCATGTCTTTGATTGAGCATGATCTCCGCGCAAACGCCTATGGCGTTTGTCGCGAGGAAAACCGGTTTCCACTTTTCCGGATCATGCTCTAGACCAGACCTCTCCGGCTTCATCGATACGTGATCAGGCCCGCAAAGCCTTCGTCCATATGGTCCTGGTGATGGCAATGGAAGAAAGTCGCGCCCGGATCATCGGCGATGAAATCCACTTCGGCGGTCGAAAAGCGTGGCAGGCTGATGGTGTCCTTGATAACGCCTGACGTCGACTTGTCGCCGACCTTGGTGATCTCGAACGAATGCCGGTGCAGATGCACCGGATGCTCGTCGCCGCTGTTGTTGTTGAGGAGCAGGCGGTAACGCCTGCCTTCGAGGACACTGAACAGAGGATTGGTGTCGGGCCAGGACTTGCCGTTGATGGTCCAGCGATTGTAGCCGCCCCGTCCGCCCGGAACCTTCTCGAATTTGAGGCCGATGGTCTCGTCAGCTGCCGCCGCCTCACTCTGGCGGCCGAAGAGGGTGTAGTCCCATTTGGATTTGGCAGGCGCCGACCAGGCGGGCTCGCCGCTACGATTGGCATATTCGACGACCACGCCCATGCCCATATTGCGGTCCTCGTCGTCCGTGGAGCCGAACACCCAGACGCCGGGATTGTTCATCTCCACGATGACATCGGCCCGCTCGGCGACATCGAGTTTCAGCACGTCGACGGTCGCGGGCGTCGGCACGGGATTGCCGTCGAGCGCAAGTACCTTGAACCTGTGTCCCGGCAGCGCGAGCGAGATGCCCATGTTGCCGCTCGCATTGAGCAGCCGAAACAGCACGCGCTCGCCCTCACGCACCCGGATCGGCTCGCCATGGCCGAGCGTCCGCTCGCCCAGCGTAGCCGCGCGATACATGACTTCGAGGCCGTTGTCCGGCGGCGGTCCCTTCTTGATGTCCTGCAGACTGACCCAGTGGCCCTCCCAATGATGCGCGGCGAGCAGCACCTCGCGATCGTAACTTCCGGGATCGCTGGCAGCAGGCTCCACGATCAGAAAGCCGAACTCGCCGGAATAGGTGCTCTTGTTCAGATCGGTCATCGCCATGGCATGGCTGTGATACCAGCGCGTGCCGGACGGCTTCGGCGTGTAGGAATAGGTCAGCGTCTTGCCGGGTTCGATGATCGGCGAGCCTTCCTCCGTCGCCCCGTCCTGAGACGAGGGGATCATCAGGCCATGCGAATGGACCAGATTGGGATAGCCGGAATTGTTAGTAACCTCGATCCGGACCGGCCGCCCTTCCTTGAGGCGCAGTACAGGGCCAGGCACCGTCCCATTATATGCCGTGGTCCTGATCACCTTGCCGGGCGCGATCTCGAGCGAGAGCGGCGCGATCGTGATCCTGTAATCGGCGGCCTCATCCGGCGCCGTCTGAGCACGAAGGAAAGGCATGGTCCAGGCTGTCGCCACGGACACTGCGCCGGCCTGCGCGCCACGAAGCAGCGCTCTCCGGCTGAGGAGCGGCTGTATCCGGCGTCTCCCGTCGTCTCGATCATACGTCGTCATCGCCTGCTCCGCTCGAATTCGACAGTCGCACGCAATGATCTGATGCGCCAAGAAGCCGGGCAAAGGGGCCGCCGGCCACAAAACAATTTGATGCCGAACGAGCAGCTTTATCGGGAACCGATAATGAATAGAGTGACGGCGCTGCATTCGTGGAGATCCGTATGAAGACCGAAGGAGCCATCGTCGAGGCCGAGCCGGCAGCCGAGGCGCGAGACGATGGTCCCCGATCGGCGGCGGAGGTGCTCCTCATCTTCCTCAAGCTCGGGCTGACCTGTTTCGGCGGGCCGATCGCGCATATCGGCTACTTCCGCGATGAGTTCGTCGTGCGCCGGAGGTGGATCGACGAACATGCCTTCGCCGATCTGGTCGGGCTCTGCCAGTTCCTTCCGGGACCGGCCAGTAGCCAAGTCGGATTTTCGATCGGGCTGATGCGGGCCGGATATCTCGGCGCGCTCGCCGCATGGACCGGCTTCACGCTGCCGTCCGCCGCGGCGCTGATCCTGTTTGCCTACGGGGCCGGAGCGCTCACCGGACCGGTCGGGACCGGATTGCTGCACGGCCTCAAGCTCACGGCGGTGGCGATCGTGGCGCAGGCGGTGTGGGGCATGGCGCGCACCCTTTGTCCGGATCGCGAGCGCGCATCGATCGCGGTGGCGGCCGCGCTGATCATCCTGTTCAGCGCGTCATCGCCGGCGCAGATCGGCGCAATCCTGCTGGGCGGGATTGCCGGGCTTTGGCTCTGCCGCAGCGGGGCGGCCGCGCCGTCCGGACCTATCGAGATGCCGGTGTCGCGCACCGCGGGCGTCGCCGCGCTGGCCGCGTTCTTCCTGCTGCTGATCGGGCTTCCGCTGCTGCATCATCTGACCGGATCGTCCGGCGTGGCCTTGTTTGAAGCCTTCTACCGATCCGGCGCGCTGGTGTTCGGCGGCGGGCACGTGGTCCTGCCGCTGCTGCGCGAGGCCTTCGTCACGCCGGGCTGGCTGAACGACGATGCGTTTCTTGCCGGCTATGGCGCGGCCCAGGCGGTGCCGGGGCCGCTCTTCACTTTCGCGGCGTATCTCGGAACGGTGGTCGCTCCGGAGCCGCACGGACTGGCGGGGGCAGCGTTAGGACTCGTCGGCATCTTTCTGCCCGGAATCCTGATCCTGCTCGGCGTCCTGCCGTTCTGGGATTCGTTCCGCAGACGCTCCGGCGCGCAGGCGATGATGCGCGGCGTCAACGCCGCCGTGGTCGGCGTTCTGGGCGCGGCGCTCTACAGTCCGGTCTGGACCAGCACTGTCCAAGGCCCGCGGGATGTCGGCGTGGCGCTGGTCGGCTTCGTGCTGCTCACCATCTGGCGCGCGCCGCCGCTCATCGTCGTCGCGATCAGCGCGCTTGCTGGCGTCCTGCTCGCCGCGGCGGCTTCGTAGATCAGGATACAGTCGCCTTCTGGCGTGTCGTCTCTGGCGGGGAGACGTCGAACCGCGCGTAGCGCAACGCAAGCGGCGGCAGTACCAGCAGGTTCAGCGCCATCGAGGTCACGAGTCCGCCGACAATGACGATCGCCATCGGCCCTTCGATTTCACGGCCGGGCTCGCCGGCACCGAGCGCCAGCGGCAGCAGGCCGAGGCCCGTCACGAGCGAGGTCATCAGGATCGGAACGAGGCGATCGGCCGCGCCCTCGATCGCCGTCTCGGCTCCCCACGCGCGGCGTTCGACCGTGACCAGATGCTCATAATGCGAGATCATCAGGATCGAGTTGCGGAGCGTGATCCCAAACAGAGTGACGAACCCGACCATCGAGCCGAGGGACAATAAGCTGCCCGTGAGTGCAACCGCGAACACTCCGCCGACGAAGGCAAACGGCAGATTGACGAGGACGAGCACCAGGTTGCGCCAGTGGCCCGTGACGAACGACAGCAGAAGGACGATGCCCACCGCCACCAGCAACGAATTGACCAGAAGATCGCGCCGCGACCGAGCCTGCGCCTCGGCCGCTCCCGCGAACTCGACATGGGCGCCGGGCGGAAGCTTGACGTCGCTGGCGATCTTTCGCCTTGCATCGGCGACGAAGGATTCCAGGTCGCGCCCGCTGACACCAGCGGTGACGGTTTGAACGCGCTGCCCATCGCGATGGAGGACCTGATAACGGCCGGAGGTCCCGTAGACGTCCGCGATCTGCCTCAGCAGAACATAAGCGCCGCTCGGTGTCCGCACCGGCATGTCGCCGATCTGAGACAGGCGGGCGTTCGCACGCGTGTCCATCTTGACGATCACGTTGAAGACCGTGTTGCCTTCATAGGCCTGACCGACGACGTCCCCCTGATACGCCGTCCGGATCAACTCCAGCACATCGACCGCGTCGAGTCCCCATCGCTGCAGATCGGTCGGGCGGAGCGTCACATCGACCTGCGGCATTCCCGGCGGAGCCTGCTGCTGAACCTCGATCGCGCCCCGAACTTCGCCGAGCTCACGCGCAACGTCGCGCGCGGCGCGCTGCAGCGAATCGAGATCGGGACCAAAGACGTTCACGACCACTGCCGCGGTGAAGCCGGACACCGTTTCTTCGATCCGCTCGGTCAAATAGGTCTTGATCGAAAAGACGACGCCGGGGAAGTCGGCCAACGCTGCGCGAATGCGCTTCTCCGTCGTTTCCTGGTCCGCCCCGGAAAGCCCGGGCTGGAAGTCGATCTCGAACTCGCTGGAGTGCGGACCGACGGTGTCGATGCCGGCCTCGGCACGTCCGACATGCTGGGCCACGCTACGCACGCCCGGCACGGTTCGAAGCGCAGAAGTGATCAGCTTGCCGATGCGCAGCGATTCATCGAGCGATGTCCCGGGAATCGCCGATACGTGCAGGATCAGATGGCCTTCCTTCAGATCGGGCAGGAAGGTGCCGCCAAAGAACGGCAACATCCCAGCTCCCAGCATCGTGAGAAGCACCGCGGTCGCGACGACCAGCCGAGGAAACCTCCCGATCCGCCAGAGCAGGCTTTCATAGTGACGGCGTGACCAGCGCACCAAGGGCGGAGGTCTGTGCTTTCGATTGCCAGCCGCCTTTCCGGCCAGCAGCACCATGGACAGGGCCGGCGTGACGGTGAGCGCGACAATGAGCGAGGCCGCCACGGCGAGGATATAAGCGATGCCGAGAGGCCCGAACAGGCGGCCGGCGACGCCCGGAAGGACCAGGATCGGCACGAAGACCAGGAGCGCCGCAAAGGTCGCGTAGACCACGGAGGAGCGGACCTCGAGCATGGCGCCGAGCACGACTTGCGTCTCGGCGCGAGGTGCCGCGGAATGGCGGTTCTCGCGCAAGCGCCGCACCACATTCTCGACGCCGATCACGGCATCGTCGACCACTTCGCCGATGGCGATGGCAAGCCCACCGAGCGTCATCGTATTGAGACTTTCGCCCATCCACTCCAGGGCAAGCACGGCGGCGAGCAGCGATAGCGGAATCGCGGTGCAACTGATGACGGAGGTGCGCCAATCGAACAGGAACAGCAGCAGCACGACGATCACCAGCGCGCCGCCGATCAGCAGCGCGTACAGGACGTTGCTGGTCGCCGCATCGATGAAACTCGCGGGGCGAAACAGGTCGGCATGAAGCTGGACCGCTTCGGCCTCCAGCGCCGGCCGCAAGTCCGTCAGCGCCGCCTCGACCCGCGTCGCGACCTCGCGCGTGTTGGCGCCATATTGCTGACTGATCATCAGCATGATTCCGGGCCGGCCGTTGATCAGCGCGGCGCCGATCGGCGGCTCGGGTGCGGTCGCAACGGTGGCGACATCGCCCAGCACCACGCTGGCGCCGTCATGGTGGAACAGAACCGTGCGCGCGAGCTGCTCGGCCGTCAGCGATTGGCCCTGCGTCTGCAGGACGACGCGCTGATTGGCCGTGTCGACAAACCCGGCGCCGCGGACTCCCGTGGCTTTCCGCGCCGCGGCCAGAACGTCGTTCATGCCGACCTTGAAGCGGACCAGATCATCGGGTCGGACCTGCACTTGCAGCGATCTCGTGTCCCCGCCGTAAGTGGATATTTGCGCGACGCCAGGCACCGCCAGCAGCCGTCTTCCGACCGTCCAGTCCGCAAGCGTGCGCAAATCCATTTGCGAGCGGCGATCGGAGGTCAGGCCGATCACAAGCACGGTCCCGGCCGACGACGTCAGCGGCGTCATGGACGGAGGCTGCACGCCTTGCGGAAGGCGGCTCGCCAGGACCGCGAGGCGTTCGGCAACCAGTTGGCGCGCCCGGTAGATGTCGCTGCCCGGCTGAAAGATCACCGTGAGGACCGACAGCCCTTGAATCGAGGACGACCGCATGCTCTCGATGCCGGGCAGGCCGATGATCGATGTTTCGACCGGCTGGGTGACGAGCACCTCGACCTGCTCCGGGCCGAGGCCCGGCGCTTCGGTCTGGACCGAAACCTGCGGCGGGGCGAATTCGGGGAACACCCCGTAGCTCGCATTCCCCAGTGCAAACACGCCGTAGCCCGCGACGGCGCATGCCAGCGCGAGCACGATCCCGCGGAAGCGGATGGCGAAGGAGACCAACGCCGCCTGCGGCCCGGTCGGCGTCGGGCCGGGGTCGTCAATCATTGTCGTCGTCGCCCCGAAGCTCGCTCCTCGCCTCCTCCGACAATAGGACCTGCGCGCCTCGCATCACGACCTCGGAGCCGGGCGGAATGTCCTGCACGACGTAGTCGTCGTCGGACACAGGCTGATCCGTGCTGATCGGATGACGCTTGAAGCTGGTAGGCCCGGAGCGGAGATACACCCACGACCGGCCCTGCCATTGAACGATCGCGGTGTCCTCGACGAACACGCCTTGATAGGTCTTGCCCGAGGGGACATAGACCGTGGTGTTCATGCCCGGCAGCAAGCCGCTGTCGCCGGACGCCGCAAAAAAGTAGCTCAGTCCCTGGATCCGCGGGTCGGTTCGCGTCGCCGGGGAGATGTAGGAGAGATCGATGTTGGCGCTCCGCGTCGGCGCTTGCGCCAGTGCGACCTGCGGCTCGCCGGCGAGGACCACGCCCGGCGGCAAGGTGACCTGGACGAGAAACTGGTCGCGCTCGATCAAGCGCACCACCTCTTGGGAGCGCTCGACGATCCATTTTCCGATCACGGAGCCCCATTCCTGCCGCGCCGTCGCGGCGAGGGTCTTGACCTGCGATTCCGCGGCGGCCAGGGAGGCCTGATCGGTTCGGAACGTCCCTTCGGCAGTCTCGACATCTTTCTTCGGCATCGCCGCGGACTGGACGAGGTTCTGGACCCGCTCGAGTGCGCTCTTCGCCACGTCGAGCTTGGCCTGGGCGGTCTGCAGCTGCGCCTGCGCGTTGGTGTAGCTGTTGGCCAGCTCGGTCACCCGGGCGACGTCCAGGACCGCGCCATAGGCTCGGAATTGCTCGGGATGCGGCGCCGCCTCCAGGACGGCGGTCTGCAGTCCGATCTGCCGCTGCTGCGCGGCGGAAAGCGTCACGGTGCCGGGCGCAGCATGTCCGGCGGAAGATGACGCCGGACTGTCCGGACCGTCATCGCTTGCCTGCAACGGCGCAGCAGCCGCTGGGGCGGCGCCCCAGATCGGAGAACCCGCCGCCAGCATACAAACAGCAGCGGCGAGCACTCGCAGCAATCCGCCATCTCTGGGCAAGAGGACACCTGAAGCTTGTCAGTCCTCAACGATTATCGTCCTGAACCCCGGGCTTCAAGGGGCGACATCAGCACCGGCCCGATGGCCGCCACCCCAAGCGAGCGGGAAGGTATCCCGTGGCTTTCAACCTCCGAGGCAGGCGGCCGCGACGGCCGGACTAATAATCCTTCAACAGCCGCTCGATGTAGTCGAGCTCGATCTGCGGACGGGACGGATCGGCGAGCCGGCGGCGCAGCTCTTCGAGGATGCGGCGAACCCGCTGCACGTCGATCTCGCCGGGGACCTTCTGCGAGAAATCGTCGATATCGGTGCTAGGGTGCATCGGCCGTCCGAGCGGATCGGTCTGGCCGTTGCCCTGCCGACGGCCGGCCCGCGACCCCGGACCATCGCCCTGCTGCTCGCCGTCACCGTCCTGCTGCATCGCCTCGGCAAGCTTCTGCGCGCCCTTGCGGAGCGCGTCGAGCGCCTTGCCCTGGCTCTCCACGGCGGCATCGGCATTGCCGTCGCCGAGCCGGCTGCCGGCATCGCCCATCGCGTTATCGGCCTGGTCGAGGCCGTCGCCCTGATCGCCATCGTCGCCTTGATCGGCCTGCTCGCCTTGGTCACCCTGTTGGCCACCCTGGCCCTGCTGGCCCTTTTGGCCCTGCTGTCCCTTCTGGCCGCGCTGCCCCTCGCCCATGCCGCGCTTGGCGAGCTGCTCCTGCAGCTGCTTCAGCCGATCGCGCAGCGCCTGCTGATCCTGCTGCAGATCGCCGAAGCTCTGGTCCTGATCGCCCTGCTGATGGCCGCGCATGCGGTCGCGGCGGGAGTCCTGGCCCTGCTTGAAGGTCTTGTCGCGGAGCTGCTGCTGCTTGCGGATCATGTCGCCGAGCTCGTTCAGCGACTGCTGCATGTCGTTGTCGCCGCCCTGGCCGGGCTGCGCCATCTGCAGATTTTCCAGCATCTGCTGCAGCTGCTCGAGCAGCTCGCGCGCGCCCTCCTTGTCGCCGGAGCGCGACAGCCGCTCCATGCGATCGATCATGTTCTGCAGGTCCTGCTGGCGCAGGAACTTGGTGTTGGGATCGAGCGGGCGCTGCGCCATCTGCGGATTGTTGCGCAGCTGCTCGGCGAGCTGGCGCATGTAGTTGTCCATGGCCTGGCGCAGGTCCTGCGTCAGCTTCTTGATCTCCTCGTCGCTGGCGCCGCGTTCCAGCGCCTGCTTGAGCGCGTCCTGCGCGGCGCGCAGCGCCTTGTCGACGTCGGTGATGTTGCCGTCCTCGATGGTGACGGCGAGCGCCCACAGGCTGGCGACCACCTCGCGCAGCGCATCGTCGGTGCGCGCTGCTTCGAGCTGGCTGGTGACCGAGCGCAGGCCGAGATACTGCCCCGCCTCCGGCGTGAACAGCTCCGGCGCGATCAGGAGCGCATCGAGCGCGGTGAACACGTCGCCGTTGCGATTGGCATCGAGCGCCAGGATGCGGCGCTGCTCGATCAGCGCCCGCGCCAGCGGTTTGGTGAAGAGACGCTCGGGCAGCCGCATCTCGAACGGCTCGCTCTTGCCCTCATTGCCGGCTTCGTCCTTGGCCGTCAGCGTGACCGTGACATCGGCGCCCGCGTAAGGATCCTCGCTGAGATCCTTGACGGTCTGGCCCACCCCGCTGCGGGTGCGGGCATTCGGCAGCACCAGCGGAAACTCCGGCGGCTGGAACAGCGGCCGCGGCGCCTGCGCGCCGGCGTCCTTGTCGGCAGCCCCCTTGTCGACAGGACGCACCGCCACATGGGCGTGCGCTTCGGTCACGCCGTAATCGTCTTCGAGCTTGTAGGAGAGTTTGAGCGCGCCGCGGGCCTGCCGCTCCGGATCCTTCGCGAAGGCAATCGTCGGCGGATGGTCGGGCATCGCCGTGAACGTCCATTGCGGCTGCCCCGATGGCGCGCGGACATGGACCGTGCCGTCGCCGGCGATGGTGAAGTGCTTCTCGATGGCGCCTTGAGGCACCGGTTGGGGCGCCGGCTCGGTGGCGGCCGCCTCGGCGATGCCGCCGCCCGCGACCACGTCGAGATTGGCGCCGCTCGAGCGCACGATCAGGGTGCTGCCGGCCGGCACCGCAAGCACCCCGCTCGGCGGCAAGGCGGCCTCCTTGTTCGCCGCCGACAGGATGACCGGCGGCCGGCCCGTATAGACCGGCGGGTTCACCCAAGCATCGACCCGGACCGTGGCCGGCGCCAGCACGCCGTTCCAGTCGAAGGCCGAGGATACGCGCATGGTGCGCTCGTCGCCGGCCGCGACATAGGTCGCGACCATCAGCACCACGACCAGCGCGCGCAACGCCCAGGGGTCATGCAGCGACAGCCGCGGGTGCGGACGCCCGGCGCGGATGCGGTTGATCGAGGCGAGCGTGCGCTCGCGCTGGGCCTGCCACAGCGCACGCGCGATCGGGTCCTGCGTCGCCAGCGTATCGGTGAGCGCGGTGGCGGGGCGATGCGCGATTCCGGAGCCGCGGTCGAGCCGGGCCAGGCCCTCGTCGCGGGTCGGCCAGCGGAACCGGACCGCCGGCACCAGCGCCCCGAGCGCGAGCAGCGCGAACAGTCCGACCCCGATGGCACGCGCGGCAAACGGCAGCGACAGCCACAGGCCGGCCCATGACACCACCAGGAACAGGCCGACGACGAGGAGAACGCGGGCGAGATGCGGCCAGCCGCGCTCCCAGGCGATCGCGAGGCGCGCCTGTTGCAGCGCTTGCGTCAGCCTCAGCCGCGCGAGCGCATCGGGGGTGTGTCCCGGCTGGACCGGGTCAGGAATGGCACCGCTCAACAAACTCTCCAGGTTGCCCAGGCACACAAGCTAGCACAAAAGGCGGCAGTGAGGCATCCGTTCCTGGAGGCCCGGCCTTCCGGCGGCCGCCGATCACACGCGAGTGTGACCGGGCGGGTTCCGGGGATTTGCGGAGGTGCCGCGGCCCTCGCCGATCGCCGTGTTCCCGGCGCTGCTCTTTTCTATGTCGCATGGAAATCCGTTCTCGCGGCGAGTTTTCGCCCGAGTTTTCGGGAAGCGCGTCACCCTCGAAGAATGAGGGCGCAGGGAAGGTCGGGAGCTGGCCTCTCCCATGGCCCCCGTGCGAATGAAGTGCACGGGGTAGGAACCACAGGTTCGGCCGAGTCACCCCCGACCTTCCCTGCGCGATGGTGTTACGATTTATACGCGCTCTTCCCGGGGACCGGCTTTGTTGTCCCCGTCCGCGTGATGCCTTTGGCATCATCGCGTTGCGACAATGCGCTGTCCGCGCATTGCGCAGGCATCAGCACCGGGATGCCAGAACCACGCGACTTCACCGTCGCATCGGGATCGTTCGTCCGCGCGAGCAAGCTCGCGCTGCGCCCCGACACGCCCATCGCATCCCGCACCCGACGTCCGTGACGATCGCGAAGCGCCCCCTCAGTGGGACGGGATGCGGGATAAGAGCACGATTTCGGATAAATGGAAAGCGAAATATTTTTGCGGCAAGGGCTGAACAGGGCGATACGCGTTGAAACTGTTCGTGAATTTAGTTGTTCGACGCGACCAACAGCGCTCACATACGCCCACTCCGGGGTGAACCGCCAATCGCAAACGGAAAAGCTCATCTGGACCGGCTGTCATAGGATCTACGTCGCGAAGGTCAAAGCCGGGATGCTGAACGAGCACGATGCTCTGTCGACAGAATATGGAGCCGGCCTCGGGAAAGCCATCGAGAAGGGCTGGCTCTGGCAGCACGACAGCGGTACATATTCAGGATTACGCAAGAGGGCCTAGACTTGTTCGCCTGAGGCGACATGACCAGCATTTTTGATGATATTGAACGAACGGACACAAAGCCACGGCCTGCGGATGAAGCTCGGTTCGCCTATTTGAATCGTTCAGGTCGTGCCGAAGCCGCACGCGTGCGGGCGAAGATCGACGAATGGTTTGCGGCATATCCTGAAACGCACCGAGCAGCACTTATAGCTCGTTTCAGGTCGGCAATTGATGTGCAGCATCACAGCGCATTTCTGGAACTGTTTATCTACCACTTTCTCCTCGCACGCGGTTGCAAGGTAATCGAGATCGAGCCCAAGCTTGAGCACACCGAAAAGTCGCCGGACTTCTTTGTAGAAAACGACAAGCAGCAACGATTCTATGTGGAGGTTGTGCAGGCCAGTGGATTGTCCAATCAAGAGGCTTCCGCTCAAGCAAGGCTTAGTACGGCGCTCGCCGCGATCGACGATACCCCTTCGCCATTGCACTTCCTGGATTTGAAGGTGACGGGCCAGCCGGCGCAGCCGTTATCTACGAAGAAGCTCCGAACCGCGCTAAAGTCATGGATAGCAAGCTTACCTGAAGGCGAGGGCGCCAAGAAAGTTGCGCCCTTCGTTCACGAAGAGCACGAAGCGAAGATCCTGATAACGGCGTGGCCCCGCAACAAACCGGACCAAAGCGGCAAGGCGATAGGGATCCAGCGAACTCCCGTAATCCAAGTGAACCCGAGCCAAGAGATTTTCCCGGCCCTGAAGGGCAAGGCCGGTCGCTATGGAAAGCTCGATCACCCGTACCTGGTTGTCATCAACGGGCTATCAATGAATCACGATGAGACTGCAGTGCTAGACGCTTTGCTCGGCAAGGAAGCTGTCAGGCTTTCCAAGGGGCCGAACGGGGAAGAAATCGTTCAACAAATCCGTGAGCCGAATGGTGTGTGGCACGGGCCGCGCGAAGGGGAAGCGCGGAATACACGGCTGAGCGGCGTGCTCGCGCTAAAGCAAGTTGATCCGTGGAATTTTGCGAGCAAGACAGGGCTTTTAGTCCCTAACCCTCGGGCAGAAAAGCCGCTGCCCCAACTCGGGCTGGGGACAAACGAGATGGTGATCTCAGGAGACAAATATCTTCGCAAGGAAGGGAAACAAATGCATGAACTGGTTGGCCTGCCAGCTCCTTGGCCTGAGGAATGAACGGCGGAATTGCGGGGACTGCCGTACCGTAATTTGGAAGTAGGTAACCCAGATTAGAATGAAATCGTACTGTACTTTCCTTGTACTCGATCCGACTCACGTCGAAGCGGTCGGCTCGTTGTGCTTGGCTACTGGATGGACAACTCGCTTCATTCCCGACCCGTCGGAACGATTTTGGTTTCATAAGAGTGTAGTGACGGAGATCTCGCACCCTGCTGCGCTCACCACGCCGCCGGAGGGTTCTATTGCCGGCCAATTGATGGTGATCGATGCAGACGAGACGACGGCCAACAATATCATTGGCCTTATCTACGCGGCCAGCAACATCATCGAAGGAAATACTAAGCAACACGCTAGCAGAGCTTTTGAACTTCCTGAAAATCCAACTGAGCAATTAGCCGTATTCCGCGACGTATTTCGAACTCGTGGCTTCTTTGAGCAATTCAGCCAAAGCTTTGATTTCCCTCTTGCGGTGGCGCTGGCGGCAACAGCGTGGTCCGACAAAGGCTTTGTGTACGCAATCCACAAACTATCGAGAAGCCTCGAAACGGAAAGCATCACATGGTGGTCAACCCATCCAATGTACGGACAGATTTTTGATAAGCACTCTGAACTCTACTCGAACCACGTTAGCACCTCGATAGCAATCAACCTTGCCTTCTCGGCGATTGAAGAGCTCAAGCTTCAAGTGAAATCAAGCGTCACCAAACCGCGATTTCTGGCGGGCGACTGGAACCCTGTCGTGCGAAAAGATATTTTGGAGAGGCTACAGAATGCGGGGATAGACGTTGACCAAAAGATGAATTGGATCGTGAGGGGCGATAAATCCAAACCGGAAGAAAGCATCAAGGAAAGCACCAAGCAAGCACTTGGGGCGCCTGCTCCGTATAGCGACGGTCAAGTCGTTCGTGACGTGGAATTGACGATACCTGAAGCACTCCACATCAGCAGCTTTATTCGAAATTTTATGACGGCACACGGTTTCAGTGAAGCGTCGGCATTCTTAGGCCCGTATGAGGTCTTTAACGTCCAGAGTTTAGCTCGCCGGCTCATCCTCTCGAAAAGCCGATTATGGAACGTCAGTACCGAGGATATTTTACGGCGGACCAATTCTGAAACTGAAGACTAACGATCCTCCAACTCTCGATCGTCGAGAAAATGAGACGCTTGCTGGGCGCGTTGATCGCCGCTCCGAATTACGGTGACGCTGCTGGACTGCACAAAACTCGCGAGTGGCGAAGCTTGGCGCTGCCTGCGGCCGACCAACCGCCGCTCTCGAGCGCGGTGGGAATCCCAATGCAGTGCGAGGCGTCAATTATCGGCTCGATCGATGCGCCCGACTTCGAGCCGACTAGTTAAAGTGCACTGTCGCTCATGCGAGATCATCGTCAGCGTATCAATCTCACCCCGGGCTGATCGCCGTCGATGAACTGCACGCCGCCGGCTTCCAGCGCACGGCGAATGGCAGCCAGATTGTTGATTGAAGGTACCCGCCTGCCCTTCTCGAAGTCGCGGATGGTGCTCTCGCTCAGATTTGATCGAGCGGCCAATTCGGCCTGGGACCAGTCGAGCAGTCCACGGGCTGCCCGAGATTGATCGGGGGTCATCTTGGCGCCATTTGAAAGAATATCACGCTTTTCGTCTATCAATCACGAAAAGCGTTGACATCCGCGAATTTAAACGATATCCGTTTACATCTCACGGTTTACGTTTACCGGAGCCGAAATAAATGGCTGGATGTCGCGAGATCGGCCTTTCTTCGAGATCAGGCGGGCCGTCACCCCCCTCAAGACCCAGGCAAACACGCGCCTGCTGGCTTTTCGCCAAGCATTCAACGCTCTCAACGCGCAACTCAAGCCGCGACCTCACAGGCCCGCCGTTGCTCCTTCGAACTGAAACACGAGCAGCGCTCCATGCGCATCAGTGAAGGAGGAGCCAGGCGAATGAGCATCGTGTCGATCATGGCCGCGATCCTCGAACATGAACTGCGCGACCACGGCATTCTCGGGCTGAGCCAACGCGACTGCGAGACGATCGTCCACAGCATGATCGAACGGACGGCCGAATTGGCGGCCCACGTCAAAGGGCATCAGCAACGATCATGATCGAGCGATCGAACTTGAGGAAGCGTAGCCCGCATGAGCGTCAGCGACATGCGGGAGCAGGACCCGGATATCGCTTCGCTCATCCGGGCCACGCTTGCGCACATAACTAGTTAAGTATTTAGCTCGTCCTCAGGCTCTGGGTGATTTCAAAAATGTTAACAACCAAGACTGTACCCTGAATGCATCCTCAAGCTGCGAGCGAAGGCCGACACATGGATCGCTGGCTAGATGCGAAGTTGAAAGCAGCTCTCAACCGACCGATCTTTGTCGTAGATGAAACCGGCAGGGAATTACGGTGACGCTGCACAAAACTCGGGACTGGCGGTGCTCGGCGGGCCGGCCAACCGCCTCACTCCGAGCGGCGGGAATCGCGATGAAGTGCAGAAATGTCACCGCAACTCCGCCACTGGGGGCACGCATTGCGACACTCCGAGGACTTGATCATCGACGGCAAACGAAAAAACTCATGCGATTACGGTGACGCTGCACTTTTCTCGGCGCGCTTCTGACGGATGCGCGAATTAAGTGCACCGTCAACGAAACGGGAACAGTTAAGTGCACTGTCACCGCAACCTCATACGGGAGCAGAACCCGGATGTCGCTTCGCTCATCCGTGCTACGACTTCCCGATGATCTCGCGGGGCCATCGATTTCGTGAAGCAAATTAGCTAGCTTCAGCGGGGACGCGAGTCCAAGCCATTCGACGGTCGTCTCCGCGCCAATGCAGATTATGCTCCCCAAATCGGACCTCTCGCGTCGCAACTAATGAGCTTCGAATTACGGTGACGCTGCATAAAACTAGCTGCTGGCGCGAAACCTCCCCGGAATTACGGTGACGCTGCACAAAACTACCGAGCTGCTGGCGCAAACCTCCGCGACGAATAGAACTCGCCACGCGACAGCTTAGTGCACTGTGGCGTAATCCCGCATCAAATTGACCCGGATTACGGTGATTGTCGCCGTGATGCGGCCGCAGCAGCAGTGCGCAGCAGGGCAAGGATGGACGCACGAGACATCACGGATAACCCCCGCTGCGATGGAGAAGACCCGCCGGGACTGCAACCGGCGCGGGCATCGAACACGACACCCTGGCATTGATCACAAGGAAAGGTTGTGGCGGAGCAACGGCGTCATGTTGATGACCATGACGTCGCGCCGCTGGCGATCGTCCGACACATTTACTACTACTAATACTACGGACCTCATTTGTATTGGGGGGCGACATCGACTGTGTCCTACCCGCAACGTAATCGGTTTTTGATAGTCGCTCTAATCCCCCCGAGGTTGCGGCTATTGTTCCCCAGATCGGCCCTTGCTACCCCTGGATCAACGACAATGGGGATGCTGTGGGGGCTCAAATGAACTGTTCGCGTTGGATGGCCACCTCGTTAGCCATCCTCGGGTTGGCATGTCTCGGCGGGTGTGCTGCGCCGCTTGCGGTCAACAATGTGACCGAAATCAGGTCGACCACGGGCAGCCACGGGATCGATGTCTACGAGCAGAAGCGCCGAACCGACGCAAGCGTGCCCGAGCTCGCGGGTGACCAGCTCGTGGAGGTGCGGACGTTTCACAATCCCGGCCAGGGCGAGGTCGAGATGTCCGGGGCCGCTTGCTCACTGGAAGCCAGCGGCTTCACGGCAACCATGACGAGCCCCGCGAAGGTGCGCGTCCCGCTCTATCGCGGACAGTCGAGCACGCTTGCCGTGACCTGCCAAAAGCCCGGCTATCAAAAGCGGATGATCACGGTCGCGCCGTTCGATGCCACGCGCCAGGCTCGTCTGGCCAGCGGCGTCAACGGCGGGATCCTTGGTGCGGTCATCGTAGCAGGCATCGATGCCGCCGCCGACAACACGAAGAACGACTGGCGCTATCCCGTAGCGAAGGTGGTTCTGGAGGCCGACGCCTCCGGCAGGTGATGGACGGAGCTTTCGTCGCTGGCGGTGAGGGCAGTTGCGGAGACAGCGCGCTCGATTGATGTGAGTAGGGGGTCAGGTTTAGCAAACGTAGCCCGCATGAGCGTCAGCGACATGCGGGAGCAAGACCCGGACATCGCTTCGCTCATCCGGGCTACGCTTGCTGGTGTTCGCGGCGCGAAGCGGCGAGGCGATCATGGGCGCATTGAGGCTAATTGGGCGTTTCTGCCGCTTCCTGCTTAGCCCATGGGACGAGCGCATACTCAGCATTTTGCTCGGCTCGCGTCTAACGCTGATCGCAAATATCTGCGCCGCCGCCCTGGTTCCTGTGATTACCCAAGAAGGGGCGTACATTGTGCGCGCATGCACAGGTTACTATAGACCGCAAGATGTTCTAATGTACTCGCTTCCAGTTATCGTAATGCTTCTCGTGAGAAGGCTGGCTCTTTCCTTCTGCTTTCTTATTATTTACGTCGCTATATGCATCCAGATCTATTTTCAGGCAGAAAGTATAAATCTCGGAGTCCACACCTGCGGAGATCGGCTTGGCGATCCTATCGAATACATGCCCTTCTTCTCCTATTTTTCCATGGTCTGCCTTGCAGGCTATATAGTTTATCTAGCCGTGGTCGCCTTGGTTGCGGTCGTAAAGTCCATCGTATTCGTAGCCAAAGACGACAGATAGGAAATTACAATTACGCAATTACGTTGATGCTGCACGAATTACGGCGACACTGCACAAAACTCGGGACTGGCGGTGCTCGGCGGGCCGGCCAACCGCCTCACTCCGAGCGGCGGGAATTGCGATGAAGTGCAGAAATGTCACCGCAACTCCGCCACTGGGGCATGCATTGCGACACTCCGAGGGCTTGATCATCGACGGCAAACGGAAAAACTCATGCGCCCTCCCCCGTTTGCCATCCAGGCGTCAACAGTCGGCGCAATCGGCGCGCACGGCATCAAGCAGGAACAGTTAAGTGCACTGTCACCGTAATTTGTAGCATGAGCGTCAGCGACGTGCGGGAGAAGGACCCGGATATCGCTTCGCTCATCCGAGCTACGCTTGGCCGCTGCCGTTCAAGGGGGCAGTCGAAATAAGTTGACGTTTCAGGTGCGATGTAGATGCCGCATCAGCTCGAGATTCCGGGTTCAGCCCTGACGGGCTGCCCCGGAATGACGGGGCTCATGGAGAGGTCGGACCAATTCGAGCGTCCGGCCACGTCAACTCACAGCCACGGCGCCGGCGTGTCCATCGCGATCAGGGCCTCGACGTCGATGCGCGGGCGGATCACTGCGGCCTGATCGTCCTTCACCAGCACCTCCGGCACCAGCGGCCTTGTGTTGTAGGTGCCGGCCTGCACCGCGCCATAGGCGCCGGACGTCATGATCGCCAAGAGGTCGCCCGGCTTCGGCTCCGGCAGAGCGCGGTCGAGCGCGAGATAATCGCCGCTCTCGCAGACCGGGCCGACAACGTCGGCGATCATCTGCGGCGTGCCGGGCGCGGGCTTAACGACCGGCAGGATGTCGTGATGGGCTTCGTACAGCGTCGGGCGGATCAGATCGTTCATCGCGGCATCGATGATGACGAAGTTCTTGGCTTCGCCATGCTTCACATAGATCACGCGCGCGACCAGGATGCCGGCATTGCCGACGATCAGGCGCCCCGGCTCGAACAGCAGGGTGCAGCCGAGATTGTGGCTGACGCGCTTGACCATCGCGGCATAGGCGTCCGGCTCCGGCGGCGCGCCGCGGTCCATGTGATAGGGAATGCCGAGGCCACCGCCGAAATCGACGTGGCTGATGGTGTGGCCGTCGGCACGCAGCGTCTGCACGAATTCGCTGAGGATGCGGAAGGCCGTCTCCATCGGTCCGAGATCGGTGATCTGGCTGCCGATATGCACGTCGACGCCCGAGACCTTGATTCCCGGCAGCGTGGCGGCGCGGGCATAGACCCTGCGTGCGTGCTCCAGCGGGATGCCGAACTTGTTCTCGGACTTGCCGGTCGAGATCTTGGCGTGCGTGCCGGCATCGACGTCCGGGTTCACGCGCACCGAAATGTGCGCCGTATGCCCGGTCTCGGCGGCAAGCTGCGACAGCAGCTCCAGCTCCGGCTCGGACTCGATGTTGATGCAGCGGATGCCGGCCGCGAGCGCGGCGCGCAGCTCGGTCTCGGTCTTGCCGACGCCGGAGAACACGATCTTGCTGCCGGGAATGCCGGCCGCCAGCGCGCGCTTCAGCTCGCCGCCCGAGACCACGTCGGCGCCGGCGCCGAGCCTGGCGAGGGTGCGCAGCACCGACTGGTTGGAATTGGCCTTCATCGCGTAGCAGATCAGGACGTCCTCGCCTTTGAAGGCATCGGCGAAGACGCGGTAATGCCGCTCCAGCGTCGCGGTCGAATAGCAATAGAACGGCGTGCCGACCTGAGCGGCGAGTTCGGCGAGATTGACCGCCTCGGCGTGCAGCACGCCGGAGCGATAGTCGAAATGGTTCATGAGTTACGATCCGCGCAGCCCTTCGCAGAGGGCTTAGAGTGTCTCGGCGCGACTTGCCGAGAAACCGGAGGGAATGTCAATTCGCGCTGCCACCCTCCCCTGCAGGGGGGAGGGTCGACGCGCGTCGCATCAGCGACGGGCGGCGGGGTGGGGTGGGCCAAGGAAGCCGGTGCGGGTGGAGAGATCACCCCACCTCACGGCTCGCTTCGCTCGCCATGAGGCGCCCCCCTCCAGGGGAGGGTGAAGCATCGACCACCCGTCGAGCTTGAGCTCAAGCCTATTTGTTGCTGTCCAGGAGCGGATCCAGGATGAAGGGCTTCTTGTTGCCGCGCGGCGCAGCCGGGGCAGCGTCGGCGCCGTAGCTGGAGCCGAACACGCTCGGCTTGGCCGCGTTCTCCTGGGCGGTGTCGGTGGGGGCCGACGACAATTGGGGCTGCGGCGGCGAGTTCGGCGGCAGGTCCAGCGGGCCCTTGCGCCCGCAGGACGCGAGCAGCAGCGCGGCAGCACCCACGGCCACGATGGCCCAGCCGGACGAGGTCGGACGACGGCTACGATTCACGTTTCGATATCCCCAATGCGGGCGGCACCATACAGAGAAAGGCCAGCCCTGGCGAGTGCCGGAGTGCCACGCAAGCGCGGCGAAATTTGGCGCCGAGCCCTTACTTTCGCTGCTTTTCCAACCGCTTCAGCCAGCTCTTGGCCTGCGCGGTCACGTTCTTGGGCGCGGTGCCGCCGAAGCTCGTGCGGCTCTTCACCGAGGATTCGACCGAGAGCACGCCGAACACCTCGTCCGTGATCTTCGGCTCGACCTCCTGCATGGCCTTGAGCGGCAGCTCGTGCAGCGCGACGCCCTGCTTGGCCGCCAGCGCCACAATGCGCCCGGTGACGTGATGGGCCTCGCGGAACGGCATCTTCAGGGTCCGCACCAGCCAGTCGGCGAGATCGGTCGCAGTGGCATAGCCCTCGCCGGCGGCCGCCTTCATCCGATCCGTCTCGGGCACGAGATCGATCGCCATGCCGGTCATGGCGCGGATCGCCAGCGAC
The DNA here is from genome assembly GCF_032489995.1 of Bradyrhizobium sp. SZCCHNGR1005. Lineage (NCBI taxonomy): Bacteria > Pseudomonadati > Pseudomonadota > Alphaproteobacteria > Hyphomicrobiales > Nitrobacteraceae > Bradyrhizobium > Bradyrhizobium sp. SZCCHNGR1005. The sequence goes on from NZ_JAUEZC010000003.1 coordinate 1,004,679, forward strand.
AGCGCCGCGAAGGCCTCCATGGCGCCCTGCTTGTCCTCCTGCATGTCCTTTTGATAGGCGAGCGGCAGGCCCTTCATCACGATCAAGAGCCCGTTCAGCGCGCCGATCACCCGGCCGGTCTTGGCGCGCACCAGCTCGGCGGCGTCGGGGTTGCGCTTCTGCGGCATGATCGAGGAGCCGGTGGTGAACTTGTCCGACAGCTTGACCAGCCCGACCAGCGGCGAGGTCCAGATCACGATCTCCTCGGCGAAGCGCGACAGATGCACGGCGCAGATCGCGGCCGCCGACAGCGTCTCCAGCACGAAATCGCGATCGGACACCGCATCCAGCGAATTGGCCATCGGCCGGTCGAAGCCGAGCGCCTCCGCGGTGGCGTGGCGGTCGATCGGGAACGAGGTGCCGGCGAGCGCGGCGGCGCCGAGCGGCGATTCGTTCAGCCGCTTGCGGGCGTCGGCGAAGCGGCCGCGGTCGCGCGCCGCCATCTCGACGTAGGCCAGGAGGTGATGGCCGAAGGTGACGGGCTGGGCGGTCTGCAGATGGGTGAAGCCGGGCATCACCGTGCCGGCATGCTCCAGCGCCCGCTCCGCCAGCGCCTGCTGATAGGCGGCAAGCGCGGCATCGACCTCGTCGATGGTGTCGCGGACGAACAGGCGGAAATCGGTCGCCACCTGGTCGTTGCGGGAGCGTGCGGTATGCAGGCGGCCGGCGGCGGGGCCGATCAATTCGCTCAAACGGCTCTCGACATTCATATGAATGTCTTCGAGCGCGCGCTTGAATTCGAACGAACCCTTAGTGATCTCTGACAAAATCGTGTCTAGACCCTTGCCAATATTTTTCGCATCACTGGCGGTGATGATGCCCTGCGCGGCAAGCATGGCGGCGTGCGCCTTGGACGCGGCGATGTCCTGGGCGTAGAGGTGGCGGTCGACGTCGATGGAGACGTTGATCTCCTCCATGATCTCATCGGGACGCTCCGAGAACCGGCCGCCCCACATCTTGTTGCTCATGCCTTGTTGCTCTTAAAAACCTTGCCTGATCACCGCCGGGAGACGCCATGTTCGGGCGTGCCCCAATTGGCGCCTCTGATAGCCGCAACCGACCCGAAATGACAAACGATAAGCCCGATCCCTCCCCCGCCCGACCGACCGCCTTGCCGACCGCCTCGCGCCGGATGCCGGCCGTCCTCGGCGCTGTGGTCGCCGTCGCCGCGCTCGGCGCGATCGGCCTTTACGCCGGCGGATGGCTGCACGGGCGTCCGGCCGGCGACCAGTCTTGCCAGCCGGCCGTCGATACCGCCAGGAAGATCGCGCCGCTCGCCCATGGCGAGGTGGCCGCGCTGACCATGGCGACGACGCCGCTCAAGCTGCCGGACCTCGCCTTCGAGGACGCGAACGGCGCACCGAAAAAGCTCTCCGACTTCCGCGGCAAGACGGTGCTGCTGAACCTGTGGGCGACCTGGTGCGTGCCCTGCCGCAAGGAGATGCCGGCGCTGGACCGGCTGCAGGCCAAGCTCGGCGGCCCGAATTTCCAGGTGGTCGCGGTCAATATCGACACCCGCGATCCCGAGAAGCCCAAGGCGTTCCTGGCCGACGCCAAGCTGACGCAGCTGGATTATTTCAGCGATGCCAAGGCCAAGGTGTTCCAGGATCTGAAATCGATCGGCCGCGCGCTGGGCATGCCGACGTCGGTGCTGGTGGACGGCACCGGTTGCGAGATCGCGACCATCGCCGGTCCCGCCGAATGGGACAGCGACGATGCAGTCAAGCTGATCAAGGCTGCGACCGCGTCGGCCGCGGCGGGGCTGTAACCCCGGCGGCTTGCGCTCGGCCCGGACAATGCAATCAGGCGGCGATGTTGAGATTGCCGCCGACGCCGGGACCGACATTGGCGAGCGAGAGCGTCTGCTGCGCGCCGCCGAGCAGGGTCAGGACCGCTGATTTCTGAGAATCGAGATTCTGCTTCAGCACCGACGTGGCGACCTGCTGCTGCACCGCGCCCTGCTGCTGCGCCATCACGGCGGCGACGAGACTCATATCCATACGCAAACACCCCTCTTACCCGACGTTAACCGGCAGATCTTAACGAAGGGTGGAGGTAAGCGGCGGTGGCTTATCGCGTCGGGACCGGCTTCGGCCCGCGATAGTCGTAGAAGCCGCGCTGCGTCTTCCGTCCGAGCCAGCCGGCCTCGACATATTTCACCAGCAGCGGACAGGGCCGGTACTTGGAGTCGGCCAGCCCCTCATGCAGCACCTGCATGATGGACAGACAGATATCCAGGCCGATGAAATCGGCGAGCTCCAACGGCCCCATCGGGTGATGGGCGCCGAGCTTCATCGCGGCGTCGATCGCCTCGACATTCCCCACGCCCTCATAGAGCGTGTAGATCGCCTCGTTGATCATCGGCAGCAGGATGCGGTTGACGATGAAGGCGGGAAAATCCTCGGAGACCGCGACCTGCTTGCCCAGCCGCGTGACGAACTCCTTCGAGGCCTCGAAGGTCCTATCGTCGGTGGCGATGCCGCGGATCAGCTCCACCAGTTCCATCAGCGGAACCGGATTCATGAAATGAATGCCGATGAAGTGCTCGGGCCGGTCGGTGCAGGCGGCGAGCCGCGTGATCGAGATCGAGGAGGTGTTGGAGGCGATCAGCGCCTCCGGCTTCAGGACGGCGCAGAGATCGTGGAAGATCTTGCGCTTGACCTCCTCCTTCTCCGTCGCGGTCTCGATCACGAGATCGCAATCGGCGAGCCCATCCAGCGTCTCGGCCAAGGTGATCCGGCCCAAGGCCTGGCTGCGGGCTTCGTCGGTGATCATCTTCTTGGCGATCTGTCGCGACAGATTGCCGTTGATCGTCGCCATGCCCGACTTCAACCGGTCGGAGGAGACGTCGTTGAGCACCACGTCGAGCCCGGCGAGCGCGGCCACATGCGCAATGCCGTTGCCCATCTGTCCCGCGCCGATCACGCCGACCTTGTTGATCTGAGCCATCTTTTTGTCCACCGGACGGCGCGCATGTCGCGCCTGTCCATGCTCCTTACAACGTTCCAACACCGGCCGGGATCATCCCCTCCGGCCGGTGTCCACCAGTTTATTTGCCGAGCTTGCCAAGCGCCTCGGTCAATTCGGGGACCGCCTGGTAAAGATCGGCGACCAGACCGTAATCGGCAACCTGGAAAATCGGCGCGTCCTCGTCCTTGTTGATCGCGACGATCACCTTGGAGTCCTTCATGCCGGCCAGATGCTGGATCGCGCCGGAAATGCCGACCGCGACATAGAGCTCCGGCGCCACCACCTTGCCGGTCTGGCCGACCTGCCAATCGTTCGGGGCGTAGCCGGCATCGACCGCCGCGCGCGAGGCGCCGACACCGGCGCCGAGCTTGTCTGCCAGCGGCTCGATATATTTGGCGAAATTCTCGCGGCTCTGCATCGCGCGGCCGCCCGAGACGATGATCTTGGCCGAGGTCAGCTCGGGACGGTCGCTCTTGGCGACCTCCTCGCCGACGAAGCTCGACAGCGCGGGATCGCCGGCCGCGGCGACCGTCTCCACCGGCGCGCTGCCGCCTTCGCCGCTAGCTGCGAAGGTCGAGGTGCGCACCGTGATCACCTTCTTGGCGTCCTTGGACTTCACGGTCTGGATCGCGTTGCCGGCATAGATCGGCCGCTCGAACGTATCCGGCGAGACCACCTTGATGATCTCGGAGACCTGCATGACATCGAGGAGCGCGGCGACGCGCGGCATCACGTTCTTGTAGCGCGAGGTCGCGGGCGCGACGATCGCGTCATAGCCCGCGGCGAGTTGGACGATCAGCGCCGCCAGCGGCTCGGCGAGGTCGTGCGCGTAAGACCCGTCGTCGGCCAGCAGCACCTTCCTCACGCCCGCAAGCTTGGCCGCCGCGTCCGCGGCAGCCTTGGCGTTCTGGCCGGCGACCAGCACGTCGACCTCGGCGCCCAGCGCGCTCGCTGCAGTCAGCGTCTTGTTGGTCGCATCCTTGATGGAGGCGTTGTCGTGTTCGGCAATCAGCAGCGTGGCCATCAGAGCACCCCGGCTTCGGTCTTGAGTTTGGAGACGAGCTCGGCGACGTCCTTGACCTTGACGCCGGCCTTGCGTCCCGCCGGTTCCGCGGTCTTGAGCACATCGAGACGCGGGGTGATATCGACGCCGGTGTCGGCAGCGTTCTTCTCGGCGATCGGCTTTTTCTTCGCCTTCATGATGTTCGGCAGCGACGCATAGCGCGGCTCGTTGAGGCGCAGGTCGGTGGTGACGATCGCCGGCCCCTTCAGCTTGACGGTCTGCAGGCCGCCATCGACCTCGCGCGTGACCTTGAAGTCGGCCCCGTCCACCTCGAGCTTGGAGGCGAAGGTCGCCTGCGACCAGCCAAGCAAGGCGGCCAGCATCTGGCCGGTCTGATTGCTGTCGTCATCGATCGCCTGCTTGCCGAGGATGATCAGGCCCGGCTGCTCCTCCTGGGCGACGACCTTGAGGATCTTGGCCACCGCCAGCGGCTCGACATTGCCTTCGGCCTTGACCAGGATGCCGCGGTCGGCGCCCATCGCCAGCGCGGTGCGGATCGTTTCTGACGCCTGGGCGGGCCCGATCGAGACGATCACGACCTCGGTGGCCTTGCCGGCTTCCTTCAGCCGCAGCGCTTCCTCGACCGCGATCTCATCGAACGGATTCATCGACATCTTGACGTTGGCGAGTTCAACGCCCGACCCGTCGCTCTTGACGCGGACCTTGACGTTGTAATCGACCACCCGCTTGACCGGCACCAGAACCTTCATCGATCCTCTTTCGTGTAAATCTTTCGGGTTGACTGTTCGGGCGCGGAACCTAAAGCGGCCGTACCCCCCGGTCAACGCGCGAGAAGCGAAAAATCACGCATCGCAACGGCAGGGTCTTTGCTCCCGACGCGCGTCTCGCCGCGACCATCATCTTAGCCGCTTCCGCCCCGCTCCGGTACTGGCAAATCCATGATTTGCTATCGCTTTTCGATCTTGCGTCAATCCGCTGAACGGGCGCGAAAGGACGTCGTTCGGCACACGCAGCGCCTCAGCGGTTCTGCCCCGGCACCCACAAGACATCGCCCGCCCCGTTTCCGTTCACAGCCCGGCTGGCGACGAACAGGAAATCCGAAAGCCGGTTCATGTAGCGCAGGGCCGCCTCGCTGACCGGCTCATCCGGCTTGGCGGCCAGTTCCGCCATCAGCCGTTCCGCCCTGCGGCAAATCGTGCGGGCCACATGCAGATGGGCGGCGGCCGGCGTGCCGCCGGGCAGCACGAACGAGGTCAGCGGCGCGAGCTGCGCATTCAGCGTGTCGATGTCGTGCTCGAGACGCTCGACCTGGCTTGCGACGACGCGCAAGCGCTCCGCCTTGCCCTCGCGCTGGGGAACCGCGAGATCGGCGCCGAGATCGAACAGATCGTTCTGGATCAGCGAGAGCATCGCATCGACATCGGCGCGATCTGCAAGGTGCAGCCGCGCGACGCCGATCGCCGCATTGGTCTCATCGACGGTCCCATAGGCCGCGACACGCAGATCGAATTTCGGCCGTCGCTCACCATTGCCCAGCGCCGTCGTACCGTCGTCGCCGGTGCGCGTATAGATGCGATTGAGGACGACCATATGTGCTCCTTAGTGCCGCAAATGAGTGGCCCAAATTGGCGCCAAGTTGGCGGTCGAGTTAGCGGCCCATCGCCCAGATCGCGGCCATCGCAATGACGATGGCGACGAACTGCAGGATGACGCGCCAGCGCATCAGCTTCTGCGACAGGTTCGGCGAACCGCCACGCATCATGTTGACGAGGCCGAGGAACAGAACGAACGCGACGGCGCCGACTGCGATGGGAAGAAGGAATATGCTCAAAACGGACGTCATCGGCGTTAGATAACATTGGAATACGGTGGGCGCCATGGCGGATCAGGCGCTGCGGCGATCCACGATCTGGCTTTTCGCGGAAGAATGTCCGATGTTCGCCGGGACCGGGCGAGCGTCGCGGGTGCAGGTGCAAGGTGAAGCTGCTTCGCTATATCATCCACGTCAGCCTGGATGCGTTCTACACGTTCCTTGCCGATGACGGCTGGGCGATCGCAAGCCACATCGCGCTGTCGACCCTGATGGCGCTGTTTCCGTTCCTGATCGTGCTGACGTCGCTGGCCGGCTTTATCGGCTCCAAGGACCTTGCCGACCAAGCGGCCACATTGCTGCTGCAGACCTGGCCGACCCAGGTCGCCGACGCGCTCGCCACCCAGATCCACGACGTGCTCACCACCACCCGCACCGATGCGCTGACCATCGGCGCCGTGCTCTCGGTCTATTTCGCCTCCAACGGCGTCGAGGCGCTCCGTGTCGGGCTCAACCGGGCCTATAACGTCGTCGAGCAGCGGCGCTGGTACTGGCTGCGGCTCGAATCGATCGCCTACACGCTGCTCGCCGCCTTCACCGCGCTTGCCATGTCGTTCCTGATCGTGCTCGGACCCTTGATCATGGCGACCGCGCGCCCCTACCTTCCGGTTGCGGTGGAGGCCAATGAGCGCTTCGTCCACCTGTCGCGCTACGGCATCACGATCACGGCCCTGACCGTCGCGCTGTTCGTCCTTCATGCCTGGGTGCCGTTCGGCCGCCGCAGCTTCCTGCAGATCCTGCCCGGCATCGTCTTCACCTTGGTCGCCTCGCTGGTCTCCGGCATCGTGTTCGGCCAATACCTGGCGCGCTTCGCCAACAACTACGTCACGATGTATGCGGGGCTGGCCTCGGTGATCATCGCGCTGGTGTTTCTGTATTTCATCGCCGCGATCTTCATCTACGGCGGCGAGCTGAACGCCGCGATCATCAAGTCGCGGCTGCCGCGCGGCTCGTCACTTCGAGCAGCGCACTCGCGAGCGCCCGCGGAGCGACAGGCTTGAGCAGGAAAGCGTCGGCCCCGGCCGCGCGGGCAGCCGCCTCGTCTTCGCCGCGGCCTGACACGCCTATAATCGGTATGCTGCCGTAAGGCGGCTCGAGCTTGCGGATGCGCGCGATCGCCTCGACGCCGTTGATGCCGGGCAGCACCATGTCCATCAACACCGCGTCCAATCCGCCTTTTTGGATCCTATCCGGCGCCGCTTCGCCGCTGCCGATAAACTCGGCCTGATGGCCAAGCTCGTTCAGGATGGTGTTGAGCACGACACGCCCGAACGGATTGTCCTCGACCCCGAGCAGCCGCAGCGACCGTGTCGGCGCAAGGAAGATTGCCCCCTCCGGCCCGCCGGCTTGGGATTGAGGCGCCTCGGCGATCGTAACGCCGACCGTCAGGGTGAAGCTGGTGCCGCCATTCGGGCGCGGCGCAACCGACACGTCCCCACCCATCGCACGTGCCAGCTGCCGGACCGACGAAAGCCCGAGCCCGGCGCCCCCGAAACGGGAGGCGATCGATACGTTGGCCTGCGTGAACGGACGGAACAGCCGCTTGATCTCCTGCAAGGTCAGCCCGATGCCGCTGTCCGACACCTCGAAGGCGATCGTGACTTTGCCCTTTGCCACCTTGCCTCTGGCGCGTCCGGCCCGCCGTGCCACTGTGACCTTGAGCGCAACCCCGCCCTGCTCGGTGAACTTGACCGCATTGTCGATCAGATTTTCCAGCGCAGCGCGCAGGCGAACGGGATCGCCGACCACCAGCGCCGGCAATTCGTCGGAGAGATCGACCTTGGCGGCCAGTCCCTTGGCGGCGGCGCGCCCGGCCAGGGAATCACCGGCTGCGCGGGCCAGCACGCCCAGATCGAACAGGTCGGTCCGCGGCGCGGCCCCCGTGGTCCCGTTCCTGGTCCCGTTCTTGGCGGCGTCGACGAACAAGGTCGCGAGGCTGGAGAGGTGCTCGGCGCCTGCCTTGATCGTCTCGACCCAGCGACGCTCGCGCTCGCCAAGCTCGGAGGTCGCCAGGAGGTCGCTGATGGCCAGGATGCCGGTCAGCGGCGTGCGGACCTCGTGGGCGAACACCGCCAAGGCCGCCTCGACGACCCCACGGGTGGACGTTCGCGCAACCGGCTCGCGAGCTGCACGCGGCACGCCTCGCGCCACCGAGGTCACCCGAGGGGTGCGCTTGGTCGAATTGGTTTTGGTCGAATTGGGCGAATTGGGCTTGGTCGAACTCGCCTTGCTCGAATTCGTGCTGGTCGAACTTCTCTTGGCCAACCCCGCTGCGGCAACCTTCAGGCTGGCCGAGGTCGCGGCCGTCGCATTCGCTCTGGGCGAACCCGACCTCGACTTACCAGGCTTGGCCGACCGGGCTTGGCGCCCCGCACCCCGCTTCCGAACGCGTTTCATCATGGCCCTTCTGACATGAACTCCGGAAACGAAGGGGCACTTGCATGGTCATGTCGTCTCGTGCCGCTTTCGATTGAAGCTCCTGATTAACCCGCGCTATTAGCAGCATGGCACGGCTGCCCCCCGGGTGTCACGACAGGCTTTGGGTTGTCCCCGCAGGAAAAACGATCGAAAACACCCGGAAACGATCCGGAGGTCACAGCAGCCCAACAAGCCGGCGAATGTCCGATGGCGACGCGCCTTGGGCGCGCAGCGCCCGCAGTCCAACCGCCCGACTGGATTTGGAGAGCTTGTCGCCCCTGTCATCGCGAATCAGCCGATGATGGCGGTAGCGCGGCTCAGGCAGACCGAGCAGGGTTTGCAGCAGGCGGTGGACGCTGGTGGCCTGGAACAGGTCCTGGCCACGCACCACCTCGGTGACGCCCTGCAGCGCATCGTCGACGACCACCGACAGGTGATAGCTGGTCGGCGTTTCCTTGCGCGCCAGGATCACGTCGCCCCAGAGGCCCGGCCGCGCGCCGATGCCCCCCGTCTCTCCCGCCGGCCCTTCGCCTTGCTCCACCCAGGTCAGCGCGCCGACCTCGGCGATCGCAGCCGCCATGTCCAATCGCAGCGCATGCGGCAGACCGCGCGCGATGCGCTCGGCCCGTTCGCCGACCTCGAGCTGCTTGGCCGTGCCTGGATAGAGAGGCGCGCCATCGGGATCGCGCGGCCACCGGCCCTCCGCCTCGCGCTGGGCGACCAGCCTCGCGATCTCGGCGCGGCTCTCGAAGCTCGGATAGACCAGCCCGCACGCGGTCAGCCGCGCCAGCGCGGCGCGATACTCATCCAGATGCACCGACTGCCGCCGCACCGGCTCCTCCCAGGCGAGACCGAGCCAAGCGAGGTCCTCATAGATCGCCTGCTCGAATTCGGGCCTGCAGCGGGTCGGATCGATGTCCTCGATCCGCAGCAGGAAACGTCCGCCGCACGCCTGCGCCAGGTCGAAATTGAGCAGCGCCGAATAGGCGTGACCGAGATGCAGATAGCCGTTCGGACTCGGCGCAAATCGGAAAACGGGTGGCATATGATCGCATCATTGCCGGACTTGATCCGGCGATCCATCCTTTGGAAGCTTGTTTCCATAGGAGATGGATGCGCGGGTCAAGCCCGCTCACGACGATCACAAGGGCAGTCCGACATGACCCTCCACCTCGACAACCAGGACATTCTCGACGACGCGATCCACGCCTTGGTCAAGCAGGACCCGCGACTGAAGCCCGTTCTCGAAGCCGCGGGCATGCCGGGCCTGCGCCGCCGCGAGCCGGGCTTTGTGGGGCTCGCGCATATCGTCTGCGGCCAGCAGCTCTCGACCGCAAGCGCGGCCGCGATCTGGGGCCGCCTTTCCGCCGCATTCGATCCGTTCGATCACGACGCGATCCGTCGCGCCCGCGCCGACCGCTTGGGCCGGCTCGGGCTATCGGCCGCGAAGATCAAGACGCTGAAGCACATCGCACGCGAACTATCCGCCGAGCGGTTGAACCTCGACGTGCTCGCCAACGAAGACGCCGATGCCGCGCACAACACGCTCACCGCCCTGCCCGGCATCGGGCCATGGACCGCAGACGTCTACCTCCTGTTCTGCCTCGGCCATGGCGATGCCTGGCCCGCGGGCGACCTCGCGGTGCAGGAGGCGATCAGGGCCGGGCTGGGCTTGAGCAAGCGCCCCACCGCGAAGGAGATGATGCCGCTGGCGGAAGCATGGCGCCCGCTGCGCGGCGCGGCGGCGCATCTGTGGTGGAGCTATTACCGCACGATCAAGAAGCGCGAGGGCGTCATCGGCGCAGACCAAGCAGCAGCGAAAGCGAACGGCGTTTCAAACAAAGTTGCGGTTGCAAAACGGTCATCGTCGTCGAAGACAATCGCGGGAGACAAGCCAGCAAAGTAGCTTGAGGAGGTCACGCCATGAGATCCACCGACTTCGTCGTCGCGCGCCACGATCTCACGCAGTGCAAGACGATCGAGACCGAACTGCCCGATGTGGATGCGCTGCCGCCCGAAGCATTGCTGGTCAAGGTCGATCGCTTCGCCTTCACCGCCAACAACATCACCTACGCGCTGCTCGGCGATCAGCTGAAATATTGGCAGCTGTTCCCGGCCCCCGCAGGCTTCGGCATCGTTCCGGTGTGGGGCTTCGGCGAGGTGATCGCCTCCATCAATCCGTCCATCGCCGAAGGCGAACGGCTGTTCGGCTACTTTCCGATGGCGAGCCACCTCGTCATCGAGGCGAGCCATGTCAGCAAGTGGGGCCTACGCGATGCGGCAGCGCATCGGCAAGGCGCGGCGGCGGTCTACAACGCCTATGCGCGCGTCAGCGACGATCCGGCCTTCGGCGGGCGCCAGGGCGACTACCAGGCCTTGCTGCGCCCGCTGTTCATGCTGTCGTTCCTGGTCGATGACTATCTCGCCGAAAACGCGCTGTTCGGCGCATCGCAGGTGATCCTGTCCTCCGCGTCCAGCAAAACGGCCTTCGGGCTTGCGCATCTCTTGCACACGCAGCGGCCTGGCATCCGCGTGATCGGCCTCACCTCGCCGGCCAACGCGGCCTTCGTCCAGTCGCTTGGCTGCTATCACGAGGTCGTCAGCTACGACGAGGTGGAGCGGCTCGATGCCGCCGCGCCCGCGGCCTTCGTCGACATGGCCGGCAATGCGGCCTTGCGGGCGAGGCTGCATCAGCACCTCAGCGACAACCTCAAATATTCCGGCCGCGTCGGCCTGACCCATCAGGACGGCAACGACGGCCCCGCCGATCTGCCCGGCGCCAGGCCGAACTGGTTCTTCGCACCCGACCAGATCCGGAAGCGGGCCAAGGACTGGGGTCCGGGCGGCGTCGAAAGCCGATTGGGCGCAGCGTGGCGCGGCTTCGCGCCGAAGCTCGACGGATGGCTCACCGTCGTCGAGGGCTGCGGACCCGCGGCGATACAGCGGGTCTATCTCGATACGCTCGGCGGGCGGGTTCCGCCGCATCACGGACACATGCTGGCGGTGGCGGAGTAGGCGGCCCGCTGCGGACCTGCCCGGAACGGCGAATCAGCCGCGGGCTCTTCTCGCAAAGGTGATCGCGGCTGATGCAAGCGGGTTGCAGCAGACGCGCCAAAAGGTCATTGTCCATGGTTCCGGCCCACTTTCGGCCCGGACTGGCATGCAGGATAAGCTGTTCTCGGGGCTTCACAATCCCGTCACGCTGCATGTAGTATGTGGGTGCATGCTGCTTTGCAGCCGTATGGAGGCCAGGAGCGTTACTTGAACGCACATGTCTCACAAGGCGGTTGGCCGGTGTTGGTGCTGAACGCGGACTTCCGGCCGCTGAGTTATTACCCGCTGTCGCTTTGGTCCTGGCAGGACGCGATTAAGGCGGTGTTCCTCGATCGTGTGAACATCGTCGAATATTACGACCGGGCGATCCGAAGTCCTTCCTTCGAGATCCGATTGCCCAGCGTGGTCTCGCTGAAATCGTTCGTCAAACCGACCACGCATCCTGCCTTCACCCGCTTCAACGTTTTCCTTCGCGACCGTTTCGTCTGCCAATATTGCCTCTCCGGCGACGACTTGACCTTCGATCACATCATCCCGCGCAGCAAGGGTGGCCAGACCACCTGGGAAAACGTCGTCGCCGCCTGCTCGCCCTGCAATCTGAAGAAGGGCAACATGACCACGCAGCAGGCCAAGATGTTCCCGAGACAGACGCCCTATGCCCCGACGGTGCACCAGCTGCACCGCAACGGTCGCCTCTTCCCACCGAACTATCTGCACGAAAGCTGGCTGGACTATCTCTATTGGGACACCGAGCTCGATCCGTAGCGGTGCGGCGAGTGTTGTGCTGCGACTCATAAGAGCGCCAAAAGACACAAAAGAGTGTCACGTTTTCCAACGCCTGTTGACGCTTAGTCGGCCACGGTCCGCAATCTTAGATTGCGGTGCGGACACTTTGAAAACGACCCGAAAAGGGGAACAAAATGGACCCGCATGTCGCGTTCGATTTGCGCAAATTCGTTGCGCCGGAGTTCGTCTACGGCGTCGGAGCCCTGACGCTGATCGGACGCTACGCGAAGAATTTCGGCGCCGGGAAGGCGCTGGTGGTGACTGATCCCGGTGTGATCCGCCCCGGATGGGTAGACAAAGCGTTCGCCTCGCTCGACGCCGAGCACATTCCCTGGGCTACGTTCCAAAGCATCACGCCCAATCCCAAAGATCATGAGGTGGCCGCCGGAGTGAGGTTCTATCGGGAGCAGGGATGCGACGTCATCGTAGCGGTGGGGGGCGGCAGCCCGATGGATTGCGCCAAGGGGATCGGGATCGCGTCCGCCAACAACAAAGACGTTCTGGAATTCGAAGGGGTGGACGAGGTGCCAACGCCCGGCCCACCCCTGATTTGCGTTCCAACCACCGCCGGGACCTCGGCGGATATCTCTCAGTTTGCGATCATACTCGACACGCTCCGCAAGCTGAAGATTTCCATCGTCAGCAAGACGGTGGTGCCCGACGTTTCGCTGATAGATCCGGAAACCACCACGACCATGCCGGCCGATCTGACCGCCGCCACGGGTCTGGACGCATTGGTCCACGCCATTGAGGCCTATGCGTCCAACGCCAGTTCGCCCGTTACCGACATTAACGCTCTGGCGGCCATACCGCTGCTCGCGCAAAATCTGGCTCCAGCAATCGCCTCGCCAAAAAACCTGGAATACCGAAACAATATGATGTTGGGCAGCCTGTTGGCGGGCTTGGCGTTTTCCAACGCCGGCCTCGGCCTGGTCCATTCCATGGCCCACAGCATGGGTGGACTGCTCGACGCGCCGCATGGATTGTGCAACGCGCTGTTGCTGGATCATGTCATCGACTTCAACTACCCTGCAGCACCTGAGCGCTACGACAGAATTCTATCGGCGATCGGCGGCGAGACCGCGGGCGCGCCCGGCCGCAAGGCTGCGCTGTTGAAATGCATCGCGAAGCTGCGCGAGAATGCCGGCATCACCACGACGATCGGCGCGTTGGGCGTCACTGCGGCCGATATTCCCCAGCTTTCCATCAATGCCTTCAACGATCCTTGTTCCGCCACCAATCCCCGGCAGGCGAGCATTCAGGAAATAGAGAAGTTATATGAACGAGCGCTCTCGATCTGAGTCTGTTGGACCGCCCCTACGCGAGAAGATCATCGGGCTGGGAGAGCGCTCGATCCGAAAAAGCTATTATCCGCAGCTTCGACAGCAATTGGAGGAGCTGGAGACGGCGCGCAAGAAACTGACCGAGAGTGAGGCTCGCTACCGTTCGCTCGTAGAAAACATCAACGAAGTCATCATCAGTTTGGACAGCGAGGGGAGAGTTACTTATGCCAGCCCCGTCTTACAGAATTCGTATGGGCTGGCACCCGAACAGATTGTCGGCCAAAAGCTCACACAATTCATCCACTCCGATGATCAGCCCGTTCTAACGAACAGCCTCGAAAGCGCCTTGGCCGGGCGGCAGAAATTCGTTGAGTTTCGATTGCTCGGCAAGGAGGGCGTTCCTCGCTATATGCGCATATCCAGTCGACCGCTCATGGAACAGGGGCGCGCGGTCGGTCTGACCTGCATCTTGAGCGACATCACCGAGAGCAAGCTGGCCGAGGATGCTCTGCACAAGCTCAACGAAGAGCTGGAGCGGCGAGTAGCCGAGCGTACGGCCGACCTGGAACGCTCCAACAAGAATCTGGAGGCGTTCTCCTATTCCCTCTCCCACGACCTTCGGACGCCGCTGCGGGCCATCGATGGATTCTCGGGAATTCTAATGGAAGATTACCACGACCGGCTCGACAAGGAAGGTCTGCACAATTTGGAGGTCATTCGTAGCAGTTCTGCCCGAATGGCCCGTCTGATTGACGACGTCCTCGAATTTTCTCGCGTCTCCCGCCGGGAGTTGGCAACGGCACCAGTGGATATGGCCGCATTGGTGCGCGAGGTCTTCGAGGAAGCGCGGAGCGCAGCGCCGCAGCGCAAGATCGCCCTGCTGCTGGGAGCAGTCCCTCCGGCCAGGGGGGATTGCACCATGATCCGCCAAGTGCTGGCAAACCTGTTTTCGAACGCCATCAAATTCACGGCTCGCCGCGCCGAGGCAGTGATCGAGGTGGACGGCGCTGTCGAGGGCGACGAAGTCGTCTACCGGATGAAAGACAATGGCACCGGCTTCGACATGCGATACGTGGACAAACTGTTTGGCGTCTTCCAGCGGCTCCACCGAGCCGATGAATTCGAGGGCACCGGCGTTGGCCTGGCCATCGTCAAGAACGTCGTCGTGCGCCATGGCGGGCGGGTGTGGGCCGAGGGTAAAGTGGACGAAGGCGCGAGCTTCTACTTCACGCTGCCTGCGGCTCTTTCCGCTGAAACGCCACAGAATACTCCCTAGCGCTACTCTGACATATTTTTAGTGGCGGGCGAGCTTTGGGTATTCGTAAGAGAGGGTTTGCGTGATTCACGTGAGGTCGGCTTTTGGAGGACCGATCAATGGACGTGGACTGGCAAGCCGACCTCGACCTCTGGCTTGTGCGGTTTGTCGGGGCGCTACGGCACAAGACGCGGGCGCTTCATTACTGGCACGCCAGCATTTAGACGGAGGCCGCCGGGGATGCACTCATTGAATCATTCCAGGCGATGACGCGATTCCTTCCCATCGCCTTGGCGACGTAAAGAGCGTTGTCGGCGCGATCGATGGATTGCTCTACTGGTATATCCGGGTCCAAAAGGGTCAACCCGAACGAGACGGTGACTTGAAATATTTCCTTGCCATTCGCGTCAAATCGCAACGACCCGAGCTCCTCCCGCAACCGGTCAACGATGTCGTGGCCCGCCTTCAGGTCGGCGTCTGGCATAAAAATCAGAAACTCCTCGCCGCCAAATCGAAATATCTTGTCGTAGGGGCGCAGGTGCATGATGATGTGGCGCGCAAAACCAATCAGCACCTTGTCCCCGGTGGCGTGTCCATATTTGTCGTTGATGGCCTTGAAGTGATCCAGATCCATCATCGCCAGGGCGCACGGTTGCACGCCGCGCTTTACCAGCTCCCGTTGCTCGCGGAGGCTGGTCAGCATCGATGTTCGGCTCCGCGTCCCCGTCAACGGATCAAGGTTAAAGAGCGCATCCGCGAGTTCACGCTGGACGGTCGCGAGTTCCAGGCGCAGGCGTTTCACTGCGGTCACGAAACGTTCGAAATCTCCGATCTCGATCCGGTCGCCGCTCACGGACGCCCGCAGGAGTCTCGCCGCATGCTGATGCATCCGCTCATGCTCAAGTCCGATCTCTGCGACGCCGGGATGGTGTTCAAGCTCGGTCATCCCATCCTTGTAGTACCATTGGCCAAACCGGCACATGCGATGAGCGTCGTCGCTGATATCCCGTTGATCCGGCGTCAGGCGACAGATCAAGGTGCCGTAAATCATCTCGGCCCATTGCTCGTGATTGTAAGCGGCCTGCTCCAGTTCCTTCAGCGCCTTGCGCATTTTCTCGTCGGGCATGGTGGGAATGGGCATGTCACGAGTCCTCATGTCTTGCCTACGATTGACTTGTTATCGCGCAACGGCACACTGGATCATGGTCTCATCTGTTTAGCATGATCTCTTCGGAAAGCCGGTTCTCACCGTTCCGGATCGTGCTCTAACGTTGAAAGAACTCCATGGCGGAGTAAATGATGACGCCGCCCAGCACGGCCACGGCGTAAGGCATGGGATATCCTCCACCGATCCTGATGCGCTCCGCCTTGATCGCCCGGACAAACCCGCTCGTCCTCGCCGACGGAGCAGCTTCCGCCGCGGCGGGTCGGGGCGCGGGCAGACGCTTAAGCCCGTAACGCGCCGCGAGATAGACGCAGCTGAGCCCCCCGCCGGCCAGGACGATGTCGATCAAGAGCTGTCCAACGCGATCGGGCGGAACAAGAAGTGTTGCGGCGCTAATGAGCTTCAGGTCGCCGCCCCCGATGATCTTGAAGTGAGCAAAGATCCAGAGCCCAAAAAATACAATGATGGCGACGAGCAGGCTAAGCCAAAACGCCCCGGGTCTCAAAGCCAAGCCCTGAACAACTCCGATCACGGCGATCGCGACAACAAGCTCATTAGGAATGACCCTGTCCTTCAGATCGATGGCGGCACCGACTCCGAGCATAATCAGACTCGCCGGCTGACAGATAGCGTGGATGAAAAACGAGAGGCTCATGTTTTCTGTTCACCCCAATTGCTTTGCGTCCTGGTAAGCGACGCATCGCGATGGCTCCAGCGTCGCCGGCGGAAATTTTTCGGTACAGGGTGCTTTTGTCTTGCCTCCGATGTAGTTAAATATGGCTTCGAGGTTGGTGCCGATGAGCGTCACACCCACGATGATCACGACGGCGATCAGTGCGGCGAGAAGCCCATATTCGATCGCGGTGACACCCGACTCAGATTTGACCGAAAGCCAGCCGGCCACCTTTGTAGCGAACTTGCGCATCGTACGCTCCTCCACCGAAACCGACGAGATCAGAATACGCTCATAACGTCCTGATGCGGCCCAACGCCGCAGCGAGCTTCAATCGAGAGCCGATCCGCATCCTGGCAAGCGACGCATGGCGATGGCGCCCGCGTCGCTGACGGAGACTACTAGGTGGGTACCTTTAGCTTGCTGGCGATGTAGTTGAATACAGCCTCGAGGTTGGTGCCGACGAGCGTCACGCTCGTGATAATCACGACAGCGATCAGTGCGGCGAGAAGCCCATATTCGATCGCGGTGACACCCGACTCAGATTCGATCGAAAGCCAGCCGGCGACTTTTGTAGCGAACCTGCGCATCGCATGCCTCGTTGTTCAAAACAAATAGTACCATGACCAGCTAACGGAAATAAGTTATTGACATAGCTCAACAATCGCAAACGAATATGATTCTCGAGCCTGCGTGTCTTTTTCGGGCAGCACATGCTGCGATGCACCAAGAGGCATGAACAACGGCATGCCCGGGAGCAACGGCATGCCCCGCATCCCCCCGAGCGACCTTTCGATTTTGCTCCGGAGAAATCCGGGAGTTCCGGCGTTATGGTTCATGATGTTGCACGTTATCGATCGCCGCTCGGCGGCGGAACATTTTGCATCACGGACCGTTCTAATTTCGGGCTGGGCCATGTCAGATGAGCGTGCACGAGGCGAGCCGGCATTGAGCCATTCTGCAGCTGACCCGTTTTGCGGCTCCGTCTTGTGGCCGCATCGCCGGACAGCATCTGCAGGGGGTATATTGGGATGCGTATTTGGATCGGCGCCCTGGCGCGAAAACTTCGCCGGTCCCGGCAGGGCAGCGTCGCCATACAGATGGGCCTCGTAGCGGCCGTGTTGATCGGCATGGCCGCGTTGGCTGTCGACATCGGTTTCGCCATCTACAAGCATCGTCAAATGCAGTCGGCCGCAGACGCGGCGGCGTTCGGCGCCGCAACCGCACTGGCAACAGGCCATCCTGCCGATTTCAGGACCGAGGCGTATGCGCTCGCGGCCGCCGTCGGCTATGTCAACGGCGTCGATGGCGTCGTGATCACCGTCAATCATCCGCCGGTCAGTCCGCCGGCCAGCGCCGCGCATGCCGCGGATCCAGCCGCGGTCCAGGTGATCATTACCCAGCCTCAGACTCTCACTCTTGTCGGATTATTCGGCTCGGACCTCTTCACTCTGGGCGTGAGCGCGGTGGCGCTCCAGGGCAGTTCGTGCGTGCTGGCCCTTTCGCGTAGCGCCAACAAAGCAGTATCGGCATCCGGCGGCGCAATCGTGGACCTTACCAAGTGTGGGCTTGCGGTCTACTCAACGTCCGATTCATCGATCGACGTGTCCGGCGGCGGCACTCGAATCAATGCACAAACGGTATCAACTGCCGGCGACTACAGGACGAGCGGCGGTGGCTCGATTAATCCTGTCCAGCCGCCTATCAATACGAACGCGACCAACCTGCCAACCGACCCCTACAGCGGTCACACCGTGCCGACGCCTGGAACGTGCTTGAAGACCAACTACAAACTGACCGGAGCCGATAGCGACACGCTGATCCCCGGAACCTATTGCGGCGGGATTTCCGACAAGAGCAGCGGCGAACTCACGCTAATGCCGGGGGTCTACATCATCAATGGCGGCGATCTCACGTTGGGCCGCGGCGCCACGCTGAACGGGAAGAACGGCGTCTCCATCGTGCTCACGGGCGCCACGAGCAAACTGGTCGGGACGGCCCAAATTTCCGGCGGCTCGACTCTGAACATCTCTGCACCGACCGCCGGGCCGATGGCAGGAATTGCCTTGTTCCAGGACCCGAAGGCCAGCACAGGCAACGACAACAAGCTCTTGGGCGGCTCAACGATGACGATCACCGGCGCAGCATATTTTCCGAACGGTGCGGTCAACTACACCGGTGGCAGCGGAACCGTAACGACGTGCATGCAGCTTATCGCTTTGACGATAAATTTTAGCGGAAGTTCAACCTTGCAGCTCAATTGCTCCGGCGTACCGGTTCTTCCGATCGGTAGCAGCAGCGCGTCCCAGCTTGTCGAGTAGACGAGGCGCATTCATGTCCATGGCCAAGACGAAATCTGGAAAGCGGTCCGGACGCCGGAGTGAATCGGGCACGGCGGCCATCGAGTTCGCGCTGTTTCTCCCGTTCCTGTTCATTCTGCTGGTGGGAACGGTCGATCTCGGGTTCGCCATGTATGAGGCGATGCAGGTGAGCAATGCGGTCGAAGCCGGCATGCTGTATGCGGCCAAGAACGGTTGGGATTCTGCGGGCATTACCAACTCGGTGCTCAATGCCAGCAGCGTCTATCCGGACGGCACGCCGGCCCTGACAGCCACCCCCGCTCCACGGCGGTTTTGCGGCTGTCCGCAGGCAACCGGCATCACGGAGATGGCGTGCCTCTTCCCCATCCCCCCCAACCCCCCACCCACCTGCGCCGACGGGATCACCACGGCGGGCGTATATGTTCAGGTCAACGCGGCGCTCAATCACCTAATTATTCTGTCCCTTCCGGGACTGCCGGTGCCGTCCACATTTACCGCAAAAGCGGTGGTGAGGGTGAACTAGGCGATGGCGCCAATCCGGAAATCGCAAACCCGGTTTCGGCTTCGCGGTGCCGTCGCCATTGAATATGGCTTCGTCCTGCCGGTGCTGCTGCTGTTCACTTTCGGAATCATCGACATCGGCCGCCTGCTGTGGACATTTACGACCCTGAGCCGGGCGACCGAAGCCGCCGCGCGATGCGCCGCCGTCAACAGCACGGCGTGCGCCAACACCGGCCTGATCCAAAACTATGCCGTAGGCGAGGCATGGGGGCTCGATGTCACGGCTGCGGCGTTCACGGTCACGCAACCTGCCTGCGGCAAGCAGGTGAGCGCAACCTATACGTTCCAGTTTGTCATCCCGTGGTTTTATGGGACTTCAACGCTTGGCGGCGCCAACACCATGACGTTAAGCGCGACGGCGTGCTATCCGCCGCAATATCCGTAGCGGGCGTTGCGCAAGATCGAGCACCAGCGGCGTATCTCGCCCTTTCCAGGCCGGGATCGGCGGGTTGATCTGGATCAAGCCGATCAGCGCCCGAAAACGTACGTCTAACATATCGTATCATGGCAGGATGCAGGCGCGGCATCGTCGTTTCGCGGCGTTGTGCTTTCGAAGCGGAAGTCGACACGTCGAAAGTTACCGGGACGAGCGTTCGATCGAGATCTTGAAGCTGAGGTTCTGCAATGTCGCGAACGGTCAAGGCCCCGCCGCCGATCGAGGCCCTCTTCGACAAGGCGGAAGAACAGGTCAGCAGATTTTTTCGGGACCGGCGGGATGACCCCACCAAGGGCACCATTGAAATCTCGGATGAGCGGTTCGTCCTTGTTCGAGGAGCGTCGCTGTCCGTCGAATTCTTTGATGTCCTCAAACGCCTCTTCGCGCATTCGGAGCATGAGGCCACCGCCATTGCCAGCCAAATGCTGTTCGACATTGCTCATGCACTTGGGAAAGCGGACGCCCGCCACTTCCACAAAGCGATGGGATTGAGCGATCCGATCAGCAAACTCGCCCCCGGTCCCATTTTCTTTTCTCATGCCGGCTGGGCTTTCGTGGACATATCGGAAGAATCGAAACCCGAGCCCAGCGAAGACTATTTCCTTCTCTACGACCACCCTTACTCATTCGAGGCGGATGCATGGATGCGTGCCGGCAAGCACAGCGATTTCCCAGTCTGCCACATGAACGCTGGGTATTCCTCGGGGTGGTGCGAGGAAAGTTTCGGACTGCCCCTGGTCGCCACGGAGGTTTCCTGCCGGGCCAGAGGCGACGCGGCTTGCCGCTTCATCATGGCACCGCCGGCCCGGATCGAGGCGCATTTGGCGCGCCATCTCGGGCATGCTCCGAAGCAGCCAAAAAAGATCCCGTATGGAGAGCTCGGGAAGTCCTTCAATCGCGATTGGACCAAGGAAGCGCTGCTCGAAAAATCGCTACAGAAAAGCGAGAGGGACTATCGCGCTCTGTTCGATCTTTCACCCGACGCCATCCTCGTCTGGAACGCGGACGGCACCGTCGACGCAGCCAACAAGTCCGCCGCAAAGCTTCTCGGATATGAGAAGGCCGAGGAGTTGATCGGCAGGAACTGGCAAGATTTTCTGGCGCCGAAAGAGCGCCAGGCCGCGGTTGAACGCATCCAAAGCCTCGAAAAGCCCGGCCGTATAAGCGAATCCGAATTCAAAATGCAACGGAAGGACGGGAACCATGTGCTTGTTGAGGGGCGGGTATTCGTGGTTCTCGACAGTACGGGAAAGCCTGTCCAGGGTATCGCCTCGGCCCGCGACATCACCGGCCGTAAGGCGGCGGAACAGGCGATATACTTGAGTGAGGCGCGCTTCCGCAGCGCCTTCGAGTCCGCCGGGCACGGGATGGCATTGGTCGACCTGAACGGCCGCTTCATCAAGGTCAATGCCGCGTATTGCCGAATCACGGGCTACAGCGAGGACGAATTGCTGACCCGCAGCTTCGCGGATATCACTCACCCGGACGATCGCGCCGAAAACATCAAAAACGCCCGTCGATTGCATGCCGGTGAAATTCCCGTTTACGAAACGGAAAAGCGCTATATCCGCAAGGACGGCAAAGTTGTCTGGGTCCAGCTCAACGCCGCCGTGGTCTTCGACGCATCAGGTGCGCCCTTTCACCATATCACCCAGGTGCAGGACATCACGGCGCGCAAAGCGGCGGAAGCCGCGTTACTCGCGCAAGCGCTGCATGACCCGCTCACAGGCCTGCCCAATCGCCCAGCGTTCATACGTCGGCTCCACGAAGCTTTCGCATCGAACAGGCGCGGGGCCGGAGCCTTTGCGGTCCACTACCTTGATCTGGATCGCTTCAAGGACATCAACGATACGCTGGGCCATATGGAGGGCGATCGCCTGTTGCAGGCGGTCGCGATCCGTCTCAAGGATGAAGTGCGCGAAAGCGATTTCATCGCGCGGTTCGGCGGCGACGAATTTGCGGTTCTCCAAACCGACATGGACGACGCGTCGGACGCAGGGGTGTTAGCCGCAAAGCTGACGAAATCGATGGCAGCTCCATATCGACTAGACGGCAACGAGATTCACGTCACGGTAAGCATCGGAATCTCATTCTGCGATCCGACAATTACGGAACCTGAAAC
The DNA here is from genome assembly GCF_032489995.1 of Bradyrhizobium sp. SZCCHNGR1005. Lineage (NCBI taxonomy): Bacteria > Pseudomonadati > Pseudomonadota > Alphaproteobacteria > Hyphomicrobiales > Nitrobacteraceae > Bradyrhizobium > Bradyrhizobium sp. SZCCHNGR1005. Next base: position 1,026,656 of record NZ_JAUEZC010000003.1, read on the forward strand.
GATGCTGACCCAGGCCGATCTCGCACTCTATCGGGCAAAGGAAGAAGGCCGCGACCGCTATTGCTTCCACGCCGAAGAACTCGACCGGGAAGTGCGTGAACGCGTCGTGCTGACCAATGAGCTGCGCGCCGCGTTCGATAACCATGAGCTCGAACTCTACTACCAGCCACAGGTCGAGCTTACCTCAGGCCGGATCGTCGGGATGGAAGCGCTGGTTCGCTGGAACCACCCCCGACGCGGACTGCTATTGCCCGACCTCTTTATTCCCCTTGCGGAGAAGACTGGGACCATCTGCCCCCTCGGTCGCTGGGTGTTGGATCAGACATGCCGGCAGTTCAAGGCTTGGCGGGACCAGGGAATCGCGCCGCCTCGCCTAGCGGTCAACGTCTCCGCGGCGGAGTTGTGCGTTTGCACGGAGTTCGAGGAGGATTTGGCCGAGAACCTGAAACGGTGGAGCATTGCTCCCGGCGAAATCGAAATCGAGCTTACCGAGTCCGTCTTGATGGAAACCACGCAGATGCATAGCGACGCCCTGGCACGGATCGAGCGACTCGGAGCGAGTATTGCGATCGACGACTTCGGAACCGGGTACTCCTCTCTCGCCTATTTGAGCACCTACCCGGTGGGCCGTCTCAAGCTGGCGCAGCGCTTCATCCTCGGCATCCCGGAAAACGCCGGCGATATCGCGATTACCAAGGTGACGCTGAGTCTGGCGCGAGAACTCGGCATCAAGGTCATTGCGGAGGGCGTTCAGACCAAGGCCCAGCTCGATTTCCTTGTGTCTGCCGGCTGCCTGGTGGGGCAAGGCTTTTACTTCAGCAAGGCCGTGCCAGCCGAACGCGCCACCGAATTCCTGCGCCGGGGTGTCATCGAACCGGCTGCCTGCTGACTCCGATCGAAGCGTCCGTCATGGCAAGATGATCGTGTTCGATGCAACGCAACGATGCCCCGCGACGCCAACCCCGCTCAATACGGAATGCACTCTACTGCGGAGGCAGCTCTCGCTCGATGAATCGATAGCTTGAATTCAGCAGATTGATGTTGTTGAGGATCGTCGGGTTGTCAGGTTCACGCCGGTAAGCTTCCATGAATTTTGCCCGAGCCGCGGTCAGTTTTCCGCGCAGCATGTAGGAATAACCAAGGTTATTGAGAATTTGCGTGGTTTCTCCACCCAGCTTGATGGCTTGGCGATACGCGCGGTCCGCCAGATCGAAACGTCCAAGGCGGTCGTAGCTGGCGGCCAGTCCGATCCATGCACTCACGTCCTTCGGAGCCTTTTCGACCGCACTCTGGAAATACTGCTCGGCTGTTCCGTAAATCCCGCGATTGAAATATTCCTCGCCCAACCGCAAGGGTTCATCTGAAGGATAATATTTGACGTCCCCGGGCTCTGAGATCGTCACGGTGGTTCCTGCATCGTCGACGGCCGCAACCGGGCCCGCTACGGTTTCGCACCCTCCAAGCGCGATTGTGAGCAGTCCGGCCGACAACAAATGAAAAATGCGCGCCATTTCGATTCGAAATGCCCCTAGTACCGCCGACCCGAAGTGAAGTCCCTGCATCACCTGCCGCGAATTCGTCTCAGGGACTTCAGATCGAAAAGCGGTACTAGAATCATAAGCTTGCTAATACCCATGACTTTCCGAAGCTCGTGCACGAATATAGCAGCAGTGACTCACGAACTTCGGAAAGTGGGTGCTAGAGTCTGTAACTGATGCTCTGGCGCTTCAAGTCGGGAGATTCCCGGCACGAGCTGTATCCAGGTGATCGCCCCGCGCGCCCTTATTGCCCGCCGCCATAGCCTTCCCCGCCGCCACTACTGCTCGCGGTTGGAATAATGATCGGGGCAAGGGTCGGCGCAGCCGTGGTCTTACCCAGCCCACCTGGATTCCTGTAGCGTGTGATTGCACCGACCATGCGCTCGCCATTTGCGGGAATGCGCCGGTTGCGGACATGGCGCGGCCAAGGGTCGATGATGTGGGTGACCGCATTCACCTCTCTGGCGTCGCCGGAGGTCACCGAGATCGTATCGATCCGCTGAAAATACCGCGCCATTTCATCCCAAAACGGGTAGTCCGCCGCCCGCGCATCGCCAGAGGCGATCAGGATCAGGAGTGCGACCAAGCCGGTCATTTTCGTCATTCGAACCTTCCTTCCCATCGGTCGCGCCATCATTTCGGTTCGAGGGGCATCATGTGACCATAGGGTCCTTCATGCGCTCCACCCGAGGTCAGGTAGTCGGTATATTGCTTGCGGACTTCCGGCCGGCCCATCAGGAACAGGTCGACATCGTTGCCGGGAAGCTGTTTGTCAAATGGCGTCGCCAGGGCCTGGCCAGGAGCCGCGGGCGCGACAAGATGAGGCGTGACGATCACCACGAGATCGGTCTCTTTCTGCTGGTACGACGTGCTGCGGAACAGCGCCCCGAGAACGGGCACCGAACCAAGCCATGGCAGTTGTCCGACATCCCGCAAATTATCCGACTGAAGAAGACCGGCAATCGCGAAGCTCTGCCCGTCGCGCAGTTCGATCGCCGTCCGCGCCTCCCGTTTGCTCAGCGCCGGAACAAGAGTACCGGAGATCGAAACGGCGTTGGTGTAATCGAGTTCGCTGACCGAAGGCGTCAGGCGCAGATTGATGATTCCGCTGGCGAGGACGGTCGGAACGAACGTCAATTGCACGCCGAATGGCTTGTACAACACGGTAATGACAGGGGTGGTGCCCGACGAGGACTGCACGGAAGGCACAGGATATTCTCCACCCGCGAGAAAGCTCGCCGTGTCGCCGGAAAGAGCGACGAGATCCGGCTCCGCGAGCCGCCGTGCGAGTCCCTTCTTCTCCAGCGCAGTGATCAGAACGTCGACGCTGCCGCCCTTGTTGGCAAGGTTGAAAAGCCCAACGCCGAAGGGCGCACTCAAGGTGCTTCCAGCGAATGTTCCGATCGTGTTGAACACGGGAACTCCAGCGCTCGTGGCCGTGGGGCCAGCCTGGGTGATGGCGCCCGTTCCGGTATTGATGCCACGCGTTCCGCTGGCATTGGCACCAAACCAGTTCACACCGATTTCCCGCTCCGCTTGGCGGCTCACTTCGATGAAACGGACTCTCAGCATCACCTGCTGCGACGCGGCAACGCGCATCGCGTTGATGACGTATTTTTCGGGGTCCTTTCCTTCCGGCGGCGTCGCCATTCCCCTAGCGATCGCGACCGCCTTTTCCGCATCCACGGCATCCCTCGCCTCGCCGCTCAACACAATCTGGTTGTTGCTGCTGGAGACGCGGATGCCGGGGCTGTTCGTTCCGGAGCGAATCTTGCTCGCGATATTCTGGACATCGATCGTGACTTCCAGTCCGATCACGCCGATCACATTCTTGCCTTGATCGAACAGGGTAACATTGGTGGTTCCGATTTTCTTGCCCTGAATATAAACTATGCGATCGGACATCGGCAGGACATCGGCAATATCCGGAGCTCCAACGACCGCCGAGGCAAATGGCTTATCCAGCTTGATCGTGCGCGACTTGTCGCGCGTCACCGAAATCTGCCGCGCTGGTATGGGGTCATCCTGAACCACGTGCACCTGCGACCTCGCCGGGCCGGTGCCGTAGATTCCGACGCTGATGGCCGCAGCCATCAGTGCCACGGCCGCTCCCATGCGGCCCATCACGAGGCGGCCCAGCAACTGTCCTCGAATTGCCGATGCTGTCCCACTTTGTAGGGACTGGCTGATGCCGCCTGCCAACCTAAGGAACATGCCCGCCCCATCTGGAACCAAGCCATCATTTTTTTGGCGCGGCCAGCTAGGCTCCATGCGTCGCGGCGATTGGCGGCTTCATGGAACTCGTAACCAGCACACCTTCAATTTGATTGAAGCGCACCCAAACAACAGCCATGCCCGCCCTCAGCTGTCATCGAATTCAAGTGAAACTCATTCGCCCCAACCATCGAGACGAATCAAAGCCTGCCAACACAACCACCGGTGATTATTTGATTGTTTTAACTCGCGAATGTCAATGGCGGACAGGGGCTTGCTTGACATGATCACATGAAACCGCCCGACTGTTGTCCAAAAGCGCGGTCGCGCATCGAGCGGCGATTCGATCTCGGCAGCATGGTCCGACGCTCCGGCTTTGCATTGCAACAGCCGCTTCAGTGCAATCCAGATCGGAACATATCGATCAATCTTAGGGCGGCCGGTCCACCAACGAGCAGAAAGACCGTAGGCATGATGAACAGCATCACCGGAATGGTTAGCATCGCCGGCAACCGGCTTGCCCGCTCTTCCAACAGCGCCATCTGGTCATTGCGCATTTCCACTGCCCCCACCCGCAGCGATTGGGCAAGTGGCGTTCCGAATTGTAGACTCTGGGACAGCATGCTCACGACTGACCGCACGCTCGGAACGTCGATCCGATCAGCCAAGTTGGCGAGCGCCTGCGCGCGACTGGGCAGGACATTGATTTCAGCCCAGGTCAGAACGAGTTCATCGGCGAGCGCCGGTTGCGCCTCCCTGAGTTCGCGAGCGACCCTTTGAAGCCCGTCCTCGAGAGACAAACCGGCCTCGACGCAGACCACCAGCAATTCGAGTGCATCAGGCAGCCCTGACGCGACGGCCTCGGCCTGCTGCTTCACGACGCGATCGATATAGAAGAGCGGTGAAATCCAGCCCACGATCGCGGCCACGATCGCAGCCATGATCGGCAGCCACCAGTGCGCCGCAAAGAGGGCAAAACGCATGGCCGCCCCCAACGCCAATGCGGCAAAGCTCAAGGCCACAACAACCCTGGCGACGACAAAATATGACACTGCCCGATCGGCCGGCACACGGAGGTACGATAGCAGCCGGATGATCTGCTGCTGCTCCGCCTTCGAGATGCCGACCGCGAGCGAAGGAAGCTGCTGCACGATCGTTGGATGCGCCTCTCCCGGCGCTCCAGCCCCTGCCATCGCGGGTCGCGGCAGGGCCAGATTGACGCGCCGCGCCAGCGCGTCGGCATGCACCAGAATGCTGGAAGCAATCAGAACCGTGCCACCTGCGACCAGCGCAATTATGCCAAACAGCCCCATCAAGTCGGCGAAAGTCAGGGCATTCCAGAGCTGCCACGCATTCATGGCTTCGCCTCTATTTCCGTCACGCGTCGGTCACACTGCGCATCATCCTCCGCATCGTAAGGAACGATAGCAGAAGCAGAGCGCCAGCCAGCGCGAGAATCAAATGGCCGCGCGGGTCCGTCCATAAGGGGATGAGATAGCGCGGTTGAACGACGAGCAACGCTCCGGTGGTCAGAATCGGTATCGCACCGAGAGTATAAGCGGTGATGCGAATTTCGCCGGTGGCGGCCTTGGCCTTGAGGCGGGCCGCGCGGCGCTTGCGTATGATGTCGGAAAGAATTTCCAGCGTCGCCGTGAGGTTGCCTCCGGTCACATACTGCAGCGTCATGGCTACGGTGAAAAAGCGAAACTCCGGCAGCCCTATTTCCCGGCTGCTTGTCTCCAGGGTTTCCTCGAGCGGAACGCCAATTCGCAGGTCATCAGCGATCAAGCCGAATACCGTGCTGACGGGTGGCGATCCATCGACGGCGACAGTCCGCATCGCCGCAGTGATCGGCAGGCCGGCCCGGAGCGTGCGAGCGACGGTGTCGACCGCGTCCGGAAACAGGTCGACGAACTTGCGTTCGGTCTGCTTCTGCTCCCGGGAAAGAAGAAAGCGCGGCGCAAAGAACGACGCAGCCGCGCTCACCGCCACCGCGAGCAATGGCGAGAAACCGAGGAGCTGGCGAGTCAGGAGCCACATCCCGCCGGCCGATAGCGCGGCTATCAGCAGGAGCTTGAGCGAGCCGGACCGCATTGCCCAGGTGTATTTGATTCCGATCGTGAATATGCGGCGCACCTGCGCATCAAATTTTCTGGTTCGGACCTTCAGCAGTTCGCCGAGCGCGCTGCCCCCCCCGGACGTCTCCCTTTCGCCGGTGATAAGGTTCACGCGCCTCTCCGTCTCCAGGCGTGTTCTTCGACTCATCAGCAGCGCCGCCGTCAGTGCGACCACGCCGATCAGCAGCAGAACAAGCGCCAGCCCGATGACGGACGACATGAGTTATTCCTCGGTTTCTTTCTCCGGAACGCCAAGCGACCGCAAGAACGCACGGGCTAATCCGAAATACTCCAGCCGCGGAATAAATTGTGGTCGGACCTGTGTCGGTTCGAAACCTCCGCGGAGGGTGCCATCCGGGTTTTCGCCCTGGTATTTGTAGGTGAACAACGAACCAAGGGTGATGACCTCTCCTTCCAGCCCGACAATCTCCGCAACTTCGGTCACCCGACGAACACCGTCGCGCATGCGCTCGGTATGCACCACAAGGTCGAGTGCGCTGACGATCTGGGTGCGAATCGCCCGCATCGGCAAGTTGCCGGTCCCCATCAAGATCATGTTCTCGATACGCCCCAACGCGTCGCGCGCGGAGTTGGCATGAACCGTCGACATGGAGCCGTTATGCCCCGTGTTCATCGCCTGCATCATGTCGAAGGCCTCTGCTCCACGAACCTCCCCCACGATGATCCGGTCCGGCCGCATTCGAAGGGCGTTGCGCATCAAATCACGCTGGCAGATTTCGCCGTGCCCTTCGACATTGGGCGGACGCGTCTCCAGTTGAATGACGTGAGCCTGCTGAAGCTGGAGTTCGGCGGCATCTTCGATCGTGACGATGCGCTCGCCCGGATCGATCATGCGCGAAAGAGAGTTGAGCAGGGTCGTTTTACCGGAGCCGGTGCCGCCGGAGATGATAATATTCAGACGACAACGCGCGGCGATCTCGAGCGCGCTTGCGAGCTGCGGCGAAAGCGTGCCGCCTGTGACAAAGCTTGCGAAATCCATCATGGACTTGGAAAACTTTCGGATCGAAATACAAGGTCCTCTGAGGCTGAGCGGCGGAATGATCACGTTAACACGACTGCCATCCGCCAATCTTGCGTCCAGCATGGGACTTGATTCATCGATGCGCCTGCCGATCGATGATGCGATGCGTTGCGCCACATGCAGGACGTGCGCATCGCTGCGGAACTGCAGCTTGGTCAGCTCCAGCTTGCCCCGCCGCTCCACATAGATCATGCGCGGCCCGTTGACGAGGATATCGGCTACTGACGAATCCCGTAGCAGCGGCTCGATCGGCCCGAGTCCGACCATTTCGTCGACGATGCTGGCGCTGAGAACGCGCTGCTCATCCTGGTTCAGGAGGATTTTTCGCTCATTCGCGATCTCGGCCACCAGTTTATTGACGGAGACCATCAGGTCCTGCTGGCTGATCCGCACCGCAACCAATGGCTCGATGCGCAGAAAGATCTGGTCGCGGATGTAGTCCTTCGCCACGGAGACCGTCGACCTTGTCGAGGCCTTCATCAGTGCATCGCCGACCGCCGTCCCCCCGGCTTGCCGCAGGTTCGTCGGAGCCTGCTCCGCGGCAGGCGTCTCGCTGGCGGTTTTTCTGCCGAACTGGCCCATGTCAACCAAAGACCCGACTGAATATCGAACGCGTCGGCGCGTCAGTCTCTCCCGTCAAGTCGCGGAGCAACTGCGTCAAACCACGGTTGAGCACAGCGCATTTCCGTGTGGCCTTCACACCAAATTTTGAGGCCATCGCGATGTCCCGATCATAGGGGATGATGATATCGGGGGCCCGGCCAACCGCACGAATGAACTCGGATTCCGGCAGCGCTCCGTCGGCCCCGTTCATGTTGAGAACATGCAGCGTCCTGCGCTCGGCAGAATTGGGCCCGATCCATTCGCGCCAGCGCGACAGTTCTCGCGCCGACGCCAGACTGGCATCACTGACCAGGACACAGACGCTCGGCTGGTGCAGCACTTGAGCCAGCCCCAACGCAACGATCGACGGCAAGTCGACAAAGACGAAACGATACCGATGCAGCAATTTTCCCAGTAGCGAGAGCACGGCGTCTTCGGCCAGCGTCGTGCTCTCGCTCAGCGGTTCAAGAGCCGCCAGCAAATCGAGACGCTCGCGCACATGTATCGTTCCGCGTTCGAGAAAGAGCCTGTCGACGCGCTCGGGCTTTTCGAACGCTTCGCGGAGCGCATGGCCCGGCGTCGAATCAAATTGCAGCGCGGCGTCGCCGTTGTGCAGGTCGAGATCGACAACCATGACCCAGCGTTGCCTTTTCTCGGCCAAATACCAGGCCGCGTTGGCCGCGATCGTGGTGGCTCCGACGCCGCCGCGCACGCCGATCACGAAGACGAGCTTACCGGTGCGTTGATTCGGCGAATGTTCGCCTCCGTCACGCAGAATCCCGCGGCAGATCGCTTTAACCACGTCAATGATCAAAGGCTTGAAGAAATATTCGCTGACACCGGCGTTTTTCAGGTCGCGGTAGAGAACGATGTCGTTCCTGTCGCCGATCGCCACGACGCTGACGCTCGGTTCGCATCGTTCCGCAAGCTCATAAATACGTGCGAGCGGGTCATCGACGCCGCTCAGGTCCACAAAGAGAAGACGCGGCGACGGCTGCATGGCGAGGTAGGCTGTTGCGGTTTCGACCGTACCTTTCTTGAACTCGGCGTCGTCGACGCCGAGATCGCTGAGCGATTGACGGATGACTCCCTCGGAGTCCTGATCGGATACAAAGACCGTCGCAACCGGCGCCGCTTCCCGGGCGCGGGTCCGGCCGGGATCATGTCCGGGCGTATCCATCACTTTGGGCCTCTCTCGACGTTACCGGGCGCGATGACTTGCCGGGACAAAAAGGGCGCGCTGCCGCCAGACGAGTTGGGCGGACGGCGGACCAGACATTCGAGCGAACTCCCGGAAAGCGACTCGTCCGGATTGCATTTCCGTAGTACCTGTGCCCCGATCTCCCTGAGAGCTGGCGAAACATCCGACGCCCAGACCGGCCCGGCCTCCGTCTGTCCTTCAGGTCGCTCGACGGCTACGCGCTCGAGAGGCCGAACCGCAAGCTGAAACTTACCCAGCTGCGCGGCAACCATGAGCGCCTCCGCTTGCCGTTCAAGCAGCTCAAGCGTGACCGTCTTCGGAATACGGGCCTCGGCGCTCATCGCAGTCGCTACGTTGGTCGACTGAGTCAGTGATTGATCGATGGCGATCACTCGCACGTCGCGCAGCATAGTCTCGCTGACTGTCCTGCGCCCGGGATCAGTTGCTTGTTCGCCGAAGCTTTGCGTCAAAATCACATCCACACGATCGCCGGGCAAAACCATCCCTGCCGCGCTTTGTGCCGCATCAACGAAAATCGATACGGCACGGTTCCCCGGCTTGAGCACTGCGGCGAGAAATTGCCGATCGCCGGGCTTGACGAACTCGCTCGCGATCAGCGGCTCGCCCTCGGCGAAATTGCGCCGACTGATCGCGCCCAAGAATTCCGCTTCCGAAATCTGGCCACGCATGAGATATCCTGGGCGAACCTCACCCGGCCCCACGTCCTTCCAGGCAATATCCTCTTTTCGCAATAATGTGCCGAGGTCGATTGTACGGGCCGCCGCCAGGACCGCCGGTCGGCTTTCGACCGGTTTTTCGACTACAGCGACAGGGCGGTTTCTCATCTGGCCGAACCACACGATGAAGAGGCCAACTCCGACGAGCACGAAAACACCGCCTATGGCGAGCAGGATGTTGCGCAAAAACATTGAAAGGACTTTCTGGCGGCGATGTCGGTACGCCGCCCAGTATCAATGCAACCCGGCGGTCAAACCGGAATCCAGCTTGTTGTACTCATACTTGCTGCTAAGCTGATGATTTTGATTTGAATCAATGGTTCCAGCCCCTCGACGACCGCCTCGCGAGAACAACGAGACGGTTCGTCCCGGCCTCCGCCAATGCCGATTGCAGCGTGCAGTTCAGTCGAACTTGAATCAACTGAACTTGAAGCCCTTCTGGCGGAAGAGGGCAACGCAGGCGTCGACAGCCGCCGGATCGTAAATACGGTTTTTCCCAGCCTCGATCTCGGCCAGAGCCGCATCGAGACCAAGCCCGGCCCGATAGGGGCGATGCGACACCATCGCGTCAACTACATCGGCGACCGCCAGGATCTTGGCCTCGATCAGGATGTCCTCGCCTTTGAGGTGGTTCGGGTAGCCCGAACCGTCGAGCCGCTCGTGATGCTGCAGGATGGCTTGGGCGACGGGCCAGGGAAACTTGATGCCCTTTACGATGTCATATCCGGTTTGCGCGTGGGTCTGGACCATCTGGAATTCGAGCGGCGTCAACTTGCCGGGCTTGCTCAGGATCTCGGCCGGCACATTGATCTTGCCGACATCGTGAATCAGGCCTGCAAGGAAGACGCCCTCGATCTGCTCCTCTGTCAGACCGATCGCGCGCGCGATTGCGACCGCGAGATCGGCCACCCGGCGCTGATGGCCTGCCGTGTAAACGTCGCGCATTTCGACTGCGGCGGCGATCGCCTGGACGGTCGATTTCAGGTTTTCCTGCACGACCGAGAGCGCCGCCTCGTGCCCGGCACGGTCGCGCCGCGCTGAAATGCCAAACGCAAGATCTCCAGCCAGCTCCTTCAGCAGGACGACCTCCTCCGGGCCGAAGGCATCCTGTTCGCTCGCGTAGAATGCGACGCTGCCGAACACTTCCGATTTATTCTTGAGAGGCAGTGTGATGCAGGCGTTGAAACCGTATCTGAGCATGTCGGCCCGCCAAGGCAGCATATTCGGATTGGTCGCGACGTCCTGGTTGATCTGCACTTCACCGGTCCGGATCGCGGTCCCGGTCGGGCCCCGTCCCCGCTCGGTGTCCGCCCAGGTGATATTCGCCGTTTGAACAAATTCGGGATGCTCGCCAGCCCATGCCACCGGCCGTATCGACTTGGCCTCGTCGTGTTCGACAAAACCGATCCAGGCCAGGCGATAGCCACCGAATTCCACGCCGATCCGACACATTTCGTCGAGCAATTCCTGCTCGGTTGTTGCGCGCACGACTGCTGCGTCGGCGGCGCTGAGGGTTCTGAGCGTCCGGTTGAGTCGATGAAGTGCGCGTTCCGCCTGCTTCCGCCCGGTGATGTCGTGAAAAGTCGTGACGACCGCATGTGGAGCCGTCTCCCCCGCGAACAGCAAGGGCTGCGAATTGATGGAAATCCAGGTCGGCGCCCTGTCGGGTTGGCACAGGCCCATCACCACATCCTGTTGCGGCTGGCCGGTGCGCAAGGTGACCATGGAAGGGTGAGATTCTGCGGGGAACGGAGTTCCGTCTTCACGAATGCAGGGCCAGGGGACGGTGTCCGATTTCAACCCAAACAGCCGCCGTTCGGAAGGCCCCCCAAGGATTCTCGCGGCGGCCGGGTTGGTTGCAATGACGTCTCCGCTGGCTGCCTGAAACACAACGCCTTCGGCCATTGCCGCGACCAGCGAACGATACATCGCTTCGCTCTCGCGCAGCTTCACCTCGCTTTCACGCAGCGCCTCTTCCGCGCGTTTGCGTTCGCGCCGCCCTTCCGTCTCGGCCATGGCCCGCTGCACGGCGGAGGGCAACCGCGCCAGACGGTCCTTGAGCACGTAATCGTTGGCGCCTGCCCTGATCAGTTCGACCGCAGCCTGGTCGCCAATGAAACCCGAGACCGCGATCACAGGCAGCTCCGGATCCTTCTTTCGAACGAGCTTGACCGCTGCAAGCCCATCGAAATCGGGCAACTTGTAATCCGCCAATATGATGTCCGGCTTGAACTTGTCTAGCGCCTCGGCAAAGCCTCGCCCGGTCGCGGTCCGCTCCACGACGATTTTGAGGCCGGCCTTGCGCAGCGTGCGCTCGACCAGCTCCGCGTCGGTCGGCTCGTCCTCCAGGATCAGGATCTTGAGAGATCTATCCGGTGCCGGATCCATGCGCGTGCGTCCGATCTAAAGCGGCGGCTTGTTGACAAGCAGCCAAAAGAGGCCGAGCTGCGCGACCTTGGTGGCGAACTCATCGAACTCCACCGGTTTGCTGACGAAGGCGTTGGCGCCGAGCTTGTAGGCTTCCACAACGTCGCGATCCTCCTTCGACGATGTCAGAACGACGATAGGAAGTACCTTCAACACAGCGTCGGCCCGGACCTTGCGGATGACCTCGAGCCCATCGACCTTGGGCAGCCTGAGATCGAGCAGGACGACCTTCGGCTGGATCGAGGCCGCATGGCCGGCGGAGGCCGCGCGGTCGGCGAAGGCGCCCCTGGCGAACAGGAAGTCGAGCGCCTCGGCGCCGTCCTTCACCCATACAAGCCGGTTGGCCAGATTGTGCTTCTTGAGCGCGCGGATACAAAGTTCCGCATCGGTTGCATTGTCCTCGACCAGAAGAATTTCGACCACTGCGTTTGCGTCAGACATGAGAGTCCTCCTGGACAGGCAGGGCAAAATAAATCGTCGCGCCCTCGTTCACCTTGCCATCGGCCCACACCCGCCCATCGTGCCGCGCGACGATGCGCTTGACGATGGCGAGCCCGATGCCGGCGCCGGTGAATTCGGCGCCATGCAGCCGCTGGAACGCGTCGAACAGTTTACTGGCATATTGCATGTCGAAGCCCACGCCATTGTCCTTGACATAGTAGATTGTTTCCTTTTCGCCAGTGGTCGAGCCGATCTCGATGACGGCGTCGGGCTTGGGTCCGGTGAACTTGATGGCGTTCTCGATCAGATTGGTCCAGACCTGCCGGATCATGGCCGCGTCGCCCTGCGCCGGCGCCAGCGGCTTGATGTCGAAGGTCAGCTTGCGCCCCGCGACCGTCGGCTCGAATACCCTGAGCAGGTGGCGGACCAATCCATCCATGTCGATCTGCACCGAAATCAACTCACTGCGGCCGACCCCCGAAAACGCAAGGATGTCGTCGATCAGCTCGGCCATTTTGAGCGTGCTGTCGCGCACGACGTTCAGCACCCGCTGGCCCTCGGCGTCGAGCTTGCTGGAATAATCTTCCAGCAGGAGACGGGAGAAGCCGTCGATCGCCCGGAGCGGCACTCTGAGGTCGTGCGAGATCGAATAGGAAAATGCCTCCAACTCCTTGTTGGACGCTTCGAGCCTTGCGTTGGCCTTCGTCAGATCCGCTGTCCGGAGTGTCACCAGCTCTTCGAGGTGTTGATGTTCCCTGCGCAGTTCCTCTTCAATGGCCCGAACACGCAAGGCGTTTTCCTTGAAGACCTGAACCGCGCCAGCCATCGCGCCGACCTCGTCCTTTCGGCCGAGGGAGGGAATTTCGCTTTCCAATTCTCCACTGGCGAGGCGCTGCATGACATCGGTCATCTTGACGATCGGATGGATAACGCCCTTTACGACACCGGCGATTCCGGCACCAACAATAACAAGGACGAGTGCGAAAATGCCCGAGGGAACCCAAGTGAAAAATCTAACTCGCCTGGCGGCTTCGGCTTCAGTGGCAGCATTATCATCCTTGGTCTGTTTGACGATCTCTTCGATCACTGCGCGATGCGCAGTATAGGCCGCCGTTATGTCCGCATATGATTTGGCCGCCGCAGCGGCATCGGCCGTGGCCAGCGCGGGCAAAAAAGACTGTTCAACCAAGGTCCAGAAGCGCTGGACATCACGGTGCGATTTTTCGAGCAGCTTCTTCTTGATCGCGGGATCAAGGCCGGAATTCGACCAGAAGCTGTGTCTCTCATCATAGTCCTTCTTCAACTGAACCAGCCGATCGCGGTGCATCGCGAACGATGGGGGATCATGGAGGGCTAGTGTCGCTTCGAGATAGGCCTCGATGACGTATTCTGGCGGAGGCAGAATGTCCGAGACAAGATCGTTCCCAAGTACGATCCTGTTGTAAATAGGGCCGCCGACCTTGAGTTGGGAGAGCGCATAATTGCTCGCGACGATCACCACAACGAGACCGACCACCGTGAGCATGCCAAATGCAAAAATGGCGCGTGAAATCGTGATTCGAATTCTCATAGCCGCCATCGTTTAGGGTCGGCCAAGCGTGAAATGGCACTGCAAACGTACTCGGTGACGTCGCGCGCCGCGGCGAAGACGCCGGCTACTTTGCCCCTCTCCTCTTGGTAGACGCTCGCGTTGCGCGAAATTTGCTGCAGTGCCGTCAATGCGTGAACGGAGAATGCGATCAATATCACAGCCAGAAAGATCGCCAGTCCATGACCGACAAAGACTGCGATTATTTGCTTGTTCTCCGGCTGTTTCACTCGTCTCTCCGGATGCAAGGCTCCGCATCGATTGCCTTATCCCCGACGACCAGAAAGATTTCGACCACGGCGTGCGCTTCAGGCATGAGAGTCCTCCCGAACCGGCAGGGTAAAGTAAAACGTCGCGCCCTCGTTCACCTTGCCTTCGGCCCACACCCGCCCGCCATGCCGCACGACGATGCGCTTGACGATGGCGAGCCCGATGCCGGTGCCGGCGAATTCGGAACCATGCAGCCGCTGGAACACGCCGAACAGTTTTGTGGCGTATTGCATGTCGAAGCCCGCGCCGTTGTCCTTGACGTAGTAGGTGGTTTCGTCCTTGCCGGCGGTCGACCCGATCTCGATGACGGCGTCGGGCTTGGGCGCGGTGAACTTGACGGCGTTATCGATCAGATTGGTCCAAACCCGCCTAATCATGGCGGCGTCGCCTTGCGCCGGCGCCAGCGGCTTGATGTCGAAGGTCAGTTTGCGCCCCGCGACGGCCGGCGCCAATTCCTCGATCACGGCGCGGACCGCCTCATCCATATCGATCCGCGCCGGCGCGATCTCGCTGCGGCCTGCCCGCGAAAACGCAAGGATGTCGTCGATCAGCCGGGCCATCTTGATCGCGTTGTCGCGCACGACGTTCAGCACCCGCTGGCCCTCGGCGTCGAGCTTGCCGGAATAATCCTCCAGCAGGATGCGGGAGAACCCGTCGATCGCCCGGAGCGGCACTCTGAGGTCGTGCGAGACCGAATAGGCAAATGCCTCCAGCTCCCCGTTGGTCGCTTCGAGATCACCGTTCGCCGTGGTCAGTTCCGCCGTGCGCATCGCGACCAGTTCTTCGAGATGTTCGCGCTCTTTGCGCAATTCCCTTTCCGTCCGCCTCAGCGCGGTGACGTTGCGCGCCGCGGCGAAGACGCCGGCCACGTTTCCTTTCTCGTCGCGGTAGACGCTCGCATTAAAGAGAACGTCGGTCACATTGCCCGAGACGTGACGAATCGCGAGCGGATAATCGGTCACGAACCCCTTCGCGTAGACCTCCTGGTATCCGGCGCGCGCCTTGTCCGGCTCGGTGAAATAGGCGGAGACATCACTCCCGATGAGCGCCTCGCGCGCGATCCCGGTAGCCAGAATCGTCGCTTCATTCACGTCGGTGATCCTCCCGTCCGGGTCGATCGTCATAAGCGGATCGAGGCTAGCCTCGATCAGACTGCGGGTGTAGAGCGAGGCCACACGCAGGTCCGCCTCTCGTTGCCGCAGCGCGTCCCCCGCCTGCTTCAGCTCGGTGACGTCGCGCTCGATCGCCGATGCGCCGATGATGTGCCCCGCGTCATCCTTCACCGGAGACATCGTCAGCGACACGTAAATTTCCTTCCCGTCTTTCCTGCGCCGCGGTGTCTCGAAATGCACGATATGGCGTCCTTCCCGGATCAAGGCGAGATTGCTTGACATCTCCTGCCTGCGCCCGGGCGGCATCAGGACCGAGACCGACCTGCCGACCACTTCCTGCGCGGTGTAGCCGTAAATCAGCTCTGCGCCCTTGTTCCAGCTGGTGATGACGCCCTCCAGCGTCTTGCCGAAGATCGCATCGTCGCTGGACTCCACGATCGCCGCGAGCTGCGCGTTCCGCTCCTCGCTCCGCTTGCGCTCCGTGATGTCGCGCGCCGCGGCAAAGACTCCGGCCACGTCGCCCCTCTCGTCGCGGTAAAGGCTCGCATTATAGAGAACGTCGATTGCAGCGCCAGAGACGTGACGAATCGCCAGGGGATACTCGGTCACGAAACCCTTCGCGTAGACTTCCCGGTAGCCGGCGCGTGCCCTATCCGGCTCGGTGAAGTAATTGGAGAAATCGCTTCCAACCAACACTTCGCGCGCGACCCCGGTGGCCCGGATCGTGGCTTCGTTCACGTCGGTGATCTTGCCATCCGGGTTGATGGTCACCAATGGATCGAGGCTCGCCTCGATCAGACTGCGGGTATAGCGCGCGGCCGCCCGTAGGCTCCCTTCATTCCTCGCCAGCGCATCCAGCATGTGATTCAAGCTGGAAGCCAGCCTGGTGATTTCGTCCTCGCCACCCGGAATGTTCGCTCGCGTCGCGTAATTCCCGGCCTGCACTTCCTCAGCCACCCTCACCAGCAATCCGATCCGATGCCCAAGCCGGTTCGCGATAAGGAGGGCTGCGAGCAACGCTGAGATCGTGGCAAGCAGCACGAAGAGCGCACTTCCCAACGTCAAGCGTCGCAGCTCGCCGGAATTTTTCTCTCGCCCCAGCCCGATCCTTGCCCAGCCGACATGCCTTTGACCGACACTGACGGGCACGGCGACCTCGGCTACGGACGCGTCGTCTCTCATGACCCGGTTCTCGGGTGGCGCCTCGAGGAGAGCCAGGCTCTTCTCGTCGGAGAGGAACTGTCCCACCTTCGCCAGGTCGCTGTGCGCCAGCACACGGCCCGAGGGAGAAATGACCATGGCATAACGAAACTCCGGATACCTCTGCAAGGAAAGAACGACTTCCTCCAAGCCCTCCACGTCGTTTGCCAGCACCCAGGGAACGGAGTTGGCCGCAAGTGACTGCGCCAAGCCTGTCGTTTCATTGATGCTGTTGAGATGACGCTGGGTCCTTTCGGACTCCACCAAATAGATCGAAAAGGCCGAAATCAGGAAAAAGAAGCCGACCACGAAAGTCAGAATGATCTGCCGCCTGAACGACCTTCGCGATGCAATTTCCGAAGGACCCATTTGCTCTCTCGCTATTGGTTATCGAGCGGACGCACGGTCTGGCTGAATTTTTTCAGAAAATCGTCGATCACGCGGTAGCGCCGGTCATCCGCAAGTTCGAAGCGGGATAACGGCATGCGCGCCAGGATCTTCTTCCCTTCCTCACTGGTGTGCAAGGTGTCGAGCAGTTGCGCTACGCGCTTCACGAGTTGTTCGGGGAGATCATCCCTGGCCACGACCCCGTTGTTGATGAGCGGTTCGGTTTCCCATTTGAGTTCCAGCTCGCTTGCCTTGTCAGGGTGTTCTTTCTGAAACGCCTCCCACGGCAACGGCCAGGTCACACCGGCGGCGACATTGCCGAGATACACGTTCATGATGGATGATTCCTGCGAACCGACATAAATGTTCTCAATGTCGCGGTTCACGTCCAGGCCGTGGGACTGGAAATAGTATTGCGGCATCATGGCGGCGGCGAGCGCAGTGCCGGCGGGATACGACACCTTCTTGCCCTTGAGGTCTGACAGGTTCTTGATGCCACTGTCGCGCCTGACAAGAACGACGCCGGTGAACTTGTAGTCGTCCCCCATCTTGGCGATGACGTGGTAGCCGTGGCTCAGCGAAATCAGCGTCTGGTATGGATTGGGGAGAGCGAACTCAAGCTCCCGTGCGTACAGCTTTTTCTCGAAGGCCTCGTAATTGCGCGAGGCTTCCAACCGGAACGAGGCGCCCTGAATGTTGCGATTGAGATAATCGATCAACGGGCCATAGATTTCGAACATGCGTACCGGATTGTGCAGGGGATGGATGGCGAAAGCATATTCCTTGCCGGCCGCCGCCGGCGCCTGCTGCGTGAACTTGGGTTCGGCCGCTTTGTCCTCCTCGCTCTGACCGCATCCCACAAGCACGAGCGCAACAACTCCAAGCAACAGGATTCTCCTCGCCTCACTCATACGAGGCGGTTCGAAAACCAGGTGGCAGAAGGCTACAATCCGCCGACACAATACCGCCGGGGACATCGCTCCATTTTGGATTTCGAGCCCGGCGTGCGCTTCAGACATGAGAGTCCTCCCGTACCGAAAAGGTAAAATAGAGCGTCGCCCCTCGTTCACCTTACCTTCGGCCCACACCCGCCCATCATACCGCGCCACGATGCACCGGCCGATAGCTAGCCCGATGCCCGTGCCGGCTAACTCGGAACCATGCGCCCGCCGGAACACGCCGAACAATTTGCTGGCGCACAAGGGACAAGAGCCATTACTTTGGAGTCGCAATGCCGCTGCAATAGAGAAAGCCGCTCAAACGGCACCTGTATCTCTACGAGGCGTTCTTCGCCGTCCTGGTGACGCCTTCGACAGACCCGACGTTCGGCGGAAGCCGTGCGGTACCGCGTTTCCGTGGTTGCTAATTGCAACGCACGTGTTTGCAGCGCCCGGTCGAGACGCCGATCTTGATCTTCCAATTCTTTGCGACGTCCGGAACGCTTGCGTATCTGAGCGTGCTGTTCAGCGATGAGCTGATCCGACAGATCGAGTTGCCCGATGCGAGACTGCTCCGCCAAAGTCGAACGTGTCGATGAAGCCAGAGAGGACTCATGCACTCCCCCACAGCTCTTTCTTTGAGAGTATTTCTTCATTGTTTCCTTGGGCCCGTTCATGTCGGACATTCGACAGAAAATGCCCGCTCGACAAAGCTTGTACTTATGACTTCCCAGAAGGCATACGGCTGAGAGCCGAACGGCTCCACTTGCTGACCAACGGCTAACGCTGCATGCATGCGGCGTCGCTTCGTTGATGCAGATCAACCTCTGGAAGATGTTTGCGTCAGATTCTCTTTCAGAGCGACAAGGCCGCGACAAATAAGACGCGCCCACAATGTCCCAGATGCTATCTGAGCAATGTCGTGTCTACAATGTATGGGGCGCTCCGACGCGGCGGTTCAACATCGCGCTCGGCGGCCGGCGAGCCGTGGATAAGCCGAAACCTTCGAGCAGAAAGGAAGTCGAGATGAAGTTCAGAACTACGTAGCTCATGGCGAACATGACCGCCTACCCGGTCCCGCTCAGAAATCAGGCATAGATCATCGATTCCGCGATGCTCGACCTGGACCTCAGGCCGTTCGTGACGACGGTGATCGACGTCCACGCGCGTTGTCCCCTGAGCGCGACCGTATCGCTCACGGCCGCCATTGATATCGCCGCGACGCTGGACCGGCGAGTCCTTCGGTCGGGACTTCCTGAAGAGGTCTGGATCGACAACAACTTCGAATACCGCCGCCATTCGGCGCTTCGCTCCTGGGCTGAGCGACATGACATCTCGATCATCTATGGCCCCATGCTGCGGACGAGGGCACTCACCGAAAGGCCTCTGCGCGAGCTGAGCGAACTCCTCCGCAACAAGCGTTTCACGACGCTGACGGAGCTCTGCGACGACATCGAACGCTGGCGCCAGTCCTACGCCGGAGCCGCCCGCACCATCCCCAACGTCAACGAGCAGTACACGATGATCATCGTGACGGCCGACGACCGCATGAAGGGCATGACGCAACGGCTGCGCAGGGTGTCAAGCTCAAGCATGCATTCTGCCTCGATCTCGCCGCCCGATCGTGTGGCTTCAAAGATTTGCACAACTACCTTCGGCGCGACCTCGAAGAGCCGCTCAGCCTGCTCGATGACGACCTCTCGGAGGATGACTTCGCCGCTCGCGACGCATTCCAGATGGCCGCGTTGCAGACCGCCGGACTGGGCGCCGTTGCCGGCGAGTTGTTGGACCGCGCGAACCCGACGGGGTCGTGGGCCAAGCAGCCAGCCGAGGAGCCGGTCTGGGAAGCGGTCGCCGACAACGACCCGCTCTAGCACGACATCTGACTGCCTCACACCATCAAAAGCCGAGAGGAGCGGCTTCCGAAAAGTTGGCACACCCAACCGGCTGCAAATAATGAAAATCACAATATATTGTTGTAATTCTATTGCCCAGCGCCGTGCGGCGGTTTCACCATCGAACGGGCCTTAGGTCACATCCAACCAGACCGTTTGGCAAACGGATCCCCCTGTAAACGGCGCGAAAAGTCGGTCGCCGGATATTTCCGATCCGCCACGCTCGCCGCAACCACCCTACCAGCATGCGCTCTGTCGCAGGCGGTCCGCGCGGTTTCGCAAATTTTTCGATACGCTCTTATGTGTCGCGTGCGACAATCTTATGCGTCGCACCGCCAACGGAATCATTGGATTTTTGGTTAATTTCACCGCTTTATGCGGTGCGGCACACAGTGTGTGACCTTTGACGGTCTCTCAGGGCCAGATAGGAGGAGGTTGGCCGCTTGCGACCGAGGCTTCACTTTCGCAGCCGCCATGCCGCAATTTTGTTTGTGGATCCGAGGCCTATCGGCTCAAGAAATTCAGGCGTTTCGCCGCGGACCAGAGCTGCCTCCAAACCATCTGGCGCGCGTTCAATGACGCTTCGATCTGGGGACGTACGGCAGATCACCACGTAATCGATCTGGCGGTCCAACAGCATTCGATGCGCAACCGGCGCTGGCGCCATCATCAGCTGGAGCATTGCGAGATTGCCGTCATTGTTGCGATGGTACGGCGCGGCGAACACGTCGTGGTCCGTTTCAGCCAGTATGGCCGGTCCAAAATCGATCGGCGCCATCACGCGCCCCTTGGGAAGCTGCCTCATGGAAGCGGCGTCCGAAACGCTCTGGCACCTCAACGCATCGGGGTCGAAGATCATCGGCTGCGACTTGAAGATCAGCTCGATCAGCGGCTTCGCGGAAGGCCCCAATATTGCAAACATCATCGGTGAAACGGCGAATGCCAGCAGCACCAGGTTGCTTCCAATGGCGAGCGACGGCCAGAGCGTCACGGCGCCCGCGGCGAAAATCGGGGCTGCCACCATGTTTGCGCCGGCTGCGCCTCGCACCTCCCAAGCGCTAATTCCGATCAACGAGGCGAGCGTCACGACGCCAAGCACCCAACGGAAGCGATCCTGCGGATTCGAGCGGAGAAGCGCCGCAACAGCTATCCCCAACGCAACGAAAGGAAAGGCGTAAAAGCCGAGAACCACCTCCGCACCAAGCCGGAGCATCCTCGCAAGTGAGACAGTCTCTTGAACGTTATCGAGCCATATCGACACCACAAGCGGATCAAGCTGTGCGTAAGGCAACGCAAGTGATCCCGCAAACAGCGCGATCAACGCGCCCATCAAGCCGACCGCCACTGCGCTTGCAGTGACAACGCGGAGCCATAGAGCAGAGCGGACATGATCAATTCCGACCATGAAGACCAGGCCGACGCCACCGCCGACGGTCAGCAGCAGTAGCGGACCGCCCAACGCGTCACAGACGGGCGCCGCCAGCGCTTGCGGCGAAAGCAAAGCCAATGCGAGTAGCAGCGACGAGGCCGCCAGCGCGATCGCAAAGGCTGCAACTTGGCGTGCGACGGGAGCGCCCCGCCATATGAATAGCCCGACCACAGCAACGCTTATCGTGGCGATCGCAGGCAGCATCTCGACGCCGATGGCCAGCGATAACGACGCAGCAAGGCCCGCCAACGCGGCCTTGATCGCACTCCGCTCGATCTGCAACGTGAACAGGACCATGGAAAGCAACAGATCGATCTGGGCGTTGTGATGATCGATCCCGCCTGGCCGGAAATGAACGAGCGCCGGCACCGCCAGCATAGCCAGCACGGCGGCGCCGATCTGTGACGTTACCGCGCCGTCGCTCATCTGCCGGGCGATCGCGACGGCAAGCGCGATAGCGATGGCGAACAGCAGCAGAGGCCAGATAAACAGCGTCACCGCCTCGGCGTGGTGCATTCCGATCAGAGGCTTCAACAGCAGGATCGAGACGGCCAAGGGCAGATCGATAAGGCGCGACCAGTGCATCGGCACGCCAGGCGGGTCCAGTCGATATTGCCGGAGGTCAAACCACCCTTGCCCGTTGATCAGGTCGCGCACTTCGACCAAACGCATGGCATCGTCGGTGGACATGGCATCGAAGACGCCGGTCTTGATCGACAACAGTTTGATCGCGAGCACAACCGCGAGTCCGAGCCCCGTTATCAGGACCCCGGCACTCACCCTTCGCGGCTCCGTCGGAGAAAGGCTCGAGATTGAAACGAGATCCGACATCGGTCGTCCATCAATACCAGCCGCGACAACGACCGGTTTCCACATCAAAATCAAGAACGCGAGGCGCCTGCGATCCCTCCCACACGCCGGCGGCCGGAGCGCCTCAGATCGCCCGAGCGCTCCAAGTTATCATCACATGTTAAAGAAACTACTATGCACGGACTGCTCGTCCTGGATTCGCGTCGATCCGTCATGACAAGCGGAGAGATCGCACGAAGCGATTTGGCGACTACTTGAGGCTGAAGCGGAGCTCGGGCTGATTCACGTCCACCAGAGACGCTTTTCGACGCCTGGATCCGAGAAGCAAGGATCTGGAGAGATGTTTGGTCAGAAGAACGGCTCCGGCAGCCACGACGGCGCCGCCCACGACGTCGATGATATAGTGCGCGCCGATCAAGGGCGTTGCCGCAATCATCCATGTGTTGAGCGCAATCGTTGCCCACCGGAAAGCTCGGACCGGCCACACCGCCCACATATAGAGAACCGCCGACGCCGTATGGAAACTTGGAAAGGAGACGATGCCCGACAACCTGAGCAGTTCAAGATGACGGAGCGACCCATCGCGTAGCGCCAGGATATCACGAAGCTGCGCCGCATAATTGGTCGAATCAATCAACGGAAATTGCTCTGCCGGCGACAAGCCAAGACCATAGTAGGTCCCGACGGCCGGAACGAACACTGAAATGACGATCGTCACGGCGAGCGCAAGGTTCAACGCAAGTACGAACTGCTGAAGCCTCGTGAATCGCAGCGTCATCGTCAAAATGATGGGGATGCCCAGCAGCGGCCATTTGATGAAGCCATAACCGACGTTCAGGTACTTCACGAGCCAACTGTGCTCGTTGAAAAAGGCTGCGATCGGTTGAGGGTCCATCCCGATGGCACGGTCAATTACCAATAGCGTCTGGTCCTGCAGCGGCCAGTTCAACGCGTTTGCGACGTAGCTCAGCGGTCCAACAATCGCCGTGACCACTATGATCTGGGCCGTCGCGCCAAACCAGAAGACGAGCTTAGGATCTGCAACATCCGGCTTTATGAGCGCGGAACCATAGGCGACAGCCGCAAGTAGAAGAGCAATTGCAACGGCAACGCCGAAGGCCATCGGTTCCAGGGAAAAGTTCGTACACAGTGTGACGCAGAACAGCACAGCCCCGAGAATCGCGACGGGTATCCAATTCAAGTTGAATGTGCGCCAAGCAAGACCGGCCTCGTCGCTGTTCATTTCCGACCAAATTGCAATTGCTCTTGGCGGCGACTATTATCGGCATTTGCTAATGTAGACTAAAGACGCCCCCCTACATTGTATTCCGATCGTCCGGCAGTCCTCGTCGGGGGCTGCCTTTACGTTTCCGGTCGGCTTGACGCTCTTTTGTATCCCGAGACGCACGCTTGGCGCCAGGACCGGCCAATGAATTGCTGCTGCAATGGCAGGCTATCGCAACCCAGCAGCGACCTTCGGAAGCAACCAGGCTGCGATCGCCGCATGGCCCGCTTTGTTGAAGTGCTGACCGTCGACCTCAAGATTGCTCTTGCCGGCAATGCTTCCCAGGCGAACGAGCAAGATCGACTTGATGCCGCGTGCCCGAAGTTGTTGCTGCATCTCAGCCACATTCTTCGCTGTGTCGAACCTGCAAGTGCCTTTCCAGGCGTCGTTGCCGCCGGGTTGAATGATGACCACCTTCGTGTCGGACCCGATTTCGCTGTCCAATCGAGATAGCATGTTGCAAGTCGTGTCTCCGGCAATACCGGCGTTCTTCACCTCGACGCCGATGCCGCGGGCATGGAGCAGCTGTTCAAGTTGAGCGGGCCAAGCGTCCGAAGGCACCACCCCGCCATGGTGGCTACCCCGTCCTGCGCCGATCGTATTGCTCGCACCGATAGCGACGACTTGGGCGGCCGAGGCCGGTCGGCCCGCTTCCATCGTCAACAAGAGCAACGCCGCAGAAAAGGCGGCAAGTCTTCGGTTCAAAATCATATAAAATCCCCTTCGGTTTTATGTCCGCTTGTATTCCGGCTCTTTGCTCGCCCAAGCCCCGGTTCAGTAGCTAACGTAACCTAAATTCGATCACCCATTTCAATCGAAAAGTTTAGTGTGCGTTGCTCCTGCGAGAGACCGGCTGCGCCACGACGTGAGCGCGTTTGGTGTGCGGCGACCGGACCTGACCCGAACGCCCATCGGATGAGCCGACCCTGCGAACATCCGCGCTCGGCCGCAGCGCGAGTTCGGCGCGGCTCTGCGCCGGACCATCAGTCGCAAGGGCGGCATCCGCGGTGCCAACGATTCGTGCTTCGCTGAGAGCGCCGGGATTCATCAGCATAGGCACCATGCCTGCCGATCTCGGCTGGGCCGCCGGGAGCTGGGTCTCGACGCCCCGGATCGATCCGGTGGTCCACAGCTCCTCTTGCTCCGGCACAGAACCGAACGGCACCAGCGCGGCGCCAAACAGCAGCGTTGCCGCCAGCCCTTTCGCAAGCGGAGGCGCAGCGCGAGGCGACATTGCGAGCGTCGCGAAGGACCGTATCGCGCGCCAAGCCGGCATCCCCGCCGACGAGCCTCGGCCAGCGCCGGGTCCCCGAACGCCGCTATCGCACTCTCCCGCAACGATCGCAGAGGTCGCCGAGCGGAGGACGCGGCGCGAGGTGTCCAACACCAGTACCGTCAGGCATGCGAGAAAGCCGAGGCTGCCGCCGACGGCGGGCAGGATCGGACAGGTCTCGGCAAGAAGGACGGTCAATACCAACGACACCAACACCGGCCGGATCGGACCTGCCAACCGCTCCGGCGACGACATGCCGAGAAAGCACCCCGCATAGAATGCGTCTTGCAGACATGGATCATTCGGCTGCATTTCATGGAGCGCGACGAGGCCGACGAACGCAACGGTCGCGGCGGCGAAGATCCTGATCACGCGGCGCGACTCGGCCACCCGCGGTTGCCGCAGCACCAACAGGGTGGCGAGCATGCCGGTCGCGCACACCGCGAAGATCCGTGCCACCGCGCCGGGATCGCTGTCGAAGGCGTCGACACGAGCAACGCGAAACAACTCGCCATCCGAACCGAGCAAGGGCCCGAGGCCGACGAAGAGAAAGGACGCGATGGCCGCGAGCCCACCGAGCCGCCCGCCATAGCCGCGCAAGATCCCCCTCCGCAGCCGCAGGTCCATTGCGCAGGCGAGACAGAACACCAGCCCGCAAAAGATCGACAGCAAAGAGAACGACGCACTGACCGGCAGGCCCGATCGGGCCACGCTCTCGCTGAGGACCGCAACCGGCGTCATCCCGCCGAAGCTTCCTCCATAGGCCGAGGAAAAGAAAGCGCTCGGCACCAGTTCGGCCCACCCCGACAAGATCAGTGAGGCGCACAAGAGGATCGTGACGGTTGCCGATGCAATTGCGGGAGGCACCCCGGAACTGCTCAGATCCAGGGTAAGAAGGCAGCCCAGGAAAGCCCCCACGAAGGAAGCGACCGGCGGGCAGCAGAGCTGCAGCGCGTTCCCGGCGCCGCCGGGATGGATCGTGGGGCCGTTCACCTCCCGCCACGACCGGGGGTCAAAGGTCCGCGGCACTTCTTCAGGGAGAGAATGGAAATCTTCCATCCGGTTACTCAACTCACAACGCCACACACTGCATCACGCCGATGACGCCGAGCTGCACCCGATCCGGGTCGACCTCAGCACCAGCTGGCTACGGCGACGAGCATCGAGCACGACAGCCGCACCAACTGACGCGTCAAGAATGTCTCAAATTTGCCGCGACCTGGAAGTATCCGGTTCCAGATTGAGAAAAATACGTTCGGAAAATGCACCGATCGTTAATTTTACAACCTGTGTGTGTAGCTCGCCCCCGCCGGGCTCGAGCAGCCAGCACCAGGGCGACGCCGGTCCGCGCCCTTGATATGATGGTTAACAGACATTGATAGACCGTGACGTGCCGACATTCGGCGCGAAGAGCGCGGCGCGACGGAAGTCCGTCGTAAGGCGCCCAAGCTGATCCCGGGATGGCGCCAAACGTCGGCCTCTCATTCGACGGGCCTGCCGCCGCCGTCCGATGCGCGTTCTGCCGGTGCTTGCCGCGGCCGACGCCGACATCGCACGATCGTTCGTAAAGCCGCATGGCGCGAACCGCATTCGCCGCAGGGCGATCGCATATGGCGCAAACTGGATCGGGCCTCATGGTTCTCCCGGCGATGCGTAGCATCGTCCGGAGACGCGCCGCATGCGGCGCTCCTCACCATGAGGGTCTGCCATTTTGCCGCAAACCAGCCCTCGTCCCGAGGAGCTCGCCGGAGGCGAGCGTCTCGAAGGACGGCCGCGGAAGAGATCCGTCGGCCGAGTTTTTCCCCATATGCAGTAGCCCTGGCATTCGCCGGATGACACGACGCCGCCGAGCGGGTAAGCCGTCGCCCCGGACTGACACGAGCAAGACGAGCATGGTTGCGGCCTATTGCGGCATAGACTTCGGCACTTCGAACACCACCATCGGCATCAGCGATCCAGAGAAAGCCCGCCTGCTCCCGCTCGAAGACCGCCACCTGACGCTCCCGAGCGCGATGTTCTTCGATTTCGAGGATCACCGCACCCATTTCGGACGCAGCGCGGTCGATCATTACCTGAAGGGCCATGACGGGCGCTTCATGCGCGCGCTGAAGAGCATCCTGGGCACGGCGCTGATCCACGAGAAGACCTATATTCGCCAGAAGGCGGTGCCGTTCTCAGGGATTCTCGGACTCTATTTCGCGCATCTGAAGTCGCAGATGGAACGCCAGCTCGACCGAGAGATCACGGAGGTCGTGCTCGGCCGCCCGGTGCGCTTCGTCGACAAGGACGATGCGGCCGACGCTGAGGCGCAACATGCGCTGGAGAACATCGCCCGTGCGCAGGGCTTCCGGACCATCGCCTTCCAATACGAGCCGATCGCCGCCGCGCTCGATTATGAGCAGCATGTCCGTGGCGAAGAACTGGTCCTGATCGCGGACATCGGCGGCGGCACCTCCGACTTCTCGATCGTGCGCGTCTCGCCCGAGCGGCGCAAGCGGGCCGAGCGCGCCGGCGACATCCTGGCCAATGGCGGCATCCATATCGGCGGCACCGATTTCGACCGGCTGCTGAGCCTTAAAAGCGTGATGCCCGAGCTCGGCTACGGCAGCCCGACCGCCGACGGCAAGCGCAGCCTGCCCTCGCTCTATTATCATGAGCTCGCGACCTGGCACCGCATCAACCAGCTCTACAAGAAGAACGTGATGCCGGAGCTGCGGCAAATCCGCTACGAGGCCGCGCGACGCGACCTCGTCGATCGCTTCATCGCGCTGGTCGAGGCGCGCCAGGGCCATGCGGTCGCCATCGGGGTCGAGGAGGCCAAGATTGCCCTGACGCGCGCGGAGACGGCGGTCTCGGCGCTCGCCGATCATGGCGCATGGGCGAAGTTCTCCTTCACGCGGCCCGCGTTCGACGCCGCCATCGCTGACGCCGTCGAACGCATCGTCGCAACGGTGCAGCGGCTGTTGAAAGACGCACGCGTCGCGGCGACCGATGTCACCACGATCTTCCTAACCGGCGGATCGAGCATGGTGCCGTTGCTGCGCCAGGCAATTCTGGCCCCCTTCCCCGGTGCACGCGTCGCCGAAACCGACCTGCTCGGCAGCGTCGGCATCGGGCTCGCGCTCGACGCCCGACGGAAGTTCGGCTGAGGCGTCGCCTGCGCGCGGCCCGTCATCGCCCATAACGCGTGAAGACGAAGTCGTGATCCTTCGCATGCGCCTGATGACAGGCGAAGCAGGTCCGATGCTGCGCCTCGTCGGCCGGCCTGCCGCCGACGAACCGGCCGAAGCCCCAACCGCCCGTCGATCCATATTTCGCGGCGTCCTTGACCATCACCTGGATCGTGGTCGGCGTGTCAGAGGTGAAGGCGCCCTCGAGGCCTGCGATCGGCACCTGCTTCCAGGCCAGCTTGACCAGCACGCTGCCATCGGGAAACGGCAGCTTGCCGTTCCGATAAGCCTGGAGCGCGATGGCATTGCCAACCACGCCGCGCAATTCTCCGAGACTGTCCTCGCGCCCTACCCCGATCAACGGCCAGTCGCGATAACCTTGCGGAATCGTGACGCCGAAGATCGGCGAGGCGCCGTCATCGGCTACTCCCGCCAGAGGCAGAAGCAGCACGGCTGCTGTTGCCACCGCGGCGGCGATGGCCATCTTGGCGAGTTCATTCATTTGCTTAGCCTGACATCCGTCACTTCACCTTGGATCCTTCGGTCTCTCACCGTCATTGCGAGCGATAGCGAAGCAATCCAGAGTCTCGCCTGTCGCTCTGGATTGCTTCGGAGCTCACGCTCCTCGCAATGACGGCTGCAAGAACTGAGACAACACCATTCTCAGCCAGCCGCCACGTCGAGTACGGCCTGCGCAAAGGCCTGCGGCGCTTCCTGCGGCAGATTGTGGCCGATGCCGCCCTTGATCAGCCGGTGCTCGTAGCGACCTGCAAACTTCTTGGCGTAGGCCTCTGGCTCCGGATGCGGCGCGCCGTTGGCATCGCCCTCCATGGTGATGGTCGGCACCGCGATGATCGGGAACGTCGCGAGCTTCTTCTCGAGCGCGTCATATTTCGCTTCCCCCTCTGCAAGGGCGAGCCGCCAGCGATAATTGTGCACGACGATGTCGACATGGTCGGGGTTATCGAAAGCGGCTGCGCTGCGGTCGAAAGTGGCGTCGTCGAATTTCCATTGCGGCGAGGCGATCTGCCAGATCAGCTTGGAAAAGTCGTGCCGATACTTCGCATAGCCCTCGCGGCCGCGCTCGGTCGCGAAGTAGAACTGGTACCACCATTGCAGCTCGGCCTTGGGCGGCAGCGGCATTCTGCCGGCGTCCTGGCTGCCGATCAGATAGCCCGACACCGAGACCATCGCCTTGCAGCGCTCCGGCCACAGCGCGGCGATGATGTTGGCGGTGCGCGCGCCCCAATCATAGCCGGCGAGCGTCGCGCTCTGGATCTTCAACGCATCCATCAGCGCGACGATGTCGGCCGCAACCGCCACCGGCTGACCGCTCCGCATCGTCGCAGGCGACAGGAAGCGCGTTGAGCCGTAGCCGCGCAGATACGGAACGATGACGCGATAGCCTGCGGAGGCGAGTGCCGAAGCCACGTCGGCATAGCTGTGGATGTCATAGGGCCAGCCATGCAGCAGGATCACCGCGGGGCCGTCGGCGGGCCCGGCTTCGGCATAGCCGGTGTTGAGCACGCCGGCGTCGATCTGCTTGAGCGTGCCGAACGTGGTCGTCATTCCCGGCCTGATCGCCGGCAGCGCGGCCTTGGCCTTGAAGGTCTCGGCCCTGGCCGGGTTGATCACACCGAACTGGGCGGCTGCGACGCCCGCGGCGGCAACGCCGAGGAAACGACGGCGACGATTGTCGATGGTCTCTGACATGACGATCTCCTTGATCTGTTGGCCACCTTGTGCCCGAACCCCGATCACTCTGCTTGGAGATGGCTTGGAGACGACTTGGAGTTTTCCTTGAGATCGTCCTGATTTCAGCGTGCCCGAAGCGTGCTAGATCTGGCTCCGCTACAACAGCCAGCTGGCGGTCTTGACGTTTGCCTTATCATTTCAACGACTTCATTCTGGATCCAGAGCGGCGCGAGCTCCGCCATGACGACGCTCTCGTCGCCATGGAGCCGCAGGTCTTCGATCTCTTGGAGTTCCTGATCCGCAACCGCGACCGCGTGGTGAGCCGGGACGATCTGCTGGCGGCGGTCTGGGGCGGCCGCATCGTCTCGGAGGCTACCCTGAGCAGCCGGATCAGTGCTGCGCGCGCCGCGATCGGCGACGATGGCGAGGCGCAGCGCCTGATCCGGACCATCCCTCGCAAGGGCTTTCGCTTCGTCGGCGAGGTGCGGGAGCCGGCGGCGGCAGAACCGAACGACCAAGGCGAGATCGCAGCTCCGCCGTTCGAAGGCCCGTCCATCGCCGTCCTCCCCTTCGCCAATATGAGCGGCGATCCCGAGCAGGACTATTTCGCCGACGGCATGGTCGAAGACATCATCACGGCGCTGTCCCGCTGCGGTGGGCTTGCCGTGATCGCGCGCAACACATCCTTCACCTACAAGAACAAGCCAGTCGACATCCGCCAGGTCGGACGCGATCTCGGCGTCGGCTATGTGCTGGAAGGCAGCGTTCGCCGTGACAGGTCCCGCCTGCGCATCACCGGTCAGCTGATCGACACCGCGACCGGAGCTCATCTCTGGGCCGACCGGTTCGATGGCGATGCCAGCGACGTGTTCGCGCTGCAGGACTCCATCACGGAATGCGTGGTGGCGGCGATCGAGCCGACATTGGAATTGGCGGAGGCTGAGCGGCGTCGATCGCTACCGGCGAACGCCCTTCACGCCTACGACCTGCTCCTGCGCGCCGCCAGCCTTCGCGACGCGTTCACGGCCGACAGCATGGCGGCTGCGATCGGCTGCCTCGAACAGGCCCTGACGATCGATCCTCTCTACGCGCCGGCGATGGCGGCAGCCGCCTATTGCCACGCGCTGCGTCACTTCCAGGGCTGGATCAAGCCGGACGAGACCTATCGCGACGAGGCCGTCGCACGCGCCTGGCGCGCGACCGAGCTCGCGCCGAACGATCCGCAGGTGCTGTGGATGGCGGCCTTTGCAATCTGGAACATGGCCGACGAGATCGAGCCGGCCCGCGAGCTCTTCAGCCGCTCGCTCGCGATCAATCCAAATTCCGCGATGGCGCTGACGCTTGGCGGCTGGATCGAAGCCATGAGCGGCCATCAGGTCGCCGGCCGCACCATGATCGAACGCGCGATGCGGCTGAACCCGCGCGATCCGCGCGGCTGGTTCGCATCCGGCGCCATGGCGATCTGCGCGTTGGCTGACCGCGATTTTGCCCAAGCGATCGCTTGGGCGGAGAAGGCGCTGGCGCAGAACCGGCGCTTCGCGGTCGCCTTGCGTGCACTCCTGGTGGCGCTGGTGAACACGAACCGGCGCGACCGCGCCGCCCAAATCGCGCAGCAGCTGCTGATCGTGGAGCCCGACCTGACGGTCTCGGGCTTCCTGTCCCGAATTCCGTTCCCGGTGGGCACGATGGCGGCGACCTATGCTGAGGCCCTCAAGGCCGCGGGCGTGCCCGACTGAGGCCTGCGCGGCTTGCGCCGACCATCTGTCTTCAGGAAATCCCGGCGAGTGCGGAAAGTTGGCGGCATCATCTTTATACGACCTTAGGTTATCACCCGTAGTTTCCCGGCCCGTGAGATGGACAACGACGTTCGTCCGGGTGCGGAATGAAAAAGATTCTGAAAAGACTGGCGCTGAAGCTGCTGAAGGACGAGTCCGGCGCAACGGCGATCGAATACGGCCTGATTGCCTGTGGAATTGCGCTCGCGCTCATTACCATCATGAACAAGCTTGGCCTGACGCTGCTCGGCATTTTCACGTCGCTGACCAACCTGCTCGGCTGACCGGTCAAATAATCTGGAAAGCATCCTGAGCGGCCGGGCCGGGGCTGACACCCGGTCCGGCCACCGCGTTATCAATGTGCCATGCCGCGCCCGGCCTCCTCGCAAGCGCTCATGCAGCGCCGGCAAGCCTCGGCGCAGATCCGGCAATGCTCGTGCATCCGCGCGTGCTTCTCGCATTCCGCGGCGCAGAGGCGGCAGGCCGCGGCGCAAGTGTCGAGCATGCGCCGGATCACCTCCTGATCCGACCCGGTCCGTCGCGTCGCGATGCGCCCGGTAATGTTGCAGATGTCGGCGCAGTCGAGGTCGAGCCGGATGCATTGCGTGAGCGACTTGACCTTGTCCTCCGCGAGGCAGGCGTCAGCACAGGACGTGCAGGTCTGGGCGCAGGAATAGCACTCCTCGATGCAGCGGATGAGCGCGTCATTGGTCTGGCCGCGGACCTGCGGATGGCTGGAGATCATTTCTTGAGCGTGCATAGGGAACTCCCATCAGTTCGCCCCCTTCCGCCTCAATGATTGCTGACGCTAAAGGTTCGAGCTGATCTCGCAATAGGCCGCAACATGCAGCTCTATTTCGCGACGCGGCATTTCCAATCATGAGCAGTGTGCATATGGACGAACCAACATGAGTTGAGGCACAACGTCTCTCATCACGGGACGCGCGGCCGGCTCGACCTGCCGCGACGACAACGAGATGGCGATCTGAACGCCTGACAATGCGGAGGAACCTATGCTGATTCCCTTGGCGGATGTGCCGCGCTGGTATGCCGAGCGCAAGCCGAAGGACACGATCGCGATCCGTCACGGCAACGACACCTTGACGTGGGAGCAGCTTGAGCACGCAGCCAACCGCCGCGCCCACGCCTTCATGGCCAAGGGCGTCAAGCCCGGCGATTTCGTCGCCATCGGCCTGCCCAACGGCAATGCCTTTTTCGAGACCAGCTTCGCCGTGTGGAAGTGCGGCGCCACGCCGACGTCGCTGTCCTGGCGGCTGCCGCGCGGCGAAGCGGCTGCGGTGCTCGATATCCTGAAACCCTCGCTCGTGGTCGGCGGCGAGGCCGATTGGAACGCACCGAATTCGTTGCCCGCGAATTTCGTGCCCGAAGGCTTCTCCGACGAGCCGCTGACGGCACCGGTCGCGCGCTATTGGAAGGCCATGACCTCGGGCGGCTCGACGGGGCGGCCCAAGGTGATCCTCGACCATCTTCCCGCCGTGACCGACACCGCGGCCGAGCCGCCGCTCGGGATGCCGAAAGGCGCGTCGCTGCTCAACCCAGGGCCGCTCTATCACAACGCGCCCTTCATCGTGTCGCATTTCGCGCTGTTCGCCGGCGGCCGGGTCACCGGCATGGTGAAGTTCGACGCCGAGGAGACCTTGCGCCTGATCGAGGCGGAGCGCATCCAATGGGTCAATTTCGTGCCGACCATGATGCATCGGATCTGGGCGTTGCCGGAAGAGGTGCGCAATTCCTACGATGTCTCCAGCCTCAAAATCGTCTTCCACATGGCGGCGCCGATGCCGCCATGGCTGAAGGAGAAGTGGATCGAGTGGCTCGGTCCGGAGAAAATCTACGAACTCTATGGCGGCACCGAGCGGCAAGGGCGCACGGTGATCTCGGGCACCGAATGGCTCGAGCACAAAGGGTCGGTCGGCAAGATCGACGAGTCCTGCAAGCTGCGGATCATCGGTCCTGACGGCAACGACGTCGCGCCCGGCGAGAGCGGCGAGATCTATTTCCTGCCCGAGGACGGCCCAGGCACGACCTATCATTATCTTGGCGCCGAGCCCAAACGGCGGCCGGACGGCTGGGAGTCGCTCGGCGACATCGGCCGGTTCGACCAAGACGGTTACCTCTATCTCGGTGATCGGCTCGCCGACATGGTGCTGCGCGGCGGGGCCAACATCTATCCGGCCGAGGTCGAGGCGGCGCTGATGGCGCATCCGGAGATCCGCTCCTGCGTCGTGGTCGGGCTGCCCGATCCCGAACTCGGCCAGCGCGTGCATGCGATCGTCGAGATCGACGAGCGCAAGGATGTTCGTGCGATCGTCGATGGCATGAGCGATTTCCTCGCCGATCGGCTCATCCGCTACAAACATCCGGAAAGCTACGAGATCGTGAACACGATGCTGCGCGACGATTCGGGCAAAGTCCGCCGGACGCTGCTGCGCGACGAGCGTGCTGCCTGGCTGAAGGAAGGACGCGATTTCCGTATCCTGCCGGTGCGTGCCCAAGTGGAGGCCGGGTAGCCTCAACCCACGCGCCGTTCGCCGGCCACCGTGAGCGGGGTATCCGCGACGATGACGGCGCCGCCGACCCGCCGCGCGATCGTGAGCTTGCGGTCATGAAAGGCCTCGAGCTCCGGCCGATGCCCGACGGTAATGATAGTGGCCTTCCGGCAACTCGCGCGCGAGGGTGGCCATCAACTCCGCCTGGCCCTCGACATGCAGCGCCGAAGTCGCCTCGTCGAGCACCAGGATCGGCGGATTCTTCAGAAGCGCCCGCGCGATGGTGATGCGCTGCCGCTCGACGACCGACAGCAGCGCGCCGCGTTCCCCGACCATCGCGTCGTAGCCGTCGGGAAGGCGCATGATGAAATCATGCGCATAAGCCGCTTTCGCCGCCGCCTGGAATTCCTCATCGGTGGCTTCCGGCCGGCCATAGGCGATGTTGGCCTTGATGCTGTCGTTGAACAGCAGCGGATCCTGCCGGACCACGCCGATGTGCCGGCGCAGCGAACTCTGCTTGATCTCGCGCAGATTGCGCCCATCAATCGTGATGCGTCCCTCGACCGGATCGTAGAAGCGCATCAGCAGCGCCATCAGCGTGGTCTTGCCGGAGCCACTCGGGCCGACGATCGCGATGGTCTCACCGGGAGCGGCATGCAGGGTCACGCCATCGAGCAGCGGACGCTGCGGCTGCTCGTAACGGAAATGCACGTTCTCGAAACTGACATCGCCATTGACGTCGGTGAGCTCGACGGCATCCGGGCTGTCGCCGAGATGCTCCTGCACATTGAGGATACCGAAGATCTCGTCGAGCGAGACCGAGGCCTTGCGCAGGCTGGAGTAGACGCCGCTCAAGCCTTGCACCGGGCCGAACAGGCCGCCGATATTGCCGAGAAACACAACCACGGTCCCGACTGTGATGTCGCTTTGCAGGACGAGGTACGCACCGAATGCGAGACCGCCGAGTCGCGCCAGCGCTACCGCCAGGTTGCTTGCAGAGGAATAGCCGGCGTCGATCGCAACGCCATGGATCACGACCTTGTTCGCCGCAGCGACATCGCGCAGGAAGCGCGCCTTCTCGGTATCTTCCATCGCGAAGCTGCGGACGATCATGATGCCCGAGAGCACCTCGTTGAAGCGCGAATAGATCTTCGCCCAGCGGTCGAGCAGCGTGCGCTCGCGCTGCATCTGTTCGGGGCCGGCGCGCGCGGCAATCAGCGCCGGCAACGGCGCAAACAGCAGCACCAGCAAAGCGAGCCGCCATTCCAGCCGCAGCATGATCACGACCGCGATCGCCAGGAAGATGACGGATGGCATGATGCTGAACAGGATCGCGGTGACCGCGCTGGTAAAGCCCTGGATGCTGCGATCGAGCCGGGTCATGATGGCGCCGATCCCTTCGCTGCGCTGGATGCGCAGCGGCATCCGGTGCAGCTTGCCGATGGTCGCTTCGAGAAGCGCATATTGCAGGCCGACGCGGGTGCGCCAGGTCAGCCAGTTGGAAAAGCCAGCCATCGTCTCGCGGGCCAGCGCGAAGCCGAGCAGCAACAGGATGCCGGCGAGGATGGCCCCGGCATGTTCCGGTCGGTGAGCTGGTCGAATACACCCTTGAGCACCAAGGGCTCGAACGCATTGATGCCCGCAACCGCCAGCACCAACAACACGATCACCAGAATCGCATGTCGCTGCGGCAGCGCAAACCGCACCGCCACGTGCAGCCGCCGTAGCCGCGCCAGCATCTCGCCGGCGGCTTCGGAGCTGGAGTTGGAGGTCCTTGCCTGGGCCATCAATGCCACCTCGCCTGATGTGCCGGCCACCGCTCAGGCGCGGCACGCGCGATCGTGCCGCGCCGATGCCGTCTCACCGGCGGCAGATCTCAGCCTGCCCGCCGCTGCAACGTCCGTCTCCCAGTGCGCGCGCCATTGCGACAATCGCAAGTTAAAAGAGCGGTTCCAGGGGAACGCACTGGGCGGAGACGGTCGCGCCGATGGCCATCATGGCGCTGAATCCCGGTACCGATGACATTGCGGCCCTGGCGTTGGCCGGTGCGGCTTCTCACGGAGCCATATCCGACGACGAGCGTTTCCATTCTGCGGACACCGCTCGAGCGAGCATATCCGTCACGTTCCACGTGGCCGGCGATCAAGCCGTCATCGCCAAGACACCACGGCTCAGAACTGGAACGACTGGCAGCAATGGTGTTAAACTGAAGTCGTAGCTCGGCCGCGCCCATCGAAGCCGTGGATCGCAGACGTATCGGCGCAAGCCGCGCGCCGACGGAGTGGGAGATTGAAGAATGCCCTCTTTGACCGAATGGAAGGTGCCGTTCGCATTCCAGCCTCGTCCGAGCGATTACAAATTCGATCTCGACCACGTGCTGGCCTCGGTGGTCGGCCTGCATGCAATCATTCCCTCAGATGCCTTCAGCGCGGAGACGCTCGGCACCGAACGCGCCGGCAATGCGGTCGTGATCGATGACGGGCTGGTGCTGACGATCGGCTATCTGATCACCGAAGCAGAAAGCGTATGGCTGCACCTCAACGATGGCCGCGTCATCGAGGGCCATGTTCTCGGCTTCGACTTCGCCACCGGCTTCGGACTGGTGCAGGCGCTGGGCCGCCTCGACCTCGAGCCGCTGCCGTTGGGCTCCTCCGCCGCGACCCGGGTCGGCGAGCAGGTCGTGCTCGGAGGCGCCGGCGGCCGCACCCGCTCGGTGGCGAGCCAGATCGTCGCCAAGCAGGAATTCGCGGGCTATTGGGAATATCTCCTGGACGAAGCCATTTTCACCCTTCCGGCTCATCCCAATTGGGGCGGCACCGGCTTGATCTCGGCCAAAGGCGAGTTGATCGGCATCGGCTCGCTGCAACTCGAACGTGAGCGCGATGGCCGGTCCGAGCATGTCAACATGGTGGTGCCGATCGATCTGTTGAAGCCTGTCATGGACGACCTGCGCCGCTTCGGGCGCGTCAACAAGCCGGCGCGTCCTTGGCTTGGCATGTATTCGACCGAGATCGACGACCGCGTGGTCATCATCGGCGTCTCCAGCAACGGCCCGGCCGCGCGCGCCGAGCTGAAGGCCGGTGACGTGATCCTCGGCATCAACGGCGACAAGGTGACCGGGCAGAGCGACTTTTACCGCAAGCTCTGGGCGCTCGGTTCCGCCGGCGTCGACGTGCCGCTGACGGTGCACCACGAGGGCGTGACCTTTGACGTCACGGTCGCTTCGACCGACCGCGCCAAGCTGTTGAAGGGTCCACGCCTGCACTGAAGCCGGCAGTCGAAGACGGCAGCACGTCACATCCGCGCCGCACCAGCTTTGCGTCAGGCGTTGATATGCCAGGCGCCAGCGATGATCTCGTGCAACTGTGCATCCGAAGGCATCTGCGAGGCAACCGTCGGATCGAAGCCTGGATGGCTCTGCGCATAGGCCGACATCGCCTGCGCCAGCTGCGCAGCAGCATTGGCATCGATTTCGAGACCGCCGGCCTTGATCTCCTGCAACTGATAGGAGCCGCCCAGGAACCAATCGGCCACCGTCACCTGCTGATGGGTACCCAGGAGATCGATCTGCAGGTCATTGCCCGATTTGACGAACCAGAGCGAGCCGGCCGTGGCGGCATTGCTGAAGTCCAGGGTACCGGTCGGAGTCGAGACCGACGCGGTGCCATTGATGATGACATCGCTGCCGTCGCCGCTCTGGTAGAAATAGAAGGCGTTGGCGCCGCCCACCAGGATGTTGTTGCCGGCGCCGCCATCGAGCTTGTCGCTCCCGCCGCCCCCGATCAGCAGATCGTTGTTGCCGGTGCCGAGCAGCGTATCGTTGCCGGCACCGGCCACCAGCAGCGCCCCGGCGGACGCCGCGACCGTGACGCCCGGCAGCGCATCGAGCGCAACGGTGGTGGCCGCATCGCTCAATGCCGCGCTGAGCCAGTCGAGATTGCCGGTCTGCCCGCCCCACAGCGTCGTGATC
Organism: Bradyrhizobium sp. SZCCHNGR1005; assembly: GCF_032489995.1. Classification (NCBI taxonomy): domain Bacteria; kingdom Pseudomonadati; phylum Pseudomonadota; class Alphaproteobacteria; order Hyphomicrobiales; family Nitrobacteraceae; genus Bradyrhizobium; species Bradyrhizobium sp. SZCCHNGR1005. Next base: position 1,064,283 of record NZ_JAUEZC010000003.1, read on the forward strand.
GCGCTGTCGATCAGACCTGCGTTCTCGCCATCTCCGGTCGCGATGGCGTCGATCAGTGCCATCTTGCCGATGACATCGACAGTCGCTCCGGTGTCGGCGCGCAGCCAGAGATCCGGCGAAAAATCTGCGACCAGCAGATTCGCCGCGGTATCGTTATAGATCACGCCATGTTCGTGGCCGATGACACCCGGCGTTGCGCCCGGCACCTCGTCATGGTTCTGCGCGAGCAGCGCCGAATATTCGACGACGACATCGGCAAAGGCCGCTTGCACACCGCTGGCTTTCAGATAGCCGGCGGCCGAGCTCGACCCGACGGCGTCGCCGAGCACATCGCCGCCATGGAACAGGGCCTGCACCGCGCTGTTGCCGTAGCCGCTGGCATCGGTCACCGTCGAATAGGCGATCATGTCCTTCATCTTGGCCGACGGCGAGCCTTCGCCGGCGGTGGCGCTGGCTCCGGGAATGCCGACCGCGGACGCGATGGCATCGTCCTGGAGCGGCGCCAACAGCGCGGCGGCCGCCTGCTTCCAGTCGGAAAGGCCGTTATCGCTCGCCCACTGCATCATGGTCAGCAGCGCGATCGAGTGGAGGCTGACCGGATCGAGCCCGAGATTGGTTCCGGAGCCGAGCACGCTGTCGCTTTCGGAGGCGATGCCGACCGCCGCGTGGGCGATCGCGATAGCACCGTCGACCGGGCCGAGCTGCAGTAGCGCCAGTGGCGCCTCTACGATGGGCGCGGCATCGCGCACATATTGCAGCACCTCGCCGGAGACCGACACCATGTGAATATCGGAATAGCGCGGAATCGGGTTCGAGGTGAGCGCGCCCCAAAAACCGTGAAGCTGATCGTAGCGGACTTCGGCGGCGAATTCGAACGGCATCGCATCGAACGCATAGGCCTGCTTGTCGTTGAGGGCGGCGATGTAGCCAGCAAGACCTCCACCCAGAGAATGTCCGGTCAGCGACACGTTCGACGTGGTCGCCCAGGTCTTGTAGTAGGCCTCCGCGTCCGGAAATTGCGTCGGCCAGCCGGTGAGACCGGCGCCGCCAAGCCACGCCGGAACATCGGCTACGCTGTCGGTGCCGCGAAAGGAGATGATCCGAGTGGAGGGATCGCCGGCGAGTTGGTAGGTTGCGGCCTCGAAATTGTCGGCAGTGGACGTCACGCTTCCCGCAATCAGCTCGTAGTTACCGATCCGGTCGAAGTTGACGACCAGCGCAGGGTTGACGCCCCTATTGTACACGTCCATGGCCAGGACTGCGTTGATCAATGCGGCCGATGGCTGCTGCGTCATGATCCGATTCCCCCTTTTGGCGGCAGGTTTTTCCGCAAGGCTTATGCCCTCGAGGCATGGCGCTCCTTGCCGGAACCTCGCCCTACGGCTGCTTCTCTAAGAAGCCTATCTCGTCTATTCTTTGTCAATCGGAATGACCCGAGCCAACGGCAGAGAACGAGACTGCGTGACATCGTTGCAAACACGGCCACACGCGACGATTGCAGACCATCATCCACCTGGCTGGTCGCGCGATCGTATGGTCGTTCCGCAGCACCGATGACACTGAAAAGTTAGCGTTCCGCTCGCCGCATGCGTGCGCTTCGATCCAGACAGCTTCATAGAAATGCGAGGAAGGCGCCATGACCGATGCAGTGGTGGACGACATCATGGCCGTGCTGCCGCCGCTGCTGCAGTCGCTCGAGGCGCTGTCCTACGTCGCGCGTTATCTGAACCCGCCGGACTTCGACCGTGTCATGGCCGATGTCGGCGCGCCGGATCAGGCCCTACAGGCGGCGTGTGCGCAGCTCACGGCTTGGCCTGCGGAGTTTTCCGACGCGCGCGTTGCGTTCGATGGCGCGAGCGAAGCCGCACTTGCGGCCTTCGCCGGCCTGCGCACTGTCCAGCACGGAGACGGGGATCTGGTCGATGTCTTCCGCGCACTTCGGCACGGCCCGCGCGCGCTGGAGGCACTTTATCCGCTTGCTGGCAAGCTGCCGCCCGTGAGCGAGTTCTTCCTCACCCATGCTGCGCGCGACGATGACACGCTGAAGGAGCGCTTGAGCGGTCCGGCGGACAAGAACACCGGCGTCTTTCACGATCACAATGACCGCGGCGAACGCACTGGCTTCTCGCTCTACGTCCCGGAATACTACACGCCCGATCGGCCCTGGCCGCTGGTGATGGCGCTGCATGGCGGCAGCGGCCATGGACGGGACTTCCTCTGGACCTGGCTGCGCGACGCCAGGAGCCTGGGCGCCATCGTAGCGGCTCCAACCGCTACAGGGCGAACCTGGGCCTTGATGGGCGAAGACACCGACAGCGCCAACCTCGCGCGCATTCTCGACCTCGTTCGCGGGCGTTTCAATGTCGATTTCAGCCGCATGCTGCTGACCGGCATGAGCGATGGCGGCACCTTCTGCTATGTCAGTGGGCTGGAACGCGCATCTCCCTTCACGCATCTGGCGCCGATCGCCGCCACGTTTCATCCGCTGATGGCCGAACTCGCCGATCATGATCGCCTGCGCGGACTGCCCATTCGCATCACCCACGGCCGGCTCGATTGGATGTTTCCGGTCGAGGTCGCGCGGCATACCAGCGCTGCGTTGGCCAAGGCCGGCGCCGACGTCAGCTATCGCGAGATCGACGATCTCAGCCATTGCTATCCGCGCGAGATCAACAGTGAGCTTCTGGCGTGGCTCACCAAAGGGTGATCTTCACGTAGTGCCCGCTCACTTGGCCGATCGACAGTCAATAGCGACATAATCTCGGCGGATTTTTTCCGCATCGATGACCATTGAGCTGAACAGCGGGGGCGCCGCTTGACGCGGCCACGACGCCGCAAGGATCGCCCATGCCCTCGCCGTCCACACCCGTTTCCCAGCTCTCGCTGGCCCGCTCGCCCACCTCCGTCGTGCTCGTCAGCGGGGTGCAGCGCCTCGAAGTCACCCTCAAACTCACCACTGCCATTCTGGCGCTGGCAGCCGGCGTTTACACCTATCTCGGCGTCCGCGAGCTGTTGAACGGCAGCCCGACGACGGTCTTCTTCGCGGCCGTGATCTATTCAGTTGCCGTCTCGGTCGGCATCTACGCGTTCTGGGTGTTCATGATGCAGTTCATGCCGCACGTGACCAACGGGGTCGGCCGCGGGCTGATGGCCGGCTGCATGCTGCTGGGCGCGCTGATGATCGTCGCCATGTCGTCGTGGCTGAATGCCTCCGCGCTCGCCGGCGCCGCCGCGATCCAGCAGCATCTTTCGATCACAGTGCAGAACTACACGCGCGACCTCGATCAGGCCAACACCAATGCGATCGCGGCGCAAGGCCTGTTGCCGGACATTCAGCTCGCCTCCTCCCGGTTCGCCAAGCTCGCGGAGGCCGAGCGTGCGGGATCGCTGACGGGCACAGCCGGGTCGGGAACGGTGGTGCAGCTCCTGACCCAGATGTCGACCCAGCTCGATGGCCTCGGCCAGCAGGTCCAGGATTCGGCCAAGCGCGTCTCAGCGCTTTATGACCAGGGCAGCAAGAGCCTCGCCAAGATGCGCGAGCTGATCTCGGATCGCGGACCGATCGCCGCACGCAGTGACGCATTCTCGGCGGAGTCGCTGAACCTGATGGGCGTGATCGCCAACCTGCAACAGACCTCAGTGGCACCGGCGGTCAAACGCGCAGCGACATCGCTGTCATCGGGCTTCATTGCGCCGGCTGCCGGCGGCCGCAGCGGCGATCTCGCCGAGCGCCAGACCGCCGTCGTCGGCAAGGTCGAGAGCTCGATCGCCAGCCAAGCCGCCTCGCTGGCCGGCGCCGCCGACAAGATCCTGGCGATGCCGCGGGTCGAGACGGCGAGATTCCAGACGTTGTCTCCGGCCGAAGCCGTGCTCCGCTATGCCGGCGATTTCGTCCCGAGTTGGGCCGGCGCGATCTCGATCGACCTGATGCCGGCGGTGCTGGTGCTCATCCTCTGTGTTGTACATGCCGCCATCCGCCGCGAGGGATTGCCGGCCGTCAACGCCTCCAACCTTACCGCCGGAGATCTGCTGGCAGCGCTGCAGGTAGCGCGCGAGGTCGAGGATGCGCGGCGCGCGGCTGCACCACGCAGCCCGGCGGCCGCATTGCAGGCGGAGCCTGGCGCGGAGGCATCTCCAGCCACGCCGGCCGCGGACGAGAACGTGACCTCCTTGTCATCGGCGCGCGGCGGGAAATAGGCGATGCGTGCGGCCGTCTCGGACCGGGTTCATACCTGGCTTGCAGGCAATCCGGACGAGAGCATCCTGCGCTGGATCTTTCGTTTGGTGCTCGTTGTCGCCATCAGCGCGCTCGCAGCTGATCTCGCCGAACGCGCCGGCTGGGTCGCCAGCTCAGATCCATTGTCGCAGACGGAGGTCCGAGAGGATACGCCCATCACGGGCTCGCCGTCCGATTCACCGTCGATTTTGGCGCCGCTGATCAAGCGGCTGATCCCGCTACCGCAGCCTGATCCCGCGCTGGCGCGACCGATTACGTTCGAGCTGGGCGGCGGCGGGCGGCTGCTGGCCACCGGCACGATCACCGCCGGCAGTTCGCAGGCCTTCGCCGCTGAAGTCGAACGGCACGGCGAATACATCAAGACGGTGGTCCTGAACTCGCCCGGCGGCTCGGTCGCCGATGCGCTGGCGATGGGACGGCTGATCCGCGGGCGAAATTTCGCAACCGAGGTCGAAGCCGGAAAGTATTGCGCCTCGTCCTGCCCGCTCGTGCTTGCCGGCGGGACCGAGCGTCGGGCGGGCGAACGCGCCGTGATCGGCGTGCAACAGGTCGCCGCTGTGCGGTCCGCGAACGCAGCGACACGCGACGAGATGAGCGTGGCGCAAAATATTTCCGCGCGAGTCGAGCGCTATCTGGCCGATATGGGCGTGAAGCTCGACGTATGGATGCACGCGATGGAGACGCCGCATGACAAGCTGTTCATCTTCAAGCCGGAGGAGCTGAAAGCGCTCAATCTGGTCACGTCAGGGCCGAATTCGGCACCCGAAAAAGCGCGCACTTAGCGCCTTAGCTGAGGACGAGGTCGACGCGGCGCGGAACCATCATCCGATGTCGGCGTTATTGGCCGTCACTGGAGGAGTTCCGTCATGCAGACCTTCTTGGGGATGATCCTGGGTGCGCTGCTCTTGGGCTTTGGCGTCTATATCTACGATTCCATGCAGACGTCGGGGGTCGCCAACGGTCAGACCGCGGAGACGCATCGCACGATCGTAAACTGGGACGTCGCCGCTGCGAACTGGCATGCACTCAAAGAGCGCGCGCACGATGACTGGGTTCGCATCTCGTCCAAATAGCTCGGCAGAGTAACTCAGCAGGGCAACTTGGCAGCGTAAATTAGCGAAGTAACGTTGCAAGGCTTCTCAAGACGCAAGGCGCCATCGCGGAATGCGATGGCGCCTTCGTTATGTGCAATCCTCACTTTGCGCCCTTTGCCTGACGCGCATCGGCGATCACCTGCTCGAACTGCGCCATGGTGAGAACGCCCGGCACCCTGAATTTCCCGACAATGAAGGACGGCGTCCCGCGGAAGCGCAAGCCGCGAGCTTGTGCGTCGTTGCGCGCCAGCATGGCGTCGATCGCCTTGGCCTTGTCGGCAAGATCGCGCTTCGCGCGATCGATGTCGATCCCGGCACCGGCGAGGATCTCGTCGATCCTGGATTCCGTCAGCTTCGAATTGGTGCCGATCAGCGCATCGTGCGCCTGGACATACTTGTCCTGATATTTGCAGGCGAGCGCCATGCGCGCAGCCGCCACCGAAGCCGGCCCCAGAATCGGCCACTCCTTCAACACCCAACGCACCTTGCCGTCATCGTGCACCACCTGCTGCAGTTCCGGCTCCAGCTTGCGGCAATACGGGCAGTTGTAGTCGAACCATTCGACGATGGCGATGTCGCCATCGGGATTGCCCACCACCGGGGCCTCGGGATCGCGCAGCACCGAGGCTTCGTCCGGCTCGTCAGCGTCCTGCGCCATGGCGATGCGCGGTCTGAACGGCAGGGTGAAAGTACCGGCCGCCAGCAAGGCCAGCACGCTGCGCCGGCTGGTGGCAGGGACGATGCGATCGGAAACCTGTCTCACAGCCGTCTCCATTTCGCCTAGCCCCAGATCTGCAGCAGGCTGTGCGTCAGCATATAGAGCGCAACGGCCGTGATCACGACAGAAAAGACGATGTTCAAGGCGCCGCGCCGCTCCGACAGCCGGCGCGCCGACCACGTGCCGGCTATGCCGCCGAGAATGCCGCCCGCAATGAACAGCCCGGCGAGATCCCAGGCGACCAAGCCCGACCAGGCATAGCTCGCCGCGGTGGTCAGCCCGAACGTGGTCACCGCGACCAGCGAAGAGCTGACCGCGTTCATGATCGGCATGCCGGTTGCCGCCATCAGCGCCGGCACAATCAGAAAGCCGCCACCGATACCGAAAAATCCGGACAGCGAACCGGTCGCGAGACCGAAACCGATCACGGCCGGAAGGTTGGCCATGCTCATCTTGACGTCGGGGATGCCGACCCGGGCGCGGGTCTTCAGCATCAGCATCGAGATCACGAGCATCACCAGCGCGAACAGCGCGAGCAGCTTCTGGCCGTCGATCATCTTGCCGAGCAACGAGCCGAAGAACGCGCCGATGATGCCGGCCACGGCAAAGACCGCAGCAATCGGCCAGATCACGGTGCCACCGCGGGCGTGATTGAACAGGTTGACCGCCGCATTGGTCGCGACCGCAATTGCGCTCGAGCCGATCGCGATGTGCGGCTCGGGCACGCCGACCACATAGACCATCAGCGGCACGGCCAGCACGGAGCCGCCGCCGCCGACCAGCCCGAGCGAGAAGCCGACCATCGCGCCGCAGATGAGTCCCAGGATGCCTTGTGTCGTCGAGATCATCGCAGCAGCAGGCTCATGTCTTGAAATGAAAGGCAAGTCTGCATCAGCGGAGCAGCAATGTGACCGCGAGCGGAGCGAGAAAGGAGGTGACCAGCGCGTTGAGGGCCATGGCGATGCCGGAAAAGGTGCCGGCCAGTTGATCGACCTGAAAGGCGCGTGCGGTGCCGATGCCGTGCGCGGCGAGACCGGCCGCGAAGCCGCGGGCCCGGAAATCGGTGATGCCGGTCCGGTTCATCAACGGCGTGACGATGATCGCGCCGATGATACCGGTGAACACCACCGCCACCGCTGTCAGCGACGGGTCGGCATGCAGCGATTCGCTGATGCCCATCGCGACGCCCGCCGTTACCGATTTCGGCGCCAGCGACAGCACCACCTCGCGCGGCAGGCCGAAGGCTTCGGCCAGCCACACCGCCGAGACGATCGCGGTGATCGCGCCGACGATCAATGCGGCCAGCATCGGCAGAATCGCCTGCGCGACCAGTTTGCGGTTCTGGTAGAGCGGCACGGCCAACGCCACGGTCGCAGGCCCGAGCAGGAAGTGGACGAACTGCGCACCGGCGAAATAGGCCGTATAGGGCGTGCCGGTCAGCAGCAGGAATGCGGCGATGATCCACATCGCATGCAGCACGGGATTGGCGAGCGGATGCCGCCGCGTGCGCAGCGAAATCGCATCCGTGAACGCGTAGACGACGAGCGTCACCGTCAGCCAGAGCAGAGGCGACTGCGAAAGATAGACCCAGAGCGAGAACGGGCTGCTGCTCGTCATGGCTTGGCTCGGCCCCGCGCCAGCCACCGGCTCGTCGCCACGAACACCGCGACGGTGGCGAGCAGCGTAATCACGACCGACAGCAGGAGCACCGCCGCGATCGCGAGGCCATGGGCCGCGATGAGATCGAGCCTCTGCACCACGCCGACCCCGGCCGGCACGAACAGCAGCGACAGATTGGCAAGCAGCACCCGGCTAACGTCCTCGACGCCGTCCTTGGCGCTCGTGGGGTCCCGGACGAGCGGCCCGATCGCCAGCCACTTGCTGCGGTCGCGCAGCAACAACAACCCGAGCAGCAACGCCAGCCCGAGCACCGGTCCCGGCAGTGGCAGCGCGACGGAGCGGACCACGGCTTCGCCAATCAGCTGGCACAGCAGAATAAGACTGAGACTCGCAATCATCGTCGATCTGTCGGACGCGCCGCCGATCGCAGCGCGCCCGCTCAAGAAATTCACTCAAGACGTTCACATGACCGCAGCGGGCTGTCACGATCCGGCCGCTTGGTCAATGGGCCGATCAGGCCGCTCCTTTCAGGCGCTTGGTGCATTCGCTGTAGTAGCCGCCGCCCTTCTGGATCCACTTCAGCCCGCCATTGCCGTTGCTGGCCTTGTTGGCGTTGTACTGGTCGACGCAGGTATGCATGCGCGCTTTGCCAGGAGTCTCCTTGGCATATTTCGGATCGACAGCCGAGGGGAATACGGCGTTGCCGACTGCAGCCGGCGCCGCGGCAGGGGCGGCCTCCTTCGCTTGCTTCGCCGGCTTGGCCTCGGCGGCAGGCGCCGCCGCCGGAGCGGCAGCAGGCGCAGCTGCGGGAGCCGCCGCCGCGGCATCGGCACCGCACTGCGCCTTGCGGAAGTCATTCCATTTCTGGCCGTTGAGCGTGCCCGCCTCCTTGGCCTGCTTATACTTGGCGCTGCATTCCTGCATCGTGAGCGCCTGTGCTGGCGCGACGACGGCGAAAGCCGCCAAGCTCGAAACGGCGGCAATCAATAATTTGGCTTGAAAGGTCATCCTTGGTCTCCCTGAAGGGCATGACGAATGAGATCCCGATTGTAGCCACGGGCAAGGGGGGTGACCAAGCCGCGGCGGTATCCCGCGGCGAAAATATAGTCGGGCGGAATCCATATCCCGCATTGCGTCATTCATGTACCGTTCAGTATCGAAAGCTGAGCCTTCACGCTTTCGCCACACAAGGGTTTCGACATGACTCTCACCACCCGTCTGGCTATCGCCGCTTTTGCCTCGCTCCTGCTCGCCGGCCCCGTCTTGGCGCAATCGACCACGACGGCTCCGGCCAAGACCGAGGCTCCCGCCTCGGACAAGGCTGCGCCAGTGGAGAAGAAGGCGCGCAGCGCCGCCTCGCTCGAATGCTCCAAGGAAGCCGACGAGAAGGGCCTGAAGGGCAAGGAGCGCCGGAAATTCCGCTCCGCCTGCAAGAAAGAAAAGGCCGCGGGCGGCGCCGCCGAGACCAAGACCGACGCCAAGTCCAAGTGATCAGCTGATCAAGTGAGCCTGGGGCGGCGGATCTGACGTTCTCCACTGATGACCCCGCCGCCCGAGCGCCCTCCAAGCACGATCCCGGAGCGCGGCCACCCGTCTCCGGGGCGGATCCATGTTGCCGGCTGCAACGGCCTGCATTGCTGCTCCGCAGCCGCAATAATTGTTCGCAAACGCGGGATTTGGCATAAGGCGGCGTGCGCCAAATCATCTCCTCCCTCCCGATCGATCTGCCCAGCCGCGCCAAGACCTTGAGCGCGATCGAGACGCTCGCCATCGGCACCGCCGGCGGCCTTGTTTTTCTCTTTGCCCACCTGCCGGGCGGCCTGATCTCGGGCGCGATGGTCGCGACGGGAATCGCAGCGATTGCCGGCCGGCCGCTCGCGGTGCCGGCGATCGTCACCCAGACCTTGCTCCTCCTGCTCGGCATCTCCATCGGCTCGGTCGTGTCGCGCGACCTGATCAATCATGTCAGCGCCTATCCCGTCACCATCGGCCTGCTCGCGCTCGCGACGTTCTGCTCGACCTTCGCTTCCAGCCTGTATCTGCAGCGCATTCACGGCTGGGACCGCACCTCGGCCTTCCTCGCCGGCAGCCCGGGAGCGCTGTCGCAGATCACCATCCTCGCGGTGGAGCGCGGCGCCGACCTGCCGGCGATCGCGGTGGTGCAGACCCTGCGCGTCATCATCCTGACCGCCGCGCTGCCGCTGGTCTTGGCGATCGCCGGCGTCACGCCCTCGTCCTCGCCGGCCATGGCCATGCCGGTTGCGTCGGCGCTCGGGCTCGCCGCCATGCTGGTCGGCTCGCTTGCCGTCTCGGTGCTGCTGCAGCTGATCAAATTTCCGGCCAGCTGGCTGTTCGGCGCGATGCTCGGCGCCGGCCTCCTGCACGGCCTTGACTGGGTCGACGGCGGCCTGCCGCCCTGGATGCGCGGCGTGGCACTGATCGGCATCGGCGCCCTGATCGGCAGCCGCTTCGCCCGCATGCGGGTCAAGACGCTGCTCGGCCACGTCCATGCCGCGCTCGGCTCCTTCGCCGTCGCCGTGATGATCTCGGCGCTATTCGTGGTCCTGATCGTGCTGACCACGCATGTGCGGTTCTCCGACGCCATCGTCGCCTTCGCGCCCGGCGCCATGGACGCCATGATGGCGCTGGCGCTGACCTTGCACATCGACCCGATCTTCGTCGGCGCGCACCATCTGTCGCGCTTCGTGTTCGTCACCATCGCCACCCCCGGCATCGTCCATCTGTTCGGACGGCCGCAGGACGATGTGGACGACTAAGCCCTGAGCGCGGTGCCGCGAATGCCCCAGGCCGCGATCGCGGCGATCAGCAGCGAGATCAGCACGCTGTAGCCGGCGAGCGACAGGCCGAGGAAGCGAAACTGCACCTCGTCGCAGCGCACCACTTTCACGCTATCGAGCCGCTCCAACAGGCTGCTGGCGCTGCCGAGATTGCCGACCGGCCCGGTGCATTCGGTCGGGCCCGGCCAGAAGCCCCATTCGACGCCGGCGTGGTACACGCCGAGCCCGGCATTGCCGAGCGCAGCCAGCGCGATGAGCACGATCCCCGCCACCAGCAGTCCGCGCGGCGCGACGCTTCCCGCCAGCGCCAGCAGCAGCCCGAGCGGCACGATCGCGTAATAGGCATAGCGCTGCTTCAGGCAGAGTTCGCAGGGCTGCAGGCCCCAGACCAGCTGCATGTACCAGGCGCCGGCCAGGGCCGCGGCGGCAATGCCGGCGGCGAGCAGCGCCGCGGTTACGGCCGGGTTCAGCACACGGGAGGCCGGGCGCGCCAGCGCTGAGGTCTCGGTCACCACCTTCGTCTCCTTCGGCTGCGGTCCATTGCCCGCGTCCTAACTCTGCGGCGCGATCCTGTCGAGATCGGGAACAATCACGTCCGCGCGGGTTGACCCTGCCCGGCCGCCCGCTATAGTCCGCCCGCTTCGCCACCCCCGGCCACGGGGAGCCGCGAATGCCCCTGTGGCGGAACTGGTAGACGCGCTCGACTCAAAATCGAGTTCCGCAAGGAGTGCTGGTTCGATTCCGGCCAGGGGCACCAACTCGATCGTTCGGGCCCGTTCGCAGGCGTCCGCACCCGACCGCGCAGCGCTCCAAACCCTTGAAAAATAGGCATTTCTGCGTACATTTTCGTCCGTCACCGTTTGTTCTCCTCCGATGCCAGTCGGCCGATTTGCTGGTATTTTTGCTGGTATCGTGCAGGTATCGGGAGAACAAACGTTCACGGCGACTTTCGCTATTCCGAATGAAGGAATTGAGCAGATGGCCCGCAAGAAGGACGGCGCGCGCGCCAATCCCAAGCAGATCAGGACCGACGTCGACTGCCGCGCCGCCCGACCGAAATTCGAGAATGGCGCGTGGAGTCCCGCCAAGATTTCCGACGTGACCGGCGGCTGGCTCTATCTCTTTGTCACACCGGATGTGGGCAGGCCCGGTAACGCTGCCTCCAAGCTCTGGCGGATGGACTACCGCTTCCATGGCCGCCAGAAAACCTACTCCATCGGCCCTTACGGCAACGGCAAGGATGGCACGTTCTCACTCGCAGACGCACGGCGCGAGCGCGACAAGGCCAAAGATCTGCTCAAGGAAGGCAAAGACCCGAGCATCGAGAAGCAGCTCGACAGGCACAGGCAGACCGCCGCCCGGCCTTTCGGGCAATGGGCCGACGAGTGGCTCGCAAAGAAGAAGGTCGAAAAGGTCAAACGCGGCAGGATCGTCGCGGTGCGCGACCCCAAGACCATCGAGGTGCTCGAGCTGCGCGTCGGCTACGTCAAAGCTCGCTTCGGCAAGCTGAGCAGGCAGGACATCAAGCGTCCGGACGTGCTCGCTTTCATGCGTTCATACGAAGCCGACGGGAAGCTGGAAACCCGCGACCGCGTGCGCAGCATCGGTGAGCAAATCTGCGACTATGCCGATGTTGAAGGCGACGGTTACAATCCATTCCGCAACCTGAATGGGCAGATGATTGCCAACATTTCGACGCCGCGTCCCGGCGTGACTGAACCACGCGATGTGGTCCGCGTCTTCAAGCTCATTAGCGCACCATGGACGAGAGCAAGGTTTAATGACGTTGTTGGACTTGCCTTGCGCTTCGATGCCCTGACCATTCCCCGCCCCGGGATGGTCAATGAAATGGAGTGGAGCGAGGTCGATTGGGATACAGAACGCTGGATTGTTCCAGCCGCCAAGATGAAGACCGGTTGGGACCATGTCGTGCCTTTGTCGCGGCAGGCGCTTGCAATCCTTCGCAGCGTTCAGGAGCTGACTGGCCATCGCCGGTACGCGTTTTCCTGCTCGAAGGATGCCCCGCTATCGAACAACACGCTCAACAAGCGCTTGCGGCTGCTTGGCATTGACACCAAGACCGATCATTGCGCCCACGGATTCCGGACCACCTTCTCGACCCTGTCTCACCACGAAGAGATCAAGGACGCCAAGGCATGGGATGGCGATGTCGTCGAGCTGCAGCTCGCGCATCTCGATAATTCGACAGTGGAAGGGCTCTACAAGAAGCACGGACCACTCGCGCTGATCGGCTCGCGCACGAAGCTGATGCAGCATTGGGCTGATCGGATCGACCACTGGCTGGATCCCAGGCGGGTGTTGCCGATCAAGGGAAGCGCGCAGCGTTGAGTCAACTATTAAGGTTTTGTCTGCCCGGAATAGTCGTGTCCACAAGTTGGAGAAGCGATCGCACTATCACCAGCCGCCGACGCCCGATTGTTGTCGTGACAAGCTGACCAGATCCTATCAGCTCATAAAGCTTTGTACGTCCCAAGCCCGTTACCACGCAAGCTTCCTCCACCGTGCAGCTGAGTCGCTCGCGAAACGGGACCACTTTCCCGTCGCGATCATTCGTAGGCGAAAACGGGTCTCTAGGCGGCCTTCGTCGATCCTCTTCCCGCGAGTCGTCCGTCATAGTCTCTCCTTGTCACGAGAGCAGTCGCTTGGTTACCGCGCGCTGGAGACAGATCGAACGTACAAAACCCAACAATGAGTAAACTTCAACAACTCTGAAAATTCCCGAAGTCGCTTGCGGCAACTTCAATCAAGTTACGCCATATGCACATCAAGCTCTGGCAACCTTCGGCGCGTGTGGTTAAACTGTTCAATAAGGCGTGAGTAGTCCAATCGAAACTGCCCCGTTCCCGAGTTCGGACACACGGACGTGCGCAAAAGGATTGATAAGCGAGGATAACCAGGTCGCGTCAGCTCGACCGCTCATAACGGTCTGGTTGCAGGTTCGAGTCCTGCCGGGCCCACCAATGAAATCAACCACCTAGCTTATCTCTTTTGGGCCGATCTGGATCGCCGCACCAGAAACCGCACCAGATACGTGCACTTTTCGTTCGTGATCGAGTTCGAGCACCGCAATCCGCTCGATGGCGCGCCAGACCGACCCGGGTGATGGTGAATGTAATTGTCTCCCACTCATCGGTTTGGTGGAGATGCTCCGACAGAGCCGCTGATTAAGAGGCACATGATTTCCTCAAAAACTCAAAGGCTGTTCCGACAAACGCATCTCCACCCCGTATTGAACCTACAAAGGATCTTGCTTTTGTCGGAATGACCTGGTTGCAGCCTTTTCGGACGCTCAGATTATCGGGAGGCTCGAGTCGCTGGAGCGCTACCGCTCTTTACTACCTCTCGATCCGACTTTCTATGCGCCACAGTGGCGTGTCGCTCACCTGTTACGATGCCCCGCTCACGGCACCACCATGACGACGCAGGGCGCGAGACAGGACAATTTCTGCGAAACGCTGCCGAGCAGCAAACCTTGAAGCTGCCCTCGACCGCGCCGGCCAACCACGATCGCATCTGCCCGCTCACGCACGATGATATCGATCAGCACTTTGGCGGGGTCACCGCCGCCGATTATTGTCCTGATATTCGAGACACCAAGATGCTGCGCGATCCCCTTGGCACTGGCCAGGAAACGCCGGCTCACCTGCTCCAGTGCATCGCCTTCCGTGATCCGGATTTGATCGAGCATCAGGAGTTGGTCGCTTGAAAACACGTCTTCGCCCACATGCACGAGCAACAAGGTGGCGTTCAGCCGCTCCGCAAGTTCGGCGGCAACTTTGACCGCACGCTCCGCACCTTCGGAGCCATCCGTGGCTGAAACAATGAGCTTCATCGGTTTCCTCGTTGTCTTCATCGTCCCACGTTCCCGCGCGCGATTACTTCAGGTACATCCTGAACCTGCGGAGTGAGAACGTGAACAGGACGGCGCCTATTGCGAACAGGGCGGCAAACTGGATCCAGACCACGTCGAGCCCGGCACCACGGAACAGGATCGCTTGCGCCATCGTCACGAAATGCGTGTTCGGCGCCGCGAGCATGATGTCGCGGATCAGCTCGGGCATGCTTTCGCGCGGCGTCAGCGTCCCGGAGAGCACCTGCAGCGGCAGCAGCACCAGCATCAGCAGCAACCCGAACTGCGGCATCGTGCCAGCCTGTGTCGCCAGGAAGATGCCGAGGCTGGTGGTGGCAAACAGGTAGAGCGCCGTCCCGGCCAGGAACAACAGCCAGGAGCCTTCGATCGGTACCGCGAGCAGACCATGGATAACGATCATCAACGATAGCGCGGAGGCGGCCAGCACCACCACGCCCATCGACCAGATCTTGCTCATCATGATTTCGATCGCCGTGACCGGCATGACCAAAAGATGCTCAATGGTCCCGTGCTCGCGCTCCCTGATGAGAGCAGCGCCAGTCAGCACGATCGATAACATCGTGATGTTGGACATCAGATTGCTGATGGCGCCGAACCACACCTGCTTGAGCTCCTGGTTGAAGCGCGCGCGCAGGTCCAGGTCGACCTGAGGCGCAGCCGCGCTTCGGTAGCGCTTGACGAATTCGCTGACCTCGCTGGTCACGATCGACTGGATGTAGCCCGCGCCTGTGAACGCCTGCGAGACGCGGGTCGCATCGATGTTAAGCTGAATAGCGGGTGATTTCCTCGCCAGGAGATCGCGCTGAAAGTTCGGCGGGATGTCTAACGCAAAGGTGTCGACACCCCTGTCCATCCGGTGATCCATCTCGGGCTGCGTTATAAGCTGGGGTATCGAAAAGTACGGCGGATGAAACGCGGTTATGATCCGTGACGAGGCTGGTGATTGGTCTTCATCGACGACGGCGATGGTCGCCATGTTCAGTGTTTCGGGCATCGCCTTGGCGGCCGTATAGATTGCAGCCGAGAAGGCGTATACGATCAGCACGAGCATCATTGGATCGCGCAACAGGCTGCGCAGCTCCTTGATGCCAAGTTGAATGACGTTGGCCAGCCGCATGTCAATTCGCCTGTTTCTTGAGGAGGGCCGCTCCAGTGCCGATCAGAATCGGAATGGCCGCTAAGAGCGGCAGCAGCTCCTGCCAGAGGTCGCCGAGATCGAGTGCTTTGGAGAAGGTGCCGCGCGCAATCGTGACGAAATAAGTCGTCGGATAGATTCGTCCGATGATGGCTCCTGCCCCTTGCAATGAGGAGACCGGGTCAATCAGCCCGGAATACTGGATCGCCGGGATCATGGTGAGCAAGGTGGTGGCGAACATTGCCGCGATCTGGCTGCTCGTGAATGTCGAGATGACCAGCCCCATGCCGGTCGTAGCGCTGACATAGAGCAGCGCTGCCAGCATGAAGGTTGGGAAGCTGCCGGTGAACGGAACACGGAACGCGAAGACTGCGAAACCGGCGAGCAGGACAGCATTGAGCGCTGCAAGCGCCACGTAAGGGAGCTGCTTGCCGATCAGGAATTCGAGCCGCGTGACCGGCGCGACATAGAAATTGATGATCGATCCAAGCTCCTTCTCGCGGGCGACGCTGAGCACGGCCAGCATGGAAGGGATCATCAGGAGCAGCAGCGGGATCACGGCTGGCGCCATGGCCACGAGGCTTTCCACCCCGGGATTGTAGCGGTAGCGCAGTTCGAGCTGAAAATCACCGAGAGCAGCTGTCTTCCCCAGAAGCTGGGTGGCCTTTTTCGACAACCAGTCCGCGTGCATGCCTTGCACGTAGCCGCGGACCGTTTCGGCCCGGCTCGGCATGGCTCCATCGATCCATGCGCCGATCTGGACATTGCGGCCGTGCTCGAGGTCACGGCCGAAGCCCGGCGGAATCTCCAGCGCGAGGCTGAGTTCGCCGCTCCGCATGCGTCGGTCCAGATCAGCGTAGTCCAGAATCGGTGGCTTCTCGACGAAATAGCGCGAGCCTGCAATCTGCAACGTGTAATCACGGCTGATGGTGGTGCCGTCGCGATCGAGAACGGCGAACGGCAGGTTGTCGACGTCCAGATTCAAGCCGTAGGCCATCACCAGCATCAGCACCACGCTGCCGATCGTGGCGAGCGCGGCCCGGATCGGGTCCCGCCGCAGTTCAAGCGCCTCGCGCCGGCTGTATGCGAGCATCCTGCGCGGATCGAACAGGCCTCGTTGGGCCTTGCGGTCCACCGAAGCTGTTGCGTCTCTCCGGGGCAACGCGGCCGATTCGCTTGCCGCTGACGGCTCACCCGCGCCTTGGGTCACGTCCTCCAGATAAGCGATGAATGCATCCTCCAGCGTGGAGACTGCACGCTGCTTGACGATGGCAGAAGGCGTGTCACTGACGAGCACCCGTCCGGCATGCATCAGCGAGATCCGGTCACAGCGCTCCGCCTCGTTCATGAAATGGGTGGACACGAAGATGGTGACGTTATCCCTGCGCGACAGATCGGACAGGATCCGCCAGAATGCGTCGCGCGCGACGGGATCCACGCCGGAGGTGGGCTCGTCGAGGATCAGCATCTCTGGCAGGTGAATCATCGCCACCGCCAATGATAGCCGCTGACGGATCCCGAGCGGCAGCGCATCCGGCAACGCATCCATGATCCCGCCCAGCGCGAAGCGTTGCGCCATTTCTTCGATACGGGACGGGATGGCCGCGGGCGCCAAGCCGAACAGCCGCGCGTGCAACTCGAGATTCTGTTGCACCGTCAGCTCGGAGTACAGCGAGAAGGCCTGTGACATGTATCCGACGCGACGTCGCACGGCCATGTCGTTGGGATCGACTTCGTGTCCGAACAATCGCGCTTTTCCCGAAGTGACCGGCAACAATCCGGTCAACATCTTCATGGTCGTGGTCTTGCCGCAGCCGTTCGAACCGAGAAAGCCGAAAATCTCGCCGCGCCTGATGCGAAAGCTCACGTCGTCGACCGCGGTGAAATCACCGAACCGCATCGTCAGGTGCTCGGCTTCGATCGCGATTTCCTCATCGTCTCGAGCCGGATGCGGCGGGATCACCACCGGCGCGTGCCCTTTGCGTTTTTCGGTGGGAAGAAGCGCGATGAAGGCATCATCGAGCGTGGACGTCCCGGTCTGGGCGAGCAGTTCGCGAGGCGGCGCCGCGGTCAGCACGCGGCCGGCGTCCATTGCGACCAGCCAGTCGAAGTTCGCGGCTTCCTCCATATAGGCGGTGGAAACAACGACGCTCATGCCAGGAGAGTCGGCGCGGATGTTGTCGATCAGCCGCCAGAATTGGCGCCGCGACAGCGGATCGACACCAGTGGTGGGCTCATCCAGAATCAGAAGATCGGGATCATGGATGAGCGCGCAGCACAGCCCCAGCTTCTGCTTCATGCCACCGGACAGCTTGCCGGCTGGCCTGTCCGCAAAGGGGGCAAGACCGGTCCGCTGCAGCAGCTCTCCGATGCGACGCTCGCGCTCGCGCCTGTCATGCCCGAACAGACGGCCGAAGAAGTCGACGTTTTCGAACACCGAGAGGGTCGGATAGAGGTTCTTGCCGAGACCTTGCGGCATATAGGCGATTCGCGGACAGACCTTTGTGCGATGCGCGAGGTCCGCCATGTCGCCGCCGAGCACCTCGACGTAGCCATCCTGGATGACTCGCGCGCCCGCGATCAGCGACAAGAGGCTGGACTTTCCGACGCCATCAGGGCCGTCCAGGCCCACCATGCAGCCGGCCGGCAGATCGAGCGTAATGGCGTCGATCGCCCGCGTCTTGCCGTAGGACAGCCCGACCGCTTCGAGACGGACAACCGGCGGACGCGACAGGGATTCGAATTCGACCGGCCCCTCGCTCATTGCGCCAGCCCTCGTTGCAGAGACGCAGGCCAGACTGCATTGGCATCGAGCTGGACATAGGCCATGCCCGGCAACCCGGTCTTGACGTTGCGAATGTGCTTCTTGAGCAGTTCGGGTGATATCTGCGCCTTGATCCGGAACATCAGTTTCTGACGTTCCTCCTCGGTCTCGACCGTCTTGGGGGTGAACTGGGCAACGTCGGCGACGAAGCTCACCTTCGCGGGCACCACATATTGGGGCGCGGCATCCAGCACGAGGCGGACCTCGGCGCCCATCGCGACCCGGCCTGCCTGGGCGGTGGGCAGAAAGAACGTCATGTAGACATCGCCGAGATCGACGAGGTTGAGAACCCGGCCGCCGCCCGACAGCACCTCGCCAAGCTGGGCAACGCGATACTGCACACGCCCGTCGCGCGGCGACTTCAGCGTGCTATCGTTGATGTCGGCGGCAATTGTTTCAATCGCTGCCTTCGCCGCGTCGACGGCGGCTTCGGCATCGACGACCTGAGCCTGTGCAGCGCTCAGCGCGGCGTCGGTCGCCGCCGCCTGAGCGTTCGCCGCGCTCACGGCCGCCTTTGCAGCGAGGGAGTTGGCGCGATCATCGTCCAGGACCTGCTGCGAAACGGCTTCGGTCGTAATGAGATGCTCCGAACGCGCGCGTTTTTTCTCGGCCTGCTCGAACTTCGCCTCTTGCTGGGTGACCGTTGCCTCTGCCGCGGTGCGCTCCGCCTCCCTCTGGCGGATCAGGCTCTTAGCCGTATCGACACCGATCCTCGCGCGCCGCAGTTGCGCTTCGGCCTGACGACGCTGCGCTTCCAACTGCTCGGTGTCCATTCGGACCAGCACCTGGCCTGCCGAGACGAAATCTCCCTCATTGACGAGGATTTCCTTGATCCTGCCCGGGATCTTGGTGGACACGTCGATCTCGGTCGCCTCGATGCGCCCGTTTCCGCTCGCGATTCCCGACGGCAGCCCGGGATATCTGATCTTCTGCCAGGCATAGTAGCCGCCGCCCGCCCCCACCATGAGGAGCGCCAGCAGGAGCCAACGTCCCGCGCTTTTCGTCAGCACGCCGTTGCGGAGCCGCCGCGGTGTGGCGGCATTGGCTGCCGCTGGAACGCTCGGAGCGTTGGCAGCAGACGCGTCCTTGACGTCATCGGCCATCGATCAGCCCTCGCGCCGAAACGCGGCCGCAGCGCGCGCTTCCGTCTTTGTCTTCGCAAGCTCTCTGAAACTCCGATAATCTCTTTGGCACATCCAGGATGTCACAAGGCGATGCGGGTGGCTGTTGCGTTTCGCTGACCATCGAACTTCCTCTGCACGACCGAAAACCAACGTGATCGTACGGGGGAGTCGACGTTTGGACTTGACCCAGGTCAACGGTTGTTGACTGCGCATTGGGCAAGAATCGCGACGGTTGACCCACCAACATGCCCATGCAGCCGTCTTGGCCGGCCGCCTGCAAGAGAAGCTCATGACCAGCACCGCAACATCGCGTTCAAAAACCAGTTCTCGCGACCGAATTCTGCAGGCCGCAATCAAGCGGTTTGCGCGCAACTCCTACGAGAAGACCAGCCTGCGCGACATTGCGGCCGACGTCGGGATTGACGTCGCCTATGTGCACCGCTGCTTCGGGTCGAAGGAGAAGCTGTTCTCAGAAGCGATCGAAGCGGCGGCGGATCTCGCCGGCTTCGCCGCCGGCTCGACGGACGAACTGGCCCGTTCGCTGGCCGGGCGCGCGCTTTCGGGCCGCCCTCAAAAGAATCAAGCGCTCGGGATTTTCATTCACTCGATCGCGAGCCCGGAGGCGCTGCCGATCCTGCGGCAGTTCGTCCTGGAAAATGCGATCGAGCCGCTGTCGGCGCAAAAGGGAAAGGCGAGCGGCGAACGGGCCGCGCTCGCCATGGCGCTGCTCACGGGCGTGGCCCTGTTTAGGAACGTGCTGCGGATCAAACCTTTGACCGAGGCCGATGGCGGAGAACTGCAGGATCTCATCGCCGACGCAATTCGGGGCATTCTGGACGGTAATGCCCAAAGCGGCGCGCGATGAGAACTATCCTCTGTGTTTTGAATATTGATAGTGAGATGATCTGTTCGCGAAGTTCTCGGGCGGGCTGGCAAGTGGATGCCGCCGCGGGAACGGCGTTTTCCGGTCTGCAGGATTGGAACCTGGACGAACTGCTCGCCGAAGCCCTTTGGCGGAGTGGCACGGGCGATTTTGTAATCCCGAGCCCTTATCGCTTGCCGTTTCACGCTACGATCGTCGAGACCGACTTGCGTTCTCACGTTATCACCAGCAGAAAGTACCTGCTATCTCGTCCCCAAGCGTGGGGTCCTTTCTGGCGGGGTGAACGGAATCGCCGCAACAATCCTCCTTAACCGCTGGACAGGTGAGATTGATGTCTGCTCACTGGACACTAAGTCCAAGCATGGCGCAACTGCGTGCGGGCTCAAGCTAACGTGCGAGGTGCAATGCCCCCTAAGCGCCCCGTAACCCCAACTAACAAGCGATATTTGGGATCGCGAGAAAGCTGGCTACGAGGTCCGACACTAACGTTCCCGTCGGGTGCCGCCCCGGGGGGACCGGACGCAGGAGAGGTGAATCGAGTCTGCGGATATGCCTACGATTCAACCAGAACTCGTCGCGCTCCGACGTATCGAGCACGAGCTACTTCGCCGCATTCTGCCTCGCGCTGTCAAAGTAGAAATCCTCGCTCCCTGGGACCGAGCCATAGCTGAACGGCTGCTGCCGCCTGTCAGTTGCGGCCATCACGTCGTCGCGCACCAGATCGAACAGCTTTCGGATCTCTAGCCGCGGCGCCTGGATGCGCTTGATGAGGGAGGTGACAAATGGGCTATGGCCGTCTTCGCCGTCCAGCGCGACCTGGCCATGCTTGGCGGCAAAGACCACCAGTGTTCCGGCGTCGGGCTCGACTTCAGCCAGTCCCCTTCCGATCGAGCGCGATGCCGCCGTGCGCCTGATTTGATTGGCGAACGGATTGTTGCGACAGGCATCGAGGATGACGAGATGCAGCTTTCGCGCTCCCTCCGTGGCGCCCATCATCTGATCGAGCGCGACGGTCTCGAGCGGGACATCCCGATCGGTCGCGAGTTTTGCGTCCACAGGCACGAGATAATTTTCTCCGGCCATCTCCAGGCCATGCCCGGCATAGTAGATCACTGCCCAGTCTGCGCTGTCCGCCGCGCTCGCGAACGATTTGAGCGCGTCTACCAGGCCATCCCGAGTGGCATCGTTGACCAGCCGCACATCCTGAAAGCCCACGGCGCGCAGCGCGTCAGCAATTGCCGCAGCATCGCCGTCAGGATTAGGAAGTGCCGGGACGGACCGGTATTTTGAATTGCCTATGACAAGAGCGACGCGCTTTTCGCTCACGCCTGTCGCACCAGCCTTTTGAGCGATCGCCTTCTGATCGACGGCGGGCTCAGCCACGTCTGCCGTTGCCACGACAGTCGGGGGCTTTGCCGGTTCGTGATCCGCGCCGGCGACCTTATCCAGCCGTTGCAGGCCTTCCCTGGCGACGCGCTGTCCCTGCGTACGGTCGAGTTGATCGATGCCTATGACATCAAGCGCGTGCCGGAAGTCTGCGCGCGCACCGTCGATATCACCCTTCTTCTCGTCGGTCAGTCCACGGCGAGCATAATTCAGAGCTCCCTGCGAATCCAATTGAGTTGCATGGTCGTAGTCGACCAAGGCCTGATCAAGCTCGCCTCTGCTCGCGAATGTTAGGCCTCGAAGCGAGTAGAACTCGGACCGTTCGGAATCGATGCCGAGCGCAAGTCCAACGTCGTGTGTGGCGCTGTCGATGTCGCCGGCACTGGCTTCGATGACGGCCCGACAAAAATATGGCCCGGCGGCGCGCGGATCGAGCTTGATGGCCTTCTGGCAATTCAGCGCCGCAAGACGATCCTTGCCCACAAAGTTATAGACAAGGGCGCGATTGACGTATCCATACCACGAGCCCGGATCGCGTTCGATGGACTTGCCGTAATCGACCAAAGCACGCTCGAAATCTCCGATGGCCACGAACAGCTCGGCGCGATTGCCGTACCACAAGGAGCTGAACGGGCTGTCAGGTTTCAGCCGAATGGCTTGATCGAGATCGCTCAGGGCCCGGTCATAGTTTTGGTTTTGCAAGAAAACTTTGCCGCGCTGGCCGTAGGAGGGAGCAAAATTGGGGTCGATCGCGATCGATTGGTCGTAGTCTGACTTGGCTTTCTCCAGGTCGCCTTTGCCGTGCCAGGCCAGACCGCGATTGTAATAGATGATGGAAAGATTGAGCCCTCCGGGATGGGCCGCAATGACGCGCGTGCAGGCGGAGATGGTGCCCGGAAGCGGCACCTTCGCATCGCAGACCGCGCTGTCCTCTTTCAGTCCCGCGTAAGACGGTGAGTTCAGCAGCAGCAGCCCGATCGAGGCCAGCTTCAACAGGGTGATTCGCATTCCAGTCGTCCGATTTTGCGTCTGGCAGGTGAAAATACAAAGTTGTTCGTGCCGTGGCAAACGTGGGCGAACAGCGCATTGAGCAGGGTCCCCGAAAGTTGCATCAAGCGCAACAAGTCACGTCGCGGACGGCATCGGTCCAGCGGGCACCAGCCCCAAGCACTGCAGCACCTCGGCCGGCACTTGTATTCGCGCATGGGCTGTAGAGATATTTGCTGATCACTCGGTGCAACGCCGGCGGCGGCCGGCGCCGTTGCCTATGCCGACAGCACGATCACCTTCGTATTGACGGGCGTTCGCGCATAGAGGTCGATCATGTCCTGGCTGAGGAGACCGGTACAGCCGCTCGTAATGCCGTTCCCAATCGTTTCGGGGTCGCTGGTGCTATAGATCGTGTAAAGCGTGTACACCCCATTTTGATAGAGGTAGAGCACGCGGGCACCAAGTGGATTGTCGAGACCTCCCCGCATGCCGCGAGCATATTTGCCTGCCTCCGGCTGGCGCGCGATCATCTCCTTAGGCGGCGTCCAGGTAGGCCATTCGGCTTTGCGCCCGACATACGCCTCCCCGCTCCACCGAAACCCATCGCGGCCGACATTGGCACCATAGCGGGTCGCGTTTCCCTCGCCTTCGATGCGATAAACATAGTATTTGCTTGGATCAATGATGATCGTACCGGGCGCCTCATTGCTGTCGTAGCGCACTGTCTTGCGAAAATATTTCGGATTGATCTTGCTAACATCGACCGCAGGGATCGGGAATTTTTCGTCGGGCACGGGCCCGTAGACTTTCTCTGCTTCGGTCAGACTCATGTAGTCGGATGCGCAACCGGCAAGGCCCACTGCGGCGAGACCGGCAGCGGAGCTGAACAGAAATGCCCGGCGGTTGAGAAACCGCGACTGAAGCCCGGACAGAGCCCCCTCGCCCATCGCGTCGGCGTCGGCGATTTCACGATCCATGATCATGATTTCGGATTTTCCATTGTCTTGTTGAACGGCCGGACCAGACTTTGGCATACGGGGTAGGGAGGGAGGAGAAAAAGTTCTTCGTCATTCGAGGTTGAATCTCCTTGACCAACAGACGGCCTTTTGGCTGTCGCCTGGGAGGAAGCGGCTCGCGGCCATTTCCCATCCATGTGGCGGCCGGCGACTTCAAAGCCAAACGGGGGTTTGTGGTGCGCTCGGATCGCGCTGCAATTTACTGAGATTTCAACACGTTAGTGCAACGGCGAGGGTCGAAAGGATTGCCCCCAAAAGGGGCCTTTCAGTTTCCGTCGCGCAAGCTCTTTGTCCCAGTTGCCGTTCATCACGGCTTGTTTTCGAGCAGTCACGCAATGTAAACGGCCTCGCCCGACCGAATCTCCCGGGCTGCCCTGGCAAGATCCGCCGGCCGGGCAACGATCGCCAGCGTCGGCGATGCTGCGATCGACTCGACGAAGTTGGCGGCAGTCTGGGTGTGGTCGTCGTCAACCACACGACCTTGCCCCCCGGAAGTCCAGTTTACCGACATTTGCTGATCGCCGACATCCGAGCGCTTATGTCCTTTAGGCCATTGAATTATCGGCTCGGAGTAGCCGGTGCCCAGACGCCACGCTAGAGCGCCTTCCTGCACGGACAGGAGCTAGAGCCTATAGAACCGCGCCGCATTGTCGTGGAACAGCTTGCGACGATCGCCGACGGGAAACCCGGACGTAATGTCATTGAACGCATCGAACAGCTTGTCATAGCTGCTGAAAAGTCTGTCGACGGGGAAGTTGCTGGCGAATGCAGCGGTCCACGCCAAACGCCTCGATCGTAGACAGCACATAAGGACGGAACGACTCCACCGTCGAGGTCCAATCCCCATTCCGACGCCCGAGATCTTGCAGGCGACGTTCGGTGCCTGCGCCAGCAGCTTCATGCCGGCCTTCCACGCCTCGAAATGATCGGGGCCGTCGATCTGCATGCCGGTATGGTTGAGGACGATCTACGTGTCCGGGAAATCGCGCGCGAGCTCGTAGGCTTCCTACATCTGCGGATAATAGATCTGCAGGTCGAACGATTTGGTCTCGCCGACGGGATCACTGGGATCAAAACCGACGTCGAGGTGAACCGACTTGACGACGTTCTGATTCTTGCAGCCGACTAGGAAGTTATCGATCAGATAGCTATGGCATATCGCCGTATAGTTGCCGAAGGCCGCCGGCTTCACGCCATCCTGCAGCCAGGGATAGCGATGGTTCACGAGATCGTAGAGGTGATGATGCGGATCGATGATGGGGAAGTCGGTCAGGGTGGCCTCAGCAGTCCTGTCCAGGCTCGCGTTGCTGGCGCCTGACCAAACAGGCGCCTGCGCCGACGTTGGGTGAGATCAGTAGTCGCCCGCTGACGGCGGATAGACCCGCTTGAGCTTGGCCTGCGCCTCCGGCGTCCGGCGTCCGGCGTCCGGCGTCCGGCGTCCGGCTCAGCCGTAAGACAGAACGGAGTGACCGCTCAAGACTTCCCGTTGACGCGCTTTTCCAGCTGCAACGTTCGCTCGACCAAATCATCCAATTCGAAAGACTGCGAGTCGAGGAACGCGACGGACCCGTTGTTAGGGTCAGTGGCCAGACGGCGGATCTTGCTCAAATGTTGTTTGAGCCAGACCCTCTGCTCTTGCTGCAATTGCGCTCGCATCTTGTCCGCGGACCTATGCAGAAGCGTCTGATAGGCGGCATTCAGCCTCGCGTCCCACTTGCCGATTTCGGCTTTGCCGCAATCCAACATTTTCGAGGAAACGCCGCCGGCTTGGGCCATGCACGCGTCAAACTCCACGCTCTGCTGCGCGCTTGCAGGAAATGCGGCGATATAGAGGGCGGTCCCCAAAGCGAGAGATGATTTCCAGAACATTATAGCGGTCCCATAAGTCTTTCAGACTGAGTAAACTCTAGCCCGTCTGTTGTGGCTATTTGGCGATGACTCTGAAAGCCAGTGACACCGCGAGAATCGCTCTCCCCTCTACCATTCGAATCGCGTGATGACACGACAGCCGGACCGAAGCTCTCCGAGAAATCTTGATCTGAGGCCGGAAAACTGGACCATTTTTGGCTAGAGTCTTGCGCTGCCGAATCCCGTCGGCTGGGAGGAGCGGAAGACGATGAAAGCCTCGAAGTTTTCGGACGCCCAGAAGGCGTTCATTCTGAAGCAGGGCAATGACGGCGTGCCGGTTGCCGAGATCTGCCGCAAGGCCGGGATCAGCCAGGCGACCTATTTCAACTGGAAGAAGAAGTACGACGGGCTGCTGCCGACCGAGATGCGTCGACTGAAGCAGCTCGAGGACGAGAACGGCAAGCTGAGGAAGCTGGTGGCCGATCTGTCGCTCGACAAGGAGATGCTGCAGGACGTGATCCGCCGAAAGCTGTGAAGCCTGGTCGGAAGCGCAAGCTCGTCGACGAGGTCTGCGACGAGTGGCAGGTGTCGATCCGCAGGGCGTGCGAGGCTCTTGAGTTCGATAGGTCGACCTACCACTACAGATCCCATCGCTCCGACCAGGCTGCCCTGGAACAACGGATCAGGGAGATCTGCCATGTCCGCGTTCGCTACGGTTATCGCCGCGTTCACGTCGTGCTTCGCCGCGAAGGATGGCGTCACGGCCAGAACAAGACGCGGCGGATCTATCGCGAGTTGGGCCTGCAGTTACGCAACAAGACGCCGAAGCGTCGGGTCAGGGCCAAGCTGCGGGACGATCGCAAGCCGGCGACGCGATCGAACGAGACCTGGGCGATGGACTTCGTTCACGACCAGTTGGCGACGGGACGCAAGCTGCGGGTGCTTACGATCGTCGACATCTTCTCCCGGTTCTCGCCGGCACTGGTGCCGCGGTTCAGCTTCCGCGGCAGCGATGTCGTGGACACGCTGGAAATAGTCTGCAAGGAAGTGGGATTCCCGGCGACCATCCGGGTCGATCAAGGCACCGAGTTCGTGTCGCGCGATCTCGATGTCTGGGCCTATCAGCGCGGCGTCACGCTGGACTTCTCACGGCCCGGCAAGCCCACCGACAATGCCTTCATCGAGGCATTCAACGGGCGCTTCCGGGAGGAATGCCTCAACGCCCACTGGTTCCTGAGCCTTGCGGATGCCCAGGAAAAGGTAGAGAATTGGCGCAAGTACTACAACGAAGAACGTCCCCATGGCGCGATCGGCAACAAGGCGCCGATTTTGCTGCAAAACCACGCTGGCGCATCCAGCCCGCCACCGTGAGAGAGGCGCAAAACTCTAGTTATGGGTGGTCCAAAGTTCGGCCTCACTGCAAGAGGCGCAAAACTCTAGTTATGGGTGGTCCAAAGTTCGGCCTCACTGCAAACCCGACCGGACTCTAAGTGCGGCTGGATGAAACTTCGGTGGCAGGTCAGCACCACTGGGTTTATCCGACCGAGAGCGGGCATTCGTCGCACGATCACCGCCCCGTTCTCTGAACACGCGCTACTTTGACTTTACGGGGTCAACCGCGACTACAAGGCGACCGATCGATAGGTTCAAATCGGGGACAAGCAGCCACTGCCGGCATAACAAGACTACTTCTTTGATTTTCCTGGGTATTCGAGAATTCAAGAATACCCATCAACTCGCCGCGCAGTTCGGCATGGACCTCGCCACGTTTCGTGCCGGGAGTGAGTACGATCTCGCCGATGAGCGAGCGCAGCGCCTCGGCGGCCTCGCGCCCGCCATCCGGATCGGCGAGCGCCTCGGTGAACCGGCCGACGTTCTTGCGATAGACATTGGCGATGTTGGGGTGCATGTCGGGAATGTCGGCGGGACCCTCTGACAGGCGCTGTGTGATCTCCGCCTTCTGCCGTTCAAGCTCGTCGATCCGCGCCTTCATCGACGGCTGGTAGAGGCCGTCCTCGATCGCTGCCATGACGCCGGCAACGGCCCGCTCGATCTTCTGAAGCGCACGGTGGTCTGTTTCCGCCCGTGCCCGCCGGTCGTGGTTGAGGCGGTTCATTTCCTCGGCATAGGCACGCACCGCTTCTGCGACCGCCTCGGAGGAGACGAGGCGATCCTTCAGTCCCGCCAACACCCTCGCCTCGATCTTCTCGCGCATGATGGTGCGATTGTTGGCGCAAGTCCCGCGACGATGATGGTTGAGGCAGCCATAACGCTTCGGCGTCAGGATGCCGATCTTGCCACGGCAGCAGCCACAGGTGAGAAGGCCGGAAAGGAGGGAGACGGGCCGGTTGGCGAGGTGCAGCCGCTTGGCCCTGCCCTCCCGCGTATTGGCCGGGTTGGGGCCAAAGAGTGCCGCGATTTGCTGCTGCCGCGCCCGCGCGGCCTGCCACAGTTCATCGTCCACGATCTTGAGATGCGGCACCTCGATCCTGATCCACTGGCTTTCCGGATTCGGCCGTGACACGCGCTTGCCAGTCGCTGGATCCTTGACAAAACGCTGCCTGTTCCAGACCAGGACTCCGGCATAGAGTTCGTTGTTGAGGATGCCGGTGCCGCGCGAGACGTGGCCTCGGATGCTGGTGTCGCCCCAGGCCCGGCCGAGCGGGCCGGGAATGCCGTCCTTGTTCAGTTCGACCGCGATGGCCTTCGGGCTCTTGCCGGCGGCAAAGGCGCGGAAGATGCGTCGGACAATCCTCGCTTCCTCCACGATGATCTCGCGATCGCCCCGGATCGGCTCACCGTTGGCGTCGAGCCCCTTCATGACGTTGTAGCCGTAGCAGAGGCCACCGCCGGCCTTGCCCTTCTCCACTCGGCCGCGCAAACCACGATGAGTCTTCAGGGCGAGGTCCTTGAGGAACAGGGCATTCATAGTGCCCTTGAGGCCAACGTGAAGCTCGCTGATCTCGCCTTCGGCCAGGGTGACGATGGAGACGCCCGCGAAGCGCAGATGCTTGAACAGCGTGGCGACATCCGCCTGGTCACGAGAAATCCGGTCCAGCGCCTCGCCCAACACGACATCGAACAGACCGCGTTGCGCATCCTGCAACAACAACTGGATACCGGGCCGCAGGATCATGCTCGCGCCCGAAATGGCGGCGTCGTGATAGGTACTCGTGACCTTCCATCGCTCGCGCTTGGCGTGCTCTCGGCAGAGGCGGAACTGATCCTCGATCGAGCTCTCGCTCTGATTGTCGGACGAGTAGCGGGCGTAAAGCGCAACGCGGGGCATGACGGTCTCCGTTCTGTCTAATCCTTGCCGGCCTCGTCCTCCGCATCGTTCGTGGCTTGAGGCCTGTTATCATTGGCGGCGCTGAGCGCCGCGACCTGTTTCCGTGCAATCCGGCGTCCGATCAGCCGGGCAATGGTCAACGTCACCTGCTCCAACTGTCGCCGCGTCTTGTTATCCGCCTTGCTCGTTCCATTCTCCGGACCTTGATTGTCGTTGGCCGGTCTGATGTCGTCCAGCTCCAGTTCTGTGTCATCTGCCATACCGTCGCTCGCCCGATTGGTGAAGTCAAACGAGCATCAAGCGGCGACGAATTCAGGAAGAGAAGACCAAAAATCCTGCCATCGTACGTGAGCGCGCAGATACTTGCGAACGGCCGTTTTGGCGTAGATTTCGAACGCATCAGACAGCCTGCAAAGCCTTCTGCACTGCCTTCGGGGCGCGCTCGATCGCGAGAAGATAAACGCGTGTCGGCCCTTCCGGCTGTCGCGACCTTGCTCCGAATGGCATAGCGTATTGAGCGCTGAATCCGAAGCGAGCTGCGAACTCTTCCTGCGTCACGTCTAAGCGCACCCGGATCGCCTTCACGTCGATTCTTCGGCCTTTTGTGGAGCTGAGATGTGGCACGATGGTCGTAGGTCGGAGATATCCGTTCGCACCGCTTTCGTCTGGCGGCGCCTTAGCGGTTCGACCAGGCCTTCGCTTCCACATCCCGCTCGTAGGAAGGCGCGCAATCGTTATCGAGGATCAACACCACGATTCGGAATAGCGAGACCAACGGCCGCGCAAATCGCGCGTTCAGTTGAGAGCAGCAGCAACCGGTAGCCATCCTCCTCGTAAAGAGGGTACTGGCGAGCTTCGTAACACTCGCGCACGTACTTTAACGCCGCGGCCGCTCCTTTGAGGCTTCCCGGCACGATGCCGGCGAGCTGACGCGAGGCCTTCATCTCAGCCCGGCCGAGTGCACCTTCAGCCTCGCAGAGGCCACTTAACTTGGCCTCCAGCTCGGCCCGCCTGCTGCAGGGCGCACGGCGCAGCTCGCGCTCGGCAGCATCCTGCTCGGCGAGCAGGCGCCCCAGTTCCTCAAAGGCTCGGCGGTGGCCCTCGATGGCATCGAGGACCGGGTCGGGCGAGGTCGAAATGCCAACACTTTCAGCCCGCGAGGGGGCGACGACCCCGGCCAGGATGGCGGCACCGCCGGTGACGAACTGCCGGCGCCGAACGGCCGGGCCGGCAGGAAAGAATAAACGACTCGTGGTATAGGCAGAATCAGCCTGAGACATGGTGTACTCCATGTTGAGGGTTAGGCTCGCGCAGGTGTTCCAGCATCTGTGCGGGCCGCTTGGCTGGCCTTTAGCGGCCAGTGCCGCGAATCGAATCACGGTCGATTCGTTACGTCAATGGATATCCGGTTTTCCCCTACGGCCAGGCCGTGTACCCATAAACCTTGCGGCGTGATGCGACCAAAGAAACGTCTGCTTTGTCCCTATAGCGACCGACTTCGCGCAGACGCGCAATATGTCGCGATGGGTCGATCGCGACGGCTTTGCCTGATATCTGGCAGGTCCGGTCTACTCCCTCAGATCCTTCATGCAGGCCATAGGCGGATTTCGTAGCGATCGGCCATAAGCTGACAACTAGCCTGTCTCCTGTTACACGTCGTTCGACGATCATCATAAGGGCTATCGCTTGTGGATACTCTCATCGTAGTCGACATGCAGGTTGGGCTATTGCGAGGCCCCGCCAAGCATAATCTGCAGGGTGTGATCGAGCACATCAATCTGCTGTCGAAGAAGGTGCGGGACGATGGAGGCCAGATAATCTGGATTAGGCATTGCGGTAATGCAGGCGACGTCTTTGAACCGGGCGCGCCCGGCTGGGAGTTCCTTCCAGACCTAATCCGAAGTGATGCCGATCTCGTCGTTGATAAGACGTTGAACGACCCATACGTCAGGACGTCTCTCGCCAGCCTCTTGGCTCACATCTGTCCAAACCGCGTGGTTGTCACAGGATGGGCGACGGACCTTTGCGTCGATGCGACTGTCCGTTCAACGGTCTCTCATGGTTACGACGTGATCGCAGTCAGTGACGGTCACACGCTCAGCGACCGACCTCACTTGCCTGCGACGGTCGTCATTGCGCATCACAACTGGCTTTGGGGAGAGCTGATTACCAATCGATCCATCCGCGTCATACCAACCAGCGAACTAATGGCTGCGGTTTTCGATTCTAACGCTATTCAAGAAAAATTGCGCAAGTCGTGGTCGTTGGCGACCTCCAGCAAATGGACCATGCAAAATCCGGCAGCCGGACAGTGCAATGTCACTTCGCTACTCGTCCATGAACTATTTGGGGGGGAATTACTGAGAACTCCCCTTGTGCAAGGAGATCACTTTTACAATCGAATTGGAGGGGTACGATACGATTTCACTGAAGGCCAGTTCGATCAACCAATCCCGTACTCAGACATCCCGGCTGATCGAGCCGAGGCGGAGAGAGGCGCAACGAGCACGCAGCTTGCAGCGCTCAGGGCGGCCTTCACGCGCCAGACCATCGCGTCGAACTAAGCTCCGGAGCTATGCCGACCGAAACCACTTGCCACTTCGAGGGTAGCCAACGCCCGGTTGAACCCAGATAGTAGACGTCGTAAGCACCGGCCAGAAGGTCCGAGATGGGCCATTTCCGGACTTATTAGGCCTGTCGCGGATTTGAAGCGGCGCACCACTTTCGCGCGGGAAGTATGTCGACCTCCCGGGCAGCGTTCTCAAGCAGAGAGAAAGCCTGGAACAGCTTAGAGCGATCGAGCACGGCATGCGGATCGACGCGAAGGCGATCCAGACTGAGCCGTTGGGGGTGACGCGCTGGCTGATTTGGAGCGTGCCCGAGAACTTTTGCCCGTGAGGAGCGCCGAGCGGTGCCACGCGATAGGATTTCCGGTTGTTGTTTGCTGAGTTAGGCCCGCACTACCTGATGCACTGCTTTCAGAGTCGAAAGCAGACTCGCAGCCGCGTCGAGTGGAAGGCAACTAGGCCCATCGCATAGCGCCTTGTCGGGGTCAGGATGGAACTCCAAGAATACGCCGTCGGCCCCTGCCGCCACGGCGGCCTTTGCAATGACCGGCACGCCATCGCGCCGGCCACCAGTCGAACCGCCGTTGGTGCGGGGATCAGCGCCCGGGAGTTGCACGGCATGAGTGGCGTCGATGGTCACCGGAACGCCTAAGCGCTGCATCTCCCCGATACTCAACATGTCGACCACCAAGTTGTTGTAACCGAAGGAATTACCCCGCTCGCACAGAATGATGTCGACCCCAGGTGCGGCCTCACGGGCCTTCGCAATGATGTTCTTGCACTCCCAGGGAGACAGAAACTGGGCCTTCTTGACGTGCAGGCAGCCGCCAGCGGCCTTGGCGGCGCGAGCGGCCCCCACGACCAAGTCAGTCTGGCGACAGAGGAAGGCGGGGATTTGCACCAGATCTGCGACCGCAGCCACGGCTTCGATCTGGTCGTTCTCGTGGACATCGGAGACGATGGGCACGTTGAGCGCGCGCTTGACTGCGGCCAGTATGGACAAGCCCTCGCTCAGGCCGGGGCCTCGATAACTCGTGATCGACGAACGGTTGGCCTTGTCAAAGCTGGCCTTGAACACGAACGGCAGGCCGAGGTCCGCCGTGACCGCCTGCAGATGACGCCCGACAGTAAGGGCCAGTTCGAGGTTTTCCAAGACATTCAAGCCGGCGATTACGAGCAGAGGTTGGCCGGTCCCGAGCGAGAGATTCCAGCGCTTTAGATGAACGACCGCCATCACATTGTCCCTTGTCGATCAAGTCGAGCAAAATAGTATATTCAACGACCAAATGGAGAAAGAGACCCTGCTGCAAAGTCTGCAACGGGTCACTAGCGGCCCATGGCGAGATCGAAACCTAGAAGAGTGTCCAGATCTAGGTTTGTACTTTCGCATCCAGTACACTTCGACCGATGCGCGGCTCTGTCCTTGCCAATAGCCGTTGAATATTCGCACGATGACGAACGATCACATAGATCGCGCCTGCGATCACCAGCGGCCGATGGGGCAACGGTTGCGTGAGAACGCAGACGAGACCGATGGCCGTCAACGCCGCAAGGATCGACCCGAGGGAAACGATCCGCACCGTCGCAAGCACAATGCCAAAGACCAACGCAGCCCCCAATCCGACCGGCCACGACATGGCCAGCAACACACCTAGCCCCGTCGCAGCCGACTTGCCGCCGGTGAAGTTCAACCAGATCGAGCGGCTGTGCCCCAACAGGACCGCAATTCCGGCTAGGCAAACGACCCATGGCAGCCAACTTTGCAGATCAATGGGGGAGAGCGGCGTTGCAGATAACTGCGCTGAGAGCCATGGACAGAACGAGCGGGCAACGATGATCGCAGCCGAGCCTTTCAGCACGTCGGCAACCAGCACCACCAAGGCAGGCCATTTACCAAGGGTCCGCAAAACATTCGTCGCGCCGGTCGATCTTGAGCCATGCTCTCGGAGATCGATACCCTTGAGGAGCTTTCCCGCCAGATAGCCCGTCGGTATAGAACCCAATAGATATGCGATCATCCATCCAATCACGCTCGCTGTCCAGAAAGCCATGGGTTCTACTTCCAGTTTCACGCAACCGGTGTTTTATCGCCGATCTGATTTGACCGCTATGGGTCAAAGACTGAAATTCTCATGACGAGCAGACCTTTTCTGTAAAACCTCGAATAGCCGACGTGGCATGGCCCTAACGGCTTTTTTTGCCGGGCCATATGCGATCCTTCCGGAATGGGTTGGCGCTATGGTCGGTGTATCCCAGATAATTGCCGACTTTCCGCAGTGCCGCGAGTCGGCAGCCATGGGCCAGTTCCAAACGATGCGCTGCAATCTCTCAAGCTTTCTTATTTCTGTAGACGCTGTTTTACACGCCGCGCAGTAAGTAAGGGCGGCTGGCGGATAAACGATTTTCGCTGACTGTGCGATGTTCGACGACAATGTAACGGTTAAAATCTTGCTCGCGTTCGTGGCGGCCGTCGCTATGGCACTCCGAATCGTGCTCGCCGACAGACGAATGCGGCGTTTGCAACCAGGCTTTTCGTTAGCTGCCGATACATGGTCAACAGAGAAATTTGGCATCTGGTGGGCAGGAAGAGGTGTGATGGTTTTGGCCATATTTGTTGCTGGAATCTGTTTCGCCTTTCTCGGTAGAGGAAGTTCTGCCGGTTCCTCGATTCTCTCGGGCTTTTCAGTTGTGGGAACCGCCCTGGAATTTATTCGTAGTAACATGCAGCTGTAAGCTTCCGCGACGATCCCCGGTCCGCTTCGGATCAAACTGCGAAAATCCGACCTGAGCAATTCTGGTCCGTTGACCACGCCAGAGCGGACCTCAACGCGGCGGCTCGCCACTTCGCTGATGGGGAAGAAGCAGCCGTCGATGCACCCCACCCGGATGGTCGGCTATGGGCGAAGAACGGACGTGGCGGGGCCGCCCGACCGTGCCCTGAATGGCCCCGGAGGCTGCCGACTTGCGGCGCTGCATCAAGTCGGCAACTATCTGAGGTACACCGGCCGTGACGCTAGCTCGTTCGGGAAGGCAGCACATGACCCATTGGAGACGTTCACTGAAGGTACTATGGTTGTTCCAAACGGAGACTGCCGGGCTATGCTGGTCAGCGTCATCAGATCGATCCTGATTGTGGCTGTGTGCGTGGGGTTTGCCGGCTCATTCTGGTTTCAGGTGCTCGTCCTCAAGAAACAGCGCGGAACGGGACGGCCACTATGGCTACTCGATCCCATAGCCCAGCTGACGGGCATGTTTTCAAAAGAATGCGCGATTTCGTGGGGGTTTTTGATTGTGGGTTTGTTAGCACTATTCGGTTTGGACAAACTTGAGTAAAGCCGTCTCCGGTGGCGGAATATTTACTCCAAGTCGATGTCACCTTCTGGCCCATGGCTGCCGACTTGCGGCACTGCGGCAAGTCGGCAGTTATCTGGGATACACCGACCGTGGCGCCAACCCGTTTCGGAAGGACAACCCATGGCCCGGCAGAGAGAGCCGTCAGGGCCATGCCATGTCGGTTATTCGAGGTTGTGCAGAAGAGATTTGCTCGGCATGAGAATTTCAGTCTTTGACCCTTTGCGGACTTCGCGCTTACCGGATCAGACCACCGTTGTAGCGCAACTCATATTGCGTCGCCCCATCGCGCGATATCTGTTCAATGCCATGGAAGCAAACCAATGTGCCCTCGACGCTATTGCGGTAGATCAAGGCACCATCAGCAAAGGTCTCGGGCCCGCGATAGGGACGGTCAACGTGCCCTGCGAGCAAAGCTTTCCGAAGGAACGTGTATATCGATAGCAATGTGTCCCGGTCAGAGATCTCCAGACCAGTCCCTCCGCTGTAGCACATTGACCAGATTGCTTTCTCGTCCCTGAAAACGGTCTCCTGCCCGACAAAGAAGCCCATGCCGAAATAGATGTCGCGATACGCGTAACGACCTGAGCGGTGCTCGAGCTGTTTGGAGCCGGCGAGCAACGGTACCGCCACGGTTGCGTCATCATCCAATCCGGCATAGGTGCGGCGTTTCGCTTCGAGCAGGAACGCTGCCAATTCCACCAATTCGTTCGACATTTCACGACCAAAGTGTGAACGGTAGCCGGTAGCTTGCCTCTGTCGGGCAAGAATCTCAATGTCTGGATTTGGCCCAATCCGTACGTCGAAAATCGGGCGGAGCATGCCCGCTCCGCCCGAGTATTTCAGACATCGACTTGTTCCGCTATTGCCAGGGCGTCATCTACTTCGATGCCCAGATATCTGACGGTGCTTTCGATCTTGGTGTGCCCGAGCAGAAGCTGGACCGCCCTGAGATTTCCGGTGCGCCGATAAATCAGGGTCGCTTTGGTTCGTCGCAGTGAGTGCGTCCCATATAGTCTCGGATCAAGCCCGACACTGCCGATCCAATCCGATACCAGGCGCGCATATTGGCGTGTGGTGATGCTTTTTTGGGGACCACGACGGCCCGCGAACAAGAACTCGCCAGGCTTCTTGTTGGTGGCCTTCAGATACTCATCTGACCGCCTGACGAGTCTGTTCGGTCAATTCAAATCGGACCGGTCGACCGGTCTTCTTCTGGCGTACGGTTGCGCGATCTGCAGTGTATCCGCCCGCAGCGACATCCTCGACTTTGATCGCCACGACATCGCAGCCACGGAGCTTGCTGTCGATCGCCAGATTGAACATCGCGAGGTCTCGGACACGACCTTCGATCTGGAGCTTCGTTCGAATTGACCAAACATGTTTGGGACGCAGTGGGGGCTTCGCCCCCGTCAGCTTGCCCTTATTCCAAGGCGTGTGCTTGTGGGTCGTTGGGATTGCGTTCTCTTGATCTTGCATGTCACGCTCCTCGGTTAGGAAGGCCGAAGAGCATGAGCCGCTGGCGGAGGCGTTGAAATTGGCGCGACTCTCGGGTCACGGCGAACTTGGCCCCGCACTGCACAAATGCCGGTAGCCCACGTCCGTAATGGGCTGGAAGGGGACGCTGCTGACTTGATCGAAGATTCAGCTTCGGGTCAGATGTCGCCTTTCGGTCCTGCCGTGCACTACTTCCGGTTGGCCCCGGAGCGGACATCGCCCGTGCAGGCGACGGACAGGCATGTCGGACGCCACGCCGCCGGATCGGCGATCCATCTGTTGATGTCAGATTCCCGCCAGCCTGAGCCGTTGACGCTGATCCTGAGTTGGGCCGGGAATGTGCCTTCGCCGATCTTGCGGTAGATGGTGGATCGGGACAGGCCGGTACGGGCAAGAACGGTTTTCAGGCGGACGATCCGGTCTGGTTCGCGCATGGCTGCGCTGCCTCCTGCTGACTGCTCCTGATCTACACAGAGCAAGCAGTCACGCGCGCAAGAGCGTTTTTCAAGGCGTCGTACTGTGGCGGGCAGACGGGGGCAAACAGGCCGGGTCAACGTTCGAGGCCTCTGTCTCTTCCAAAGCCTATGCCATGGGCGATGGCCAATTGCTGGCCGAGCCGGCGACCTGATTCGACGGCGATGCCGAGGTCTTTCCTGCGGCTGGCGAGGATGGACTCCAGTTGCGGATCGCGTTCGAGGCCTTTGGCCATGTCGCCCATCGCCGCACGCGTCGCCCTGTAGCCGGACATGTCGCCGGCCTGATACTGTCGCTGGCTGGTGTGGTCGAGCTTCTGCCAGCGCTCCACGAAACGGGCGGCGCGGCGGCTCGGATCGATGCGCAGTTCGGTCTCAAGCTGGAGCGCGCGTATGGCGCGGTTGAGGCGTCCGCCGGCGGCCTCGCGGGCAAGCTCGGGGATCTTCTTGTAGGCGGCCTCAGCGTCGTGGGAGCCATAGGGGCGCACCTTTTCGAAGGCTTGGCGGGCGGTCTGTAGCTCTTTGACCTGTTCGGGGCTCGCTCTGCCGCCCGTCTCATGCGCTGCGAAGATCGCATCCACGGCACGGGCATGGCGCACCAGCGCCCGGGTCCGCACGCGACGGGCTTCCGCTTCGGGATCTTGCGCCACGGTCCTTGCCGGCACTTCGGCTTCGCGCCGGTCGGCTGCCGTGCCGCTGTTTTCTCTTTCGGGGGATCCCCGCTCGGGCCGTCGTCCGCCATCACGGTCGAGCACCTCTCCAGGAACGCTAAAGCCGTCGAACATGCCGCGCAGCTTCTCCGGCACGGCCTTGCGCACGATCTCGGCCACGCGCTCGCGGAACGTGATCCCGCGTCGCTCGGCGTAGCTCTGGACGGGATCGGCACGGTCGTAATCCGAGGCCATGTCCTTCGACCGGTCGCGCGACAGGGCACGGTTGAGCCGATCCGCATCAGTAAAATCGTCGCGGCCATAATGCAGGTCCACGCTGTCGCGATGCCGCGACAGGGCGACATAGCTGCCGTGGGCGTCCATGCCGGGCGTTGCCAGTACGTGGACCCGGTCGACCGTCATACCCTGCGCCTTGTGGATCGTCGCGGCATAACCGTGATCGATCCGGTTGTAATCCTTGAGGTCAAAGCGCACGGACCGGCCATCGTCGATCTGCACGGTCATGGATTGCGCGCTGACCATTTCAATGGTCCCGAGTGTGCCGTTTTTGACGCCAAGCCCACGCTCGTTCTGCAGGAACATGATGCGGTCTCCGCCGGCGAAGCTTCTCGCGCCGCGCTCGACCGTGACACCCACCTCATTGCCCAGGGCGCCGGCTGCCCGCATCCGCTCGCGCGCTGCCTCGTTGAGCGCTCTGACCTCGTCATTGGTATGGGTCAGGATGATCCGGCTCCGGTCCGGCGAGACCTGCCGGTCGCGGTCCCAGCGCGCGATCAGCTCGCCCCGCGCCTGCTCGCGGGTCGTCGCCTCATGCACCATGCCATTGGTCCGATAGGCTTCCAGCGCATGGCCGACTTTACCGGTCGCCAGATTGCGCGTGGCGTCGCGCTGCCAGTCTTCGCGCTGGCGGCGTATTTCGCCGATCTCCGTCCCGCCATGACGCTCATGGATCGACCGGAAAGCTGCGCCCGCCTCGATGGCCTGCAGCTGCTGCGGATCGCCGACCAGCACCACTTTGGCGCCCGCCTCGGCAGCACGGGACATCACGCGCTCGAGCTGGCGTGTCCCGACCATGCCCGCCTCGTCGATGACGAGCACCTCGCTCGCTTTGAGCAGATCACGACCCTGTTGCCAGCCATGCTCGAGGCTGGCAATCGTTCGCGACACAATGCCCGATCCGCTCTCGAGGTTTTCCGCGGCAATGCCGGACAGGGCTACGCCCCGGACCTCGAAGCCTGCCGCTTCCCAGGCCTCCCGCGCAACCCCCAGCATCGCGCTCTTGCCCGTCCCGGCGTGGCCGACCACGACGCTGAGATCTCGTTCGCCGGTGACATGCGCCAGCGCCTCGGCCTGCTCGGACGACAGCACCAGGCCGCGCGCTTCCGCACGCGCCAAAGCAGCCTGGCGATCGAGATCGCGCACCTCATGGCGCGACCGTTCCGCCATCCGTTCAGCGGCCCGGTGCAGGCGCTGCTCCGCCTCGACCATTCCGCGGGTGGTGAACCGATCCTCGCCGCGAACGTCCTTACCGAGTTCGACCAGATCGGGCGCTCCCTGCATCGCGCCCATGACCTGGTTGAACTGCTCCATCCCGTCACTGTGACGGTGCGCGAACTTGGCGAGGTCGCGGCGCGTGAAGGTCGATTGCTGCTGGGTGATGGCCTCCAACCCAACGCTGGGATCAGCGATGATCCGCGCGCCATTGTTCCGCGCGATCTCGCGGTGCATCTCGGCCCGATCGGCGTCACCGCCTTCGTCCGCGATGCCCCGAACCTCGATCCGTTTCGCCGGCGCGCCAATTTGAGTTTGCGGCTCGAGCGCAATGCCCTGGTCTTCCAGACTGCGGTGGTCGATCCGCGCGTCGATGTCGAGCTCCGCCAGCCGCTCGTTGGCAAGCTCCGCCCAGCGTTCACGCCAGCGCTCGACCAGCTCGGTACGGTTCCAGTCCCGCACCTTCTGGCCAAAGCCGTTCTCGTCGATCACGCGCATGGTCAGCATGACATGGGCATGGGGCTTGGGCATGCCGTCCTCACCCCTATCCCAATGCACATTGAGATCGGCGACCATGCCGAGCCCCACGAATTCGCCGCGAACGAAGTCGCAGGCCAACTCGATGCCCTGCGCCTCAGTCAGCTCGCGCGGAAGGGCGAATTCGACCTCGCGGGCCAGCTGGGCATCTTTCCTGACTTCGATCGTTTCGACAGAATTCCAAAGCCGCTCCCGATCGCGCCAGGCTTCCGGCGCGTTCTCTGGCAGCATCACCTCGGAATGGACTACGCCCCGCTTCCCGGAAAAATCCTGATCACGGCCGAGCCGCTCGTCGCGCAGTCGTGAGGCCGAGCGGTAGGCCGCCGATGCCACCGCGCTGCTCCCGGCCTTTCGGCCAATGACCTTGACGTGAAGATGATAGATCGCCATCGCGGCCAAATCACTGGCACAGCGAAGCGCACGTCGGAACGACGTATAAGCGCGCCCTCCCTCAAAAAATTCTCGGGAGGGACTACCGCGTCTCAGGCTATCCCGACGACCTTACAGCATTGTGCCAGGCGTTCGACTATCATTTCTCCATTGACAGTCGTGGAGGCGGCGATGCGTAAACCAAGAGATTTCGATGGGGAACTGAAAGCGCTTCAAGACAAAGCGCGTGACCTCAAGAGCCGCAAGGTGCACCAGCTCGGCGAATTGGTCATCGCGACTGGGGCTGACACACTTACCGCCGAAGAGCTGGCAGGCGCCCTGATCGTGCTGACCGAGACGAAAGATACCGGAAAGAGGGAGGCATGGGCCAGGCGCGGGGCCGCGTTCTTTCAAAGCCGGGCGCGACGAAATGCGCCAGCAACTGACCGCAACATGGACGGCGCTCCGACGCAACCGAGCGGCGCGCAACCGGCATCAAGCCGCAAGGGCGCGACATGACATGCGCACGTGGCAGGTCGAGCGCCGCAAGCGCACGCGGCACCTGATCGAACTGGGCGGTCTCGTCGTCAAAGCCGATATCGTGGACCTTACCGGTGACGACCGCGCGATCATCCTAGGCGCGCTGTTCTGGATTGCCGAGAAACTCAAAAGCGATCAGGGACAATTGGCGCGTGAGCTATGGATCGCAAAGGGAAAGCAAGCGTTCGAGGCGGAGCCGGCGCCAAAGGGAGCAGATCGAAGTGTTCCAGTAGTTCATCGTTGATGCACCATAACGGTGCGTCAGCCGTGCGATTAAACGCCCAGAGCGATGCTGACAATACGATGGCGCCGGAAGCGGCGGCGGCCGAATTCGCGATTCTCTAGGGCCGGGACTTGAGCGAGGCACGATGCGAGGAAGTGACGAACGGTACGGCTGGCTTGTCAGCTTCCACTCTTATCAAGCTGGCGACTGCGTTGAAACGCCGGCTGGAGAATTTCTTGCGATCGGACTGACGGACCCTGCAGAGTTACCCAATTTTTCGCACCTAGCGCCGTAAAGATCCTCCTCATCGGATCGATCGCTGATATAGATAATTGGCAATTTTTTTGGAGCTAGAAATGTCGGATGCCAAGGAACGGCCGCAGCCTGTCCGAAATGGGCTTCTCACAATCGATGAAGCCATCGCCTATGGAGGCAAGCTATTCGACACGTCAGCGGATTTTGACGCAGCGCTCGATCATGTATTGGTATTGCTTGAGGATGCCGCCACCCTTTTCGAGCGGAGATCTTTTGGTTCGTCGGTCTTCCTTTCGATCACGGCGCTTGAAGAGATAAGCAAGGCGCATGTCGGCATTTTCCGCCGCGATAATCCCGGGCCAAAGCCTAAAGGCGGCGACCCATTCAGGAATCATAGGGCCAAGCACAGTATGGCGATCCTGGAGAGTGTCT
The DNA here is from genome assembly GCF_032489995.1 of Bradyrhizobium sp. SZCCHNGR1005. NCBI lineage: Bacteria > Pseudomonadati > Pseudomonadota > Alphaproteobacteria > Hyphomicrobiales > Nitrobacteraceae > Bradyrhizobium > Bradyrhizobium sp. SZCCHNGR1005. The sequence goes on from NZ_JAUEZC010000003.1 coordinate 1,105,543, forward strand.
TCATGACCGAGAGGATCATCGAGGCCTTAGGCCGCGAACGCGCCGACGCCTTGTACAGTGAGGCGCAGACGACGGGATTCACGACAGTACGTGAAGCAGCGCTTTATTGCGCTCGAGGGCCATCGGGGTTCGAAAGCCCAAAGATCGCTATCGCGCCCCATCGTGCCTGGGAGTTCGTCATTTTGGCTATCGAGACAGCCGATGACGCATTAGTGGGATGTACCACGCATTCCTATCGGGTCGGCAAGAGCTTTGATGCTCTGTTTGAGAGGGTGCTCGCGCGGCAACCTGGTGACGAAGCTTGAATTGTACGAAGCGCGACGCCCGTGGTCCGAAACGATTGCTCGACTTCGCCCGGTGTCGGTCTTCCAAATCGAAATATGTCGACAGCAGGGTCCCGACGGACCTGGGGAATCATTTTTTTGGGGATGGCGAACCAAAAGCAAGCATCGATCCACATAGCGTTCCCTTTAAATCAACGTGAATTCAATAACTTATGACCGCCATCTCAACGCGCTTGAGCGAGGGTGCGTGTTTCGTCAAAGATGTGGCTCCTGCGGTTCCGGCCGTCCTCTGCGACATTGCGCTTCCTCGAATGAAACCCAAGTACACTGCTATCGACTTATTTTCCGGCTGCGGAGGCCTCACGCTGGGGTTGAAGCTTGCTGGTTTTCAGGTCCTTGCCGCGATCGAGAAAGATGCCCTCGCGGTAGAAACTTACAAAGCGAACCATTCCGGCGTCGTAGTCTGCCATGACGATATCCGTGCGGTGAAAGCTGCCTCACTCCGCAAGCATTTGAAGCTCGCGACTGGCGAGCTTGATCTTTTGGCTGGTTGCCCGCCTTGCCAGGGCTTCTCCGCCCTCCGCACACGAAACGGTGCCAGGCAAAAACGTGATAAGAGAAATGGTCTTATCACTGAGATGTTGCGCTTCACGCGTGCCTTTCTTCCAAAGACGATCATGATGGAAAATGTGCCGGGCCTTGCGGAACATTGGTCATTCAAGAAACTCTGTCGCGATCTTCGAAGCCTCGGCTATCGTGTCGAGTGGGACATCAAAGACGCCCGTCACTACGGCGTGCCGCAGAGACGCAAACGATTGATCTTGGTTGCCGGACGCCGCTTTGAAGTTCCCTTGGCAAAGGAGTCTAACGCCATCAAGACGGTTTGGAACGCAATAGGCGACTTGAAAGCCCCGGGTCGCAGCCGTGACAAACTGCAGAACGTTCCGGAGAGCCGAAGCAAAAAAGTCTTGAGCTTGATACGCGCAATACCGAAAGACGGCGGCAGCCGTACCGACCTCCCAAAATCGCGGCAACTTGCTTGCCACAAACGGACGAATGGCTTCAACGACATATACGGCCGCATGGCGTGGCATGAGCCTGCGCCCACAATCACCGGCGGCTGTTTCAACCCTTCGAAAGGGCGCTTTCTTCATCCGTCTGAAGATCGAGCCATCACACTCCGGGAGGCTGCGATCCTTCAATCATTTCCGCGGCGATACCGCTTCCCTGCGAATAAGAGCAAGGAATCGATCGCACTGATGATCGGGAATGCTCTTCCGCCGACATTCATTCGACGCCATGCAAGCGAAATAGCCAAGAGCTTGGCGAACTTAAAAGAGAAACAAAGCCGCCCGACGTAACGATGTCTTCGGAACTGAGACCCCCCTGGGACCTTGAGCGATGCGGCGCGACGAAAGCAGATGACAGACGTTTTTTCCGCACGCAAGCGCTCGGAGATCATGTCCCGGGTAAAAGGAGCCGGCAATAAGGCGACCGAACTGCGCCTTATCACTATATTTCGCACCAGCGGGATTACCGGATGGCGAAGGAGATCACGGGCTTTTGGGAAGCCGGATTTTGTATTCCCAAAGGAAAAAGTGGCGGTGTTCGTCGATGGTTGCTTTTGGCATGGCTGTCCGCACCACGGATCAATCCCGATGGCCAATCGTGATTTTTGGCAGCAAAAGTTGCGTCGCAACCGTCAACGCGACTTGTTGGTGAACAGAACTTTGAAGAAGCAAGGGTGGACATTGGTACGGTTATGGCAGCACGAGCTGAGGGCGCCGGAGTGCGTTGTTCGACGCGTCGCACGCGTTCTCCGAAGTCGTGACTAGACCCAACCCGAGTCAAGCCGCGCGTTTTCAAAAGCAATCGGTACAGGGAAGATGCGCTCGTTGAATCTGATAGAGGATCTTGAACAGAATCCATCCGAAGCGGCGATGGCATCGGTCGTTGCGTCGGCGCCCGCGTGGGGCGTCGACGAGATCGGCCGACTGGCTAAAGTGCTGGCGGATAGTGGAAGCGCTCTTGCTTTTCCTGCCGACATTGCGACTGCGGACGTCGCCTCGACCGGAGCGCCCTCATCGCTTTCGACACTGTTGTGCCCCCTTTACTTGCGTAACCTGGGCTTCAATGTCCCGAAACTAGGTGTGCCGGGCCGCCCCGCGGGAGGCATCGATGTCCTTGCCCAAGTCCCCGGGTACAGGGCTGACCTGAATGCTCCCGCCGCGCGGGCGGTTTTGGAGCAATCCGGATATGCTCACTTCCTAGCCGGGCCTGACTTCGCGCCGCTAGACGCCGCCCTCTTTCGATATCGTCAGAAGGTGGGCGCGCAAGGCGTGGTTCCCTTGGCGGTGGCCAGCATCCTTGCCAAAAAGATCGCTTGCGGCATCAAGCTGGCCGGCATTGATGTACGGGTGGCTCCCCACGGCAACTTTGGCGGCGATTTTGCTACCGCCAGGAAGGCGGCTCAATCGTTCTGTCTCGCCGCAAAAGCAGTAGGAATTGATGCCGTAGCTGCGCTCACCGATGCGCGCAGTCCCTATCAGCCGTACATAGGGCGGGGAGAATCTCTTCTGGCCCTTCGAGAGCTAATCGACGGTCGCCCAGATCAATGGCTTTCCGAACATGCCGATCGTTGCCTGTTGCTGGCGGCGCATGTCGGCGCTCTGCATCTCGGGCCATACCAGCTCACCGACAAAATCGCGAAGCCGTTCTTTGAGAACATTGTCGCGCAAGGAGGAACAGAGAAAGGCTTCCTCAACAAAGTCGATTCAATTGCGCAATCGCCTCGGACCGAGATCGAGGCACAGCAAAGCGGGTTTTTCTCGCTCGATCTAGCCGAACTGCGTTCGGTTTTCGTTGCGGCTAACGCGCCCACTAATGACGAGCCGTTTCCGGACAAACTGGGCCTGATTCTTCGCAAAAGGCCGGGCAGCTACGTTAAAGACGGAGAAATACTCGCATCGGTTCGGGCGGCCGATGAGGTTTGGACTGTCTGCGAGCAGCCATTAACAACGTGCTTCCGCGTCGTCGATCTGGTGGACTACGCTGTCGGCCTGGAGGAATTTGTCCGTGCCTAGCTATTGTTGCTTCTTTTGTCCCGCAGCCACTTATAACGACAATACGCTGGCCGACCCTTGTCCAACCTGCAGCCGTCCGTTCGGCTTCCCGCTCACGAGCGCCCCCGCCGAAATCGGCCCGTTCAAAATTCTTCGGCCCTTAGGGCGCGGCTTCTATGCGGCGACATACGTGGCTGAGCGCAAAACAGGATTGAGAAATAGATCGGTTTTAAAGGTTACGCCCAAATCGTTCTACGAGTTCTTCCCCGGGAAGAATTTCGAGCAAGAGTGCCTGCTGCACCGCGATGTCGCCGAGGGAACCGAGCACCTCGTAAAAATCCGCGACATGCTTCCCGATGTGGACGTGCTTTTCGGCGACCGATCGCTGCCGTGTTGCGTTGCGGAGCTTGATTTCGTCGACGGACCGCTGCTCACAGATTATTTCGATGGCGGGCAAACGGTCACGGCAGCCATCGCGGCACAAATGGCTATCGATCTCTTGCGCCTGCGCGAAGAGCTTGAACGCAAGCAGGTGTTTCACAATGACCTGCATGCTGGCAATATCATCGTCGAGCGACTGAGAAAGGACAGCTTTCGAGCCGATGCGGTGGACCCGTCCATACGTGCGGTTGCAATCGATCTTGGCTCTGCCGCGGTGGAGACTAAGAGCGACCCGGCTAAGCAACGTGAGGGCGATATCAGCCGGATTGCCGAGCATATTGCGCGTTTGAGCGCCCGACTAATGGCCAATCCGGATCAAGTTTCTGATCACGATTTTCGGCTCGCGAGCACACTGCAAGATATTTTTCAGGTGCTGGCCGCGCCGGCCGAGAATACGCGCTTTCCACCCGCGCAAGACCTTATCCGCCAAGTTCGTCTCGCATATGAGATGATACCACGTCATTCATGGCGGTCCTGGCGACAACCTTTGGCATTGACCAGCTTCGGCTCCGCTTACAACGCGCTGACTTTGGAACCATGGCACGTACCGGCCCTCCTGATCGATCCGGAAGGAACTTGGCTGAAGCAGATCAGCACGCCGGGGCCGCAAATCATTACAGGCATGCGCGGTTGCGGAAAGACAATGTTGTTACGCGCGCTGCAATTTCATGCACGCGCTTCGCAGGCACGTGGCGAAAGCGCCGATGCCGTTGTCGGACGTATTGGCAATGACGGATACATGGGGTTGTTTGTCTCGGCTCAAAGGCTCATCGACCGACGCGAGCCCGGACAGACCGTCAATGCCGATCCGTTCGCACGTCTGATACTGGCATATGCGGTTGAGGCGGTACGCTCAATCATGCACCTGCGTGACATCGACGCCGGTAGCGTCAACGAACACATCCATAAGGTGATTGGCAGGGCGTTGACCGATATCCTCACCAATTCCGGTGAACTGGCCAATGCCATCGATCTCGACGACTTCGACGCCCGACTGCGAAAGGCGCTTGTGCAGCACAGCCAGCTCGGTAACACCTTGCGCTTACAAGTGAACCCGAGCGATGCATTCATTCACCTGGCGGAGAGCATCCGGGTGTGCTCCCCGTACTGGATGGCCGGCCGCGTGTTGTTCCTGCTCGACGACGTCTCTACGCGCTACCTGAAGGGTGGTCCGATCCGGGAGTTGCTTTCGGCATTGTTGTTCCAGCACCCCGTTTGCGCGTTCAAGATTACGTCTGAAGTACAAACGATGGAACTGGAGCTCAAGACGCCCGGCGAGAACTTTCCGGCTCGCGAGGGCCGAGACTATTCCGTTTTCGACCTCGGTTCCGAAGTCTATGACAAGATCAAGGGGCCGCAGGGAAAACAGTTTGTGGAGCGGATTCTAGCGCAGCGCGCCGAGCACTTCTCCGCTCACCCACGTGCTGCGCCGTCACAATTGCTTGGCGATGAGAACATGGAGACGATCGCGCGGGAAATCGCCGAGACCGCCTCCACCTCTGGCAAGCGCAAGGAAGTCTATCGCGGCATCACAGCTCTCGCCCACGTCTGCGTCGGTGACATCGGCGATGTCATCAGCTTGTATGAACGGATCATCAAAGCGGCAAACGGACGAATCCCCGTACCACCGCAAGTTCAGTGCGATTGCTTTCAGGATCATTGCTCGCACCGTCTCTATGACCTCAACCGACGGCGAAGCGAACTTAAAGACGTAGCCCGATCGTTCGCGGAAGCCTCTTATGAACTGCTTCTCAAGTCTTTCAAAGAAGCCAAGAAGAATGGAAAGACCGCGCCTCGTTTGCGGCAGTATTCATCCATCTACGTACGCGTAACTACTGGCGATACGGGCAAACAGATGGCCCAGCTTCGCGATTTGATCGACGCTGGCGTATTTGTGTTTACAGGCGGAAGCCCGCGAACGAAAACCAAGGACTCTGATCCCATTCTCCAATTCAAACTCACCTTCCGGCGCATTTATGGATTGACCAATTTTATCGGGCTCGCCGAGAGAGACCGTTTCGAGCTGTCCGGAGCGAACCTCGAGGAATGGCTAGCAAATCCGGCAGCCGGCAAAGAGATCCTGATGCGCAACCTTGGGGGACCCCTCACGGAGGAGGAAGAAGCGGAAGCGGATCAGCCCGCCATCGAGCCGACCGTCGCATCAGTTTCGGCGAAGACAACGATGGATCTCTTTGAGAATTTGCCGCAAACGCAGCCTCCAGCACCAACGGCTCCGGAGGAGTCACCGCCGAACCTGGACCGCCTTCCGACGCAAAGCATCAACGTTAGAATGCTTAGCGGTCGGGACGCGGCTGCAGCGAAGCCGGCACAAATTGTCATCGGCCTCGGCTTTGAGGATCGCACCCTTGCATCAGTACTCGCCCTGACCAAAGCGTTGCCTCCGACAAAAGTGCTTGCCATTCAATATGAAGATGCGGGCCGGTCGAAGGAGATTTTGGGTACCCTTGAAAGTTGGGGAGCCGAGATCGAGCTCATCGCCTATCGCACCGCGATTGCCGAGGGATTGCCGCTCGCAAATGAACCCACACTAATTGATGTAACGGGATTGGCCAAGCCCGTCATCTTCCATGCCGTCCGTCATGGATTGCAGAAATCGGGTGCCGTTTTGGTAGCTCATACGCAGGCAAAGAGCTACTATCCGACCGATCGTGATATGAAAGCCCTGCTCAAGGCGGAAGAAGAGCACAATCGGCAGAAGTTCTTCGATAATCTCTCGGGTATTTTAACCGGCGAGATCGGGCCTTATGAATGTCTGCCGCTGCTTCAAGCCGACGCCGACGAAACGAGACGCAATGTGTTGTTTGCATTCGCGTCTCCAAAGCATGAGCGCCTTCTCTCATTGATCGACAACCACGTGATCGACCGGCTGGAGGTCGTTGCACCGGAAGGAACAACTCCCCGCAACCGCGTTGCGAAACAGATCGCCGAAATTGCTGCGACGGACAGCGCCAGTTCGGAAGTGACCTATATCAATTCGGACGATTTGGAAAAGGCTACCGAATTTCTTCTTAGGGGGTTCAACAAATGGTATGTGCGCCAAGGCTTCAATTTTGAGGTTGGGCTTACCGGCTCGAAAATGGAGGCGGTCGCATCGGCCGCCGTTTCTTCAGTGTGCAAAATAACCCAATGCTGGTACGTGCGCCCGGCGAGGTTCGATGCAGCCAGGTTCACGAAAGGCGCTGGCGAGACGCGATACTTCCGATTAGACCGAAGCGATGTCTAATCCGATGGTACGCTGCCGTGTGCTATTCAAAACTGAAGGCAATAGCGTAGTTTCCGTCGGGAAAGCGCACTTGGGGTAACCAGACAGCCTCGCCTTTGGCGCTCTTCTTTAGTCGGTACATGAAAAGCGTAACGGCATCAGCCGGAACCTCGGCATCTTCTCCACCGCTGTAGAAGCCCTGCGTCTCACGGCGAGGAGCTTCCAATTCACGGTCTCGGCTGACCCGAATATACGCCTTCGCGCCTTTCAACACCTCCATCTTTTCCAACGCCGCGCCGATAGTTTTGGTGTTCCAAAGCTCTTTGCCAAGCTCGGGATCGGCTTCACATTTCTGAATCAATTCGATGACTGAGGGGATGTCCGTCACATAGTAAGGCCGTGTACCGTCATAACGTGAGAGCTTAGCATCGATCCATTGCGTCGCTTCCGCCGTTCCCGGCTTACGAAGCGGATAGCGCGGGTTCACCCATCCGCCGGCTACGTAAACACCGATAGCGTTCGGGTCGAGCACGTTCCGGCGCGTAGCCTGCAAAGGTGAAGCCAAGCAAATGCCCTCGAACTCGCCCTGAGGATGGCGCTCGATAAGCGCGCGAAGAGCCGTCTCCATTTGGTGAATGATGCGAAAATGCTCGGCCAACTTGTCCGGCAAAAAGAGGCGGGTGACGCCTATGTGCTTCTGCCGATAGCCGTACATACGTGCATGTTGCAACACCGTATCCGAATTGGGCCGCTTCGGATTTCTTCCGTAGTAACTGGTGATCAGGTTCGGGATCGTTACACCGCGGCCGAGTTTGTTGCCGCCCACGAAGATACTATAGGGATGATCTGGGACGATTTCCTCGTTCGAGTTGGAGTTGATCTCTTTGATGCTGGCCGCAGGCAAAAGAAAAGAAATCTTCTGCATCACGGCATCGAACGGCGGAAGGCTTGGCTCAGTTTCCGCTAACTGATGGAACGCCTCGACCAGATCGTTGCGGAGTTTCACATATGCAGTTGTTCCCGCTTCTGCGAGAGTGTTGACCGTATGTTCCCGAAACCGCTCGAACAATTCGACTATATGGCGATGATCGATCTTCGTGTGGCTGATATGGCAGAGAAACGAGAAATTTTCCTGCGGAAACTGAATGTTTTTTGCAGCGGCTGCAACGAAGAACGTCAATAGTGCTTTGCGAATTCCGACTGGAAGGCGATGTGTCGGGCTTGGTTGATATCCCGATTTAAGTTCATCGACCTCATCAATGTCAACGGGCACCAGAAGCTTCGAGTCGTCCTCGAAAAAAGCCTCGCCTCCGACATATCCAGGACCGGGATTGCTAAGCACAGTGAACGAAGGGCGATAGGGATGATCCGGAGTCTGCAAAAAGAGCGCCTGCGGCGTCGCCGTAACCTGCAAGTAGGTATTGGTTCTGAAGAAGCTTCTGAATTCGGATATCAGCTTGTTGATAGTGCTGATCTCGTTCGTACTCTTCGTCGAATTCTTCAGAGTATGCGTATTGAGGCTCGCTTGATCCGCCTCGTCGTCGATGATCAGAGCGGGAAGCCCGCGCGCGCCGTTCGCGGCTCCAACCTTTCGAAATGCCTCGATCAAGCTGGACAAGTGATCGGAGTTCTTTGAGCAAACGACGACGAATGGCGACGTCCGCAACTGCCGTTCGAAAGCTGGGCCGTCCCACTCGGACTTTCCAAAGACTTTGAGCCCCCGCAATTGGCTCCGAATTCTTCGCAATGTCTGCGTATAGAGCGGATTCAGGTCAGATGTCAGGATGATGATACACTTAAAGCCGTTGTCGACAGCCATTGCAGTTGTAATGGCAATAACACTGGTCTTGCCACTTTGAATAAGGCCATACAAAAGGCCGTAGCTTGGCTCTTCATCGCCGGACACCGGATCGATTGCGTATTGAAGAATATTTGCAGCGCGTTCCGCAATAACATGCAGCGAGGCGGGATCGGAGATCTCATTAGCCAATGCGCTCAGGGCCTCCGTCGTGTGCTGGCCGTCGCGAATGATTTCCCGTCGATGGATGGGAACCGCGGCGCTAAGCGGCATTAGCGGTCTCCGATGCTTCGATGTCGAAGAGGAGTGCTGGCCATTGGCCAAGCGATATCTTCCGCTTCAACTCACCACCTGCTCCCCAAACGGTATAACTGTGGTTATGCTTGCGAGATGCCGCGATCCAGCCGGGCTTGTTTCCAAGTAAATCGCGCCCTTGAAGCCCGTCGATCGCACATACGCCGTCGCTGCCGCATACGAAGCCAAATACTAGCCGCCGATACTCGGCAGCCATTTTGGCTGACCGATCTACATCTTCTTGGTCGAACGTGAACCGCCAAGGCGATCGTTCTTTGGTCGTGTACTTTATGAAGAGAAAGATATCGTCGTTTAAAACATAACCTAGTGAACCCAATTTGCGTATGGATCGGCAGCGAGCATCTTCCAGGATCGGAATGACGGCTGCGCCATGGTAGTAAGTGGACTTATCGAGCATGCGAATCACATCTCCAGAAGCCAGTTGAGCCATATTAATGCTGCAACGTCTGGGAGGGGTAGTCCGTTCTCCGCGGTGCGATCATTTGCGCGCAGGTGCGACGCCAAATCATGTGCCGTTTAGGAAAATTGTAGCGCTCGGCAGTCGGTTACGCGAATGCACCGTAAAGCAATGATGATGAAAGGCTTTTCGGTGTGAGTGATTATACTGCGTCGGAAACCCCTGCAATTCGTGAAAACGCGCGCCAGAGGCGGGCTAATTCTTTGATTCTATTTTGACATCCTGGTTGCGGCAGATTTGAACCTATGACCTTCAGGGAAGGAGCTTGACGAGTTGGCGGCTGCTCCGCCCCACAGCAAGATTTTACCGGTTGGCCTTTGGCAAGCCGCCTAGCTTCTAAATCGCATCACTTTGGGCCTACTTGGGGCCCGTGATCGCATCATGACGGGGTCTGACACCACTGGCTGGGCACCCGCCGTGCTTTCCGGGTATTATTCGAAATGATCCATTTTTACGTATACCGTCAACCCAAGAGGCCGAGGCCTAAGAAGGTCAAGTACCCGGCGGTTTTCCTGTTTGACGACAATTGGGACGACTACGGTTACAAGACGCTTTTTAATGCCAGCATCGTTTTCGAGGAAGGTGCGGAGGAAATCGAACTCGGGCCGGTAAAACTTCTCGAAATCGGCGACAGCCCGATCTACGCTCCGCGCATCGATGATCACTTCACAAGCCTCAATACGAATTTTTGCTCTCTCGGACAGTCAGTTCGCTACTATCGACATCTACGTGATGATCTGCCGCAAAAACTCAGGCGGGAATACCTACGAGGCTTGCGAGACATAGTGTCTCGACCAAAACAACGGCCTCGCTTTGAACAGGCTCCCGGCTTCGAAACGTCGTTGCTGCGCAATGGCAGTGCCCGCGACGCGTTGAACCGGGGTGGGTTCTATATTGGCTATCCTACGTTGGAGCTACCACCGCCGAGGTTCATGTTCGTAATGCAATTGCCCGATGCAAGCACTCCTCACGAACTCGAAGTGGATTTCCGCCCTTTTGGATCGCTCCCGCATAGGATCAATCTGCTGATCGGCCGAAATGGGACAGGGAAAACCCAACTTCTGGCGCACCTTGCACAGACCTTATACGGAGCAGGAGATATCGACGATCCGAAGACGAAACTGCACGGCACGTCCAACGTGGTAGGTGACTTTCCCGATTTCAGCAAGGTAATCGCAATATCCTATAGCGCATTTGATCAGTTTCCGATTCCCAAGCGTATTCCAAGACAACGCAGAAAATCACTCTTTGACTACAAGTACTGCGGCCTGCGGAATGCCTCTGGCGCCATTGACATAAATGAGCTCAAAACGATGCTCGACGTCGCGATGGACGCTGTCGAGCGCGAAGACCGCAACGACATACTGAGTAAGCTTGTCATTCGGCTTCTCGGCCAGGAAACAGGCGGCGAATTTGTTTCCAGCGAAGATTACCGCAATGAGGTCTTCCAAAGGCTGAGTGCGGGGCAACGGTTCATCATAGCGGTTGCCGCCGATGTAGTTGGCTTTATCGAAGAACGATCCGTCATTCTGTTTGATGAACCGGAGACGCATCTGCATCCCGGCCTCCTGAGCACGATGATTGCGATTCTCCACGAGATACTTGATGAATTCGACTCTTTCGCAATCATCGCCACGCATTCGCCTATTCTTCTGCAACAGGTCCCCCGCCGTTTTGTGCGTCTCATGAAGCGGCGCGGCTCAAGAACATCCATTACATTGCCGCCGCTAGAGACCTTTGGCGAAGACCTGGGTGAGTTGACGCGTCGGGCGCTTGATCTGGCTGAGCCTGAGATCGATTTTCATGCACTTATTGAACGGCTCCTCACTTCGGGCAAAAGCGCCGACGAAATACGTGCGATGTTTGAGCGGGGCTTACCCCTTCCCGTTGAGATCTATTTGGACTCGCTGACCGAACAGCGACGCGATGCAGCGGACTGATATGCGATACGTTCCGCCCCCTCCGCTCGCTGCGCTACCGACCATCGCTCAAATCGAAGCGAGTTGCACGGCTGCCGTCAGAGCGTCGATTGGACCTCTCCTTCCTCAGATATTGGCAGCATACACGACCTATGAGGGCGCTCGCCCCGAGCACCTCCACGAGCTGATCTCATTTGGAATGACCGTCGCGCAAAAAGAAGCCTTGCACGTCGTGTTCAAACGACGTCAAGGGCGGTTTCGGGAGCTATGGAACGGACTGAGCGATCACTTCGAGCAATCGGGCGAAAGCACCTGTCCCTACTGCAACTTCGTTGAACAATGGGAACACGATCACTATCTGCCGCGAGCACGATTTCCCGAGTTCACACTTTATCCCAACAACCTTATTCCTATCTGCAAACATTGTAACGGGAAGAAGCTGGCGCACTATCAGCGGAACGGTATCCGTCTCTTCCAGCATCTGTTTACGGAACTAAACGGCGTTGTAGGTTTCCTACGCGTTGAGGTCACCTACGATCCAAAACTCGCCGTTGAATACAGTCTCGTCCATCCTGCCGGGTTGACGGCTCAACAGTTTGCCGTTCTGGAGCTTCACTTTGAACAGCTCGATCTTGCCGATCGCTATGCGCGGCAAGCATCGACTGTTTTGGCAAAGTTGGTGAGGCAGTTCCGCACGCCAACCAGTTTGGCCCTTGGTCGAAACGCGCTCCGAAAGCGCCTAAGGCAAATGGCTTCCGATCGCGAAGCCTCCACGCCGCCCAATCACTGGGAGACTGTTCTCATGCATGAAATTGCAGCAACTGCAGACTTCGCCGATCACATCTTTGATTAGACAGAAGGAAAATATTGTTAGTTCGCAGAACACCTGACCTTCAAGAGAAGTACGACGATAGCGCCTGGGAATTCAATCCACTCAAAGCGATTGATTGCGTGAACTTGAGCTTGAGTTCGAGCGGAGGCCCCTTGCCGCATTTGGGTTACCCGTCCGGTGACTCATTAGACTGTCGATGGCTATCTGGGGCCTCTGCGGCGATCAGCCTATCCCTATAGTAAAGCTGTGACGCAAGAATAGACGGTATGGTACTTTGAAGGAATTCCATCCCTTCCAAGGATCGAAGAGATCAGATACGTTGGTCGCGCCGTGCCAAGCAAGAAGGAACTTGTCGGCTTTGGTCATCCTGATTCTCGAAGAACGCGATCTGAAAAACTGTAGGAAAATTTCGGTCTGGGCCCAGCTATCTAAAGATTCTCTTTGTGAGCGCGGACGTGGTTTCTAAAGAAGGATCGTGTTACGAAGTGTGTACTGCTTCGGCTCGTCCTGCTTTCAGCGCGTTGTAGCGCAGCTCAATATGCGGCCATAGCTCCTCCAAGAACGCGAATATCTTGGCAAGCCCCGGCATCATCTCCTCCGGCGGCCTCCAGCCAGGGTCTTTCTCCAACTCGTCTTTGATGTACGCGGCTATAGCCGTCAGCACCTTCAAGAACTGCTCGGGCGTTCTGATGATATTGCGCCGCCGTTCCTTGATTTCATCAAAGCCCCAATGCCAGGGGTAGGTCCGTTTTCGGGGACCCCACTCCTTCCAATCGTCGAATTTGTTGAGAAAGAACCGGCGCCTCCAATATTTGAGGGACCCCATCCGGTTCTCAAGCTGGCTTTCGTAGAGCCTGATAATTCGGTTGTCGTAGGCGTAGATGTAGGTTTCCCAGTCACTGTCCGAGATGTAGCTGTAAACGTCGTCGAACGCGCGGTACTCGCCGTTGAGGTCCTTCTCGTAGATCATGAGGTGCCAATTGCACCGTTGGCATACGAGCCCTCGGATGTTGAACGTCGTGAGCTTGTCACCGGTCCCGAAGAGGGGATCGTGGTCATGTTCGATGACGAGGTTGCGCTCGCGCGAACAGTGAACGCACTTAAACTTTTGCTCCTCAGCAAGCGTCACGATCAGCCGCTTGACGTCCATGTCAAGCCGGTCCCACGCCCTGAATTGCTTTTTCAGCAGGCCGCGGGGGAGCCTATTCCAAAGTACCCAGCTCATGACTTCTGTCCGAGTTGAACGGCGTGCAGGAGGACGTAAGCACTGCTCTCGGTAGAAATAAGGGAGAAGGAGGGAGAATTATGACGGAGGCGCCGTCTTGCCGCACCGTCGGGATACGTCGGCTTATTCTTTCCTGCCTGACGGGCAGCACCGCTGCCCCTGGCCTTCGCCGAGAACGGGGGTAGCAAGTGCAAGGAAAGCGAAGTCTCGCCAGCGACTTTTTTTGGGGGGACCATTAGGGGGAGCCAAAACCCGATAGGGCGCGCCCTTGCGCGCACGAGAGCAGCGCCCCTTGTCTATTTATATAGGAATTTCAATTATTTACAAGATATTTTCCGCGCCACCGCGTTTTCGGTCTGGAGAATACTAATTTCCCAAGCAACCAATCCGGTTGCTCTGAAAAATAGGAATACTGAAATGAAATGCGATGAACTTAGATCTCTTGAGCAACGCATCCCGACGATGACACTCGCCGAACTGGACGCGTTAGCGACGGCTCTGAAGGCACTGCGCGAGACGGTTACACGCGAGCAACGCAAACACCGCGGCCAGCGGGGCGCTGGCGTGCTCGGCGTCAACGGCCAAATCTTCCGCAAATAACCGGCATTGCTTAGCGGCGACCGTCACGGAAGTGGCGGTCGCTCAAGCATTTCCCCACTTCGCGCGAGCATTACCTTCGGCCAAGACCCGAAGGGGCTTGGGTCCGGCGTCTTGGCCGGACTAGCGCCCGGTCGCCCTGCGACGCGCCCTAAGGAGAGTGGATAGCGCGCCCGAAGAGATTCGAACTCCTGCGCCATCGCCCGGTCCATGATCCATCTCATCCGTCCCGGCGGTTAAACCGGGACGGTGAGTGAGTTATGACAGAAGTGGTTGCGGGGACCTGCAACCATCTCAAATTGCTATTTGAGGCAGCCACCTGAACAGGTGGATCGGTCGGTCGATCCGTGGGCGATAATTGAACCGAAACGCCAGCGACAAACTGCGGTGGATATGGATGGAGAGTCGCGGTCGTCCTGCGACCCTTGCGTCCCGAACGTAAGTAACAAGCGGAAAGATCAATAAAATCAATGAAGTTCGCTTGCCATTGACCACCCTTATCGCCGTTTGTTCACGGCGTTTCGGTGGTCAATCGGTGGTCAGCTAACCACGCGTTGGGGCTACAGTTCGCGGCACTATGAAATCATTAGCCGCCTTCGCGCCTCCCCCGCTACACATACTCTTCGCGCTATAGACAAAAACGGCCCGTACGTAGCGCGCCTTAACGCGGGTGATCGACGATCAGCGTCGGGGGTTCGAGTCGGGGGGGCGATTCACCTGATTCCCCCCTCCCCCCACGCCCTTGTTTACACCATCATACGGCAACGAAAAGCCGCCTAGTGTGCGGCGCTCGCTTCACACAGGGGAGGGTTCGATCCATTGTGCGGTCAGCATTCAATGACTTAGCCCGTAAACTGCCCGGATATGCCCGACGAAGAGAGGGAAATCGATCGTTTTGAGCTTGGGCCCTTGCTGACCTCACGACTACCCATCGGGATCCAGGCAAATACGGGCTAGAAAAAATAGAGTACCTGCGCGCCGCCCTGTAAGCGCTTAAATCAATGATCGTCGCCGTATCTGTCATTTTTTTGTCGCCCCATTTTCGAGAAACGACCATCGTAATATCGGTTTGGTGACGGACAAGGTCTCTCGAGACTAAACAACGTCTGTTACGTGGGAGGTTGATTAAGGACAAAACATTTTTGCGGCAGCATCGTTGAAGGCAAGATGAGGTTGCTGATTTTTCGTCCAGCAGAGCTTGCTTCAGTCTGACGCTCCTTGCGCTCGTTCTCAGATTTCAGTGAAGCGCCTGGTCGACCGCGTCCGCTATCCGGCGCATCGCCTTGCCGGTCGGGTGAAATCCCATGGGACCAAAACTCAGCGGCGTCGTGGGCATCGTCCAACCGAAGACCCATGGTTCGGCCGAACAGATATCGTGCCCCTTGGTGACCTCCGATGCTTCCACAATGGTCGCCCTCGATCGTTGGGCAACGTCGAACGTGACAGCCTTGAGACGATCGGAGAGTAAACGGATCTGGTCGAGTTCGTCGGTCGTTATCGGAAGACGATCGGGGCACTGGCCGGCGTCCGGCAGTACGGTTGCATAGTCGACGAAGACGAGCGTCGCCTGAGGCGAACGTCGATGCACTTCGTCAGCGATTCGGAGCATCGTTCCTTCGAGGCCTTCGAGCTTCTGCTGCACTACCTCTTGCGGTGTCACCTTGCAGACTAGTAGCCGCCAGATCGCATCGATTGCCTTTGGCCGCGACTCGCAGGACCAAGCGAACAGATTGCCCAAATAGGAAATATCGTTGCCACCAACCGTAACAGTCACCAGCTTGGTGCCAGGGCGAAGCGCGTCGATCTGGGGGCCTTGAAAAAACTGCCCACCATCGAGCACGTTAATCGCCGTGGCGCCGCTACAAGTCATATCCGTGAGGTTGAGGTTACGCTTGGCGCTCAGCAGGTGAGCGTAGTTGGCGGCGGACCTGTCACACAACACGGGAGCGTTAGGGTCGATAGGTGTGATGCCCGGACCTGCGCCGAAAGAACTGCCAAGTGCAACGTATTCCGATGTGCCCGCGGGCGTACGCTTGCCGTCATAGACGAGCCATCCGATGCCGGCCGCAGCGAGCCCTACCAAGAGCGCGACCAGTAGCCCAACCGCCTTCAATGCCTTCCCCATCTCACCCCCACGAGTATAGCGCCAAGCTCAAGCATTCTCGACCTTCAACACCCGGGCTGTGTTCGCGCGAGTGCGCCGACAGGCATCGGCGTCGGTTTTGAGGTCGATGCCGTAGGTCGGGATCATCCGCTTGAGGGCCGGCAGCCAGGCGTCGTTGGTCAGCTTGTCGGCGAAGCAGGTCTGCAGCACTTCCATCGCAATGAAGGCCGCGGTCGAGGCGCCCGGCGAGGCGCCGAGCAGTACGACCAGCGACTTGTCGGCGGCGGGAATAAGCTCGGTGCCGAACTCCAGCGCTCCGCCCAGCCCCGAAAGGCCCGGCCCCCGGTCCGGCTTGATGACCTGCACGCGCTGGCCGGCGACGGCTTCCTTCCAGTCGGCCCTGTCAGCCTTGGGAAAGAATTGCTTGAGCGTGGCGAACTGATGGGCCGAGCTCTGCAGCACCTGGGCGATGAGATATTCGGTCAAGTCGATATTGTTCTTCGCAACATCGAGGATCGGCAGGACGTTGGAGGCGGTGATCGCTTCGAACAGATCGGTCCACGAGCCGTGCTTGAGGAACTTTGGCGAGAAGCCGGCATAGGGACCGAACAGCAGCGACTTCTTGCCCCCGATTACGCGTGTGTCGAGATGAGGCACCGACATGGGCGGCGAGCCGGTCGCGGCCTTGCCATAGACCTTCGCCTGGTGGCGGGAGCTGACGGCATCGACATCGCATCGCAGCCAGATCCCGCTGACCGGGAAGCCGCCATAACCCTTGCCTTCGGGAATGCGCGACATCTGCAGGAGGTCGATGGAGGCGCCGCCAGCGCCGACGAACACGAACTTGGCCGAAACGCTCTGGCGTGTGCCGTCATAAGTGTCCTCGACGCTCACCCGCCAACGGCCATTCACCCCGCGCTCCAGCCCGACAACCTTGCGGTTGTAGTGCACCTCGAAGCCGTCCTGCGCCGCAAGCTGTGCGACGAGCAGATGGGTCAGCGCGCCATAGTCGACGTCCGTGCCGGTGATGATGCGGATCGCGGCGACGGGCTGATCCGTGGCGCGGCCTTCCATGATCAGCGGCACCCACTCGGCGATTTTTACCGGGTCCTCGCTGTATTCCATGCCGTGATAGCAGTGGTGTTCCGACATCGCCTTGTGGCGCGCCCGCAGGAAGGTGACGTTCGCGTCACCCCAGACGAAGCTCATATGCGGGCACGGATGGATGAAGGCGCGCGGGTCCGGGATCGCGCCCTTTTGCACCAGGTGCGCCCAGAGCTGGCGTGAGATGTCGAACTCGGTATTGACCTCGAGCGCCTTGGAAATGTCGATGCTGCCGTCCGGCCGCTGCGGCGTGTAGTTCAGCTCGCAATTGCCGGCATGGCCGGTGCCGGCATTGTTCCAGCCCTGCGAGCTCTCCTGCCCACAATCCTTCAACGTTTCGTACATGACGACGGCAAGCGAGGGCTCGAGCTCCTTGAGCACGGTGCCGAGCGTGGCGCTCATGATGCCCGCGCCGATCAGTACGACGTCGGGGTTGTCCGAATTCTGGATTGGCATGAGTACACTCCGGAAAGATCAGGTCGAGCTTTTGGAGGGAACGAAGCCGAGATCGGCACCGTCCTCGTAGACCACATAGGCGCGGCGCCAGGGCTCATCGCCGATCAGCCGCCATTTGTGCCCTGTACCGGTATTGTCCTGCGCGATGAGGACGTCGCCGGGCCGGATGGTGAAGGTGGCACCTGACTTGGTCTCGAATTCGAGCGTGCCCGCGAGCGTGAGCACGTAGCGCGGCACCGGGTCCTTGTGCCATTCGAACGATCCGCCCGAGGCGGTCTCACGAAACGAGATGTTCTTGGCTGCCACCGGCGAGCCGACGAAGTCGCCGCGCTCGCCCTCGGCAAGTGCAATGGTGCCCTCCTCGAACACCGAGTTGCCGTCGTCGCCGGTCCATATTCTGATGCATCGGATCATGATCGCCTCCTGTTATCTCAAGCGCCCGCGAGGCCGCGACCGACCATGGCCAGCGGCTTGATGGTGTTATCGAACAGCGCAGCGTCAACCTTGCCGGAGGCAAGCGCGGCCTCGCGCAGCGTGCTGCCGTCTGCGATCGCCTTCTCAGCGATATGTGCGGCATTCTGGTATCCAATGACGGGGGAAAGCGCCGTCACCAGCATCACGCTACCCTCGACATATGAATCGATCTTCTTGCAGTTGAGCTCGGTGCCCTCGACAGAAAATTCGCGGAATTTCGCGCAGCCGTCGGCGAGGATGCGGGCGGAGTGGAGGAAATTGCTGATGATCACCGGTCGCATGGCGTTCAGCTCGAAATTGCCCTGGCTACCGGCAATGGCGACGGTGGTATCGTTGCCGATCACCTGGATAGCGATCATCACCAATGCCTCGCACTGGGTCGGGTTGACCTTACCCGGCATGATCGAAGAGCCCGGCTCGTTGGAGGGCAGGATCAGCTCGGCCAATCCGCAACGCGGTCCGGAGGCCAGCCAGCGCATGTCGTTGGCGATCTTCATCAGCCCGACGGCCAGTCCGCGCAGGGCGGCATGCGCCCGCACCATCGCATCCAGCGAGCCTTGCGCGGCGAACTTGTTCGGCGCCGTGACGAACGGCTTGCCGGTCAGATCGGCGATCTTTGCCGCAACATCCACGGAGAAGCCCTTCGGCGCGTTGAGACCGGTACCGACCGCTGTTCCGCCCACCGCGAGCTCGTAGAGGCCCTTGCGGCTGTCCTCGATATTGGCCATCGCGGCGCGGATCTGACCGGCCCAGCCGTGCCACTCCTGGCCGACGGTGAGCGGCACCGCGTCTTCCAGATGGGTGCGGCCGATCTTGACGACATCCATCCAGCCATCGGCCTTGCGCTCGATGGTATGCACCAGCTTCTCCACCTGCGGCAACAGACCGGCATCGATCGCCTCGACGGAGGCGATGTGCATCGCAGTCGGAAAGGTATCGTTCGACGATTGGCCCATATTGACGTCGTCATTCGGGCCAACGGGATGCTGCGAGCCAAGTGTTCCGCCGAGCAGCTGGATCGCGCGGTTCGAAATGACCTCGTTGACATTCATGTTCGACTGGGTGCCCGATCCCGTCTGCCAGACGAAGAGCGGGTAGTGGTCGTCGAGCTTGCTGGCGATGGTCTCGTCCGCGGCGCGGACGATGGCATCGCGTTTCCAGTGGGGTAATCGGCCGGCCGCGGCGTTGACAAGGGCGCAGGCCTTCTTGACATAGCCATAGGCGTGATAGACGGCCTTCGGCATACGGTCGTCGCCAATGTCGAAATGGTGGAGCGAGCGTTCGGTCTGCGCGCCCCAATAGCGATCGGCGGGCACACCGACCTCGCCCATGGAGTCGAATTCACGCCGCATTCCGGTGGCGCCGATGCCGATCGGAAGGTCGCGGATGGCAAAGGTCTCTCGTTCGGATGTGTTCACTCGACAGCTCCTCGCATTCCGGGAATCGTCAATCGCGTGGACGCGCGCGCTCCGGCTTGCGACATCCTGGCGCGGACGACGAGCGCCAATGTGCAGTATCCGAACCCGAGGCCGAACAGCGTCAGCAGCTGCGGCCTCACGACGGAGAGCGGCGCCCCAAGTTGTGAGAGCTCGACGAAGCCTATGATCGCGGAGGTGCTGGGCACGAATTTCGCCAGCAACCGGATTGCCTCCGGCATCATCTCGGCCGGCCACGTAAACCCGGACATCATGAGAAACGGCAGACCGACCGCGGCCACGCTGAGCTGGGCTATCAATGGCGTGCGGAACAGGCTGGCCAGCAGCATACCGAGGCCGCTCACTGCGAATACGAAGGGAACGGCGAAAACAACGATCGCCCACACGCTCCCGAGCCGAGGCAGACCGTAGGCATAGGGCAGCACGACGAGATAGGTCGGCACCACGACGGCCTCAAGGAGCATGTAGGCGATCAATTTTCCAAGGACGATGGTCACGTCGGACGGAGGATCCGGCATGATCTTTCGGAAGTCGGCGCCCGGTGACGTGCCCAGCAAGCAGACTCCGATCAGCAGCGTCTGCTGCAGGATCAAGACCAAGGCTCCCGGAAGGATGTAGGTCGCATATCCCGCTTCCGGGTTGAAGATCGGCACCGAGGTCAATGGCATCGGATTGGTCGCGGCAGCGGCGATCACCGGGTCGACGCCGATGTCGACGAGCCGTTGTGCTTCGACTTGGGTGCCGACGGTCTGCGCCACCGCGGAAACCGCGCCGGAGATGCGCTGGAACACCAGGAAATAGCTGGCATCGCCATAGAGCGCGACGGGCGACTGGTGGCCGTGCAGGAGCTCCCGTTCAAAGTTGTCGGGGATCAACAGAACCCCTTCGATCTTTCGGGCGAAGACCTCGCGCTCGGCGGTCGCGATATCCGGAAGCCGATAAGCCACCGCCACGTCGGAGGTGGCGTCCACCTGGCGCACGAACTCCCGACTGGTCTCCGTTCCATCCTGGTCGATGACCGCGATCGGCAGCTTCCGGAGGACTTCATTGATATAGGGCTGCGGATACATCACGGCGTAGATGGCCACTGCCACGATCAGCGCCGAAAACGCCGCCCGCAGCTCGAAGATGCGACGAAACTCGCGTCCGACCACCGCCAAGAGCCCGGTCATGTGCCGCCTCCCGCGACAGCTCGTGCAACACGGGTTCGGCTGCGAAGCACCTCGAGACGCCAGGCCGTGAGAATCACCAGCGTGATCACGAAACAAGCCAGCACGAGGATCGGCTTGAGTGACAGGTCGACCGGCGTACCTCGGATGGTCTGGTCGATGCGGGCGTTGAGATACCAGGTTCCCGGCAGGATCGCGCCCCAGGCATATGCGAAAGTGCCCATGCCGATGCGGGGAAATCCGACCCCCATGTAACCGAAGGCCGGCGAGGTCAGGAGCGCCGCAAAACTCACCGCGCGGGCCGTCGGGAAGAACAACGCGAGCAGCGCGCCTATGAACTGCCAGCTCAGGATGAACAGGATACTGGCGGAGACCAGCAGCCATCTATGACCATTCAGCGGCAACCCGAATACGTGAAATAGAGCGAAGTCCGCGATGTCGAGGACGCCGAGAAACAGGATGGTGTAGGGCAGCACCTTGCCTGCCATGGCCTTCCACAACCCGTTGCCGAGCCACCTCAGTGTCCGGAAGCGGTGCGGTGTTTCCGCATCCAGCCCGACCGAATATGCCGTAGACGCGACAATGACGATCTGGAGGATGGTCGGCACCAGAGCCGCGAGCAGGAAGTAGATGTAGTTCAAGGTCGGGTTGAACAGCGCGTTGGTCCGCACCGGAATAGGCTGCACGGCGGCCTCCGCAACGTCGACGGGCTCCCCCTCCGATGTCCGCAATTGTATCTTGATCCCCGCCGCTACGGCGGGAACCGCCGCACTGACTCCGCGCGCGACGAGATTGCCGATCGTGAGTTGCTGGGTGTTGTAGAAAAAGACCACGTCCGCCGAGCGTCCCGAAAACACGTCCCGCTGCAGGTTCTCCTGAAGCAGCAGAAGGCCGTGAACGCGCCCCGAAAGGATCAAGGCGCGACCCTCACCCAGATCGCCGACCCGTGCCGCAATCATCGTGTCCGGCGCCGCGTCCACGGCCCGCACGATCGAGCGCGAAAGATCGGAATGATCCAGATCGAGAACCGCGATGGGCAGGCGCGTGGGCAATCCCGCACTGAACACCGCGGTCAAGATGCCGATCAGAGCGAGAGGAAGCATGGTCGTCAGAACGAGGAGGAAGCGCCGACGGCGCAGCCAGTGAAGCTCGCGCCAGAAGACGAGCAGGAATCCGGGTTTGATCGCGCTTCTGGGCAGCACGTCACCGCCCCCCGCGCTTCCACGCGATGATCGCGCTCATGCCAGGGCGAAGCCCCTGGATCGGTTGCTCTGCGCGGGTTCGCACCTCGAAGGTGCGCAGGTCGAAATTCCCCGTAGCGCGGGTCGCACGCCAGGCGGCGTACTCGCCCTGGACGTTGATCACCGTCACGCGCGTGGGTATCGTGACCGAATCCAACGCCGGTATCATCACGTCCAGCGTATCGCCGATCTTCAGGCCATGAAGAAGATCTTCCCGCACATTGAATGTGAACCAGAGGTCGTCCATGTTGATCATGGAGAACAGGGGGGCGCCGACACTGAAGTTTTCCCCAAGCGAGGCGATGCGCGTGATGATCTGGCCCGAAGTGGGGGCCCGAATTGCAAATTCGTCAACGTCGACGATGCGTTGTCCCAGGGTCGCTTCGGCCTGCTTGACCTGGCTCGCAGCAAGATCGCGCTCCTCCTTGCTGGCCCCTTCGATCGTCAGCTGCAGGTTTGCCTCGGCGGCATCCTTCCTTTGCGTCGCCGCATCCAGATTGTGCTGCGCCTGATCCACGCTGGCCTGCGGCGTATCGCCGGTCCGCTTGAGCTCTTCCTGTCGGTTGAAGGTTTGGAGGGCGAGCGTCACATCGGCCCGGGCGGCATCCACTTCCGCCTTTTGAGCCGCCACGTTTTCGGGGCGGACGGTCTCTATCTTCGCGAGGTTGGCTCGCGCTACCGCTAAAGCTGCGGCGGCCGCCGCTCTGGCGGAAACCAATTGAGGACTATCCAGCATCGCCAGAATGTCGCCCTTCTTCACGTCGTCTCCGACGTCGACGTTGAGCTTCTTCACCCGGGCAGCGACGCGCGAACTGACGTCGACCCGATTGGACGACACCTCTCCCTGAACGATCAAGGGCGGCGGCAAAGTGGCAAACCAGAACGCGCCCGTTAAAGCGGCCAGCAGAACCAGCAATCCGAGCCACCGCAGCACTTTGCCTCGGGTCTTCATCGATCGAACTTCCAGGTCATCGGATAGCGTCGTCTTCCGAACGGCTTGCGGAACGGCCCTTTCATCGCTCCCACAGACACTTTGGAGGTGCCTAATACTCATCGGCTCGCCCGGCAGGTTTGCCTCCGAAAATCGCGTAGACGACGAGCGTGTAGCCCAGCGTGATCGGCAATGCGAAAATGCCCGCGCCCCAAAACATGAAGTTCAGGCTTGCCGGTGGACTCGCCGCCTGTTCGACCGTCAATGCGAACGGAATCATGTAGGGCCAGAACGAGACTGCCAGCGTGCCGAACGCGGCGATGAAGATCATTGCCGCCATCCCGAAGGGCAGCCCGTCGTGCTTCCTCGAACGGATGGCCTGAGCCAGAACCAGCACTGCCAGGAGACCGATCAGCGGGAAAATCGCTAGGTACGGCCGTTCAAGCCACCGGTGCATGATCGGAAGATTCTTGGTGACGGAAAGCACGAACACAGCGACCAGGAAGGCGAGCACGCTCGCCAATAACCACGGAAGGACCCCGTAAGCCCGCTTTCGCAGATCGTCTTCGCAGGTCCTCACCAGCCAAGCGGCACCCAGCAGCGCATAGCCCAGGCAAAGACCGAGCCCGCACAGCAGTGCGAACGGATTGAGCCAGTGAAGCGGGCCACCGACATACCTGCCGTCGACCAGCGGAAGGCCCTGAACGAGTTCGCCCACCGTCACGCCTTGCAGAAACGACGCCAAGAAGGATCCCCCGGCAAATGCCAGATCCCAGATCCATCGCGTACCTGTGGCCTTGTCGCGAAATTCGAAGGCGACTCCTCGCAGGATGAGGGCCCCCAGCATCAGAACAACGGGAAGATAGAACGCCGCCAGTACCGCTGCGTAGACCTTGGAAAATCCCCCGAAAAGGATCGTTGCGGCGATGACGAGCCAGGTTTCATTGCCGTCCCACACCGGAGCAATCGACATCAGCATCCGCCGCTTGTCGCGCTCGTCGCGCGCAAACCCCGAGAGGATGCCGACCCCGAGGTCGAAACCATCGAGCAAGACGTACAGCAACATGACGAGCGCAAGAGCCGCTGCCCAGAACAGGATCACGATCTGCTCCCCCGCTCCGGAAGATCGGCCGACGAAACTGGGCCGCCGGCAGCGAAAGCCAACGGACGTTTCGGGTTGACGGCTGCAAACGGTTTGGCGACAGGGCCGGCACGAAGCAGCCGATAGATGAAGAAGGTGCCGAAGCCGAAGATCAACGCGTGAACGCAAACGAAGAAAGCCAACGACGCTACGGCTTGGGGCGAGGTCAATGTCGGCGTTACCGCGTCTGCCGTGCGTAACACGCCGTAGACGGTCCAGGGTTGGCGGCCGACCTCGGCCGTGAACCAACCGGTCAGGATCGCAACGAACGGCAACGGGAAGCAGCAAAAGATCGTCCAAAGCAGCCTTCGGTTCATGTCGAGGCGATCGAGGACCATCAACAGCGAGCCGAACCACGCCACCGCCATCATCAGCAACCCGCAACCGACCATGATGCGGAACGCGAAGAACGGAATGGCGACCGGCGGCCGGTCGGAGCGTGCGAAACTGGTAAGGCCGATCTCCTTCGAATCGGTGGTCATGGTCGCTATCAGGCTGCCGAGCACAGGTATCTTCAGCTCGTAATGATTTGTTTCGCGAGACTCGTCCGGCAGCGCAATCACCACCTCGCCCGCGGGTTGCTCGTCGTGCCAGCGCGCTTCGATCGCGGCGAATTTCGCCGGCTGAAGATCATGCACGTAATCGCCGTTGAAATGACCAAACAGAAGCTGGATCGGGATCAGGACGGCCGCAAGGTACAGACCCATGGCCAACATCGTCTTGCCTTCAACAGCATACACGCGCCCCAGGCGGAACCATGCGCCGGTTGCGGCCACGCAGAATGCGCCGGTCAGATACGCCGCAAGCAGCATGTGGGGAAACCGTACCCAGACCACGCGGTTGAATATGATCGCAGCCCAGTCGATGGGAACGTACAGGCCGTTCTGGACGGCGTAGCCCGAAGGCGCCTGCATCCAGCTGTTGTTCACCATGATCCAGAACGCGCTGAAGGTGGTGCCCAGCGCGACCATCACAACGGATATGAAATAGAGCGATGGGGGCAGACGCGGTCGGCCGAACATCAAGACGCCGAAAAATGACGCCTCCAGAGCGAACGCCGTAAAGCTCTCATAGGCCAACAGGGGCCCTTGGATCGGTCCAGAGGCCAGGGAGAGCTGGCTCCAGTTGGTGCCGAACTCAAAGGCCATGACGATGCCGGAAACGACGCCGAGACCGAAGGCCACCGCAAAAATTCTCAGCCAAAAGTCGAACAGCCTTCGATAGACCGGCCGTCCAGTACCGAGGTTCAGGCCCTCAAGCAAAGCCAGCCACGCGGCCAGGCCGATCGTGAATGAGGGAAAGACGATGTGGTACGAGATCGTGAATGCGAACTGGATGCGCGACAGGATCAGCGGCGTCAGGTCCATCGGAGGTCTCGCTTATCTCATCGCGTGAGGTTGACCTCGGCAAGGTCGATCAGTTCGCGCGCGCGCCCGTCCATCACCGCCTTTGCCATGAACAATCCGAAGCTTTTCGCCTCGGCGAACGTCGTCTTGGGTGGCATGATCAGCTCCTGTCGTGCGCTGACGACGTCCACGAGCGCCGGCCCGGCATGCTCGAAGGCGGCGCTCAACGCCTCCTTGAGATTTTTCGGGTCTTCGACCCTGATGCCCTTGATTCCCATGGCCTGAGCCATCGCCGCGAAGTTCGGATTGCGGAGATCACAGCCGCTGTCGATGAAGCCGCTTGCCTTCATTTCCAGCTCCACGAAGCCCAGCGTGCCGTTGTTGAGGAGAATAACCTTCACCGGCAAATTCATCTGGCTAAGCGTGAGGAAGTCGCCCATCATCATGGCAAACCCGCCATCCCCGGACATTGAAATGACTTGCCGCCCCGGGTAGGTCGCCTGCGCACCGATTGCCTGCGACAGGGCGTTCGCCATCGAGCCGTGGTTGAAGGAGCCGATCAGGCGGCGTTTGCCGTTCATTTGCAGGTAGCGTGCCGCCCACGCAGTCGGCGTGCCGACGTCGCAGGTGAAGATTGCGTCTTCGTCGGCCAGTTCGTTGACCAATCGCGAAACAAATTGCGGGTGGATTGTGCTGCTCTTCGGATTGCTTTCAGCGAGATCGTCCAGGGCGCGCCGTGCACGCTTGTAATCCGCGACCGAGTCGTCAAGATGGCTGGTATCGCTGCGTTGTGTGAGACGCGGCAGCAGGCTCTTCAGCGTCGCCTTCACGTCGCCGACGAGGCCGATCTCCAATCCACAGCGGTTGCCGAGCGCCTCTGGCCGGAGATCGATCTGCGCGACCGCAGCACCCTGCGGATAGAACTGCCGATAGGGAAAATCCGTTCCCAGCATCAGCAAGGCGTCGCAGTTCTTCATGGCCCTGTAGCCCGACACGAAGCCGATCAAGCCGGTCATTCCGACGTCGAAAGGGTTGTCGTATTCGATGTGCTCCTTGCCTCGCAGCGGATGAACGATCGGCGACTTCAGGATTTTCGCCAGCTCGATCACCTCATCATGGGCGCCGGCACAGCCGGCCCCACACAGGAGCGTCACGCGTGACGCGGTATCCAACATGGCCGCCAATCGATCCAGGTCCTTGTCGGTGGGAACGACGGCCGGCGCGGCGGGTAGCAGAAAGGGCGGCGGTGTTGCTGTTGTGGTCTCGAGCGCGACGTCACCCGGGATGACGACCACTGCGACGCCCCGTTTGGCGATCGCAGTTCGCATCGCCCGTTCGAAGACCTGCGGCGCCTGAGCAGCGCTCGAAACGAGCTCCACGTAGTGGCTGCACTCCTGAAACAGGTTTTCCGGATGCGTGGCCTGGAAGTAATCTATTCCAATCTCGATGCTGGGAATGTGCGCCGCGATTGCCAGCACCGGTACCCGGGAGCGGTGACAATCGAACAGACCATTGATCAGGTGAAGATTGCCCGGGCCACAGCTTCCAGCACAGACGGCCAGCTCACCCGTCAGGTGAGCTTCCGCTCCGGCGGCGAACGCGCCAGCCTCCTCGTGCCGCACGTGGATCCAGTCGATCCCGCCCTTGCGCCGGAGAGCATCCGTAAACCCGTTCAACGAGTCACCGACGACTCCATATACCCGTTTGATACCGGCCTGTTTGAGCGCATCGACCATGAAATCTGCGACGGTCTTCGACATGATGAAACTCGCTGTAAGTGTTGTTCCGGATCGCCTGCGGACAGATGAGTGCCGATCAATCTCTCGATCTTATGGATCAATCGCGAAGGACAGGCCCGTAAGATTGTGAGAGATGACGTTAGAAATTGAGAGCACCTCATCGCCGCGATCATGCGGCGGCTAGGGACCGTGGAACCCAGCGCCCCGAGTAAGCTGGCTGCTCTATCTCAGGCCAATGCAGGCAGGTCTGCTCCACTGGAAATATCAACGCGCCAGCGTCAATCACGCGACGGTGAACATGATCCGGCCCCCGCGGGATGGTGACAGCGGGCGGGGCCACGTACTAGGCTTTATCGGTTCGTGAGAGGCAATACTCCCCCTTCCCGCGTCGCCTCCGGGTATCGCCTGCGTGGAGGATGATGATGCCCCACTCTCAAGAGACTGCTCGGCGTAACGCACGCGATCGGGTGTGCCACAGCGTGATGACCTTTGGTCCATTTCGGCTGTTCCCCACCGAGCGACGCCTGGAGAAGGAGGGCGCGCCGCTCAAGCTCGGCAGCCGGGCTTTGGACATTCTGATACTTCTGGTCAATCGTGCGCCCGACGTCGTCGACAAGCGCGAGTTGCTCGCTCACCTGTGGCCGGACGGAACGGTCGAAGAAGGAGCCCTTCGTTTCCAGCTACGTTCGCTTCGCAAGGCGCTCGCCGACGGAATTGAGAACAATCGCTATATCGTAACTGTCGCAGGCCGAGGCTATTCCTTTGTCGCGCCCGTTTCGACCGGCGCAATCGCCCATGTCGGCGGGCAACGTTCAGAGCCGCTCGGCGCTGGGCGGCTTCCCTCAGTGCCGGCCCGCGTGTTCGGGCGCGACGACGCGGTGCAGGCGATTTCCGCGGAGGTCATGACAAATCGCTTTGTCTCCATTGTTGGCCCAGGCGGGGTGGGAAAGACCACGGTTTCGGTGTCTGTCTGCCGTGAGCTTATGCAGCTGTTTGAGGGGGAGGTTCATTTCGTGGACCTCGGTCCATTAAGCGACGCATCGCTCGTGCCCGCGGTTGTGGCGTCTTCGCTTGGCATCTTTGTCAATTCCGACAATCCGCTGCGGGAGTTGCTGGCCTCGCTCCACGACCGCCGTATGCTTTTGGTGTTGGATAGTTGCGAGCACGTCATCGGCCCGGTGGCGATACTGGCCGAAGCGTGCGTCAACGAGACCGCGCAAGTCCACGTGATTGCCACCAGCCGGGAGCCGCTCAGGGCCAAGGGAGAGCATGTTCATCGGCTGCCACCGCTCGGCTACCCACCGGAAGGACCTGACCTGACGGCCATGTCAGCGATCACGTACCCGGCCGTCCAGCACTTCTTGGAGCGGGTGATCGCCAGCGGCCATCGGTTCGCGTTGGATGATCACAATGCGCCTATCGTCGGTAAGATCTGCCGCCAGCTGGGTGGCATCGCGTTGGCCATCGAATTCGCAGCACCTCGCGTCGCTGCCTTCGGGGTGGAAGGACTGGCGAAACAGGTGGACGGCCGCAACGGACTACTGTGGCAAGGGCAGCGAACGGCCGTGCCGCGACACCAAACGCTGCGCGGCACGCTCGACTGGAGCTACAATCTTCTGAACGATCATGACCGCCGGGTCTTTTGCCGCCTATCGATCTTCGAGGGGCAATTTTCGCTGCACGCCGCACAGGCTGTCATACAGGACTACGAAACCGATCGCGAACAGGTTGCCGAAGCCATCGCGAGCCTGGCTTCCAAATCGCTCTTGATTGTCGACGCGAGTAAGGGATCGGCGTCGTATCGCCTCCATGATATCACACGCGCCTTTGCTCTTGAGAAACTATCGAAGTTTGGCGAACTGGATGACACGGCGCGTAGGCACGCATTGTTCTTTCGAGATGTTCTCAGGTCGCGCTTAGGCATGGCCCTTTCCACCAGCCCTGACCTGAAGAGCCATTTGACCAACGCGCGCTCGGCCTTGGAATGGGCCTTCTCCGAGACAGGAGACGCCACGATTGCCACAGAACTGGCCGCAGCATCTGGGCCATTGTTTCTTGCAACGTCGCAGCTGATTGAGTGCCGCACGTGGAGCAGGAGAGCGATTGCGGCCCTACATGTAAGCATCCAGGGCGACCGAATGGAATTGGCGCTCTATACGTCACTCGCCATCTCTCTGATGTTCACCATAGGTAATGGCGATGAGGTTCGTGCTGCGCTAACCAAGGCGGTCGCACTGGCCGAGACCTTGGAGGATTCCTATCAACAGGTTCGGTTGTATGCGTGCATCGTTATATTTAGGTTGAGGATCGGTGAATTCGATTCCGCCTTGCGCCTCGCGCAGCGCAGCGAGACGGTTGCCAGAGAGACTGCGGACCCCGCGGTTATCGCCGTTGCTGACTGGCTGCTTTGCATGTCATACCACGTCGTGGGCGGGCACGGATTGGCGCTGGCGCACGGCGACGCAGCATTGCGATACTCAGCCACATCCGATTGGGCATCCCACTTTCAGCCCGGCTACGACGTCCGCATTCTCGGCCTCACCGCGCTGGCGCGCTCCTTGTGGATTGGAGGATTGGAACGGCGCTCCTTCGACGTGACGCGGCAGCTAATGGAAGAGGCAGGCACAACCCGGCAGCCGGTGCCGCTCTGCCAGGCTTTGATATGCGCCGTGACGATCTGTCTCTGGGCAGAAGAGTTGTCAAATGCCGAACGGATCGCCGACCGCCTGCTATCCCAAGCCAAGAGGTACTCGCTCGCTCCATACCGGACTATTGGCCTTGGACTGCAGGGGGAAATTGCGGTCAAGCGTGGTGATGCGGCTACCGGTGTTCAGCTCTTGCGGGCATGCCTTGATAGCTTGTCCACACATCAACACCGGACGCTCGCGCCCGCGATCGTGTGCAGCCTTGCTGAAGGAATGGCGGAGCTCGGAAGATCTTCCGAGGCGTTGTCACTGATCGATCAAGAGATCGTCCGGGTTGGCGATGTAGAACGCTCCTACGCAGGCCCGGAGCTTTTGCGTGTCAGGGGCCGTCTGCTGGCGGCCTCGCGGCAGAACTTCGAGGAAGAAGCGAAGGGCTATTTTCGTCGTGCGATCGCGTGCGCCCGCCTACAGCAGGCGACTACTTGGGAAGCAAGGGCCGAACGTGATCTTGCATCGCTGTCACGCGGGACCGGGACATCAGAGGGGGCGCAAGGCAATCTCCTCGCATGTCGATGCCCGCAGGAAAGTTCGCATAACGCCGACTTACATGCTGTAGCCCGCCAGCTGAGTAGCATGGCCGGCACGCTTTCCGCTGGCGACAGTGATTCACTCGAAATTTCTGAAAAGCCACCCGAGTGGAGAACAGCTTTCACACTCCAGATAAAACGCTCCGAACGCCCGCAAGTGTCGACATCCCGTCGTGACATCATTTCCCGGTAAACGCAGTGACCGCCGGTACGTGGTCGCGGAAGCAGACTGTGTCCTTGGCATCGCCCCCAACTTGTCTATCGCGGCGAGCGACAGGGCTGCCGCGAGCGAACGGCCCGCTTGGCACCATACCCAGACGCCGATGAAAATGAGATTATGACGCCAACGCTAATTACTGCGGCAATCCTCGTTGCCATCACGGCGATCGGCATTTTGAGCCTCCGCGGCTTTCCTGTTCAGGTCCGGATCGCATTCGATGCCGCACTCTTCACCGCGATCAGCATCTACCTGGTTCGACGAGACGTGTCTCCAGTCTTCGCCGCTCCAGCCGGCGCGCTCGACAGCGCAGCTCTATGGATGCGCGCCATAGGCGGCGCATGGTGGGTGCTCGGCGCGCGGCTCATCGTCACGGCGATGTCGCTCAGCTTCCGTCGCAATAGCCGAGCCAATCAGACCACCTTGTTCTCGGATCTTTCCGGAGCAGCGATCTACATTGCAACCGCCCTTGTTGTCCTGAATTCGGTGTTTGCGCTGCCCGTCAATGGCTTGTTGGCGACCTCGGGCGTGGTTGCGATCGTGCTGGGTCTGGCGCTCCAAAATACGCTAGCCGACGTGTTCGCGGGAATGGCCGTCGGCGTGGAGGCACCTTTCGGTGTCGGCGATCGAATACAGATCGATGAAAAGTTGGAAGGTCAAGTCGTGCAGGTGAATTGGCGGTCGATCCATATCCAGACGGACGGCGACGACATCGCAATCATTCCAAATAGCCATGTCGCCAAGGCCCAGATCATCAACAGGAGTTTCCCAGGGCAACGCCGCGCAGCATCCGTCGAGCTCTCTTGCCCTGAAAGCGCGCATCCCGAAAATGTCGTCGAAACCTTGCAGCATGCGACCATGCTCTGTCCCGAAATTCAACGACAGCCCGCGCCAACCGTTGTTCTCACCCGACTGGGACCGAAACGGAACCTCTATAAGATATCTTTTTTCGTCGCGAACTCAGCGCAGTTGGGCCCAGCACAGGATGCACTCCTCCGGTGCTCGCGCCGGCAGCTATATTATGCGGGCTTTCTGGAAGCGACCGAGCAGCTGACGATGAACTGGACCGATGACTTCAGCAGGGGTCATCGGCTATTGCGTGACTTGGTGGTGTTGGAATGTCTCTCCAATGCTGAGATAGAGGAACTGGCGCATTCGCTAAAGTGTCGCCTGCTCGAGTCCGGTGACATCCTCTTTAAGCAGGGTGCCGTTGACGCGACGTTATACATCGTTGCGTCAGGCATCCTGGAATTCACGCGCGAGGTAGAAGGTGTTCCGATCGAGACCATCGGCTGCGTCGGCGCTGGCGAATACGTCGGGGAAATGGGACTTCTTACAGGGACGTCTCACGCAGCTACGGCCACAGCGCGTACTCATTGCCGGATTTACTATCTACCTCGCGACGCCGTCGCGGCCCTCATCTCCAAAAATCCAGAATTGACGAACGCGTTCGAGAGAGCGGCAAAACACGGCGCCGACACACTGCATCGTCAGGTCGCAGTCCGGGCGGCTGGCGCCGCCGCTATGGACAATCGTCTTCTGCCCCGAATTCGGAGCTTCTTCCATTTCGGATCAGCATGACCGGTTAAGGCCATGTATCGTCGAGTTCACCCAAAAGGACCCTTCGGCATCTTGGTCCTCGATCGACTCCCGGGCACCACCAGCAATGAGCTAGTCTATCCATTCGATGGAGCCTGATAGATCATAGGGATCCTGCTTCGGCGGTCCCTTAAGCGACCTGTTTTACAAAGGCTGAGCCAGACTTGCCTCTCATTGCCTGATGCAGATCGGTCGCGACCGCTACCACTGGGAGTATGAAGTCGCAGAGAATCGTCGTTTGGCGTGCAAAATCGTACGAATGGTAGCGGGGGAGCGCTACCGCCTTTCCCCACACCAAACACACCTACGATATCTCATCCAATCCTTCGCATCAGGCAGCCTGTGAGGTCCGCAGCGCGCTAAGCTCTTGGAGACGTACTTTGAGGGCTCAACCTCGGTATCTTGCTAAGGCGACACAATTCGCAAAAACCCGAAACTGGCGCATGTACGTCGCCACCTTCGTACAGCCGGCCGCAATCGCCGTCAGACCGCCGCCAGGAGCTGCGAAGTTCCAGTTCGGACGTCACCGGCCGCCTCCTAGCGTAGACCTATCGTTGTCCTCCGAGGACAGATGTCAAGCTGATTTCCGGGAGCGCGAGACTGAAAAGAGACTTGAATTTCAGAGATTTAATCGATCGACGCGGATCGCTTTACAGCTTGTCACCCGCGATGCGGATGGCACGGTCGTACACTTCCGGTCCACCGTCGACTTGATGTAAGCCTTGCGAAAGGGAACAGGCGTGATGGTGATGTTCTCCCGCATGAGCCGGCCAAAGCGCTCAAGCGCTCGGGCGTCGACGGCGTGGAACATTTAGGCTGCTCCGCGCGAAAGAAGTTGACCGGGCAACCTTCGAACGCCGATCCTGACGTCAGGTCGATGTGCTCCTTAACGCTGGCATCTCATAGCACGACGCCGAGGAATCGTCGATGCTGTCACAGGCCGACAGGCGAGTTTGGCGCTCGGAACGGCGTTCTTGCAGTCGAGCCGATTTCCTTCCAAGGCGAATAGTACGTTCCGTAACGAGCGGATTAATCACACGATCGGCTATAGATATTCTTGAGGTCTCGGAAGCGCTCCCGGTCAGCGTCAAGCGTTTCGAGCAGGAGGCGCAGCGCGGAGTCTTCGGCCTGGTAGCCAACGAGAACCAGCGTATTCACACGCATCCGGTCCTCGACATATTGAGAAGCCCACCCGTCGCGCAAGTACGCATCCCCAAAGTCGGCGCTAGTCAGGATGAGATCACTTTGATCGAGACCGATCACGCGGTCCCCGAGGCGGCCGTGCAGATGCAGAATGCCGTGATCGCCGGGAGTGCCTGGCCGCAGCAACGACTGGGCCGCATGGCTGCGGCATTCAACACCGTCCGCGCGGGCTGCCCGCTCGAAGAGCGTATCGAAATTGGTGGTAAGGAGCCTGGGGCGGCCGCTTTTGTCACGCGACAAGGTGAGCAGGGAGACGTGGCGCGAGAGGTCGGGAGTCGGCGGCGGAGCCAAGACTTCTGCGACGGCTTCGCGGACACGTGAATCTGTTCCGGGAAGAAGCGTGCGCTTCTCAAGAGACCGCAACACCGGTCGTATTCAGCCCGCTTGTAGGCTATTCGCTCCGCTGGCTCGTTGTCGAAAGACTCCCCGATCTTCTCGTAGACCCTATCGGTTAGTTCCTGAAACAGCGGCAAGTTAGCGCCCCGTGAGACACCGGCGCCGCATAGGAATACGACCTCCCCATCGTTGACCTCGTGGATCAATTCATTCGGGATATCAGGGCTGGTCTCAATGAATTTCATCAATACCTGAAATCAGAATGTGGCAAACGACTCGCTTTGGGAGAGTAGCAGGATTTTACGCCCTCAGATTGCCGGCAGAGATGGCCACGACAACCGCACGAATTATAAACTTCTCAAAAAAATGCGTAATTTCAATATTTTATAGCAATATTTGCATGATTTTTCAATGAAATTACTTGCTGGAGGCGCCTGTTTGACCTATATTGCTGACATGACGAAGCTGGAGCAACTCAAACGCCATCTAAAGCCAGGCCAAGCCTATCGACGGGCGGAGTTGGCCCGCTGGTCGACGGCTGTCGATCGGCATCTCAAGCAGTTGGTTGAGAGCGGCACACTCAAGAAGGTTTCGGGCGGGCTCTATGTCTTTCCAAAGGAGACCGTATTTGGACCGGCTCCGGCATCTGACAAGGATGTCGTGTGCGCGTTCCTGAAGGATGCCCCATTCCTGCTGGCTTCCCCGAACGCCTATAACAGCCTGGGTGTGGGAACGACGCAGCTCTATGACAAGACAGTCGTCTATAACCACAAGCGCCATGGCGAGTTTCAACTCGGAAATCGCAAGTATGTGTTCCGGGTGAAGCCGCGCTTTCCGAAGTCACTGACGCCGGAATTCTTGCTCGTCGATCTCGTCAATAATGTCGACCAGCTTGCCGAAGCTAAAGAAGAAGTCTTGGAGCGCGTCCAGAAGCGCGCTGCCTCGACCGACCGACGGCGCTTGCGTCGCGCGGTTCGCGAGTATGGGAATGAACGAACGAAGAAATTCTTCAACCATGCATTAGGAGCGAATGAGCTGCATGCCGGCTGATTTCCTCCACAATCATAAGGAATTTGTGGATCTGATCCGGATTGTGGCGGAAGAGAAAGGCATTGATCCGGCTCTGGTAGAAAAAGACTACTGGATCATGCATTGCCTTTACGGCCTTCAGCAGCTCGGTTTTACCTTTCAGCTGAAGGGTGGCACGTCCCTATCGAAGGGGTATGGCATCATTGGCCGGTTTTCAGAGGACATCGATATTCTTATCGAGCCTCCGGCCGGCCAGAATGTCAAAACTGGCAAGAACCACGACAAGGCAGCGCATATCCAGTCGCGCAAGGATTTCTTCGATTGGCTGGCCCAGACGATCAAGATTGACGGGATCATCAAGGTCGAACGTGATACGGTGTTCGATGATGTCCCCGATTATCGCAACGGGGGCATCCGGCTGATCTACAAGAGCATCACCGAACCCATGGAAGGACTTCGCGACGGCGTCCTGCTCGAAGCTGGCTTTGACAAGGTTGCTCCGAACACGCCCAGGGACATCAGTTCATGGCTGTACGACAGGGCTTTCGCTAGCAAGGTCGAGATCATCGACAACCGCGCAAAGGCGGTGCCTTGCTATGACCCCGGCTACACCTTCGTAGAAAAGCTGCAAACGATCTCGACAAAATTTCGAAAGCAGCAGGCCGACAAGAGCGATCCAGTCGGATTCATGCGTCACTACTATGACGTCTACGAACTGCTCCAGCGCAAGGAAGTCCAGGATTTCATTGGCACGGACGCATACAAAGAACACAAGGAAAGGCGCTTCAGGCAAGGCGACAATCACGACATCACCAAGAACGAAGCGTTTATCCTGAGCGAAGCAAAGACGCGCGCGCTGTACTCCAACGCATACGCGCGCAGCAGCGCTCTCTATTACGCGGGCAAGCCAAGCTTCGAGAAAATACTGATCGAAATCAGCAAGTGGGCTGACAAGCTATAACGAAGTAGAATTCTGCCGGCTGATAACCATGCTAAGCTCGCCGAATCGGCTCTTCTCTCGGCAGGCCGCATCTTCATCCCCGATCGCGATCCGAAGCAGATTACAGAATATTTCGAGTCGTTCTCAAAGTGAACCCAACCACACTTGATCGCACCTAGCTGGGATGTGTTAGCCGGTAAGACCGCTTACCAACTGTTGCAGTTTCTGACGTTCGTCCCAGATAGTATCGGCAGCCTCGAATACCTCTGAGACTCTCGGCATTTCCATGGACCCAGTACGCGAAAGTTCGCCCACACTATCGTCATGACGCTGGGAGAACAGGATGAGTCGCAGATCTTCGTGAGTGCCTGACGGGTTTCCAACCCCCACCAGTCCGTGAGCTATTGCGCCCCGAAGCACCGTCAGGGGCGCGACAATCCCGGCAATCGCGTCATACCTCCGTACTTCTTCACTCTTGTCAGCAGTGAGCGCGACGACGAGCCGGCGTAGCGTCTTAAGTCGGTCCTTGTGCAATGAAAGCACCCGCTGCGCTGAGACATCTATCTCGGTCGCCGCCTTATCCCTTAAGAAGAAGATGTGGTGTGTGATGTCACCGTCCCAATATGCCCAATTTAGCATCAACACGCCGATAGCCATCGTGGCTCTCTGCTCGTGCGTCAGCGTTTTCCGATACTCATCTCTGCGCTGCTTCTCTTCAGGACTCATACTCCCCCCAAAAGCACCGTTTTGACAACAACCGATTAGGCTTCGCACCAGTAGTGACTTGGGTCAGTTCAAAATCTGACAATCTCGACGAACCCAGCGATGTCTGCACTCCGCTCAAGCTCGGAAGTCGGAGCGCGTAATCCTAACGTCCGCTTCCCTCACTAACACCGGACCTTCGACAACGGCGCAGCCGGATCAAATGCGCCAAAACGCAACGTAGAAGAACTTCACGTTGCCTTTTAGCGCTGCACGAGCAATTGGGGGAGCCAATACCGGCTCGTTGACCGGAAAATCACTTGTGGCCCAGGCGGTGACGGCTACGGCCGCCGCTCCACCATCGTCACCAGCTAGCTCCCGGTCGATCAATGGCACGCGCTGATCGGCGATCCCACCTATGCCGACGCCGTGCTCGATCGCCTGGTCCACAACGCCCCACCGGATCGACTCTCAACGGCGAGAGCATGCGACGAACCAAGCCCGGCCGAAAGGCCTGAACCCGTGGCGCTGTGGACATGCCGCTTCGCTTGGACAACGCGAAGGGCGTTACCCAAATGCCCAGAGCAACAGCAGCAGAAAACAAGCTCGTCGCGCCGTGATTCAAAATTGACCACGCGGCCTCGCCGCTGCCAAAACCAGACTGCGAGAACGTCTCGCGCCCCAGCCCACATCAAATCGGACTGGTGGGCGAGATCAAACCGGTACACCCGGGCAAAATCGTCGCAATCAGCATCCATAAGCCCCCCTTCCCCATGGATCGATCTGGAGGTCGTACAGTCTCATCCCCGATCGCGATCCGAAGCACATTACTGAATATTTTGTGCCGTTCTCAAAGTGAACCCAACCACCACTTGACCACCGATCCACCGTGAACGAACGCAGAAGTTCGTCAGGTAACGTCACGAAAAACGTCAATGTTCTCCGAGACTATTGAGCTGGCAGGGCCGCTCATAACGGTCTGGTTGCAGGTTCGAGTCCTGCCGGGCCCACCAATGATACCAATATCTTACTGGGTTCTCGTTGCCCGCGGAACGACGACCGCACCAGAAACCGCACCAGATACGTCCACTTTTCGTTCGGGGGCGCTTCGCGCACGGCATATTTTCCACGACAGCAGACGCAAGCTTACAGACGGTCAAATTGGCGCAGTTCCGGAGAAAGATGTTCGCTATCTACGCGATAGATCCTTCCACCGGTCGGTCGCTAAAGCGCTCCCGTGCTGCCTGTTCGTATCGGCGGCGCCTTAGCCGAGATTGGAGCTGCGCTTGCAGAACTTGAGCGCATTCGACCGGATTCCGATCCGAGCCTAAGCGTCTGCAGCTTCAGTTCGATCGACGCGGGACGCTTTGCTCGGCAAGTAGCCGATCACGATTGAAGGTTGCGCCTGTCCCGCTCCTAGCTGCAACTCTCCTTTTCCATCGCTCGAATTCGCCCTGCGCCTATAACGCTGTAGGGCTGAGACCTTACAGTACCAAGGCCAACTCCAAATAACGACAAAACGCGTTGGCAAGTTGCATCTGACGAGGCGTCCGACACTCGGCCTCAAATAAGCGCGGCGAAGCTACGACGATGCAAATGCACTTCGCCCGAGAAACCGCAACATTCAGGCGGTTGGCGCTGTACAGGAACTCCATTCCGCGCGGCGCATCAGCGTGACTTGAGGTCGCCATAGAATAGATGACGATTGGCGCCTCCTGGCCCTGGAACTTGTCCACAGTGCCGATGCGAGCGCCAGGAAGTCGCTCCTGAAGTTCGAACACCTGCGCATTGTACGGCGCGATGATCAGGACATCGTCGAGCGAAATCGGGGACTCATTACCTTTCCGGTCGACCCAGGTCGTGCCGGATCCTAGGATGTCCGCAATGACGTCGCGGATCGCATCGGCTTCTTCCGGCGACGAACTCTGATTTCCGTCGTGCTGGATCGGAAGGTAGCGAAGGCCAGAGCCGTTGAGTCTGGACTTGATCCTGATTTCTTGCCGCTCAAGTCCCGGCCGAGACTTCAGGCGACCTTCATAGAACAGTTCGGAATTAAAGGCACAGATGAGCGGATGAAGCCGCCACGTCTCGGCCAGGAACAGACCCCGATCGGCCAAAATGGTGGCATGAGGACCAAGGACATGGTCCAGGGCCGAAACTCCCACGCCATCAGGATGGCTTCCTTGAATCGGCTGCTCCAATTGCCGCGGATCTCCTAGCAGAACGATGCTCTGCGCAGCTTGTGCGACGGCTAGCACATTCGCGAGAGCCATCTGCGCGGCTTCATCGATGAACAGCACGTCGACGCTTAGGCGTGCGTCCGGCCGAGCCCAGAAATACGATGTCCCTCCGCCGACGGAACAGTTCTTCCGCAACGCGTCGAGGGCGTGCTCGTTCTTCTTGACGAACTTCAAGCTGTCGAGATCGTCTTCTTGATGCTTCTCATCGACCTTCTGAACACAGCGGATCGGAAGACCTTCTTCACCTGCAGCTTCGACGACCTCGTCGAGAAGATTTCGAATGACCTTGTGACTGTTGGCGGCTATCCCAACCCGCTTTCCTGCGCGCACAAGAGCACAGATCATGCGGGCTCCGGTGAATGTCTTCCCGGCACCCGGCGGCCCTTGAACCGGATAGACGCTCTGGTCCAACGCAAGCGCAACCCGAGTAGCGGTCTTCAAACTATCCTCGCCGACGACCTGCAGGCTCTCTCCCTGGAGCCGTGGCGCAGTCGATAAGAGAAGATCGCGTGCAGCGCGGTGCTCGCCGGCTCCATCGATTCCGTTTTCCACCACGTATTGTCCCAGCCGGAACAGAGCCTCGGGACGTTCGTCGCGATCCATCGATTTGTGAGCGAAGACGGCTTCCGGATGGAATTCCGCGGTGTCGCCTCGCTTTTTGATGTCGATGGTCCTATCCTCATGCGAAATAGCGACGACGCTACCGAACTTCTGCCCGCCGACGCTCCTGAGCTCGCTGTCGGGCCGAAGATCGGTATCTTGAAGGACGAAGTTGTACCTATGAACCGGCACCTTCGGGGTGCCACCGGCCACTTCCTTGAACGTAAGCCCAGAGAGACCGGCGCGTTCGTGGAGCAGGTCCTCGGCGGATAGATCACGGAGGCGGAAATATTCCCACCAAACGGCCTTCTTCTCTCGGGCGTGAAAGTCCAGCATGAATGCCAGCAGCCAGCGGGCCTGCTGTTGGGCCGTGCGTTCGGCGACGTCGTCTGGAGTACCTTCCGTAAGCCGACCGACGAGCGCTGCCACCCTCTTCTGCCAATCACCGAGTTTTTCGCTGACCTCCGCGGGCTTTAGAACGGGCCGTTCGATCATTTCGCCGCTGGCAATGAGACTGGCGCGCAGCGCTTCAAGCCACTCCCGTAGCGCGGCCGTCGAGTCGCAGTCGTCTTTGTTGTAGCCGCGGATCGTGTCCTTATCCGCATCGGGAACGCTGGCCGCATCCGCCATTTCGAGGCACGCCTGAGTCCTGGCCATGACTGCCCCGACGTCCTCCAGCGGAACGCTGCGGGTAAAGGAGTACAGTGGCTCCAGCTTCTTGATCGAATAGCTCTCCACGCTGGCGCGAATCGCGTGGCGGACGACGGCGAACAGATCGACGAAGATCTCGGCCCGCAGAAGGTTGTCGACCTCATTCTCGCGCGAGCCGTAACGGCCCATCAGGCGCTTCATCGCGGCCGGCTCGTACGGCGCGAAATGGTAGATGTGCAGATCGGGGTAGGATTTAAGGCGCTCGGTCACGAAGTCGACGAAGCGTTCGAACGCGGCGCGCTCCTCCCGCCGGTCCGAAGCCCAGTCGCCGACGTACTTCGGCTTCCCTTCGTGCTCGAGGAAGGAGTAACCGAACAGGAATTCCAGACCGCCTTCTCCCACGAAGGGATCACCCTCGAAATCGAAGAATATGTCGCCCAGAGATGGCGCGGGAAGCCGTGTCAAACCGAAGCCGGCGATCGGCGGTAGCGCCTCGTACTTCATCGAACCGCTCGTTCTACCTTCGACCTGAATTCTCGCCTGCTCGCGTACCTTTTCGTAGCTTTTGGCAGCTCCGCGTTCTGGTCTCCATTCCAGAGGAACGGGCATTGTAGCGAGCGCGGCCGTACTGCCGACTCCGCGTCTGGTCAATTCTCCGATCTGCGACTTGCTGATACCGGCGACCAGCGACAGGTGGTCGTCCCGCCGCCTTCGCTCGTCGCAAACACGGCGCCACCGGCAAATGTCGCAATGTTCGATCGGTTCGGGATAGGCGGCGCCGGCGCCATCGGTGATCGCTCGTTCGAGGCTGGATCTCACATGCCGGTAATAGGCTGAGTAGTCGGCGATACGGTAGGTTTCCGGCTCGAAATTCGTACCCGGTGTCACGACGTGGGCCGCAGTCGGCTCCACACCCTGCATCGCGGAGAGCATGTCCGAATAAAGCGATATCTGAAGAACCGTGTTCCCCTTCGTCTCTGCCGCAAGCTTGGTGTCGGTTACCTCGTACGACCAGGTACCGAGCCGGCTCGGCGTTTCCACGCGGAGAAGCACGTCAGCCCGGCCGTTCCACCTCCCTAATTGTAGTGCGCCTTGAACGATCACCGCATCGCCGCGAGACATGGCCTCCAGTGTTGCCGAAGTCGATTCGGGATCAAGCCCAACTCCCCCGATCATCGTCGCCGCCATGCCGCGCGACTTCAAGTGATCGACGAAGGCCTGTTCGTGCGCAGAGCCTCGCTCGGCAAGGGTCTCAAGCACTGGATCCCAGATCTTCGGCCTTTGGAGTTCGCCCTTGGCCACCTTAAGATCGAGTTCTGTCAAGTACCTGCAATTCAGGTGTCCGACTAGGTCGGTCGAACTTAGGTACAAAATCCCACCGACGTTCTGCATTTCCCACCACGTTGCCGTTCGCCGGCGACCCGGCTCGGTTGTCCGCCGTGCGGGGATTATGCCATTTTCTAGGCGATTTGGGCTCGAAAGAGGCGAGCAATCTACTATAATCGCGCAAAGAGTGTGGAAGGGGGTTGAGCTGGTGGGGGCTGGTACGGTCGAGAAGGCGAGATGGCTGCGCGATTTGCTCCGGTTTCTACCTTTGCGAAGCCAATTCGTCCTTTCGGGCAATACCAGGGATCTCCAGATCCATGAGGCCGCGCCCGGCCAGATCACATCCGTATCCCTGACCAGGGCGCTGCCGGACGCGCTTAAGGGCGCCGGCTATGGCCGGATCGCAAGCTTCAATCTTTTGAACGGCTTAGATCCCTCGAACCCTCCGACGACAGCTTTCTGACGCATCTCGGGCTTTCGCCTGCGAACGGAACCGCTGCCGGCGGTATCGATCTGTTGGCCTCGGCCCTCGAACGGCATGTTCCGTCCGACGGCCCGCCCTCGGCCCTCATCATCGATTTCGCGTCGCGATTGATAACGCGCAGCGAGGCTCTTTCTCCGGCCGAACATCAGCTGTTTTCCCGTGCGTTGATCCTTTCCCATTCGGCACGGGCTCGTCCGGCCGGCGAACGTCGTCAGCCCTATTTCAACACTGTCATTTGGATCGTGGATAAGGAAGGAGACCTTCCCGACTGGTTCCTGATCGATAATCCTCGCACTCGGCACATTCCGATCGGTCGGCCCGACCATCTAGCCAGGCGGACGATGATCAGTTCGTTGATCCGAGGTTTGCCCGGCGCTCAAAATGCCGCGCCGGCCGATCTGGAGAAATCGACCAACGGGTTCGTCGACGAAACCGAAGGACTCCTGCTTCTCGACCTTAGCGCGATCGCACAGCTCTCCCGAAGCGAAAACGTCCCGTTCGATCGCATCTCCGATGCGGTTCGGCGGTTCAAGGTCGGCGTCACCGAAGACCCGTGGCGCAAAATAAGCCGCGACAAGATCAGCTCGGCGGACGAGTTCGTGAGGCGCCGCGTGAAGGGCCAGGCACACGCCGTCACCCACATGCTCGACGTCGTGAAACGCGCCGTCACCGGCATCGGGCAATCGCCGAGGGGAGGCCGACCGAGGGGCGTCGCTTTCCTCGCCGGCCCCACCGGAGTCGGCAAGACGGAACTCGCGAAGACAATCACGAGCCTGCTCTTCGGCGACGACAGCGCATACATCCGCTTTGACATGTCCGAGTTCAGCGCCGAGCATTCCGATCAGCGCTTGATCGGTGCTCCGCCCGGTTACGTTGGATATGACGTCGGTGGCGAGCTCACGAACGCGATCCGGGAAAAGCCATTCAGCGTCGTCCTTTTCGACGAGATCGAGAAGGCACACCCGCGAATCCTCGATAAATTCCTTCAGATCCTGGACGACGGCGTTCTCACCTCGGGACGAGGGGATCGCGTCTACTTCTCCGAAGCTTTCATCGTCTTCACCTCCAATCTCGGTATCTACACCCCCGGCCCCACGGGCGAGCGGATCGCGAACGTGACGCCCGAGGAGACGTTCGATGCGGTCAAGCGGAAGGTCCGCGCCGAGATCGAAAAGCACTTCAAGCAAGTGCTCAACCGCCCGGAAATCCTGAATCGCATCGGCGAGAACGTGATCGTCTTCGATTTCATTCGCGGAGACGTCGCCAACGAAATCTTCGATCAGATCGTGGACAACCTGCTTAACGACGTCAAATCTCTGGGCTACGAGGTGTCACTGTCGGAACAGGCCCGCACGGCGTTGCGTGGCCTGTGTCTCGCAGACCTTTCGAACGGTGGTCGCGGCATACGAAATCAAGTCGAAGCCCACCTCATCAACCCACTTTCGCGCGGCCTCTTCGACTGCGGCGCGGAAGCTGGAAGCCGATATCGGGTTCTGGAAGTGCAAACCGGAGCATCATCGACACTTCGCCTCGAAAGCGAGCCTTAAAGATGACGATTCGCATCTCCGTATCGCGTATCCATTTTCCCGTGACGACTTTAGGACCCGGACGAAGGCTGGGCATTTGGTTTCAGGGTTGCTCCATCCGTTGTCCGGGCTGCATTTCCATGGACACTTGGGCCGAAGGACGAGGAAACACGACGGTCGAAGAAGCCGTCAATTCCATCATTCCGTGGATCTCGATGGCTGACGGGATCACTATCTCCGGAGGCGAGCCTTTCGATCAGCCCGACGCTTTGTTGGAACTAACAGCACGTATTAGGTCGAAGACCGAAGCGGACATACTTGTCTTTACAGGATATCCGTGGCCATCCATCCGCGACATGGTTGGCAAGTCCCCTGGCACGATCGATGCCCTCGTTACGGGGCCTTTCGACTTCGAGGAAAAGCAGACACTTGCTCTGCGTGGGAGCGACAATCAGGAACTTCACTTCATCACGGAAAAAGGCCGCGCCCGGCTCGCCAGCTTCGAGCGCCTGGCCGACGAGCGGGATCGGTCCGTCGACGTCATGTTCGACGAAAACAGCGACGTCTGGTTTGCCGGTATACCCGCGCGCAATGATTTTCGCAGGCTGCAGGAATTACTCGAAAGCAATGGATCGACACTCGACACCTCCGAGGACAAGCGCATCCTTCCATGCGGGCTCGCCCGGCATGATTAGACTTTGCCCAAACTGCCAGACCGAACGCTCCATCACTGAGTACTTCTGCGAAGGCTCGGTCGGTGGTCACAATTGCGGATGGGATCTGTCGTCGGTCGATGTGACGCCATCCGGCCGGCTGCAACCTGCACCTGTCCCTCCCGCGCCAACGCCATCCAATCCGACTTGTCGCAACGGGCACGCCAATTCGCTGGGCGATCTCATCTGCAGTAGCTGCGGGGAAATGCTCGACGAACCGGCATCGCCTACTCCACAACCCGGGCCAGATACCGAACCATCGCAGATCGAGACAATCATCGACAGCTGGCGTCTCCTCGACAGGATCGAGTCGTCAAGTACAGTTCGTGAACGCTATACGGCCGTGCAGGACTCCAGCGGACGTCGCGGAGTGCTTACGCTATATGCGACCGCGTCCGAACCGGACGGAGCGATCTACGATCTGCTGCGAAAACTTCCGCGCGATCACGTCGCGGAGATAATCGCGATCGGTCGATGGTGCGAGCGCGCTTATGAGGTCGTAGAAGAATTCCCAGGCGGCACTATCGCGGATCTGTCGCTGGATGTCGGCGATCGGACGGCACTTGAGAGGTTCATCAGCGAACTTGCCCGAGCCGTACATTCGCTGACCGAGGCAGGCCTGCGCCACAGAGACCTCCGTCCTTCCACCATTTTCGTCCGCTCCCGGGATCCGCTCGACCTCGCTATCGGCAGCTTTGGCTCCGCACGACTCTCGGAATTCGATCTCGACATCGCCTCTCCGCTTGAAACGACCCGCTACATGGCGCCTGAAGCCATTGCGGGCGGCGTAGCGGCAGCTTCGGACTGGTGGAGCCTGGGGATGATCCTGCTAGAGCGGATCACCGCAGGAGCCTGCTTCGAAGGCATCAACGAGCAGGCTTTCCTGA
This sequence comes from Bradyrhizobium sp. SZCCHNGR1005, assembly GCF_032489995.1. Taxonomy (NCBI): domain Bacteria; kingdom Pseudomonadati; phylum Pseudomonadota; class Alphaproteobacteria; order Hyphomicrobiales; family Nitrobacteraceae; genus Bradyrhizobium; species Bradyrhizobium sp. SZCCHNGR1005. Next base: position 1,150,522 of record NZ_JAUEZC010000003.1, read on the forward strand.
TCCATGTACTGACGAACGGCGTCCCGTTGCCGGAGAATCTGGATCCTCCCATGGACCTGCTTCTTCGAGGACTTCTCGCAAGTGATCGCCGTCAGCGGTGGCAATGGACGGAAGTTCAGGCCTGGCTGGCGGGCGAAGCAGTGTCGGCGCCTGCACGACAAAAAGCCGGCGAAGCGGAGAGTCGGGCATCCATCACGCTCGGCGGCAAGCAGTACAAGTCGGCCGGCTCGTTCGCTCTTGCCGCTGCCGAAGCATCCAACTGGGATGAGGCAAGAGGCCTTCTACTGCGAGGAGCGGTGGCAACCTGGGCTACGGAGGCGGGCTTCGATGCCAAAGTGCCCGCGGCGCTGCGACAGTTCGCACGGGTCGAGGAACTGAACGAAGATCTGAAGTTATCGATCTCGTTGAAGACACTGAACCCGTCCATGCCTTTGATCGTCCGGGGAAACATTGTTACCCCAGGCTGGCTGCTCGATCATCCCAACGACGGCTTCAGCCTCATCACTGGCCCGGCTCCAGATCTTCTTCGAAAGGTCGATGCGGACGATTTGCTTTGGCGCCTGAAACTGCGCACCGAAACTGTCCGGAGGCGCCTGGAACAACTCGATATCGAAGTCGAGGAGGACCTGCTTCGCGTGCACCTCCTCTCGACCTCGATGGCCCGCTTGTCGGCTCTGTGGGAGGAGAAGCGGAGGCTGCTTCCCGACACCGACCATTCGGGCATCCTGTCGCTCGTGGAGCGGCGACAGTCGGCCGAAGAGGATCTGATAATTCTCCTCAGCGCATCGCCGAGCCAATTCCGCTCGGTGGAGGAGGTGATCGAGGAGGCAGCCAAGCAGGCTTCATCGGCAGGCTTGAGCACCTTTTCGAAGGAGGAGGCTGCGGCGCAACTCGCGCGGTCTCGTCGTGAAATCTACCAGGCCGTCGACGAGCGTGTACAGAATTTCGCCAGGTGCGGGATTTCGACAATCGATGAATGGGCCGACGAATTTCGTCTTGACCGACGCATGCGGATCGGTCGGGCACTCGCACTTCTTACGGTTCCGAAAGACACGTGGAAACCGCTTCCCAAGCAAGGCTACGTTTCGACCATTCTAGATTTTTTCGCGAAGAGAATATCAGGCGGCGTACTGCGCGGGCCGCTGACGCGGATGCTCATCGGCAAAACCGCGAGAATAGATCTGACCGAGTTGAGTACGCCGCGACTGCCGGGATCGGAAATCCTTAGTCTTCTTTTGGTCAGAGCGGGTCGAGGAGTAAACGTCGATCCTGCCGCGTTTTCCGAGAACGAGGGACTGGAACGCAGACTGCGGTCTCTCCATTCGCATGCACTGCTCTACAAGCGAGATACCGGGATCGACGGTCTATACATGGGATTTCCGTTCCTCCTCATGCGAGACGGGAAGCCGAACACGAAGCCGAGGATCGCGCCCGTGCTGCTCTGGCCAGTCAGCGTGTCGCCCGAAGTTGGAAACCGCGGTCATGTTACGATCGGGTACGGACGCGAAAAGAACGCCGAGATGGAAGCCGAACACGTCGTAGTCAACCCAGCCCTCGAAGGCATGGTGGGAGTTCCCGAAGCAAGACGATGGCAGGAAGCGGCGGACGAGCTGCTCACCCGCGGCAGTCTTACGGCCCAGGATGTGATGGACGCGTTCAGCCAGCTCGCCACACCGATGGGGAGCGAGTTGACACCCCTTCCCGGGAAGGACGTGAAGGTCGGCTCGCACGAACGCCAAGTCGTGCCGGCAGCCGTGCTGTTCCATCTTGCCTTTATGGGGCAGGCGGTCATGAAGGATCTCCAGCTCTTGAGAGGAATGCCGCCCACGGCGACCGCGCTTGAAGCAGCACTCCGCCTCACGGATCAAAAGTCGGCGCCGCCGACGCCGGCCCCGGTACGGGAGATCGATCGCTACTTTACGGCCGACAGCGATCCCTCCCAGGAAGCGGCGGTGATCGAAGCTCGACAGGCGCCAGGTCTCGTCATTGAGGGGCCACCAGGGACGGGCAAAAGCCAAACCATCGTCAATATGGTGGCGGACGCGATCGGCAGGGGCAAATCGCTGCTTGTGATTTGCCAGAAGCAACCCGCAATCGACGTCGTCAGGAAGCGCCTCGAAAGAGAGCGGCTTGGTGACCGGTTCGTCATGATCACGGATGCGACGCGAGATCGCGAGGCTATCGTCGGCTCGATCCGTTCTCAGGTCGAAGCCCTGCATGGTCGTCCCGCGGGCGGCTCGCCAGCCTGGAAGCGCGATCGTGAACGATTGGCGGCTCGCATCGACTTGCTCGAAGCGGAACTCGATCGTCAACAGGCAGCCTTACACGAAGTCGAAAATCGGACGGGATTGACCTACCGGTCATTGCTCGGCGAACTCCTGGCCATCGAGGAAAACGAGCCGAAGCCAATCGATGCGCCGGCGCTTCGTTCGCTACTATCGGATTTGCGTCCGTCAGACATCGCAACACTTGAGGAGAATTGCGGACCTCTTGCGAGATATTGGCTTCCGGCCAAATTCGAGGGCAATCCCCTATCCTCTCTCAAGGTCTTCAACCCGGACCGCGGAACGGCGGAGGAGTTCGGTACATCCCTTCGTGCCTTCTCGGACTTGGAAGCAGGACGCGAGAAAGCGGAAGCGGAGACCGCGGACTCGTTGAAGATTTCAGATTTTGACGCCTTTAGACAATGGCTTCGGACGGCCGAAAAGCTTCGCTCGATCAGCGAGGGCGTCTGCGCCAATCTCGGACGCTGGCTTCCTATGTTCAGAAGTCCCGAGGGCGGCGGGTCCAAGGGCACGAATATGCTCGCCGGCCTCGTTTGGCTTGAGGAACGCCTCGCTTCGCTTGATCCATCGGCCCACCAGCCGGAGCAGATTCGGAAACTGGTGGGAGTCCCCGACGACGAGCTAAGATCCACTTCGGAAATGGCGGCAGCGGTACTCCAGCCAGCGAAGGGATTGGCAATGATCAATCCCATGCGTTGGTTTCGAAAACGTCGTCTTCGCGCTCTGCTGACGAAAATGAGTTTTGCCAACGACGACCGAGCCATCTCGTCGTTCCATCGCGGGGCCGAACTGGAGTTGGTGCTCAGGCCGCTGAGAACGCAGTTGGCCGGATATCTCACCGCGCTTTTCGGCAAGGCTCCCGATCACGACGTTGCTCCCGGCAAACTCGCCGAATTGTCCAGGAACCTGCATTCGATACTTGCGGCCGTCCACACCCTCGTGACCGTCATCGACGACTGCCCCGACCGGGCTGAGCTCGACCGGGCAGCCATGACCGGGAAGGTTGAAGGGATCCACTGGTTCTTCGGGAGGGTAGATCGTGCCCTCAGAAGACAGGATGTCCGGCAGCAAAGCCATGCGGCGCTGGATGATCTTGCCCGATATATTGACGCGGGTTGGATCGAATCGCGACGCGCGACGATCGACGGCGGCCGGTCAAACGAGGCCGCCCTCGCCGAAATACTCCAAGCGTTACCAATGCTGGTGCCCTACCAGGAATTTCGGCTCCGCTCCGTTCGTCTCGGCGACAAGGAACGCGCTATCTTCCGCACTCTTCGCTCGAAGGAAGCTGAACTCTCGCCGATCGGTACCGGCGATCTTGATTCTTGCATCCGTGCAACCATCGGACGGGAGGCGCGGCTGGCCTGGAAGAGCGCGATGGAAGCTGCCAATCCGGAGGTCCTCCTCGATAGCGGAGCGGTCGAAGCGAAGGTGACGTCGCTTGCCGAAGCCGACGCGCAGATCAGGGATTGCAACAGGGAGCTTCTGATCCACGGCATCGATGTCAGCCGCGTCCGCCCAACGCGAGAGTGGGAACCGATCACTCGACTTCGCGGACCGAGGGCGTTGCGACTTCGAGAGTTCATCGAGAAAGCCGCTCCACTTGGTCTTTTCGCGCTGCGACCGGTTTGGCCGATGACACCCGACATCGCGAGCCGCGTGCTGCAAGCGCGTCCCGGCACGTTCGATACCGTCATTTTCGACGAAGCCTCCCAGATGCCGGTGGAATATGCGTTGCCATCGCTATTCCGGAGCAAGATCGTGATCGTGAGCGGCGACGAGAAGCAAATGCCGCCCACGACATTCTTCGCGAGCAAGGTTGAGAACGACGAAGCGGCAATCTTCGATGGCGAGGAGCCGGAGGAGGAAGCGACCGAAGAGGAACGAGAAGCCTTCGCGGAAACGTGGAATCGGCGGGAGATCAAGGATTGTCCCGACCTGCTCCAGCTTGCGCGCTCCGCCCTGCAAAGCAGAACCCTGCAGGTCCACTATCGTTCGAAATACCGCGAGCTCATCTCGTTTTCGAACGCTTCGTTCTATGCGAACGGACTCAGCGTGCCGGTTCGCCACCCCGACGAAACGATCCGGAGGATCAAGCCTATCGAGGTTCTCCGTTCGGACGGCATCTACAAGAACCAGACCAATCCCAAGGAAGCCTCCGATGTGATGGAGTATCTCAGCGGCCTCTGGAAGAACGCTAAGCCGCCATCAGTCAGTGTCGTGACATTCAATCGCAAGCAGGCGGACGCAATCGAGGATGCGCTGGAAGAGCGCGCAGAAAACGATGAAGCGTTTCGCGATGCCTTGATGCGGGAACGCGAGCGCGTCGAAGGCGGCGAGGATATGGGCTTCTTCGTCAAGAACGTGGAGAACGTTCAGGGCGACGAACGCGACATCATCGTGTTCTCGACCACCTTCGGACGGAGCGAGCATGGCGTCTTTCGCAAGAGCTTTGGGGCACTCGGTCATGCCGGCGGCGAACGACGCTTGAACGTGGCCGTGACCAGGGCGAGGGAAAAGGTCGTAATCGTCACGTCCATGCCGGTATCCGAGATTTCCGACCTCCTGACCCGGCGCAGCGGACCGCGTGTACCGCGTGACTATCTGCAGGCTTACCTCGAATACGCCCGCACAATTTCGGAGGGATCGGCGGATTCCGGCAGGACCTTGCTCGAACGTCTCGTTACGGAAAAGAGCGCGGATCACGAATATGAAAGCGACGTGGACGATGGCTTCACGAAATCCGTCGAGAAATTTCTGGAGACCAGTGGATGGAAGCCGGCCAGGGCGCGCGACGGTGGCGCGTTCAGCCTCGATTTCGCGATCACCGATCCTCGCACGGGTTTGTATGCGCTCGGCGTAGAGTGCGACGCTCCGCGGCACTTGTTGCTCCAAAGAGCCCGAGCGCGCGAGGTCTGGCGACCGAAGGTTCTGAATGGAGCGGTCCCGTTCATTCACCGGGTCTCGTCCTACGCGTGGACCCATTCCGGGGTTGAAGAGCGTCAGCGCCTTAAGAAAGCCGTCGAAAACGCCCTGCATAACGGAGGAGGATACCAATGAGTGGTCCGAAAGCCTTCCGGATAGTCACCCGCGCGGAAATCATCTCAATCTGCCGCCGCAACTTGGCGCGCCTGGACGCGGCCATCGAAATTTGGACTTCGACCTGCAAGCGCAACGGGAGGATCGATCAGTCCGATATCGATCGGGTTATCGCTCGACGCGACGAAATCCGCCGTATGCTCGACACTGAGAGGTTCACAGACCTCCAGAAGCAGGTCGCAGCCGAGATTTCATATTTGAACGCCGATACCGAGCGACGTGCGGAGAAGGCCGCAGAATCTGAAGCGAGGCGCAAGGGCGATCTAAGACGTGCCAAGTCCGCCGCCCAGGCACTGCTCACGACATTCGAGACTTCCCGTATCAAAATTCCGGTCGACCTTCGACGCGAGCTTACGACCCCGGCGGCGTCCGTCGAAAGCCTCAACATGGCGGTCAGCAAGGGGCTGATCCTGCTTCAACCAACGGACGGGTCCGGAGCTATCACCGAGCGTCAGCGGGCGCTCGCCGACCGGCTCGGTGCCGGCGACCGTCGTATCACGCTCGAGGAGTGGACTTCCCAGCAAACCGGCACAAACGACGATCAGGCGCTTTTGAAGGTGGACAAATTCCTCGGGGAGCTTGCTGGCCTTGGGATTGATCCGAGTCCTTTTTCCGCCCGCATCGCGGCTCTCGAGGCCGAGCCGCGCGCCCGGCAGGCCCTCGTTGCCGACAGCCTGCTCCTCGATCTCAACTCTGCGATCAAGACCGGGCGCGAGCGCGCGCGCCTCGAGCGGGATCTTGCTGAACGGCATGCCGAACTGTCGGAGATGAAATCGGCCCAAGCAGCCGCGCTGCGCGCCGAGATCGAGCGGGCCCTTGCTGAATCCGGCGCCAACGATCGGGAACTCGTCAAACGCGCCGACCTCCTGATCGAGGCCGAAGTCCGCTCCATGGCCGCGGAGGAGCGGCGACGCGCCGTCTTGGAGGGGCTCGCGAGCCTCGGTTATGAAGTCTCCGAGGGGATGATGACGGCTTGGGTTTCGGGCGGTCGGGTCGTTCTCCGAAAGCACGCTAATCCCGGATATGGGGTTGAGCTATCGGGCGGATCGCAAACTGACGTTATGCAGGTGAGAACGGTCGGTCTTGGGAATCCTGCCGATCCACGTGACGCCGGAAGGGATAAGGACATGGAAACGATCTGGTGCGGAGAGTTCGAACGCCTGCAGTCGCTGGTCGCGAAAGCGGGAGGAAATGTCTCCATCGAAAGCGCCCGCCCGGTTGGGCAATATCCTCTCAAGGTGGTTGCGGACCTTGCCCATCCGGCGGATGTTGGCCTTGCTGGGACACGACATCTTAGCCGGCAATAGATTCGAGCGCCCTATAGTCAACCAGGAGATTTTCGCTTTCTACGGGAACGCTTTAGCGACTTTGCTAATTCGAACCGATTCGGACCTGTCTAGAATCACTGGAGACCGGCCTTCTGCAACTCGGGGCCAGCGGCAGAACCCAGGGCTTATCTGGCGGGGAAGAGCACACGGCGACGGCCTATCGAAGCTCGTAAAATGGCCTCTTGAACGCATCGGTCACCCCGCTTTGGATCGACTCGAGCTCTGACAGAGCGGCCGCAATGGTCATCCAGGGTGGGGAGGCATATTTCCCTTCTCCACGCCGCCGTGCGGCGATATCGTCCGCAATCACGCGTCGCTGCGCTTCGTCGAGCAGATGCGGACTCTCGAAATAGATCAGCCGGCGCCCCAGTCGCTTCAGGCGCACATCTTGGAAACGATGGACTATGTCAGGCCTCGCCTCCCATGGAACGCCGTGAAATTGACGGCACAACTCGGCGTCCGCGTCGGAAATGAAGGTACCGCCGTAAATCTGCTCTTCGACATGATCGGAAGGCGGATAAGCAAGATCGAGGGTCGCGGCTGCACGGGTGAGCGCGGCCATGAATTCGGGATCGTTACGAACTGAAGATGCTCGCCGCGCACACTCGTCTTCCGTCAGATCGTGAAAGCGTTCAGCATCGATGTCCCACAACGGGTATAGGAGTGGCGAGGCGTTGACCTTCAGCCGCCGGATGGGACGGGGTTCCACTGTCATGCGGGCCGCGAGTTCGCCATCGTTGAGTCTGCGCAGCGCGTCGATGTCGCAGGCGAGATCCAGGCAGTAGTGCGAGTTCGCGTCGTTCGGGCTGATGCCGACCCTGGTCAGGAAGTGCATCACCTGAGGGCGCCCGAAGTAGTCGAAATAGGCGAACGCCTCCTCGTCACGGACGAAGTCGAGCACCGCGACCTTCGTCGAGAAACGCAGGAACGTCGACCAGAGATCGGGCGCGCCGGCGCGCACCAGTCTGCACAACCCGAGCATGGCATCGACGTCGGCCGCGGCGTCGTGCACCTTGTGCGATACGATGCCGTTCGCCGCGGCGACGGCGCCGAGACGATGAGTGGGACGCCCGTCGGGCTCAAAGCCGACATGAACCACGGAGGGATATAGGGTCGTCGCGGCTCGCATCAGATTGAGGACGTCGGCGCGGGCGTTGCCATTCGTATTGGTCAAGAAGACCGGATGCAGGCATTGGTAGAATGCTTGCCGCAGGAATTCCTCGTCGAAGCGAATCGAGTTGTATCCAAGGAACGTCGCGGAGCACCAGGAAGCAAGGGTATTCGCAACCTCACACACCATTGAATAGTGCGACTGCCTCGAAAGGCTGTTCGCGTCGTCGAAGGTATGACCGGTGACGAGCAACGCCTGTGGCGACGGTACGACGTGCGGCATCAGACGCGACTTCGTCTCGAACCGGTGAGTCTCGACGAGATCGGGGTCGGTCCTGACAGCGGCGAATTGGAGGATCTGGTCGAAGCGCTTGCTCAGACCCGAAGTTTCGAGGTCGTATAGGATGAAGGCCACGACGGATGTCGCCTTAGAGTCTTCCGAGCCTGAACTGCAGCGCGGCAAGGCTGACGCGGAAGCGCTTTGCAATGCTGATAAGGTACTCATCATCCTGTATGTCGCGAGACGACTCCGACAGAACTTGTCGTACGAGCCGCTCCGGCATCAATAGTTCGGAAGCGAACGCGTTCGCCTGCCTTTCGAACGGATCGATACCCTCGGCGGAGACGGAGTCGCGTGGAAGGAAATTCTGGCCCTTGTCGATCAGCACTGTCGCGTCCAGCTTTGATCGATGCAACACCACGTGGGCCAGTTCGTGCGCGATGGTAAAGCGCTGTCGATTCGGATGATGGTTCGAATTGACTCCTATGACGGGTTTACCGTCGCGAATGAACGCCATTCCCGACAGTTCGTCGTCGAAAGGCGCGTACTCCACACGAGCTCCCACTGCCTTCGCGAGCTTCTCCACCGGGACTGGAGGCGCCTTCAGTCCGAGTTTGTTGACTAGGGCCCGCGCACTCGCTCTCGCCTCTTCCAGCTCGTTCATGTCCGGCCCCCGCCCGTCCGTCTAATGTATTGCTCAATCTGCGCCCGCTGCGCCTCGCTCACGTCGCTGCCCTCGATCATCAGCGGGCCGCTAGCCTGCTCAAGCGAGAAATTGCTCGGCACGAGGTCGGTGATCGACTCGACCTCAAGTGCCGCGGCTAGTTTGTAGATTTGATGGAGCATGAGCTTCTGGCGCCCCCGCTCGATGTTCGCTAACGAGGCCCTCTTGAGACCGATCCGGTCGGCGACCTCTGACTGCTTCAGGCGCAGCTTTTTCCTCTGCGCAGCGAGGCGGGCACCCACAATCCTGTAAATCTCCAAATCAGCCATAGCACGAGAGAATCCCAATTCGATTCGCGCGTCAACCACACAAACATATTTGTGTTTAATAGAAACATTACGAATAATTAATGTTAAGCTTTGCGACTCTTTCACAGAAACCCGACTAAGCTAACGGCCTAGTGGGTGACCGATTCCGGCGCCCGCGGAATAAGGAATCGATCATGCGCGATCACGAGAAGAAGGATGCCGACCGGCTCGACCGCGAGGCGAAGGAACTCGAACTGGAGGCAGAGAGGCTGGAAGATACCGCCCACTCGATCGAGGAGCATGCCCATGACCTCGAGCACCAGGCACATGAGCTCAAGGAAGAAGCCCGCCGCGAGCGCGATCACCACGGCGGCCATGACCATGGCGGGGACGACCACGGTCACCACCACGGCGATGTCGTCAAGATCACCATGGTCGTCAACGGCCAGCCCGTTACGATCGAAGCAACCGAGCAAGAGAGGCTGTCCGAGGTCCGCCAGCGCGCCCTGACCGAGACCCAGAACCTAGCGCAGCCGCCGGAGAACTGGGAGATCAAGGACGAGGCCGGCACGGTGCTCGATCCCGACAAGCGCGTCGGCGAGTATCACTTCGGCAAAGAGATCACGCTCTTCCTCAGCCTCAAGGCGGGAGCTGCAGGTGCGGACGCCTCAGGTCGTTGATCCCGCGATCTCGCGAGCTAAGTTCGATCGCGAGATCGCTGCGTACCGGAAGATGGAGGCCGCCTACCGCAGGCGGGGGTGGCTCCTTCTCGACGCCGCATTCCCCGAGGTCTGCATCGCTTTCGCGGTGCCGAAACTGCGCCCCTTCCCGATCGTCGCAGCGGTCCTGATCGACTTCACCGACTACGACTTGCGGCCGCCGTCGGTCCGCTTTGTGGACCCGTTCACGCGCGAGCTGTTGGTCGCGCGCGACCTCAACTTCTCCATGCTGCGGCGGCAGAGCATGCCGCCCGAAATGTTCGCGGCGATGCTGCAGCAAGGCACCGTCCCCGTCACCAACATCGTGCAGTTCAACGGCCCCGACGACCATCCCTTCATCTGCCTGCCGGGCATCCGCGAATATCACGACAACCCCGCCCATACCGGTGATTCATGGCTTCTGCATCGCGCTTCTGGCGAAGGCTCCTTGGCCTTCATCCTGGACAAGATCTGGACCTACGGCGTCGAGCCGCTGTCGACGTTCCAGATCCCGGTGCAGGCCACTACGCTCGCACTGGGAGCCAATCCGCAGGCGTTTCGGGAATGATGCGGCTCGCCGACGTCCGCTCGGTCCGGGTGCCGCGTAGCTGCGTCGACGCGGTCCACGCCCACATGCGTAAAGTCGGACGAGACGGCTTCGAAGGTCTCGGTCTATGGGCAGGCCGGCAGGCCGGCGACACGTTCACCGTCGAGGAAGCGGTCATTCCCGCCCAGAAACACATGCGCACCGAGGACGGCGTCTGCGTGATCACCGGGCCCGAGGAACTGCATCGGTTGAACGTCTGGCTCTACCGCAAGAAGCTCTCGCTGATCGCCCAGATCCACAGTCATCCGGGCCGAGCTTACCATTCCGGCACTGACGACCGATACGCCGTCGCGACCACGGTAGGCTGCTTCTCGCTGGTGATGCCCGACTTCGCGACCGGCCCGTTCGCGATCGACCGGCTCGCCTCGTACCGGCTGGATGCTTCCGGCGCGTGGCGCGGAATCCCCACATCGCAGGCCGCCCGCATGATCACCATCGTGGAGTAGCCATGGCCTTCGCCAATTTCTTCGACAGAAGCGCCACGGCCGCCTCGCAGGTCCTCGCGAACTTCCGGCTGGAGGATTTCAAGGATCGCCTGTCGGCGCACGCCGTCGCATTGTCCTTCGACGATGCCGCCGTCAACTCGCCGGAAGGTCGCGCCACTCTCGACCTGTCGGTGCGACTCCTCGCCCGGCTCTATCCGATGCTGGCCGTCCATTCGGTCGGGTCCGCGGCCGGCGAATACGCAGCTCGTCTGCGACAGCTCGCGCGCAGCATCAACGACCAGATCGACCTGCCGGACGAGGTCGCAGGCGCCTGCACCGTCGTCAACGTCGGCAACACCGCGGCGGCCGGGCTCGACGTCATCAACATCGGCTCGGACGGGTGGCGCGCGCGGCTGTCGCGGGATGTGCCCGTGGGATCCGGCCCGACCACGAATCCTTTCGGCGCCGGCGCTGCCGCATGCTTCGGAGCCGCCAACGTCTTCAGAAGGATCTTCGCGGACCAGCTTCCCCGCGGCGATCTCGACGCTAGGGTCGACCTGTCGCTGTCAACCTATCGACAGGACCCTGGGGCCGCATCGACGCTGCCGGAGCGCTGCGATCTGGGAGACGCCTATCTCGTCGGACTCGGCGCGATCGGCAACGGCGCAGTCTGGGCATTGTCACGCGTTCCAGGTCTCGCCGGCGTTCTCAACCTGGTCGATCACGAGAACGCCGACCTTTCGAACCTGCAGCGCTACGTCATGGCCACGCAGGATGACGTCGGTCGCCGGAAGGTCCGGCTCGCCCGCGCGTTCTTTACCCAGAGCACGCTGAAGGTCAGAACGCATCCCCGACGATGGAGCGACTACGTCGACGGTCGCCGCAAGCGCGCCTTCGAACGGGTCGCGGTGGCGCTGGACACCGCCGAGGATCGCATCGCGCTGCAGGCGTCGCTACCCAAATGGATCGTGAACGCCTGGACCCAGGACGTCGACCTCGGCGTCTCCCGACACGACTTCACGGGCGCCGGAGCATGCCTCGCCTGCCTGTACCTGCCGACCGGCGCGGTCAAGAACGAAGACGAACGTGTGGCGGAGGAATTGAGGATCCCCAACGCGCGCCAGGAAATCCGGGTGCTGCTGCAGACGCATCAACCAGTGTCCGAGCCGTTCGTCCGGCGCGTCGCCGCCGCCTTCGACGTCCCGTTCGAGGCCTTGGAGAAATTCGTCGGTCAGCCTGTGCGGACGTTCTATCAGAACGCCATCTGCGGCGGCCTGATGGTCGGCCTGACCGGCGGCTCCAACGCGGGCACGGCCGTCGTGCCCATGGCCTTCCAGTCGGCGCTCGGCGGGATCATGCTCGCTGCCGATCTTGTGAAGCACGCGTCCGGCATGCCGGCCGCGTCCACCACGACGACGCGGATCAATCTGCTGCGTCCCCTCGCGCCAGTCCTGGGCGATCCACGGGCGAAGGATTCGAGCGGTCGCTGCATCTGTTGCGATCAGGACTTTCTCGATTGCTATCGGCGAAAGTACGGGACGCGGAATCCACGGCCCGCATCGGACAAGTTGGCGTTTGGAAGCTAACCGGGCGGCCCTCTCCTCTTCCCACGCCCAGACGCGAGGGCGAAACGGCTCATGACGCGCCCGAAAATGATGCCCGTTAAGCCCGCTACTCCAGGAGCGTTGAAACTTGCTGCCCGCCATGGCAGGTTAAATCGACCTTGGGGCTACACCCTGGGGCTACACCATGGACCTCTGGCGTGCAGTACGATCCGATTTTACGGGGCTTTCTCGAAGCCGTTTTATTATGGCGGAGAGGGAGGGATTCTCGTTAAGGTTCCAAAATTCTCATCTAAAATCAGAGAGTTGGAAGAGCAGCCCTCGCACCCCCGAGTGCGATGGTGGTGATACAATGCTCAAGCATACTTCGTGGCGTCTTTTTCGTCCGATCTTCCCATAAGCGGGCCCTTACGACGAGGCAGCGAGCGCACCGATTTGAGGGCACGGCTGCTGAAATGGATAGGGTAGCCATGATTGCGGTGGTACGGATGGATTCTCAGGCTCTCTCTGGAGAGCCTCGAAAACAGAAGAAAAATCAAGGCTTTCGATAACCTCGGTAGCGTTGCGCGTACCGCCAATATGGACCTAACCGCACAGGCACAAGCGGGTTCGACGCCACACAACATTCATCTGCAAGTCCGGCAGTCAGCCATTGATATTTGGCCCGGCGGTGCGGACGTTCGCACCGAAGCCTCAATATCTCGCTCCGCCGACAAGAGCCGTCCCATGCCGAGCGCCACGGGTGTTTGGCTCGATATGTGGCGCCAAGGTGACGACGCACAACGACAATATCGTTGCAAATATGCAATCTCTGGACGTACCTTATTAGACGCCCTGACATCTACGCGAGATTAAGGGCTGCCTTGGAGAGCTCTATTGGCGACAGACAGGACGAGATGCGTACCGCCTTCCATGAGACAGTCGCGCAGTTGGTAAACATCCAACGATCTCCCGAGAAGATGGCGCGCGAATCACATCAACAAGCCCACCTAGTTTCAACCCACATCTGCATATGTCGCAGGCGCGGGTTGCTTTTGCGAAAGCCGGACGTCTGCCAATGATTCTATTTTGGTTGGCGCTATCGGCTTTCGCTATCGGTACCGAGACCTTTCTGCTGTCCGGACTGCTAAATCTGCTGTCTACCGATCTCGGGATTTCGGCCGCAGTCGCAGGGCAACTCGCTACAGTATTCGCACTGACATACGCGATCGGCTCGCCTGTTCTGGCGGTGCTGTTCAGCAATTTCGATCGCAAAACCGTTCTCTTGCTTGCTCTCGTCAGCTTTGCTCTGGCCAATATTTTGGCCGGTTTCTCGCTTGACTTCGGTCACCTCACTGCGGCGCGTGTCCTGATGGCGCTCGCAGCGGGTCTATTCATGCCCACTGCGAATGCAGTGGCCGTTGCTGTATCGGCGCCGAAGCATGGAGGGCGCGCCATCGCTACCGTCAGTTCCGGCCTGACGATCGCCACCGCGCTTGGGGTTCCGTTCGGCACCTTCATCGGCTATCAACTCGGCTGGCGCTCGATCTTCCTACTCATTGCAGGGCTTAGCGCGCTGGCGGTAGTTGGACTCGCCTACGGCCTGCCACGCGGTCTGCCGCGCACAACCGCAAGCCTGGGGCAGCGTCTTGCCGTCGCAGGTCGCGGGAAAGTCCTGCGTGCACTTTTGGTTACTGTGCTTTGGGCGACGGGCGGATACATCGTATTTCCCTACCTGTCGACCGCATTCGCATCGGCTGGTATTGAGGCGAGAGGGATCAGTCTTGCTCTCTTCCTGTTTGGATCCGCTGCAGCCGCGGGCAACATCCTGGGCGGCATTCTGGTCGACCGGATCGGCTCGACCAGAACAACCGCCTATGCCTTCACCTTGTCGATACTCGTCCTTGGCGCGATCTCGCTCACATTAAAGACCGGGCCGGCGCCACACTCTTCTTTCATCCTGCTGACGCTCATGGTGCCATGGGGCATCGCGGCTTGGGCATTCCCTCCCGCTCAGAACGCGCATCTCGTCAGGACTTCGCCTGATGCACCGGTGATAGCGCTCTCTCTCAACGCTTCTGCCCTGTATTTCGGTATGGCGCTAGGCAGTCTGTTGGGGGGACTGACCCTCTCTTGGGGGACAGCAAGCGATCTCGGCTGGGTCGGAGCATTATCAGCCGTAATCACGCTCGCCGTGCTGTTGATCTTCTCGCGTATCGGAGACACGAACAAACCAGGTTCTGCGACAACTGTTGTTGATCCGCAACATGCGATGGCATCGCCGGCATTCAATGTTCCAAAGGTCGATGATGAACTTGCACGACCGAGATGAACCGCAAACATTTCTGCCGCCCGCCACTTCGTCCTTGGCGTCTCTTCCCACCATCCGAAGCCGTCTGCTTCAATGGCCGAAATTCGATCGAGATTACAGGATACTTCACAACGGCCCCCGACCGGCATGGCGCAAGACCGGTTAGAATGATCTGATCAATTCACTTGAGCATCGTAGGCAGTCAAGATTTACACTGCGTTCCCGGTCGAGAGGAATGACGTGGCGGAGCAGAAGCTGCGGGATTGTCTCAGAGTCACGTTCCGAACACACGGCTCCGATATAATCGTCTAGGAGACGGAACTGCCACACCCACCACCTCGATGCACTGTCCGAGAGGCTTTCATCAACGGACAAGCGAACATGCTGATCGCTGGGAAAGTCGAAAGAGAATCTGTCTAGTGGAATTGACAGCCCCCTGCCTCGGGCTTTGATATACGATTCCTTCAGTGTCCAGTATTCAAAGAAGCGCTCCTTCTGCCTAGTGGGCGGAAGTGCGTAGAGGTCCTGAACCTCTCGTTCGGCAAAGTAACTTAGAGCGGCATCGACCGGTGCTTCGCGCAATCGATCGTTTTCCACGTCGACGCCGAGCCATCTCTGACAGGCCACACCCATCAGGATCAAGCTGTTCGTGTGAGAGATATTGAAACGCAAGCGAGCAGCTTCGCCGTGGACTGCCGCAATCTCGGGGCGTCCGTAGGCGTTCGCCGTAAACTGCCAATCCCGTGGAGCTACCGGTTCATATCTAGACAGCACGCTTCGCACGAGCGCTCGAGCTACGAGATAGCAGCGCCTATCGATCTCAAAATGAAACCTTCGCTGTTGCTCCCGTTCCTCATCACTGAGCAGCGTTTGGTAGCGCCGCAACAGGTTCTCATCATCAATCTGATCGAAAGACGTCATCCACAAGTGAATTGCGTTTTGATCCAAATAGATGGTCACGGAGCAACTCGGTCCACGCATATCGGCTCTGGCAGCTCTTCGTCGTAGATACAAACGAGGCGCTTGGCCGCAATCCTGGTTTCGAAGGGGTATCCAAACGCGTTGTTTACGTAGCCGACCCCATCAAGCGTGCCACGACGATTGACGTGGCTGTGTCCGTAAACGTGCAAAGTCGCCCCCACTTGCCGCAATTGACGTTCAAGCGCGTATGAGCCCAAGACAGGGTATAGGTAACGATAATGAAGAGGAATGGATTGCGGCATTAAATCGATACGAGGAAGAAAATGAGAGAAGGAGATTACCGTCTTGCCGGAGATCGTGGGTAGCGGTTCATTGAGAGAGCTGAGCAGACAGGATATCTCCTGCGCGCGGAAGTGCTGCGGCCAGCGGCAATTCCTGAAGTCCATCCATACAGCTGCCAAGTCGGCCGCTGGGTTCGCCGAAAGAGTAATCATACCAGCCAAGCAACGGGACAATTGCCAGCTTCTGAGAATGAAAGGTCTTGGTTGATGCCCCACAGCTTTCCGCAACGGCAAGTACCTCGTGCAGCTTTTCCGAAGAGGACTTGGGCTTGCGATCGCGCATGACCCATAGCTCATGATTGCCGGGAACGTAGAGAACCTTGTGGAAGCGAGCCGTCAGCGCACTGAGTGTCATCGCAACCGCATCCAGGTAGTCCGAAACGTCGCCAGCGACTATCAGGATGTCAGTTCGGAACTCCTGCTGTGATATCGAGAGCACCCAGCTCTGATTTTCCTCATAGTCGACGTGCAGGTCCGAGGTTGCAAAAACGCGCATTGGCTTCTCCGCCGGATACCAACGGATATCCGAAAGGATTTCTCGCATCCCGGATCAACCCGCTAAACTACGGGCGAGTAAGCTCGGTCCAGATCGTCTCGGCCTTTGACGCGACGATCCTTGGCAACTGGAATAATGCGTTCAACGCCCTCGTGAGCTGCAGTCGCACAAGCCTCGAGTGAATTTCCGCGAAAGTAGTCGCCGGTGAGCACGAGGCCTTCGATACGCTCGCATTGTGCTGAAATAGAGGAGACGGTTTCATGGTGAAGCCACGTATGGGCGCATAGGCCTGTTTGCCATTTCTTCCCGGTGAACGAAGTTCGCCTGCCCAAATTCCCGCCGAACTCGCGAAACGTCCTTTCGCCCAGATCCAGCAGTTCTTCTATGGAGTGCTGAACCATGGCTTTACGAGCAGCTACGCCCGCAAAAGAGAAGCGAAGCCGGCTATTCTCGTCGTATCGCGCAATATGGGATGCTGCGTAGCCGCGTGGCAGAAAAAGCCCGCTCATGTCACCAGCAAACTGGACATCGTCATATTTGCCAACGATGGTCGCTACAGGATAGTAGGTGACTTGCCGAAGAGTACGAGCAAGCCCGGCTGTTGATGACTCAAGCAGATCCGCTGCAATGCGAGCGCTTGTGGCCAAGATAACGATGTCGGCAGGTTCGCTGAATGAGGAGCCATCGCTGGTGAAGCCCTCGACGCCAACAACGCGGTTGCTCGCGACGGAAACATTGGTCACGCGGTGGCCAAATTTCACGTTGAGCCGGGATGATGCGGCGCGGAGAAACACTCCCATGCCGCCCTTAACTCTCTTATATGCCGTCGGTTTCCGCCCGAGCAATGGGCCAAGATTTCCGAGGTATACCTCCTCCGGCTCCGCGGCCATCATGCGCAGTGTCCAGGGCCGAATTATCTTGCTGGCAACGTCGTCGCCGAAATAGGAGGTCACGACCGGATCGGACGTCTGCCCGGCAAGATGTGTCCAGTAGGGACTGCAAACGAGTCCGGATCCCGGCTTCTGCGTAGCGGCAGACGCGACTTTCGCGAGTCTTCTGAGAGCCGATGGACCAATGCTGATAGCATTGCCTACGAGCCGCTTCGCTCTCGTTAGCACTCCTCCTCTTCTCCTCATATCGAACCTCCGGCCAACGCCGACGCTCACCGAATTAAAGTGGTAATCGCTTAATTCGCAATCACCAAAGAATTGCAAGAGCTGCAAGAGGTATCGGTCCTCCATGGAGAAGTTCCGGCCGCCCAGATCAGTCTCCATCCTATCGTGCAATTGTGTGCCGATTCGGCCGCCAAGCATCGACTCTGACTCTAACAGCAACGGCGCGAACCCACGCTCGACGAGTTGCGCTGCCGCGGCAATTCCGGAAATACCGCCTCCAATAACGATCGCTTGCTTCACTTGAATTCTCCTTTACGGCGTCTTGGCACCAGCCACTCGCCAGTTCGCATAAGTTTTTGCGCTCAGAAGCAAAGCCCTCATTTCGAACGATCCGATTTGAACATCGTCGACGAAGAGATTGCAGCGGGAGTCCACCAGGCTGTTATTTCCGGCAGTCGTTACAGTCGATTCGCCTGGCGCCAGAAATACCGCATCCCGAATCCCGACCGGTCGCCGCATGCTGATCTCGATTGATTTGAGCACACCCAGCGCCTCGCGCGGTCCGCTCGCAGCAGGGGCGTTGCAGAGCGGGTCGTTCTCTCCTGAGCGACCGGCAAACAGCTTTGCACTTTGGCGACAAGCTTCAATCAGGTAAGCAGCATCGATGAGACGATCCTTCCGCGCACAATTGAATGTTCTGTTGTCGCCGACGGGTCTTAGCCAACAACCGATGCCGCCCGCTCGCGTACTCAACTCCGAAATGAAGACGTTTTGTTCGTGAGTCTTGTTGACGACGGCTTTCCCGCAAAGCGGATAGTTCTGCACCGCGAACTTGGGATTCGAAAGCTCTGACTCCTTGATCGAAGAAAACGAACAGTGTCCCGTCAGCAGTTTTCTGCTACCTTGCGTGGCAAGGCAGGAATAGTTGCGCGTATCATCTTGCACCCCTTCAAGGGAAACCTGCACGGCCGTGGGTATGTTTTTCTCGCAGAAACTGTTGAAAGCAAACTTTGCTGCCGTGAGAGCCAGGTTACGGCCGCCTTCAAGGCTGTTTGCAACGCGGCATATCTGATTCACCGCTTCGATCAGATGGACACCTGAAACGTGATCAAGTGGATGATCAAAGAAAAACGGGTGAGTTTCGTCGACTACCAGAGTTCCTGCCACGGTGAATGGTCGATCGCCAGAGACACGCAATGAACGACAGACGGCGTTTTCGGGTCCGCCTGTAATCTCTGTCAAAATGTCGTAGAGATCGGCTTCTCCGGATGCGCTTCCGTCATCGGCCGGCTCGTTGGCAGGTATGACATTCTTTCGATCGTCGTGAGTTGAATTGCTGCCGGGTTCATAACTCTCGCCAAGAGCAAACGCTGAAAGCAACGCAGAAAAACTTGGCACTGCTACGATTTCATCGGGCCGAAGTTTGGTTTGCGGAGAAAGCGCCAGAACCCTGTTCGCCAGTTGAATACGGAGGATGGAATCAATTCCAAGGTTCTGGAAATCGTCGACATCCAGAACATCCGCCTTCGAAAGTCCGGTGACCTCGGAGATGACCTTTAGAAGAACATTTTGGCGGCTATCTGGCCCGGAACCATATCGTGACGTGGTCGTGTTCCTGCCGGTGGTGCAGCAGGCGCGGCCGCGCAGACCGGCCACTTCAACCAGGATACGACCTTGCGCATCCGTCAGCATCACGTCCGACGTAAGGCCCTCGCAACTTGCGGCACTGACCTCCTCCTGTCGCATCCGCACGTATGCGGTCGCCGCCCTGGCGCCGGGCACATGGACCGTCACCTTGTCCATTGTGAAGGGCAGGTTCGCTGCCGACGTAGGAGCAATCTCGAAGAGTGACTGGAATGCCGCGTCCAGCAACGCCGGATGGACGCCGTAGCGCTCCGCGCCGTCGACTCCTTCCGGCAGCGACACCTCGGCGATCGCTTCCTTGGTCCCAAGACTGAGCGATTGCAGACCCTGGAACGCAGGGCCGTATTCCAGCCCGATCGATGCAAATCCTTCGTAGGCTTTCGCCGCCGCGGTGCCCTCGGCGCACCGCGCGCGCACCGCTGCCAGATCGATGCGAGGGGCACCTTCCGAGCTCGACCGCCGCACCTCGCCGGTCGCGTGCAGCGTCCACTCGGTTTCCGCCGCCGCTTCCGCCGGCTGACTGTAGACCGACACCTGCGTACGGCCCTCCTGCTCGACCACCACGGTCTGAGCCCGCTGACCACCATCTTCCGGCAACACCAGCGGTGACTGAAGCATCAGCGAAAGCACCTCCGCCGGCTCGCCAAAGCTGTGTTCGCCCGCCGCGCGCACCAACTCCGCCACGCCGGCGCCCGGCAGCAGCGCATGCCCGCCAACCCGATGGTCGTAAAGCCAAGATTGCTCGGTTCGCGACAGAACCGTCTCATACACCGCACCGGCGCACGCCAGCGGTACGCGGAGGCCCAACAGAGGATGGCACTTCGTCGCCTTTGCCTGACCGGCGCGCGGCGTCAACGTCGAAAGCTCCATCCAGTAACGCTGCCGCTGCCATGGATATGTCGGTAGCTCCACGCGCGCACCGCCGCTCGGAAAGACACCCTTC
>NZ_JAUEZC010000004.1:0-829038 GCF_032489995.1 Bradyrhizobium sp. SZCCHNGR1005
TCGGCGATCGTCCGGCTGGACCGGCTGCCATTGTCGCCGAACGGCAAGCTCGACCGCAACGCGCTGCCGGCGCCGGAGTGGCAGGGCCGGGGCGAGATCATCGCGCCGCGCAACGCCACGGAAGAAGCGCTCGTCGCGATCTGGCGCGAGGTGCTCAAGCGCGAACGTGTCTCCGTCACCGACAACTTCTTTGAACTCGGCGGCGACTCGATCCAGTCGATCCAGGTGGTGGCGCGGGCCAAGCGGGCCGGGCTGAGCCTGACGGCGCGGCAGGTGTTCGAGCAGCAGACCATCGCAGCGCTTGCGGCGGTCGCCGGTCATGCGACGGCGGTCACGGCCGAGCAGGGGCTGGTGACCGGCGAGGTGCCGCTGAGCCCGATCCAGCACTGGTTCTTCGAGCAGGAGCTCGCAGCGCCGCATCACTTCAACCAGACGGTGCTGCTGGATGCGGCTGCGGCGGTGACGCCTGGACTGGTGAGCGAGGCAATGAGCCATCTGCTGCGCCATCACGATGCGCTGCGGCTGCGCTTTGATCGCCATGGCGAGAGCTGGCGGCAGCTGCATGCGCAAGAGGAGACCGGCCTTCAGCTCGCCTGCGAGCCGATCGACCTCACCGAGCTTGGCGCGGCGGTGCAGCCCGCGGCGTTGAAGAAGCATGCCGACCGGCTGCAGGCGAGCCTCGATCTGGCCGACGGCCCCTTGCTTTGCGCCGGGCTGTTCGATCTCGGGGAGCAGGGCAAGCGGCTGCTGCTGATCGTCCATCACCTGGTGGTGGATGGGGTGTCGTGGCGGATCCTGCTGGAAGACCTCACCACTGTTCTCTCGGCCTTGCAGCGGGGCGAGCCGGTCAGGCTGGCGGCAAAGACCACCTCGTTCCGGGTCTGGGCCGAACGGCTGGCGGCGCATGCCGGCTCCGATGCCCTGCAGCGCGAGCTGGCTTATTGGCAGGGGCAGCCCTGGGCGGAGGCGTCCCGTCTGCCGCGCGACCATGACGGCGGGACCAACCGTGCCGACACGGTGCGCATGGTGAGCGTGACGCTGGATGCGGCGCAGACGCGGGCGCTGCTGCAGGACGTGCCCGGGGTCTATCACACCCAGATCAACGACGTGCTGCTGACGGCGCTGGTCGAGGCTTGTGCCGAGTGGACCGGACAACGACGGCTGTTGGTTGCGCTCGAAGGCCATGGCCGCGAGGAGCTGTTTGCCGAGCTGGACGTCTCGCGCACGGTGGGCTGGTTCACCAGCCTGTTCCCGGTGCTGCTCGAGGTCGAAGGCACATCCGATGCCGGCGCGGCGCTGAAGGTGGTGAAGGAGCAATTGCGGGCCGTGCCCCACCGCGGCATCGGCTATGGCCTGCTGCGCTATCTCGCTGGCGCAGCCGTGCCGGAGGTCAGCCCCGAGATCAGCTTCAACTATCTCGGCCAGCTCGACGGCAGCGGCGGAGCAGGGGCCTTGCGCTTTGCGCCGGAAGACGTCGGTGCCCAGCAGGACGGGCGCAACCGGCGGGCGCATCTGATCGACGTCTCCGCCCATGTCCGCGACGGCTGCCTGCAGCTGCAGTGGTTCTACAGCTCCGAGCTGCATGAGGCCGCCACGATCACGGCGCTCGCCGAGGATCATGTCGCAGCCTTGCGTGCGCTGATCGCGCACTGCGCGGCGAGTGACGGCGGCCTGACGCCGTCGGACATCCCGCTGGCCGGACTGCGCCAGGACGAGCTTGACCGCGTCGTCGCCTCAGTCGGCGGGCCACAGCAGGTCGAAGACATCTATCCGTTGTCGCCGACCCAGCAGGGCATGCTGTTCCACAGCCTCTATGCGCCCGAGAGCGCGGTCTATGTGATCTCGCTGGCCTGCCGGCTGGAAGGTGCGCTGGATGGCGATGCGTTCGAGCAGGCTTGGCAGACAGTGGTGGCCCGTCACGCGGTGCTGCGCTCGGCCTTTGTCGGCCAGGATCTGGCGGTGCCGCTGCAGGTGGTGTTGCGCGCAGCGAAGCTTCCGTTCGTGCGCGAGGATTGGCGAGGCTTGCCTGCTGCCGAGCAGGAGGCGCGGTTCGAGGCCTTGCAGCAGGTCGAGCGCAGCCGAGGCTTCGACTTCGCATCTCCGCCGCTGCTGCGGCTTTGCCTGATCCGGACCGGGGATAATGACTACCGCCTGCTCTGGAACAGCCATCACATCCTGTTCGACGGCTGGTCGATCCCGCTGCTGCTCGATGAGGTGTTCGCAGCCTATGTGGCCCTGAGCCGGCGCGAGGCGCCGCAGCTGATCCCGCTGCGTCCGTTCCGCGACTACATCGCCTGGCTGCAACGCCAGGACATGGCTGCGGCGGAAGCCTATTGGCGGCAGCGTCTGGCCGGCTTCGGCACGCCGAGTTCGCTCGGGCTCGGCCGTCCTGCGGCCTCGGCGCCTGCAGAGCAAAGCCAAGACCGCTATGCCGAGCAGGCCTGCGAGATCGCGCTTGGCGCGATCGAGAGCTTCGCGCGTCGGCACCGGCTGACCGTCAACACGCTGGTGCAGGGGGCCTGGGCGCTGCTGCTCGGCCGCTACGGCGACAGCAATGACGTCGTGTTCGGCGTTACGGTGTCGGGCCGTCCGGCCGAGTTGCCTGAGGTGGAGCGCACGGTCGGGCTGTTCATCAACACGCTGCCGCTGCGCCTGGTGCTGCCGGAGCAGGCAAACGTGCTGGAGTTTCTGGGTGAGGTGCAGGCGCGGCAGAGCGAGCTGACCGACTACCAATACTCTCCGCTTGCCGAGGTGCAGCGCTGGAGCGAGCTGCCGGCTGCGACGCCGCTGTTCGAGAGCATCGTGGCGTTCGAGAACTATCCGGCGGAGATGTCGGCGCTGGGCGGGCTCGCCGAGACGGTCCGGATCAGCGAGGTCCGTCCGCTGGAGCGCACCAATTATCCGCTGACCCTGCAGGTGACGGTCGGCGAGCAGCTCTCGTTCCGCCTGATCGCGGAGCGCGAACGGTTCGAGACAACCGCGGTCGAGCGCTTGCTCCAGCACCTGGCGCGGCTGCTGGGGGAGATCGTGGCCGATGCGGACCGGCCACTCTCGGCGCTGTCGCTATTGAGCGATGCCGAGCAGCAGCAGGTGGTCAGCGCATTCAACGCCACGGCGGCGGGTACTCCGCAAGGGCTATTGCATGAGCCGTTGGCGATCCAGGCGGCGCGCACGCCTGACAGAATCGCGCTGCGCTTTGCGGACGCCACCTTGAGCTACGGCGAGCTCGACCGCCGTGCTAACCAGCTGGCGCATCATCTGCAAGGGCTGGGTGTCGGCCCCGACGTCGTGGTCGGCGTGCTGGCCGAGCGATCGTTGGAGATGGTGGTCGCGCTGCTTGGTATTCTCAAGGCCGGCGGAGCCTATCTGCCGCTCGATCCGAGCTATCCGGCCGAGCGGCTGGCCTACATGATGGATGACGCCATGGCGCCGGTGCTGCTGACCCAGGCGAACCTGGTCGAGCGCCTGGCTGCGGGCGCGGCGAGCGTGGTGCGGCTCGATGCCGACTGGCCCGAGATCGCGCGCCATCCCGACACCGCGCCAAGCACCAGCTGCACGCCGGCCAACCTCGCTTACGTGATCTACACCTCGGGCTCGACCGGCAGGCCGAAGGGGGTGATGAACGCCCATCGCGGCATCGTCAACCGCCTGGCCTGGATGCAGGCGGCCTATCAACTCACGCCCGACGACCGGGTGCTGCAGAAGACCCCGTTCGGCTTCGACGTCTCGGTGTGGGAGTTCTTCTGGCCCTTGGCCCACGGCGCCGAGCTGGTGATCGCCCGGCCCGGCGGCCATCAGGATCCGGCCTATCTGGCCGAGCTGATCGAGCAGGCCAGGGTAAGCATCGTCCACTTCGTGCCCTCGATGCTGCAGGCCTTCCTGGAGGCTGCGGATCTGAAGCGATGCGGCTCCTTGCGCGCGACCATCTGCAGCGGCGAGGCGCTGGCGGTGGAGACGCAGAACCGCTTCCTCGACCTGCTGCCGTCGTGCCGGCTGCATAACCTCTACGGCCCGACCGAAGCTGCGGTCGACGTCAGCGCGTGGGCGTGCCGGCTGGAGCCTGCCGCCACGCAGGTGCCGATCGGCCGTCCGATCAGCAACATCCAGCTCTACGTGCTGGATCATCGCCTCAACCCGGTTCCGATCGGGGTGGCCGGCGAGCTCCATATCGGCGGCATCGGTGTTGCCCGCGGCTATCTGCGGCGGCCTGGGCTGACTGCGGAGCGGTTCGTGCCGAATCCGTTCACGCCCGGCGAGCGGCTGTACCGCACCGGGGATCTCGCGCGCTGGCGCAGTGACGGCGCGCTGGATTACCTCGGCCGCATCGATCACCAGGTCAAGATCCGCGGCTTCCGGATCGAGCTCGGCGAGATCGAGGCGGCGCTCTCGGCCCATGCCGAGGTGGAGCAGGCCGCGGTGGTGGTGCGCGAGGACAGCGGCGAGCGGCGGCTGGTCGGCTACGTCACGACACGCGACGATGCGCGCTGCGAGGCCGACGCGTTGCGGCGGCATCTGCAGGCTATGCTGCCGGACCACATGGTGCCGTCGGCGATCGTCCGGCTGGACCGGCTGCCATTGTCGCCGAACGGCAAGCTCGACCGCAACGCGCTGCCGGCGCCGGAATGGCAGGGCCGGGGCGAGATCATCGCCCCGCGCAACGCCACCGAAGCCGCGCTCGCTGCGATCTGGCGCGAGGTGCTCAAGCTGGAACGCGTCTCCGTCACCGACAACTTCTTCGAGCTCGGGGGGGACTCGCTGTCGGCGACGCGCGCCATCGCCCGCGTGCAAAGGGAATTGCAGGTGGCCCTGCCGCTCAAGGCGATGTTCGAGACGACGACGCTTGGCCAGCTTGCCGACCGGATCGAGGTTCTTGGCTGGGCGAATGCCGGACCGCTTGCCGTCGAAGCGGAAGCCGAACTGGAGGAAGGGATCATCTGATGATTGAAAACCTGCTCTCCCTGCTGCGGCGCGACGGCGTCCAGATCTGGTCTGAAAATGGTCAGGTACGTTACCGTGCTCCTCGCGGCGTGATGACGCGCGAACGGATTGATGAGGTCCGCGCGCGTCAGCAGGAAATCACCGCGTTTCTTGAAGATATCCGCTCGCAGAACAGCGAGCTGCCGCCGGTCGTGCCTCGCTGTACGAGCGAGCTGCCCTTGTCCTTTGCACAGGAACGACTGTGGTTTCTTGAGCAACTCGGCAGTGCGGGCTCCTCCTACCATGTCGCCGTCGCACTTCGGCTCGAGGGCGAACTCGACGCGAATGCTCTTGAGCAAGCTTTGAGCGAGATCGTTTGGCGGCATGAAATGCTGCGGACCCGGTTCGAGACGGTGAGCGGGCGCGCCGTTCAGATCGTCGATCCTGCGGCGTCGTATCGGCTCGATGTCTTGGACCTCTCACATCTTTCCAGGCAGGAGCAGAACGCTGAGCTGGATCGGCAAAGCCGAGAGCACGCTGCTGAACCATTCGATCTCAGCGCGGCGCCACCCTTCCGCACCCGGCTGATCCGGCTTGGGTCCGAGCAGCACCTCCTGCTACTCGCCATGCATCACATCATCTCGGATGCGTGGTCGTCGGAGGTTCTGATCGGAGAGGTCACCGCGCTGTACCAGGCCTTCCGCGCAGGGAAGCCTTCTCCGCTCGAGCCGTTACCGGTGCAATATGCTGATTATGCGCTCTGGCAGCGGCAGTGGCTCCGAGGCAACGCGCTCGAGCGCCAGCTCACCTATTGGACCGAGCGCCTGGCAGGTTCGTCTCCCCAACTCGATCTTCCGACCGATCGCTCGCGACGACCGGACCCAACGTTCGCCGGCGCTCATCATCGGATCTCCATCGCGGAGGCGACTGTCACAGCGGTTCAGCGCCTGGCCCGACAGGAGAATGCCACTCTGTTCATGGTGCTGCTATCCGCATTTCAGCTGCTGTTGTCGCGCTATTGCGGTCAGACCGACATTCTCGTCGGGTCGCCGGTCGCCGGCCGGCGCCGGCATGAGCTCGAGGGATTGATCGGCTTCTTCGCCAATATCTTGGTGCTGCGCGCGAACTGCTCCGGCCAGCAGAGCTTCAGGGAGCTGCTGCAACAGGTCAAGACGACAGTGCTCGATGCCTATGCGCATCAGGACCTGCCATTCGAGCGGCTCGTCGAAGCGCTTCAGCCGGACCGCGACATGGCTCGGCATCCGTTGGTCCAGGTGATGTTCGCGCTTCAGCAGGCGCCGTTCGAGGGGCTTGTCATTCCTGGTTTGCAACTGACGCCGATCCCTGCCGAGAATAAGCAGGCCAAGTTCGATCTGACTGTTCATGTTTACGACGCGAAGCGAGGTCTGGACGTATCGATCGAATATGCGACCGAGCTGTTCGATCAAACAACGATCGAGCGCCTGGCGTGCCACTTCGCACAACTGCTGGACGCCATTGCTGCCAATCCGGATTGGCGGATTCGCGATCTCCCGCTGCTGAGCGAATTGGAACGACGCGAGCTCTTGGTTGAATTGAACAACACGGCACGGCGCTATCCAGCCGAACGCAGCCTGCACGAGATATTTGCCGACCAAGCCGTGCGCTATCCGAATGCAATCGCGGTGGATGATGGAGGGCGCCGCATCAGCTATCGCGAGCTCGATGCCTGGAGCAACGGGATCGCCGCCGGCCTACGCGGACTTGGCATCGTTCCTGGCGCAGCCGTTGGCCTCTCCGGCGAGCGCTCGGCCGGCCTGATCGCGGGCATGCTCGGAATCCTAAAGGCCGGTGGCTGCTACGTGCCGCTCGATCCGAGCTACCCGGAGGAGCGCCTGACCTTCATGGTAAGAGACGCCGGCTTGGCTGCGGTCGTCGTTGCTCCAGGCGGATGCGCTCCGGCTGAACTGCCCTCGCTCCGCGTGGCCGATGCGCCTTATACGGATGCGCAGCCGTCGGCTGAGCTGGGCGGCGAAGCGGTCGCCTACGTAATGTATACATCGGGCTCGACTGGGCTTCCCAAGGGCATTGCGGTGCCGCATCGGGCGATCGCGCGTCTGGCCATTGGAGCCGACTACATCGCGCTCTCGCCAGGCGATCGGGTGAGCCATCTTTCGAGCCCGTCCTTTGATGCGGCCACGTTTGAATTGTGGGCGGCGCTGCTCAACGGATGCTGCATCGTCATCATTGATCGGGACACTGCACTTTCGCCGAGCCGGTTCGCCGCCACCGTGCGGGAGCGACGTCTCGATAGTGTGTTCGTGACCACGGCGCTGTTCAATCGGCTGGCGCAGGAGGCTCCTGACATCTTCGCGTCCGTCAGGGATGTGTTGTTCGGCGGTGAAGCGGCGGACCCGCAGGCCGTACGCACCGTGCTCGAGCACGGCGCGCCGCGGCGACTGCTGAATTTGTATGGACCTACTGAGGGCACAACCTTCAGCACGTGGATGGAGGTCAAGGCCGTCCCAGCTGATGCGCGAGCGATTCCGATCGGCCGTCCGATCGCCAACAGCACCTGCTACGTGCTCGATGCCGCGCTCCAGCCCGTCCCGATTGGGGTCGCGGGTGAACTCTATGTCGGCGGCGCCGGCCTCGCCCACGGCTATTGGGGCCGGCCGGCTCTGAGCGCCGAAAACTTCATCCCTGATCCGTTTGGTCGGGCCGGTGGCCGGCTCTATGCGACAGGCGACATCGTGCGCCGCCTTGCCGATGGCGCTATCGAGTATCTGATGCGGCGTGACGGCCAGGTAAAAATCCGTGGCTTCCGCATCGAACTGAGCGAGATCGAAGCCGCGTTACGGCATCATGTCGGCGTCGCGCAAGCGGCGGTCTTGGCGCGCGACACCGCGACCGGCAAGCAGCTCGTCGGCTACGTCGCGGCAAAGCCGGACCGGACGCTCTCGACAGATGCGCTGCGACAGCACCTGCAAAGGTCGCTTCCGGACTACATGGTGCCCGTGCACATCGTGGTGCTGGACTCCTTGCCGCTGACAGCGAATGGGAAAGTCGACCGTGCCGCCTTGCCGGAGCCGACGCCTCAGTCGAATGATCAGCGCACGATGCCGACGGGGGGCGTTCAGGAGGTCGTATCCGCAATCTGGTGCGACGTACTGCAGCTCTCGGAGCTGGGTGTCGACGATAACTTCTTTGCGTCCGGCGGCCACTCCTTGATCGCGGCGCAACTGATCGGACGGGTGAATGCCGTATTCCAGGTGGCGATACCTCTGCGGGCAGTGTTCGAGGCGCCGACGATCAGGATGCTGGCGACGAAGATCGATGAAGCGCAGCGCCAGCAGACCGGATTGGTTGCGCCAGCACTCGTCCCAGGGCCACGCGTCCGGACTCTTCCGCTGTCGTATGCCCAGGAGCAGCTCTGGTTTCTCGACCAGGTCGAAGATGTAGGGGCGGCCTATAATATGGCTGGTGCGCTTCGCCTCGACGGTCTGTTAGATGGGCCCGCGCTGCAGTGTGCGTTCTCAGAGATCGTGCGTCGCCATGCGAACCTGCGTACCCGCTTCGAGCTCGTGGATGGCCGCGGCGTCCAGGTGATCGACGAGACGCAGGCGTTTCGGATCGGGTTCACCGATCTTGGGGCGCTTGAGCGCGAAGAACGGCAGATCGAGGCACGCCGGCTGATCAACGATCATGCCAGGCAACCTTTCGATCTTCGCACAGGGCCGCTGCTCCGTGCCATGCTCGTCAAGCTCGGCGAACGGGAGCATCTTCTGCTGGTCAACATGCACCACATCATCTCGGATGGGTGGTCGCTCCGGGTATTGTTGCGGGAACTTGGGCTGCTCTATCGCGCCGAAGTGGAGGGGCGCACTGCGTCGCTGCCGAACCTTGCCGTTCAATACGCCGATTATGCGCTGTGGCAGCGCAACTGGCTCGATGGCGACGTTCTCAGTCGCTACGTCGACCACTGGCGCGGCCAGCTGGCTGGTGCTCCGACGACGCTGGAGTTGCCGACCGACCGGCCGCGGCCGCCGGTGCAGTCCTTTGCGGGCGCGACAGTGCCGTTCGTCGTATCAGGTGAGCTGCGTGCGCAGCTCATGGCCTTGGCACGCCGCGAAGACGCAACCTTGTATATGGTGTTCCTCGCTGCGTTCTCGCTTTTGCTCTCTCGCTACAGCGGCCAGCAGGATATTCTCGTCGGGTCTCCGGTTGCAGGTCGTTCTCGGCTGGAGCTGGAAGGCCTGACCGGAATGTTCGTCAACATGCTGGTCATGCGCTGCGAACTCTCCGGAGATCCTACGTTCAGGGATTTTCTCGGTCGGATCAAGGAGACCGCGCTCGGGGCTTATTCACACCAGGACATTCCGTTTGGGAAGCTGGTCGATGCATTGCAGCCGGAACGCGTCCTGTCGCGACATCCGCTATTCCAGGCCTGTCTGTCATTCGAGAACACGCCGTTCGACTCCCTGGAATTGCCGGGTGTCGCCGTCAGCCGGATTGAAGCCGATGCCGAACATCAGACGGCAAAATTCGATCTCACGCTGTATGTGCAGGAGGTGCCGTCCGGCATCGAATGCTCCCTCGAGTATGCGACCGATCTGTTCGATCGCGCGACCATCGACCGTGTGATCGGTCATTTTTTGCAACTTCTTGATCAGATTGCCTGCAAGCCGGACCGAGCATTGTCCGAAATCGATCTGCTGAGCGAGGCGGAGCGGCGGCGGCTGATCGTGGACTGGAACGACACCGCGGCGAGCTACCCGCAGGATGTCTGCCTGCACGAGCTGTTCGCCGCGCATGCGGAACGCCGGCCGGATGCGGTTGCGGCGATCTGGGAAGATGACGAGCTTTGCTATGGCGAGCTCGATCGCTGCGCCAACCAGCTGGCGCATCATCTGCGCGGGCTGGGCGTCGGCCCCGACGTGATCGTCGGGCTGTGTGTGGAGCGCTCGCTGGACATGGTGGTGGGGGTGCTCGGCATCCTCAAGGCGGGCGGGGCCTATCTGCCGCTCGACCCGCGCTATCCGGCCGAGCGGCTGGCCTACATGCTGGATGATGCCAAGGTTGAGGTGCTGCTGACGCAGGAGGCGCTGCTGCAGCGCCTGCCGGCGAGCGATGCGATCGTGGTGCGGCTCGATGTCGATGGACAGGCGATTGCCGCGCATCCCGAGACGGCGCCGATGAGCGGTGTCGATGCCGATCATCTGGCCTATGTGATCTACACCTCGGGCTCGACCGGCAAGCCGAAGGGGGTGATGATCAGCCATCGCGGCATCATGAACCTTGCCGACGCGCAGCTGGCACGGCTGCCGCTGGAGGAGAGCGACCGCATCCTGCAGTTCGCCTCGATCAGCTTCGATGCGGCGGTGTGGGACCTGGTGATGAGCTGGCGGGTCGGGGCGGCGCTGGTGCTGGCGGCCCAGCACGAGCTGATGCCGGGCGAGCCGTTGCGCGAGCTGCTGCTGCGGCAGCGCATCAGCACGGTGCTGCTGCCGCCGGCGGCGCTGGCCGCCTTGCCTGTCGCCGAGTTCAAGGATCTGAAGACGCTGCTCGTCGGCGGCGAGGCCTGCTCGGCGGAGCTGTTGCGGCCATGGCTGGCGGGGCGGCAGGTATTCAACGCCTATGGTCCGACCGAAGCCAGCGTGTGCACCACCATGTTCCGCTGCGACGGCGCTGGCCGGCCGCCGATCGGCCGTCCGTTGCCGAACACCAGGAGCTATGTGCTGGACCGGCGACTGCAGCCGGTGCCGGTCGGGGTGGCCGGCGAGCTCCATATCGGCGGCATCGGTGTCGCGCGCGGCTATCTGCGGCGGCCGGGGCTGACGGCGGAGCGCTTCCTGCCGAACCCGTTCACGCCCGGCGAGCGGCTGTACCGCACCGGAGACCTGGTGCGCTGGCGCGCCGATGGCGAGCTGGAGTTCTTGGGGCGGCTGGATAGCCAGGTGAAGCTGCGTGGCTTCCGCATCGAGCTCGGCGAGATCGAGGCGGCGCTGCTGGCGCAGCCCGGCGTGACGCAGGCTGCAGCTGTCATACGCGAGGATGGCGCGGGCAAGCGGCTCGCCGCCTATGTGGTGGCGGATCCGGAAGCCTCGACCGACATCAGCGAGCTGCGCCGCCAATTGCAACAGATGCTGCCGGACTACATGGTGCCGTCGGCGATCGTCCGGCTGGACCGGCTGCCATTGTCGCCGAACGGCAAGCTCGACCGCAACGCGCTGCCGGCGCCGGAGTGGCAGGGCCGGGGCGAGATCATCGCGCCGCGCAACGCCACGGAAGAAGCGCTCGTCGCGATCTGGCGCGAGGTGCTCAAGCGCGAACGTGTCTCCGTCACCGACAACTTCTTTGAACTCGGCGGCGACTCGATCCAGTCGATCCAGGTGGTGGCGCGGGCCAAGCGGGCCGGGCTGAGCCTGACGGCGCGGCAGGTGTTCGAGCAGCAGACCATCGCAGCGCTTGCGGCGGTCGCCGGTCATGCGACGGCGGTCACGGCCGAGCAGGGGCTGGTGACCGGCGAGGTGCCGCTGAGCCCGATCCAGCACTGGTTCTTCGAGCAGGAGCTCGCAGCGCCGCATCACTTCAACCAGACGGTGCTGCTGGATGCGGCTGCGGCGGTGACGCCTGGACTGGTGAGCGAGGCAATGAGCCATCTGCTGCGCCATCACGATGCGCTGCGGCTGCGCTTTGATCGCCATGGCGAGAGCTGGCGGCAGCTGCATGGGCAGGACGAGGCTGCCGTTCAGCTCGCCTGCGAGCCCATCGATCTCACAGAGCTTGGCGCGGCGGTGCAGCCCGCGGCGCTGAAGAAGCATGCCGACCGGCTGCAGGCGAGCCTCGATCTGGCCGACGGCCCCTTGCTGCGCGCGGCGTTGTTCGATCTTGGGGAGCAGGGCATGCGGCTGCTGCTGATCGTGCATCATCTGGTGGTGGACGGGGTGTCGTGGCGGATCCTGCTGGAGGACCTCGCCACTGTTCTCTCGACGCTGCAGCGGGGCGAGCCGGTCAGGCTGGCGGCGAAGACCACCTCGTTCCGGGTCTGGGCCGAACGGCTGGCGGCGCATGCCGGCTCCGATGCCCTGCAGCGCGAGCTGGCTTATTGGCAGGGGCAGCCCTGGGCGGAGGCGTCCCGTCTGCCGCGCGACCATGACGGCGGGACCAACCGTGCCGACACGGTGCGCATGGTGAGCGTGACGCTGGATGCGGCGCAGACGCGGGCGCTGCTGCAGGACGTGCCCGGGGTCTATCACACCCAGATCAACGACGTGCTGCTGACGGCGCTGGTCGAGGCTTGTGCCGAGTGGACCGGACAACGACGGCTGTTGGTTGCGCTCGAAGGCCATGGCCGCGAGGAGCTGTTTGCCGAGCTGGACGTCTCGCGCACGGTGGGCTGGTTCACCAGCCTGTTCCCGGTGCTGCTCGAGGTCGAAGGCACATCCGATGCCGGCGCGGCGCTGAAGGTGGTGAAGGAGCAATTGCGGGCCGTGCCCCACCGCGGCATCGGCTATGGCCTGCTGCGCTATCTCGCTGGCGCAGCCGTGCCGGAGGTCAGCCCCGAGATCAGCTTCAACTATCTCGGCCAGCTCGACGGCAGCGGCGGAGCAGGGGCCTTGCGCTTTGCGCCGGAAGACGTCGGTGCCCAGCAGGACGGGCGCAACCGGCGGGCGCATCTGATCGACGTCTCCGCCCATGTCCGCGACGGCTGCCTGCAGCTGCAGTGGTTCTACAGCTCCGAGCTGCATGAGGCCGCCACGATCACGGCGCTCGCCGAGGATCATGTCGCAGCCTTGCGTGCGCTGATCGCGCACTGCGCGGCGAGTGACGGCGGCCTGACGCCGTCGGACATCCCGCTGGCCGGACTGCGCCAGGACGAGCTTGACCGCGTCGTCGCCTCAGTCGGCGGGCCACAGCAGGTCGAAGACATCTATCCGTTGTCGCCGACCCAGCAGGGCATGCTGTTCCACAGCCTCTATGCGCCCGAGAGCGCGGTCTATGTGATCTCGCTGGCCTGCCGGCTGGAAGGTGCGCTGGATGGCGATGCGTTCGAGCAGGCTTGGCAGACAGTGGTGGCCCGTCACGCGGTGCTGCGCTCGGCCTTTGTCGGCCAGGATCTGGCGGTGCCGCTGCAGGTGGTGTTGCGCGCAGCGAAGCTTCCGTTCGTGCGCGAGGATTGGCGAGGCTTGCCTGCTGCCGAGCAGGAGGCGCGGTTCGAGGCCTTGCAGCAGGTCGAGCGCAGCCGAGGCTTCGACTTCGCATCTCCGCCGCTGCTGCGGCTTTGCCTGATCCGGACCGGGGATAATGACTACCGCCTGCTCTGGAACAGCCATCACATCCTGTTCGACGGCTGGTCGATCCCGCTGCTGCTCGATGAGGTGTTCGCAGCCTATGTGGCCCTGAGCCGGCGCGAGGCGCCGCAGCTGATCCCGCTGCGTCCGTTCCGCGACTACATCGCCTGGCTGCAACGCCAGGACATGGCTGCGGCGGAAGCCTATTGGCGGCAGCGTCTGGCCGGCTTCGGCACGCCGAGTTCGCTCGGGCTCGGCCGTCCTGCGGCCTCGGCGCCTGCAGAGCAAAGCCAAGACCGCTATGCCGAGCAGGCCTGCGAGATCGCGCTTGGCGCGATCGAGAGCTTCGCGCGTCGGCACCGGCTGACCGTCAACACGCTGGTGCAGGGGGCCTGGGCGCTGCTGCTCGGCCGCTACGGCGACAGCAATGACGTCGTGTTCGGCGTTACGGTGTCGGGCCGTCCGGCCGAGTTGCCTGAGGTGGAGCGCACGGTCGGGCTGTTCATCAACACGCTGCCGCTGCGCCTGGTGCTGCCGGAGCAGGCAAACGTGCTGGAGTTTCTGGGTGAGGTGCAGGCGCGGCAGAGCGAGCTGACCGACTACCAATACTCTCCGCTTGCCGAGGTGCAGCGCTGGAGCGAGCTGCCGGCTGCGACGCCGCTGTTCGAGAGCATCGTGGCGTTCGAGAACTATCCGGCGGAGATGTCGGCGCTGGGCGGGCTCGCCGAGACGGTCCGGATCAGCGAGGTCCGTCCGCTGGAGCGCACCAATTATCCGCTGACCCTGCAGGTGACGGTCGGCGAGCAGCTCTCGTTCCGCCTGATCGCGGAGCGCGAACGGTTCGAGACAACCGCGGTCGAGCGCTTGCTCCAGCACCTGGCGCGGCTGCTGGGGGAGATCGTGGCCGATGCGGACCGGCCACTCTCGGCGCTGTCGCTATTGAGCGATGCCGAGCAGCAGCAGGTGGTCAGCGCATTCAACGCCACGGCGGCGGGTACTCCGCAAGGGCTATTGCATGAGCCGTTGGCGATCCAGGCGGCGCGCACGCCTGACAGAATCGCGCTGCGCTTTGCGGACGCCACCTTGAGCTACGGCGAGCTCGACCGCCGTGCTAACCAGCTGGCGCATCATCTGCAAGGGCTGGGTGTCGGCCCCGACGTCGTGGTCGGCGTGCTGGCCGAGCGATCGTTGGAGATGGTGGTCGCGCTGCTTGGTATTCTCAAGGCCGGCGGAGCCTATCTGCCGCTCGATCCGAGCTATCCGGCCGAGCGGCTGGCCTACATGATGGATGACGCCATGGCGCCGGTGCTGCTGACCCAGGCGAACCTGGTCGAGCGCCTGGCTGCGGGCGCGGCGAGCGTGGTGCGGCTCGATGCCGACTGGCCCGAGATCGCGCGCCATCCCGACACCGCGCCAAGCACCAGCTGCACGCCGGCCAACCTCGCTTACGTGATCTACACCTCGGGCTCGACCGGCAGGCCGAAGGGGGTGATGAACGCCCATCGCGGCATCGTCAACCGCCTGGCCTGGATGCAGGCGGCCTATCAACTCACGCCCGACGACCGGGTGCTGCAGAAGACCCCGTTCGGCTTCGACGTCTCGGTGTGGGAGTTCTTCTGGCCCTTGGCCCACGGCGCCGAGCTGGTGATCGCCCGGCCCGGCGGCCATCAGGATCCGGCCTATCTGGCCGAGCTGATCGAGCAGGCCAGGGTAAGCATCGTCCACTTCGTGCCCTCGATGCTGCAGGCCTTCCTGGAGGCTGCGGATCTGAAGCGATGCGGCTCCTTGCGCGCGACCATCTGCAGCGGCGAGGCGCTGGCGGTGGAGACGCAGAACCGCTTCCTCGACCTGCTGCCGTCGTGCCGGCTGCATAACCTCTACGGCCCGACCGAAGCTGCGGTCGACGTCAGCGCGTGGGCGTGCCGGCTGGAGCCTGCCGCCACGCAGGTGCCGATCGGCCGTCCGATCAGCAACATCCAGCTCTACGTGCTGGATCATCGCCTCAACCCGGTTCCGATCGGGGTGGCCGGCGAGCTCCATATCGGCGGCATCGGTGTTGCCCGCGGCTATCTGCGGCGGCCTGGGCTGACTGCGGAGCGGTTCGTGCCGAATCCGTTCACGCCCGGCGAGCGGCTGTACCGCACCGGGGATCTCGCGCGCTGGCGCAGTGACGGCGCGCTGGATTACCTCGGCCGCATCGATCACCAGGTCAAGATCCGCGGCTTCCGGATCGAGCTCGGCGAGATCGAGGCGGCGCTCTCGGCCCATGCCGAGGTGGAGCAGGCCGCGGTGGTGGTGCGCGAGGACAGCGGCGAGCGGCGGCTGGTCGGCTACGTCACGACACGCGACGATGCGCGCTGCGAGGCCGACGCGTTGCGGCGGCATCTGCAGGCTATGCTGCCGGACCACATGGTGCCGTCGGCGATCGTCCGGCTGGACCGGCTGCCATTGTCGCCGAACGGCAAGCTCGACCGCAACGCGCTGCCGGCGCCGGAATGGCAGGGCCGGGGCGAGATCATCGCCCCGCGCAACGCCACCGAAGCCGCGCTGGCCGCGATCTGGCGCGAGGTGCTCAAGCTGGAACGCGTCTCCGTCACCGACAACTTCTTTGAACTCGGCGGCGACTCGATCCAGTCGATCCAGGTGGTGGCGCGGGCCAAGCGGGCCGGGCTGAGCCTGACGGCGCGGCAGGTGTTCGAGCAGCAGACCATCGCAGCGCTTGCGGCGGTCGCCGGTCATGCGACGGCGGTCACGGCCGAGCAGGGGCTGGTGACCGGCGAGGTGCCGCTGAGCCCGATCCAGCACTGGTTCTTCGAGCAGGAGCTCGCAGCGCCGGATCACTTCAACCAGACGGTGCTGCTGGATGCGGCTGCGGCGCTGACGCCTGGACTGGTGACACAGGCCCTGGTCCATCTGCTGCGCCATCACGATGCGCTGCGGCTGCGCTTCCATCGGCAGGGAGAGAGCTGGCGGCAGCTGCATGGGCAGGACGATGCTGCCGTTCAGCTCGCCTGCGAGGCCATCGATCTCACAGAGCTTGGCGCGGCGGTGCAGCCCGCGGCGCTTAAGAAGCATGCCGACCGGCTGCAGGCGAGCCTCGATCTGGCCGATGGCCCCTTGCTTTGCGCCGGGCTGTTCGATCTCGGCTCCCAGGGCCGGCGGCTGCTGCTGATCGTCCATCATCTGGTGGTGGATGGGGTGTCGTGGCGGATCCTGCTGGAGGACCTCGCCACTGTTCTCTCGGCCTTGCAGCAAGGTGAGCCGGTCAGGCTGGCGGCAAAGACCACCTCGTTCCGGGCCTGGGCCGAACGGCTGGTGGTGCATGCCGGCTCGGAGAGCTTGCAGCGCGAGCTGGCCTATTGGCAGGGCCAGCCCTGGGCGGAGGCGTCCCGTCTGCCGCGCGACCATGACGGCGGGACCAACCGTGCCGACACGGTGCGCATGGTGAGCGTGACGCTGGATGCGGCGCAGACGCGGGCGCTGCTGCAGGACGTGCCCGGGGTCTATCACACCCAGATCAACGACGTGCTGCTGACGGCGCTGGTCGAGGCTTGTGCCGAGTGGACCGGACAACGACGGCTGTTGGTTGCGCTCGAAGGCCATGGCCGCGAGGAGCTGTTTGCCGAGCTGGACGTCTCGCGCACGGTGGGCTGGTTCACCAGCCTGTTCCCGGTGCTGCTCGAGGTCGAAGGCACATCCGATGCCGGCGCGGCGCTGAAGGTGGTGAAGGAGCAATTGCGGGCCGTGCCCCACCGCGGCATCGGCTATGGCCTGCTGCGCTATCTCGCTGGCGCAGCCGTGCCGGAGGTCAGCCCCGAGATCAGCTTCAACTATCTCGGCCAGCTCGACGGCAGCGGCGGAGCAGGGGCCTTGCGCTTTGCGCCGGAAGACGTCGGCGCCCAACAGGACGGGCGCAACAGGCGGGCGCATCTGATCGACGTCTCCGCCCATGTCCGCGACGGCCGCCTGCAACTGCAGTGGTTCTACAGTCCGGCATCTCACGACGCATCGACCATCGAGGCTCTTGCAGCGGGTCTTGTCGCATACCTGCAGGCTCTGATCGAGCACTGCGAAATCAGCGATGGCGGCTTCACGCTGTCTGATTTCCCACTCCTCCAGGGCCACCTCACTCTCTGAGATCGGAGCCGATCGATGAACATGCATACGAGCAAGACCAAGGGACAGCCCAGGATCGGTCAGCAGCAACTCGATCGCCTCATCGCCTCAGTCGGCGGCCCACGGCAGGTCGAGGACATCTATCCGTTGTCGCCGATGCAGCAGGGCATGCTGTTCCATAGCCTCTACGAGCCCGACTCCGCGCTCTACGTGATCTCGCTGGCCTGTCGGCTGGAGGGAGCGCTCGATGTCGATGCCTTCGAGCAGGCCTGGCAACTGGCGGTGGCGCGTCATGCCGTGCTGCGGAGCGCCTTTGTCGGCCAGGATCTGGCAATACAGCTACAGGTCGTCTTGCGCAGGGCTGTGCTGCCTTTCGCGCGCGAGGATTGGCGAGGCTTGCCTGCTGCTGAGCAGGAGACTCGGTTCACGGAGCTGCAGCAGGCCGAGAGGGCCCGCAACTTCGATTTCGACCGCCCGCCGCTGATGCGGCTCTGCTTGATCCGAACCGGTGAGCGCGCTTACGGCCTGCTCTGGAACAGCCATCACATCCTGTTCGATGGCTGGTCGATGCCGCTGCTGCTCGATGACGTCTTTGCTGCCTACGTCGCTCTGAGCCGGCGTGAGGCGCCGCAGCTGATTCCGGTGCGTCCGTTCCGTGACTACATCGCCTGGCTGCAGCGCCAGGACATGCCGGCGGCGGAAGCCTATTGGCGGCAGCGTCTCGCAGGCTTCGACACGCCGACCTCCTTGCTCCTGGCGCGACCCCAGCCTGACGCCACGCGAAGCGAGCGTTATGCCGAGCATAGCCACGTGATCGGGACGGAGTTGACCACGCTCGAGAGCTTCGCACGCCATCACAAATTGACCATCAACACGCTGGTGCAGGGAGCCTGGGCTCTGCTGCTTGGCCGCTACTGCGACAGGGATGACGTGGTATTCGGCGTCACGGTATCAGGACGCCCAGCTGATATACCGGACGTCGAGCGCACAGTCGGCCTGTTCGTCAACACGCTGCCGCTGCGTATCGCACTGCCGCGTCATCACCATGTGCTGGATTGGCTGCGCGAGGTCCAGGCGCGCCAGACGGAGTTGCTGGAACATCAATATAGCCCGCTGTCCCTGGTCCAGCGCTGGAGCGAGGTGTCGGATGGCACACCGCTGTTCGAGAGCATTGTCGCATTCGAGAACTATCCGACGCAACTATCCGCGGTGACCGCTCTCACGCGGACCTTGCGGATCAGGAGTGTCACCACGTCCGAGCGGACCAACTATCCGCTGACCCTGCAGGTCATCGGCGAACAGTCGCTGCTGGTCAAGCTGATCTATGATGCCGAGCGGTTCGAGGCGTCGGCGATCGAACGGCTGATCGGTCATTTTGAGCAGATTCTGGATCAGATCATCGTCGATCCGGCGCGGCCGCTGTCGGCGATGTCATTACTGAGCGAGGACGAGCAGCGCCAGGTCGTGACGGAGTTCAACCCAGCGCCGGCGAGCTATTCGACAGCTGTGCTGCACGAGCTGTTTGCTGCGCAGGCTGCGCGGACGCCGGACGCGGTTGCGCTCAGCTTCGAAAGCGAGACGCTGACTTACGGTGAACTCGATCGTCGCGCCAATCAGCTAGGGCATCACCTGCAGGAACTCGGCGTCGGTCCCGAGGTCGTCGTCGGCCTTTATCTCGAGCGCTCGATCGACGCTGTGGTCGGCCTGCTCGGCATCCTCAAGGCGGGCGGCGCCTATCTACCGCTCGACCCGAGCTACCCGGCCGAGCGGCTCGCCTACATGCTTGATGATGCCAGGGCGCGGATCCTGCTCACCCAGCAAGGCCGCGGCGATCGCCTGCCTGCGAATGACGCCATCGTGGTGCAACTCGACCGCGACTGGCCAGATATCGCGCGCCATCCTGAGACGGCGCCGGCAAGCAACTGCGCGTCCGACAACCTCGCTTATGTCATCTACACGTCAGGTTCTACCGGCAAGCCCAAGGGCACGCTCATTCCCCATGATCGTGTCACCAGGTTGTTGGCTGCCACGGATGCCTGGTTCAGCTTCGGCCCAGAGGACGTCTGGACCTTGTTTCATTCGCTCGCCTTCGATTTTTCTGTCTGGGAGGTGTGGGGTGCGCTGCTCAAGGGCGGCAGGCTGGTGGTGGTGCCCTACTGGATCAGCCGGTCGCCCGATCTGTTTCATGAGCTTTTGGCGCGCGAAGGCGTCACGGTCCTCAATCAGACGCCGTCGGCCTTCGCCGGGCTGATCCGGGCCGATCGCGATGCGGCCCGGGAGCTGGCGCTCCGCTTTGTGATCTTCGGTGGCGAGGCGCTGAATTTTGCCGAGCTTGCGCCTTGGTTCGAGCGGCATGGCGACACGCAGCCACAACTCATCAATATGTACGGCATCACCGAGACCACGGTCCATGTGACCTGGCGGCCCGTCAGGCGGGCGGATGTCGAGGCCGCCGCGAGCGCGATTGGCTGCCCGATTCCCGATCTGCAGACCTACGTTCTCGACCGGGGGCTCGAACCTGCGCCGATCGGGGTTGCGGGCGAGCTTTATGTTGGCGGCGCAGGCCTTGCCCGCGGCTACCTCGGCCGGCCCGGCCTGACGGCCGAGCGCTTCGTGCCAAGCCCGTTTGCATCGGGTGAGCGGCTCTACCGTACCGGCGACCTGGTGCGTTGGAGGGCGAACGGTCAGCTCGATTATCTCGGCCGCATTGACCATCAGGTGAAGATCCGCGGTTTCCGTATCGAGCTCGGCGAGATCGAGGCAGCGATGCTGGCGCAGCCCGGGGTCGAGCGAGCAGCCGTGGTGGTACGCGACGGCACTGCCGGCAAGCAACTTGTCGCCTATGTGGTGCCGTCTCGGGATGTCGCCCTCGATGTGAGTGAGGTGCGCGCTCGACTGCAGCAATCCCTTCCGGACTACATGGTGCCTTCGACTGTGATG
Source organism: Bradyrhizobium sp. SZCCHNGR1005 (assembly GCF_032489995.1). Taxonomy (NCBI): domain Bacteria; kingdom Pseudomonadati; phylum Pseudomonadota; class Alphaproteobacteria; order Hyphomicrobiales; family Nitrobacteraceae; genus Bradyrhizobium; species Bradyrhizobium sp. SZCCHNGR1005. Next base: position 20,247 of record NZ_JAUEZC010000004.1, read on the forward strand.
CGGCTCGATCGTTTGCCGCTGACCTCGAACGGCAAGCTCGATTACAATGCGCTGCCGGCGCCGGATCGGCACGGAGAGGATGACTACATTGCGCCCCGCAACGCGGCTGAACTGACATTGGCGGCTATCTTCGCCGATGTTCTCGGTGTTGATCGCGTTGGCGTCAATGACGATTTCTTCGCGCTCGGGGGACATTCACTGCTTGCGACCCAAGTGGTGGCCCGTGCACAGCAGGAACTCGCAGTCCAAGTCCCTTTGCGCACGTTGTTCGAGTCGCCCACGGTCGCAGGCTTGGCCGAGCGGCTGCAGCTCGCGCCAGCGCCATCAGCGCCACTGTTGTTGCCGGTACCGCGCGATGCGCCGTTGCTGTTGTCGCATGGTCAGGAGCGGCTTTGGTTTGTGGAGCAGCTTGGGCTTGCGGGCGGGACCTACAACATCTCGGCGGCGGTGCGGCTGGTGGGCCGGCTTGATGGCGCGGCACTGTCGGCGGCTTTGAGCGAGGTGGTTCGACGGCACGAGGTGTTGCGGACGCGGTTCGAGCCGCAGGGTGAGAGCGCGGTGCAGCGGATCGATCCGCCCTGGCAGGTCGAGCTGGAGCCGGTTGTGGTCTCCGCGGAGGAGGCGCGGCAGCGGGCGGAGCGCATCATGCAGCAGCCGTTCGACCTGGCCCGTGACCGGCTGTTGCGGGCGGCGCTGCTGCAGCTGGCGCCCGAGGACCACGTGCTGGTGCTGTCGATGCATCACGTGGTGTCGGACGGCTGGTCGATGGGGGTGCTGGTCGGGGAGGTGGAGCAGCTATATGCGGCCTTTGCGGCGGGACGTTCCTCGCCATTGCCAGCCCTGCCGATCCAATATGCCGACTATGCAGTGTGGCAGCGGCGCTGGTTGGCGGAAGAGACGCTGCAGCGGCAGCTTGGCTATTGGACGCAGCAGCTGTCCGGCGCACCGGCCGGGCTGGAGCTTGCAACCGACCGGCCGCGGCCGGCGGTGCCGAGCTTCCGCGGCGCTTTGCATCGCTTCACGATCGACGAGAGGCGCACCGTGGCGCTGTCGCAGCTGGCGCGTGCGGAGGGCGCGACCCTGTTCATGGTGCTGCTGGCGGCGTTCGACGTCGTGCTGGCGCGCTGGAGCGGCCAGGACGATGTGGTGGTGGGGACGCCGATCGCAGGACGGACACGGGCCGAGACGGAGAACCTGATCGGCTTCTTCGTCAACATGCTGGCGCTGCGCACCGATCTTGCGGGTGCGCCGTCGTTCCGCCAACTGCTGCGGCGGGTGAAGGCGACCGCGCTCGATGCCTATGCGCATCAGGACCTGCCGTTCGAGAAGCTGGTGGAGGCGCTGCATCCGGTTCGCGACCTGAGCCGGGAGCCGATCTTCCAGGTGGTGTTCGCGCTGCAGAACATGCCGCAGCGGGCAGGGCGGATGGCGGGCCTTTCCATCGAACCGTTCGCGACCGGAACGGTGGCGGCCAAGTTCGATCTGGAGCTGTCGCTGGCGGAAGCCGATGGCGCGCTACAGGGCTCGCTGGTCTATGCCGCCGATTTGTTCGAGGACAGCACGATCGCACGGCTGGTGGAGCACTTCATGCGGGTGCTGGACGGGATCGTGGCGGAGCCCGACCGACCATTGTCTGCGCTCGATCTGCTGAGCGAGGCCGAGCGGCGGCGGCTGATCGTGGACTGGAACGACACCGCGGCGAGCTACCCGCAGGATGTCTGCCTGCACGAGCTGTTCGCCGCGCATGCGGAACGCCGGCCGGATGCGGTTGCGGCGATCTGGGAAGATGACGAGCTTTGCTATGGCGAGCTCGATCGCTGCGCCAACCAGCTGGCGCATCATCTGCGCGGGCTGGGCGTCGGCCCCGACGTGATCGTCGGGCTGTGTGTGGAGCGCTCGCTGGACATGGTGGTGGGGGTGCTCGGCATCCTCAAGGCGGGCGGGGCCTATCTGCCGCTCGACCCGCGCTATCCGGCCGAGCGGCTGGCCTACATGCTGGATGATGCCAAGGTTGAGGTGCTGCTGACGCAGGAGGCGCTGCTGCAGCGCCTGCCGGCGAGCGATGCGATCGTGGTGCGGCTCGATGTCGATGGACAGGCGATTGCCGCGCATCCCGAGACGGCGCCGATGAGCGGTGTCGATGCCGATCATCTGGCCTATGTGATCTACACCTCGGGCTCGACCGGCAAGCCGAAGGGGGTGATGATCAGCCATCGCGGCATCATGAACCTTGCCGACGCGCAGCTGGCACGGCTGCCGCTGGAGGAGAGCGACCGCATCCTGCAGTTCGCCTCGATCAGCTTCGATGCGGCGGTGTGGGACCTGGTGATGAGCTGGCGGGTCGGGGCGGCGCTGGTGCTGGCGGCCCAGCACGAGCTGATGCCGGGCGAGCCGTTGCGCGAGCTGCTGCTGCGGCAGCGCATCAGCACGGTGCTGCTGCCGCCGGCGGCGCTGGCCGCCTTGCCTGTCGCCGAGTTCAAGGATCTGAAGACGCTGCTCGTCGGCGGCGAGGCCTGCTCGGCGGAGCTGTTGCGGCCATGGCTGGCGGGGCGGCAGGTATTCAACGCCTATGGTCCGACCGAAGCCAGCGTGTGCACCACCATGTTCCGCTGCGACGGCGCTGGCCGGCCGCCGATCGGCCGTCCGTTGCCGAACACCAGGAGCTATGTGCTGGACCGGCGACTGCAGCCGGTGCCGGTCGGGGTGGCCGGCGAGCTCCATATCGGCGGCATCGGTGTCGCGCGCGGCTATCTGCGGCGGCCGGGGCTGACGGCGGAGCGCTTCCTGCCGAACCCGTTCACGCCCGGCGAGCGGCTGTACCGCACCGGAGACCTGGTGCGCTGGCGCGCCGATGGCGAACTGGAGTTCTTGGGGCGGCTGGATACTCAGGTGAAGCTGCGTGGCTTCCGCATCGAGCTCGGCGAGATCGAGGCGGCGCTGTTGGCGCAGCCCGGCGTGACGCAGGCTGCAGCTGTCATACGCGAGGATGGCGCCGGCAAGCGGCTGGTGGCCTATGTGGTGGCGGATCCGGAAGCCTCGGCCGACATCAGCGAGCTGCGCCGCCAGCTGCAACAGGGGCTGCCGGACTACATGGTGCCGTCGGCGATCGTGCGGCTGGACCGGCTGCCGTTGACCCCGAACGGCAAGTTCGACCGCAACGCGTTGCCGGCGCCCGACCGCAATCGCGGGGCCGGCGAGCAGCCGCCGCGCAATCCGGTCGAGACCGTGCTGGCCGGCCTGTTCGCCGAGGTCCTCGGCCTCGACCGCGTCGGCATCAATGACAACTTCTTCGAGCTCGGAGGCCATTCGCTGCTGGCGATGCAGCTCATCGGCCAGGTGCGGGCCACGCTTGGAATTGAGCTGCCTGTCCGTGTGATCTTCACGGGACCCACGGTGGCTGACATTGCGCTGCATGTTGAAGAGGCGCTCGCCGGCGATATCGAGTCGATGACAGCCGAAGAGCTCAAGATCGCCTTGCAGGATCTGGACGATGTCAGCGCCAAGCGCGACCAATCCGAGGCCGTGATCGGGAGCATGGGATGACCAACATTGCATCGTTGCGGCGTGAACTGCTGCAGCGGCGAATGGCCGCCGCTGCCGAAGGACGGCGTGTCGTTCGGGATATCCCGTGCGCTCCGCGCGATGCGCCGTTGCTGTTGTCGCATGGTCAGGAGCGGCTTTGGTTTGTGGAGCAGCTTGGGCTTGCGGGCGGGACCTACAACATCTCGGCGGCGGTGCGGCTGGTGGGCCGGCTTGATGGCGCGGCACTGTCGGCGGCTTTGAGCGAGGTGGTTCGACGGCACGAGGTGTTGCGGACGCGGTTCGAGCCGCAGGGTGAGAGCGCGGTGCAGCGGATCGATCCGCCCTGGCAGGTCGAGCTGGAGCCGGTTGTGGTCTCCGCGGAGGAGGCGCGGCAGCGGGCGGAGCGCATCATGCAGCAGCCGTTCGACCTGGCCCGTGACCGGCTGTTGCGGGCGGCGCTGCTGCAGCTGGCGCCCGAGGACCACGTGCTGGTGCTGTCGATGCATCACGTGGTGTCGGACGGCTGGTCGATGGGGGTGCTGGTCGGGGAGGTGGAGCAGCTATATGCGGCCTTTGCGGCGGGACGTTCCTCGCCATTGCCAGCCCTGCCGATCCAATATGCCGACTATGCAGTGTGGCAGCGGCGCTGGTTGGCGGAAGAGACGCTGCAGCGGCAGCTTGGCTATTGGACGCAGCAGCTGTCCGGCGCACCGGCCGGGCTGGAGCTTGCAACCGACCGGCCGCGGCCGGCGGTGCCGAGCTTCCGCGGCGCTTTGCATCGCTTCACGATCGACGAGAGGCGCACCGTGGCGCTGTCGCAGCTGGCGCGTGCGGAGGGCGCGACCCTGTTCATGGTGCTGCTGGCGGCGTTCGACGTCGTGCTGGCGCGCTGGAGCGGCCAGGACGATGTGGTGGTGGGGACGCCGATCGCAGGACGGACACGGGCCGAGACGGAGAACCTGATCGGCTTCTTCGTCAACATGCTGGCGCTGCGCACCGATCTTGCGGGTGCGCCGTCGTTCCGCCAACTGCTGCGGCGGGTGAAGGCGACCGCGCTCGATGCCTATGCGCATCAGGACCTGCCGTTCGAGAAGCTGGTGGAGGCGCTGCATCCGGTTCGCGACCTGAGCCGGGAGCCGATCTTCCAGGTGGTGTTCGCGCTGCAGAACATGCCGCAGCGGGCAGGGCGGATGGCGGGCCTTTCCATCGAACCGTTCGCGACCGGAACGGTGGCGGCCAAGTTCGATCTGGAGCTGTCGCTGGCGGAAGCCGATGGCGCGCTACAGGGCTCGCTGGTCTATGCCGCCGATTTGTTCGAGGACAGCACGATCGCACGGCTGGTGGAGCACTTCATGCGGGTGCTGGACGGGATCGTGGCGGAGCCCGACCGACCATTGTCTGCGCTCGATCTGCTGAGCGAGGCCGAGCGGCGGCGGCTGATCGTGGACTGGAACGACACCGCGGCGAGCTACCCGCAGGATGTCTGCCTGCACGAGCTGTTCGCCGCGCATGCGGAACGCCGGCCGGATGCGGTTGCGGCGATCTGGGAAGATGACGAGCTTTGCTATGGCGAGCTCGATCGCTGCGCCAACCAGCTGGCGCATCATCTGCGCGGGCTGGGCGTCGGCCCCGACGTGATCGTCGGGCTGTGTGTGGAGCGCTCGCTGGACATGGTGGTGGGGGTGCTCGGCATCCTCAAGGCGGGCGGGGCCTATCTGCCGCTCGACCCGCGCTATCCGGCCGAGCGGCTGGCCTACATGCTGGATGATGCCAAGGTTGAGGTGCTGCTGACGCAGGAGGCGCTGCTGCAGCGCCTGCCGGCGAGCGATGCGATCGTGGTGCGGCTCGATGTCGATGGACAGGCGATTGCCGCGCATCCCGAGACGGCGCCGATGAGCGGTGTCGATGCCGATCATCTGGCCTATGTGATCTACACCTCGGGCTCGACCGGCAAGCCGAAGGGGGTGATGATCAGCCATCGCGGCATCATGAACCTTGCCGACGCGCAGCTGGCACGGCTGCCGCTGGAGGAGAGCGACCGCATCCTGCAGTTCGCCTCGATCAGCTTCGATGCGGCGGTGTGGGACCTGGTGATGAGCTGGCGGGTCGGGGCGGCGCTGGTGCTGGCGGCCCAGCACGAGCTGATGCCGGGCGAGCCGTTGCGCGAGCTGCTGCTGCGGCAGCGCATCAGCACGGTGCTGCTGCCGCCGGCGGCGCTGGCCGCCTTGCCTGTCGCCGAGTTCAAGGATCTGAAGACGCTGCTCGTCGGCGGCGAGGCCTGCTCGGCGGAGCTGTTGCGGCCATGGCTGGCGGGGCGGCAGGTATTCAACGCCTATGGTCCGACCGAAGCCAGCGTGTGCACCACCATGTTCCGCTGCGACGGCGCTGGCCGGCCGCCGATCGGCCGTCCGTTGCCGAACACCAGGAGCTATGTGCTGGACCGGCGACTGCAGCCGGTGCCGGTCGGGGTGGCCGGCGAGCTCCATATCGGCGGCATCGGTGTCGCGCGCGGCTATCTGCGGCGGCCGGGGCTGACGGCGGAGCGCTTCCTGCCGAACCCGTTCACGCCCGGCGAGCGGCTGTACCGCACCGGAGACCTGGTGCGCTGGCGCGCCGATGGCGAACTGGAGTTCTTGGGGCGGCTGGATACTCAGGTGAAGCTGCGTGGCTTCCGCATCGAGCTCGGCGAGATCGAGGCGGCGCTGTTGGCGCAGCCCGGCGTGACGCAGGCTGCAGCTGTCATACGCGAGGATGGCGCCGGCAAGCGGCTGGTGGCCTATGTGGTGGCGGATCCGGAAGCCTCGGCCGACATCAGCGAGCTGCGCCGCCAGCTGCAACAGGGGCTGCCGGACTACATGGTGCCGTCGGCGATCGTGCGGCTGGACCGGCTGCCGTTGACCCCGAACGGCAAGTTCGACCGCAACGCGTTGCCGGCGCCCGACCGCAATCGCGGGGCCGGCGAGCAGCCGCCGCGCAATCCGGTCGAGACCGTGCTGGCCGGCCTGTTCGCCGAGGTCCTCGGCCTCGACCGCGTCGGCATCAATGACAACTTCTTCGAGCTCGGAGGCGACTCGATCCAATCCATGCAACTCGTCTCGCGTGCGCGCGCCAGCGGTGTGACGATCACGCCGCGGCAGATCTTTCAATACCAGACCGTCGCGACACTGGCCCAGGTCGCGGATCGATCGCAAATTGTCGTCGATGTCGATAGCGCGCCGGACCGTGCACCTTTGACTCCGATTCAGCGCTGGTTCTTCGAACAGCCGGGACCGATCAACCACTTCAACCAGTCTGTCCTGCTTGAAGTGCCGGCTGATATCAAACAGGCTCACCTCGAGCGCGCGCTCGCATCGCTCCTGATCCATCACGATGCGCTGCGCAGCCGATTTGTCCGAGAGGAGGCCGGCTGGCGGCAGCAGCTTTTGCCGGTTGATGAGGTCTCCGTCACGCTCTCACATTTCGATTTTGCGGAGCTCGCCCCCGCCGCGCGAATATCTCAGCTGGAAATTGCAGCGACCGCGCTTCAGCAAGGTCTCGACCCCAGCGCCGGCCGGCTGGTTGTTGCCGCCTGGTTCGATTTCGGTGCCGAGGCCCCCGGCAGGCTTCTGTTCATCATCCACCATCTCGTCGTCGACGGCGTGTCCTGGCGCATCCTGATCGAGGATTTCATGGCCGGCTACGATCAGCTCGAACGCCGCGAGACGATCACTCTTGCCAACAAAACCACTTCGTTCGGGACATGGGCCACACGAATTTCAAGCCATGCGCACTCGGCGGAAGTATTGGACGAACTCGATTTTTGGACCGCCACCTGTCGGGATGCGCCGGAATTTCCGACCGACCACGCCGTTGATTTCAGCTTTGCAACCTATGGTGAAACCGAAGGTCTGACGACAGGATTGTCTGCTGAAGACACTGAAGCGCTGCTCACGATCGTGCCGAAGGCCTATCATACTCGTATCAACGACGCTCTGCTCGCAGCGCTCGCCGTCGCACTGACCGATTGGCGTGCGGCCCGAGGCGAGACCGAGACCGCGACGCTTGTCGATCTTGAGGGCCACGGTCGTGAAGACATGGTTGCGGCCGTAGATCTGTCGCGGACCGTCGGTTGGTTCACCACCATGTTTCCGGTTCGGCTCGATGCGGGACAACTGGACGTTGCCGATTTCAGGGATGGCGGCTTGGCGGCAGGCATCGCGCTCAGGCGCATCAAGGAGCATCTTCGCCGGGTACCCCAAGGTGGCATCGGCTGGGGATTGTTGCGCTATCTCAACGACGAGACCGTGGACGTCTTGCGATCGCTGCCACGAGCCGCGATCAGCTTCAACTATCTCGGACGCTTCGATGAAACCACGGAGCAAGGCTGGCGTCTCGCGGGCGAGAGTTCGGGCGTTCAGATCGCACCGGAGCGGGGCAGGGACCATCTGCTCGAGGTGGTGGCGCTCATCAGTGGCGCCAGGCTGAAGCTCGAGTGGCGCTGGTGGCCGGCGGCGCATGATCGGGCCTCGATCGACGATCTGGCCGAGCGCTTCACGGCAGCCTTGCGCGGGGTGATCCGCCACTGCGCTGCACGCCCGTTAGGGCAATTTACACCGTCCGATTTCTCGTTGGTTCGCCTCGACGAGGCGCGGCTTGCTGCCCTGCAGCAGCACTATCCCGATATCGAAGACATCTGGCCGCTCGGGCCGATGCAGCGGATCATGCTGGCGCACGCCCGGCGGTCACCGGATAGCGTAGCTTATCACGAGCAGATCTGGCTGCATCTGGAAGGCGAGCTCGATTGTGCTGCGTTAGAGGCAGCATGGTACGAATTGGCGGCTCGGCATCCTGCGTTGCGCGTCGCCTTTCCGGACGACGAGGGGGAGCCATTGCAGGTCGTGCGGCGGAACGCAAAGCCGCGCTGGTCCGCCACTGACAATTCGGTGGCCGCGGCTGACATTGCCGAGCAGCATCTGCAGGAGTTTCTCTCCGAGGATCGAAAGCAGGGGCTCGATCTTGCTGCGGGAGACGTGCTGCGTGCGAGCCTTCTGCGCCACGCGTCCACACAGCACACCCTGGTTCTGAGCTTTCACCATCTGCTCCTCGATGGTTGGTCGATTGCGCCTCTGTTGCGGGAGTTCATGGACCTCTATCTCGCCGCGCGCGGAGTTCGCTCGGCCATGCCTGTACCCAGATCGTTTCGCGACTATCTCGCCTGGCTCGTCTCCGCCGATCAAATCGCTAGCCGTGCGTTCTGGCTCGACCGCCTGGAAGGTGCAGCCTTGCCCTATCGGTTGAATTTGCCGCCAGGTGATCCAACAGCTCCGGCCGATGCATGCGCGGAGCATCGCGCGATACTCTTGGAGCGGTTGACCGCACGGCTCCAGGCCACAGCCCAAACTCAGCACCTGACAATGAATACCCTTGTTCAGGGCGCGTGGATTTTGGCTCTCGTGCGTCAAGCAAACAAGAACGAGATCGTGTTCGGCATGACGACCGCTGTCCGCCCCGGCGAATTGCCCGGCGTCGAGCAGATCCTGGGATTGTGCACCAACATCCTGCCGCGGCGTATTCATATAGATCCGGGAATGCTCGTGACGGATTGGCTGACGGATTTGCAGGTTCGGCAGGCCGAGGAACAGGTGTACGACCGAAGTCTGTTGAGCGACATTCAACATTGGGTCGGTGTGCCGTCGGACCAGGCTCTGTTCGAATCGGTCGTTGTCTTTGAGAACTATCCGACCGGGAGTTCGCTTGCGAGCAGCACAGCTGTGCCGCCGGCTGAAGTCAGGGTCACCGCGACCGGCAGCTTCGAAGCGGGCATTGATTTTCCATTATGCCTCGTGATTGCACCGGCCGCGCGGCTGGGCTTCCGGCTGGTCTTCAGCCCGCATCGCTTTGATGCGACGGCGATGAAATGTTTGTTGGACGATGTGGTTGAACTGCTGATGGCGATCGCCGCCGATCCCAAGTTGCCTCTTGCGATGTTTCGGCGAGACGTTCCAGCGCTCGGCGCAAGGCAAAGCCAACGAACCGCGCGGGTCGATCCGGTTACACAGCTATGACGCCGAGCAGCACGCGCGGCGCGCCGAGCACCGCCTTGCCGAACGCTGCGGCCACCCGGACGGAAGCAGCGTCGGTTGAAGATCGGTCGGCAGCAGTGCGACTGACGGCAGCCGAGCGGTCCAACTCGACCGGCGAGGCGCCGCTATGGCGGGAGATGGTGCGGTTTGCGATCCCGCAGACTGCAAGTGCGGCGCTGCAATTGCTGTCCGGCACGATCACGGCCATCTATTTCGGCCAACTCCTTGGGCCATCGGCGCTGGCCGTTGCGTCCGCATTCTTTCCGATCTTCTTTCTCCTCGTCTCCTTTCTGATCGGGCTGATTTCCGGTGGCGTCGTGCTGGTCGCGCGGGCCCATGGGGCAGGGGACATTCTTCAAGTCAAAAGCGCCGCTGGAACGACGCTTTCTGTCTGCGCCTTGCTCAGCGTTGCCGTCGCGATCGTTGGCTATCGCATCTCTCCGGAGTTGCTCGAGATCATGGCCACGCCGCAAGACATCATGACCTCCGCCATCGACTATGCGCGCGTGACCTTCATCTCGTTGCCTGCGGTGACGTTGGTCTTTGCGTATATGTTTCTTTTGCGCGGCACGAGTGACGTGCAAACACCGCTTCTGGTTATGGTCATCTACATCGGTATCACGCTGGTGCTGACGCCGGCCATGATCCAGGGGTGGTGCGGACTGCCGCAGCTTGGCGTGACGAGTGCTCCATGGGCGAGCTTCATCGCCTGCGCCATATCGCTGCCGTGCCTCATCGTCTATCTGCGCGTGCGGCGGCATCCTATGGCTGTCGACCGGGAGTTCCTGCGTCGGCTTCGTATCGATTCCAAGATCGCTGCGCCGTTTTTCGGAATCGGCGTGCCCGGCGGGATCCAGACCGCGGTGACCTCGCTGTCGGAAGTGGCGATGGTCGCACTGATCAACCCGTTCGGATCGAGCGCGACTGCGGCTTATGGCGCCGTCAATCAGGTGGTCGGATATCTGCTCGTGCCCATGCAGGCGTTCGGGCTCGCCGCGACAGTTTTTGCTGCACAGGCGATCGGTGCAGGCAAGCCCGACCGCCTGGGAAAGGTCACGCGGATCGCAATCACGCTCGACCTGGCCGTAGGAATTTCGACGGTGATCGCGCTCGGCGTGTTTTCGCGGGCGGTTCTATCGTGGTTCGTGGTCGATCCCGCAACATTGGCGATTGCCGAGCGCGCGCTGCTGATCTCGCTGTGGAGCTATGTGCTCGCGGGTGTCAGCGAGGTTCTTGCCGGCGTCATGCGCTCGACCGGAACGGTCGTCTGGCCAACAGTGATTGCATTGGCCGGGATCTGGCTGGTGCAATTGCCGGCTGCCGATCTGCTGTCGCGTTGGGTTGGGCTGGAGGGCGTCTGGATGGGGTATCCGGCGGGCTTCACTGCGGCGCTCGTCGTGCAACTGGCGTACTACGGATTGATCTGGCGGGGACGAAGTCGCGGGTAAGGGCGGGGCGCATGCCTTCGCTTCAGCAGTTTTCTCAGTCGGAACATGCGGCGATGACCAGGACGCGTTTGCGAGATTGAGCCGCCTTGTGCATTGCGCGCGCTGCGCGATGCGGGGTTATCCAGAAATATTCACAGGCGTCGCAAAAAGTTCTTGTGTCGAATGCGGCATCGCACTATCACCCCGCCACGCCAGCCGGACATCACTGATGACTGAGGCCTGAACTTTCGGGACGAAGTTATTTTCTGGTTGGCCCTTGACGATCTCGGAAAATAAGCTATGTGAAGCGCCCCGGCTTTCGGGACTTCCTCGCTACCGAAATAATCGAGGTTGAAGCTCTTCGCAGCCTTTATGGCTTCGAAGCGCAGGCTGTTTGACAAGTGAAGATGAAGAAAGAGAAACGTGGACGGCGGAGTCCTTGCGGGTCTTGGGGTTGAGAGCTTCGGCTTTTGGTTCTGAGATCGGACGAGAAGACTTCGGCGGACAATGTTTCAAAGGTAACACCATGATCATTTGCGCTGTGAAGCGTGGGTGATTGATAGGTGGGACCTCGTCAAACGTTGTGATCAGCCGGTTCAAAGCTTCAAGTTCAACTTGAGAGTTTGATCCTGGCTCAGAGCGAACGCTGGCGGCAGGCTTAACACATGCAAGTCGAGCGGGCGTAGCAATACGTCAGCGGCAGACGGGTGAGTAACGCGTGGGAACGTACCTTTTGGTTCGGAACAACACAGGGAAACTTGTGCTAATACCGGATAAGCCCTTACGGGGAAAGATTTATCGCCGAAAGATCGGCCCGCGTCTGATTAGCTAGTTGGTGGGGTAAAGGCCCACCAAGGCGACGATCAGTAGCTGGTCTGAGAGGATGATCAGCCACATTGGGACTGAGACACGGCCCAAACTCCTACGGGAGGCAGCAGTGGGGAATATTGGACAATGGGCGCAAGCCTGATCCAGCCATGCCGCGTGAGTGATGAAGGCCCTAGGGTTGTAAAGCTCTTTTGTGCGGGAAGATAATGACGGTACCGCAAGAATAAGCCCCGGCTAACTTCGTGCCAGCAGCCGCGGTAATACGAAGGGGGCTAGCGTTGCTCGGAATCACTGGGCGTAAAGGGTGCGTAGGCGGGTCTTTAAGTCAGGGGTGAAATCCTGGAGCTCAACTCCAGAACTGCCTTTGATACTGAAGATCTTGAGTTCGGGAGAGGTGAGTGGAACTGCGAGTGTAGAGGTGAAATTCGTAGATATTCGCAAGAACACCAGTGGCGAAGGCGGCTCACTGGCCCGATACTGACGCTGAGGCACGAAAGCGTGGGGAGCAAACAGGATTAGATACCCTGGTAGTCCACGCCGTAAACGATGAATGCCAGCCGTTGGTGGGTTTACTCACCAGTGGCGCAGCTAACGCTTTAAGCATTCCGCCTGGGGAGTACGGTCGCAAGATTAAAACTCAAAGGAATTGACGGGGGCCCGCACAAGCGGTGGAGCATGTGGTTTAATTCGACGCAACGCGCAGAACCTTACCAGCCCTTGACATGTCTGGGACCGGTCGCAGAGATGTGACCTTCTCTTCGGAGCCCGGAACACAGGTGCTGCATGGCTGTCGTCAGCTCGTGTCGTGAGATGTTGGGTTAAGTCCCGCAACGAGCGCAACCCCCGTCCTTAGTTGCTACCATTTAGTTGAGCACTCTAAGGAGACTGCCGGTGATAAGCCGCGAGGAAGGTGGGGATGACGTCAAGTCCTCATGGCCCTTACGGGCTGGGCTACACACGTGCTACAATGGCGGTGACAGTGGGAAGCTAAGGGGCAACCCTTCGCAAATCTCAAAAAGCCGTCTCAGTTCGGATTGGGCTCTGCAACTCGAGCCCATGAAGTTGGAATCGCTAGTAATCGTGGATCAGCACGCCACGGTGAATACGTTCCCGGGCCTTGTACACACCGCCCGTCACACCATGGGAGTTGGCTTTACCTGAAGGCGGTGCGCTAACCAGCAATGGAGGCAGCCGACCACGGTAGGGTCAGCGACTGGGGTGAAGTCGTAACAAGGTAGCCGTAGGGGAACCTGCGGCTGGATCACCTCCTTTCTAAGGATGATCCTTCAGTGAACATCACGTTCACTATCGGATCGTTTTAGAAACATTCAGGGGCCATCACGATCGCCAGATCCTGATGAGCTCCATTGGCGGGATTTCGCCGTCTTCGTTTCTCTTTCTTCGCGGACGAACACGCGCCAGGGGCTGAGCGCAACGATCGGGCGCGACAGCGCCGTGGATCGCGGCACCGCAAGCCTCGTTAAGCGTTAAGGGCTTGTAGCTCAGTTGGTTAGAGCGCGCGCTTGATAAGCGTGAGGTCGGAAGTTCAAGTCTTCCCAGGCCCACCACTTTTCTGGCGCAGCATGGCATTCGTCTTCTGGTTACGGGGCCATAGCTCAGCTGGGAGAGCGCGTGCTTTGCAAGCATGAGGTCGTCGGTTCGATCCCGTCTGGCTCCACCAGATGGTTTGATTGCCGGTCGGCAGCTTGAGAGAGCGCAGGTTCGACATCGTCCGCGAGACACCAATTCGCATCTCATTGTCCTCACTAGGACTTGAGGCTGCGTGTTATCTGACATCGTGAAGAGGAGATCGATCCGAGTTGGGATCGTGCAGGCTGAGGGCATTCACTCGAGCAATCGAGCGGGAGCTTTCGGCATCAAACTGTGCGTGACCTTCACTATCTCCGGGCCGTTTCGGCGCAAGACGGAAGCTGTGAAGCTTTCGTGTTGTTGTAAACGGCTCTGTTAGCGAAGCTTGACCGCCTCGCTATCGGTTCGATCTTAAGAAGCAAGCTGGTCTTTCTAAATCAGTGTCCGCGCCGCCTTGACGCCTGTCCTTCGGGAGAGGTGAGGGCGGTGAACATTCTGCCGAGTGTGTGGACATTGATGATGAGAGCAATCAAGTGCCTTAAGGGTGTTCGGTGGATGCCTTGGCGCTGAGAGGCGATGAAGGACGTGCTACGCTGCGATAAGCCGTGGGGAGCTGCGAAGAAGCTTTGATCCGCGGATTTCCGAATGGGGAAACCCACCTTCGATAGCCGGAACTCCAAGACCTTGGTTTTGGAGTTTGATCAGATACTGAGAGAATTCGAGGCCGTGAGGTCTTGGATTTCCGGTTATCAAGAGAAGGTATGAGACTTCTGAATACATAGGAGGTTTCAAGCGAACCCAGGGAACTGAAACATCTAAGTACCTGGAGGAAAGGACATCAACCGAGACTCCGCTAGTAGTGGCGAGCGAACGCGGACCAGGCCAGTCATGAATGAACGACAACCAGAACCTGTCAGGAAAGCAGGGCCTCAGAGGGTGATAGCCCCGTATGGGTAATTCAATCATTCATGCTCGAGTAAGGCGGGACACGTGCAATCCTGTCTGAACATGGGGGGACCACCCTCCAAGCCTAAGTACTCCTCAGCGACCGATAGTGAACCAGTACCGTGAGGGAAAGGTGAAAAGCACCCCGACGAGGGGAGTGAAATAGACCTGAAACCGGACACCTACAAACAGACGGAGCCCAAGATGCGTTCTGGGTGACGTCGTACCTTTTGTATTATGGGCCAGCGACTTAATTTAACGAGCAAGCTTAAGCCGATAGGCGTAGGCGCAGCGAAAGCGAGTCTGAATAGGGCGCCAAGTTCGTTGTATTAGACCCGAAACCTAGTGATCTAGCCATGAGCAGGTTGAAGGTGAGGTAACACTCACTGGAGGACCGAACGGGTGCCTGTTGAAAAAGGCTCCGATGACTTGTGGTTAGGGGTGAAAGGCCAATCAAACTGGGAAATAGCTGGTTCTCCGCGAAAGATATTTAGGTATCGCCTCGGACGAATACCTCAGGGGGTAGAGCACTGGATGGGCTAGGGGGACTTACCGTCTTACCAAACCCAACCAAACTCCGAATACCTGAGAGTACTATCCGGGAGTCACACGGCGGGTGCTAACGTCCGTCGTGGAGAGGGAAACAACCCTGACCTACAGCTAAGGCCCCCAATTCGTGGCTAAGTGGGAAAGGATGTGGAAATCCCAAAACAACCAGGAGGTTGGCTTAGAAGCAGCCATCCTTTAAAGAAAGCGTAACAGCTCACTGGTCTAAATAAGGGTTTCTGCGCCGAAGATGTAACGGGGCTCAAGCCACGAGCCGAAGCTTAGGGTGCATCGCAAGATGCGCGGTAGCGGAGCGTTCTGTAAGCCTGCGAAGGGCGACTCGTGAGAGCGCCTGGAGGTATCAGAAGTGCGAATGCTGGCATGAGTAACGACAAACACTGTGAAAGACAGTGTCGCCGAAAGTCCAAGGGTTCCTGCGTAAAGTTAATCTTCGCAGGGTTAGCCGGTCCCTAAGGCGAGGCCGAAAGGCGTAGTCGATGGGAATGCAGTGAATATTCTGCAGCCAGTGGATGGTGACGAATCCCGTGTGTTGTCCGACCTTAACGGATTGGTCGGGCCTCGAAGGGGTTCCAGGAAATAGCCTCCACATCAGACCGTACCCGAAACCGACACAGGTGGACTGGTAGAGTATACCAAGGCGCTTGAGAGAACTATGTTGAAGGAACTCGGCAATTTACCTCCGTAACTTCGGGATAAGGAGGCCCATTGCATGCGCAAGCATGCAGTGGGGGCACAGACCAGGGGGTGGCAACTGTTTAACAAAAACACAGGGCTCTGCGAAATCGTAAGATGACGTATAGGGTCTGACGCCTGCCCGGTGCCGGAAGGTTAAGAGGAGAGGTGCAAGCCTTGAATCGAAGCCCCGGTAAACGGCGGCCGTAACTATAACGGTCCTAAGGTAGCGAAATTCCTTGTCGGGTAAGTTCCGACCTGCACGAATGGCGTAATGACTTCCCCGCTGTCTCCAACATAGACTCAGTGAAATTGAATTCCCCGTGAAGATGCGGGGTTCCTGCGGTCAGACGGAAAGACCCCGTGCACCTTTACTGTAGCTTTGCGCTGGTATTCGTGACTGTTTGTGTAGAATAGGTGGTAGGCTTTGAAGCTCGGGCGCCAGCTCGGGTGGAGCCGCAATGTGAAATACCACCCTAATGGTTATGGATATCTAACCGCATCCCGTCATCCGGGATCGGGACAGCGCATGGTGGGCAGTTTGACTGGGGCGGTCGCCTCCCAAAGAGTAACGGAGGCGTGCGAAGGTAGGCTCAGAACGGTCGGAAATCGTTCGTCGAGTATAATGGCAAAAGCCTGCCTGACTGCGAGATCTACGAATCGAGCAGAGACGAAAGTCGGTCATAGTGATCCGGTGGTCCCGCGTGGATGGGCCATCGCTCAACGGATAAAAGGTACGCCGGGGATAACAGGCTGATGACGCCCAAGAGTCCATATCGACGGCGTCGTTTGGCACCTCGATGTCGGCTCATCACATCCTGGGGCTGGAGAAGGTCCCAAGGGTTCGGCTGTTCGCCGATTAAAGTGGTACGTGAGCTGGGTTCAGAACGTCGTGAGACAGTTCGGTCCCTATCTGCCGTGGGTGTTGGAATGTTGAGAGGATTTGCCCCTAGTACGAGAGGACCGGGGTGAACGTACCTCTGGTGGAGCTGTTGTCGCGCCAGCGGCAGTGCAGCATAGCTATGTACGGACGGGATAACCGCTGAAGGCATCTAAGCGGGAAACCCACCTCAAAACGAGCATTCCCTTGAGAACCGTGGAAGACGACCACGTTGATAGGCCGGATGTGGAAGTGCAGTAATGCATGCAGCTTACCGGTACTAATCGTTCGATCGGCTTGATTGCTCTCATTGTCAGTGTCCATTTGGACCTCGATCGCATCGCGATCGAACAGCTTGCTTCTTACCCGTTGTCCTTCGCCGGCCTGGTGGTCTTAGCGAGGAGCCTGAACCCGATCCCATCCCGAACTCGGCCGTTAAACTCCTCAGCGCCAATGGTACTAAGGCTCAAGCCTTGGGAGAGTAGGTCGCCGCCAGGCCTGCAAAGGACAATCCAACACCTCTTCACAAACCCCACATCAAAACCGCCGCGAAGGAAACCCCTCCGCGGCGGTTTCGTTTTGGCAATTTGTCAAATGGACTCGGATGAGTAATCGGTGCTTCGGATTCCGAACATTCGCTCGCAGCAGCCTTCATCCGATTCGTTTGCGGCCTTGCCGGCCCAGACGCGGTGATGCGGATGGTGGCCGCGGCGGGCAGTGCCAAGCAGCGAGCGCGCTCGGCCCCGGTCGATAAAGTCGATAAAGCGGAAGTTGACCGGCGCGCAGCCGCCATAAGGTCGCCTCATCCGGGTGACGCGTCTCGCGAAACTCTCTGGAACCGAATCGGTTCTTTTCCGTATTCAACGGGCAATGTAGACGCGTGGCCCTTTATCCGGGCACGCGCCAATGGAACCGGCCGGCTACCGAGCGATTCCGGATCGGCAGCCGCACACGTCGGAGCGACCGATGCTTGGCAAGCTCACCTGGTCGGCAATTCCATTCGATCAACCGATTCCCCTGGTCGCCGCCGGCGTGGTGCTTGCCGTGATTCTCGGCGTTCTGCTGTGGGTGCTGATCAAGGGCTACATTCCCTATCTCTGGCGGGAGTGGATCACCAGCGTCGATCACAAGCGGATCGGCATCATGTATGTGCTGCTCGCCTTCGTGATGCTGCTGCGGGGCGGAACCGACGCCGTCATGATGCGCTTGCAGCAGGCGATCGCGTTTCACTCCAACGGCTATCTGCCGCCGGAACATTACGACCAGATCTTTTCCGCCCACGGCACGATCATGATCTTCTTCGTGGCGATGCCGTTCGTGATCGGGCTCATGAACCTCGTCGTCCCGCTGCAGCTCGGGGTCCGTGACGTTGCATTCCCCACCTTGAACTCGGTAGGCTTCTGGTTGACTGCGACCGGTGCGCTCCTGGTCAATCTCTCACTCGTCGTCGGCGAATTCGCGCGCACCGGGTGGCTGCCGTTCCCGCCCTTGTCGGAGCTGACCTATTCGCCCGGCGTGGGCGTCGATTATTACCTGTGGGCGCTGGAGATTTCCAGCTCGCAGCCGTTGCAGGAGCCGGCATCGACCTCGTGACCACCATTCTCAAGCTCCGCACCAGAGGCATGAGCTACCTGCGGATGCCGATGTTCTGCTGGACCACGCTCGCGTCGAATCTCCTGATCGTGGCGGCGTTTCCGATCCTGACAGTGACGCTGACCATGCTGATCCTGGACCGCTATTTCGGCTTCCATTTTTTCACCAATGAAGCCGGCGGCAACGTCATGATGTTCATGAACCTGATCTGGGCCTGGGGCCATCCCGAGGTCTATATCCTGGTGCTGCCGGCGTTCGGCATCTATTCGGAAATCGTGCCGACCTTTTCCGGCAAGTCGTTATTCGGCTATCGTTCGATGGTGTTGGCCACCATGGCGATCTGCATCGTCTCGTTCATGGTCTGGCTGCATCACTTCTTCACGATGGGGGCGGGGCCGGAGGTGAACGCCATCTTCGGCATTGCCAGCATGGTGATTGCGGTCCCGACCGGCGTGAAGATCTATAATTGGCTGTTCACGATGTATGGCGGTCGTGTCCGCTATTCGACACCGATGCTGTGGTCGGTCGGCTTCATGGTGACGTTCCTGTTCGGCGGGCTCACGGGCGTGCTCTTGGCGATGCCGCCGGCGGATTTCCTGCTGCACAACAGCCTGTTCCTGGTGGCGCATTTCCACAATGTCATCATCGGTGGCGTCCTGTTCGGGGCGTTTGCCGGCATGACCTACTGGTTTCCGAAGGCCTTCGGTTTCCGCCTCCATGAGGGATGGGGCAAAGCGGCGTTCTGGTTCACCCTTGCCGGGTTCTATGCGACCTTCGTGCCGCTCTATGCGGTCGGGATTCTCGGGATGACGCGTCGCATGCAGCACTACGATGTCGCCGAATGGCGGCCATGGATGCTGGCTGCCGGTGCTGGAATGGTGCTCCTCGTCATCGGAGTCGTCCTGCAGATCCTGCAGCTTGTCTTCAGCATCCGTGATCGCGAACTGCTACGCGATCGGACTGGCGATCCCTGGGACGGACGTTCGTTGGAATGGGCGACGTCCTCGCCGCCGCCCGCGTTCAATTTCGCCGTCCTGCCCAATGTGACCGGGCTCGACGCCTATTGGACGATCAAGGAAAAGGCCACGGCCGAGCAGCTTCGCGAGAAGGAGCCGCGGGAATACGAGGACATCGAGATGCCCCGCAATTCACCGACCGGATTCGTCTGTGCCTTCTTCGCGACCGTAATGGGGTTTGCGCTGATCTGGCACATCTGGTGGATGGTTGCGCTGGGCGCCGTCGGTGCGTTTGCGACCTTCGTCGTCTTCGCCTGGCGCGATCGCGACGAGTATGTCATCCCCGCTGCCGAGGTGGCGCGGATCGACCGTGCGATCATTGCGTCGCGCCGCGGGCTCGTCACGGCAGCGGGCGACATCTGATGCTGAAGGGCGGAATTGCGAAGTGGGCCGTGGCTTGGACCGGGCGGCCGAGGTCGGACGGCTGGTCGGATCAGGTCTGCCTTCGATGGCCAGCCGCGCGGCCCGATTATGGAATCGCCGCGCGGGATCGCTTTACATTTTGCAGACTCGAAAAGCAGCAAGGTTTTGAGGCGCTCAGCGCCTCATCGTTCCGTTCGATCACTTCCATCGGGCTGATTCAACATGGTCGCTCTGAGCAGCCCGAATAGCCGACGCGGCCATCTGCATCCGCACACGTGATGCTGTGCATCGGCACGCTCCGCCAGGGCTCGCATTGGCTGGCGACGGCTGTTGAAGGAGAGTGGTATACAGATCGTTCAGAGAGTTGAACGCCCGTATCGTCACCGTGCCATAGATTTGACGGCGGGCTCAACCATCGGGCAGCTCCCATGAGCAGGTCACTATGAGCAGGTCACCATGAGCTGGTTGGTCCAGTCGCGTCTGATCAATGATGTATTCGGCGATCCCGGCCTCTACGTCGATTTTCGCTTTGGCCGTCGCGCGATGCTGTTCGATCTCGGCGACCTCGGTCCGTTGTCGGCGCGGGAGTTGTTGCGGGTGAGCGACGTCTTCGTCAGCCACCGTCACCTGGACCATTTCTGCGGCTTCGACCGGTTGCTGCGAGTGCGTCTCAACCATGAAGGAGTTCTTCGTATCGTCGGGCCGGCAGGCCTGATCGATGGCATCGCCGCCAAGCTCGCCGCTTATGAATGGAATCTGCTCGGGGAGAATTCGCCCGATTTCTCGATCGTCGCGGCTGAGTTCGTCGAAGACCGTCTGACGCGATCGGTCACGTTCAGGGCGCGTGACGCATTCGAAGCTCGGCCGCTGGGTCTCACCCCATTGCCCGAGGGCGTCGTGTTCGACGATGGCGAGGTGCGGATCGAGTCGCGGATGCTGGAGCACAGCCTTCCTTGCCTGGGATTCGCGTTGCAGGAAGCCCTGCGTGTCAACGTCTGGACTGAGGGGGTGAATGCACTGGGGCTGCAGGTTGGGCCCTGGCTCAATCGCGCCAAGAGTGCTGCGCGGCGAGGTGAGGGCGATGAGACGCTGATCGATGTCGGCAATGGTCGCGTCGAACTGCTCGGCCGATTACGTCGGCATGTGCTCAAGAGCGGGCCGGGACAGCGCATCGCCTATGTCACCGATGCTGCCTTCACGCCGGCGAATGTCGAGAACGTCCTTATGCTTGCGAAGGAGGCCGATCACCTCTTCATCGAGAGCGCGTTCGCGGGAGCTGACGAGGACATCGCCCGTCAGCGCCGGCACCTGACCGCAACGCAAGCCGGCGAGCTCGCGCGCAAGGCGTGCGCGAGGCGGCTCACGACCTTCCATTATTCGCCGCGCTATCTTGAGGAGCCGGAGCGCCTGCGGCAGGAGGCGGAGGCGGCATTCCACGGCGATGTCCTCGCACAGGAGCCGACCAGCCCGTAGCGCTGGGTATCGGCGAGAGGCAATACCTGCGAGAGCGCTTTGCGGTTATCATGGCCCCAAATCCTCCATCGCGAACAGCTTCTGCGCTCGCCGCAAGGGCTTCGGTCATACAGGCAGCACAGGGCTGCTATCCCGACCGACAGTCGATTTGCCGCGACCTTTCCTGCTATTGCGTTGCAGCAGGAAAAGGGATTTCCAGGATGAAAGCGGTCGAGACGAAGCAGCCCGTCGCCAGGGCAGGCGAGATTGGGCGCGGGACGCTGCTCGCCATGGCGGCGGCGACCGGCATTGCCGTCGCCAATATCTATTACAACCAGCCGATGCTGGGGCTGATCGAGCGCGAGTTCCATGGCCAGGCGGCGGCCGGCTACGTTCCGACCGCCACCCAGCTCGGTTATGCCCTGGGGCTGTTCTTCCTGGTGCCGCTCGGCGATATCCACCGGCGCCGCACGCTGATCATCGCTCAGTTCGTCCTGCTTGCCGCGGCGCTCGCTGCAACGGCGCTTGCGCCCTCGGCGATCTGGCTTGCGATCACCTCGCTTTTGACGGGCGCCGGCGCCACCGTCGCGCAGCAGATCGTGCCGTTCGCGGCATCGCTGGCCTCTGCCAAACGGCGCGGCGCGACCATCGGCACGGTGATGTCCGGACTTCTGCTGGGCATCCTGTTCAGCCGTACCCTGTCGGGCTTCGTCGGCGAGCATGCCGGATGGCGCGACATGTTCTGGCTCGGCGTCCCGCTCGCACTGGTGGCCGCGCTATTGATGGCGGTCGCCTTGCCGGATCATGCGGCGGCCTCGCGAATGGGCTATCACACCGCGCTGCGTTCGCTCGCCACGCTGTGGATGCGGCAGCCCGCACTGCGCACGTCGACCCTGGTGCAAGCGGCGCTGTTCGGCTCCTTCAGCGCTTTCTGGACCATTCTGGCGCTCTATCTGCAAGGTCCCCAATTCCATCTTGGTGCTGATGTCGCCGGATTGTTCGGAGTTGTCGGCGCGGTCGGCGTTCTCGCTGCGCCGTTCACCGGCAAAGCCGCGGATCGCCGCGGCCCGCACGTCATGATCTGGCTCGGCGCCACGTTGGTGTTGTTGGCGTGGGTTATTTTCGGCCTGTGGGCTACGCTTGCAGCCTTGGCGCTGGGCGTCGTCCTGCTCGATTTCGGCATTCAGAGCGCGCTGATTTCCAACCAGCACATCATCTTTGCGCTCGATCCGGAGGCGCGCAGCCGGGTCAACACGATCTTCATGACCGGCATGTTTCTTGGCGGAGCTTTCGGTTCTGCCGTTGCAACGTTCGCCTGGACCACGCATCATTGGATCGGCGTCAGCTGTCTCGGCGGCGCGCTCGTCGTCGTGGCGCTGACGGTGAAGGCGCTGGAGTGTCGCTCGCGACGCGCCGCCAAAGCCGCCGTAGCTCTGAACCAATGAGCCGATTTTGAGAGGATGTTTTCATGGCACGCGTGCGCTGTATCACCGAAATGGGCATGGGTGTCGACGTGCACGGGCGCGATGCCACGAAGGCTGCGAAGCGCGCGGTCTCGGACGCGATCCGCCATTCGAGCGTGGGCTTTTTCCGCCTGCTCGGCAAGACGCCGCACGACATGTTCGTTGACGTCACGGTTGCGGTACCCAATCCTGAGACTGTCGACACCGACGCGGTCGCCAAGGAGCTGCCCTATGGCACGGTCAAAGTCACCGCCGTGAAAGGCGGGCTGGAAATTCCAGCCGAGCAGGGCGTCGATGCGATCATCATTGCCAATGCCGCGGTGCTCGTCAGCCTGGATGACGAGAAGGGCGGCTAAACGGGTCCTGTTTTCGGAGCGCTGCGGAGCAGCTTGATCTGCGGCAACGCATCGGCCGGAGAGCCGATGCAGAATTCGTGTCGGCGCTTTTAGCTTCGGCACGACACCGCATGAACAGACGAACCTTGCTCATTGGCGCCGGCACTCTGCTTGCCGCCGGCACGGGCCTCTCGGCATGGCGCAGGGCGGCCGGATCGATGGCGGACTACGAGGCCTATTCTGCGCAGCTCCGCGCAGCGATGACGTCCGACATCGCCGATGTGATCCGTTACGCTGTCCTCGCGGCGAATAGCCACAATACCCAGCCCTGGCGCTTTCGTGTGACCGGCGAGGCGATCGACATCCTGCCGGATTTTGCAAGGCGCACGCCGGTCGTCGATCCGGACGATCATCATCTTTTTGTCAGCCTCGGCTGCGCTGCGACCAACCTTGCGACTGCAGCATCTGCGAGCGGTCGTCCCGGTGAGATCGCCGTGCTGCCGGACGCGTCTGGGGTGCGCTACGCCTTCGCAAGCGGACAGCCCCGGCCGGAGCCGTTGCTTGCAGCCATCGCGAAACGGCAGTCGACGCGCGCGGATTATGATGGCCGCACGGTCCCTGCCGCCGATCTCGCTAAGCTGCAAGCCGCCGGTGCCGAACCAGGCGTCAATCTTGTCGTCGTCACTGCGCGCGCGGAGATGGCGAAGATCGGAGACCTCGTGATTGCCGGTAATTCCGCGCAGATGGCCAATCCCGCCTTCATGCGCGAGCTTGAGCAGTGGGTACGCTTCAATCCTCGCAGCGCCATGGAGATGGGGGACGGACTGTTCTCGGCTGCGAGCGGAAATCCATCTTTGCCGACCGCATTGGGCCGCATCGCCTTCGACCATGTGATCAGTGCTGCTTCGGAGAACGATAGATATGCGCGCCAGATCGCATCCTCGGCCGGTCTGGCGATCTTCATCGGCGACGAAGCCACATCTGCGCATTGGATCAAAGTGGGACAGGCGTGCCAGCGCTTCGCGCTTGAGGCGACGCGGCTCGGATTGAAGCTTGCCTTCATCAACCAGCCCATTGAGGTGGCGAGCTTGCGGCCGGAGCTCGCACGGCTGATCGGGACGGCCAAGCGCCCGGACCTCGTCCTGCGCTTCGGCTACGGGCCGACGCTGCCTTATGCACCGCGCCGTCCGGCCTCCCAAGTGCTCGGTTCATGAGTCGTTCCTGTCAAGATTGACGGATTGGCAAAGCGGTGCATGGTAAAGCCATGTTCGAGAACACCCGAATGGCGCGGATGAGCGATGGGCATTATTGCCTGGTGCGCGACCTTGGCCTGGTCAAGGGCGGCAAGGGCATGCGCTATCATGAGGTGGTGATCGACTTCAGCTTTCGCGGCATGAAGGTGCTGGTGAAGCAGGGCGCCAGCGCGCTGCTGCGGTGGGCCGTCGTGAAGCTCGAGCAGCACGATGCGACGGCGAAACTGCCGGCGCTGCTGCGGACGCGGACGCGCGAGCCGCAATAAGCGGCATCAACGCCGGGGTCTTTTGCGGGACCGAGATGAACCGACGTTGGTTACGAGTCGCCGCTTCGGGTCGTAAGGGCTCTCCGGGTTCACATCGATATCGACGTCATCGACGCAGTGTTGCGCCTCGGTGTGGCTGCTGCCTGAATACCAGGGGCCGGCACGCAGTGTGACATCGCTCATCTTTGCAAGCTCCAGACACTTCCAATCGCCTGCCCGGCGGCAAGTTCTTGCTGGAGGCGCCTGCGAACTGAAAAGCCAGCGTCTTCTCCCGTCCGTTCTTGTGGCCCAGGATGATTGGACACACCTCGCGGGCAAAGCCCTCGTACACGCAGAGCACCTGTTTGCGCTCCGTCATGGCCTGCGCGATCAGCTCATAGGTCGGACTGGGCATGATGTCCTCCTCCTGTGCTATTGCTGTAACTCGCTTTGCAGCTGTGCCGTTCCCAAGAGGGGGGCCTTGCCCCTTGGCTCCTGCGTCATAGATTGACGTCGAGCCATTTCGCGCGAGCCACAAGATGACCGATCTCTCCAGCTTTTCGATCACCAGGCGCTGGCCGGCGCAGCATCCGGATCGACTGCAACTCTATTCACTGCCGACCCCGAACGGGGGCAAGGTTTCGATCATGCTCGAGGAGATCGGTCTGCCATACGAGGCTCATACGGTCGATTTCGGCAAGGACGAGCAGAAGTCACCTGAATTCCTCTCGCTCAATCCGAACGGCAAGATTCCGGCGATCATCGATCCCGACGGACCGGGCGGCAAGCCGCTTGGTCTGTTCGAGTCCGGGGCGATCCTGCACTATCTCGCCGAGAAGAGCGGCAAGCTCCTCCCGTCCGATCCGGCGCGACGCTGGCACACGCTGCAATGGGTGCATTTTCAGATGGGCGGCATCGGGCCGATGTTCGGCCAGGTCGGCTTCTTCCGCAAATTCGCCGGCAAGGAGATCGCCGACAAGCGGCCGCTGGAGCGCTATGTCGCCGAGAGCAAGCGCCTGCTCGGCGTGCTCGAGGGGCGGCTCGCCGGCCGGCAGTGGATCATGGACGACGAGTATACGATCGCCGATATCGCCTCGCTCGGCTGGGTCCGTAACCTCATCGGCTTCTACGGCGCGCGCGAGCTCGTTGCCTTTGACGACCTGCGACATGTGCCGGCCTGGCTGGAGCACGGGCTGGCGCGACCGGCAGTCCAGCGTGGGCTGGAGATCCCGAAACGGCCGTGACCGTCTCGGCAGCAGATTTCGATCATTGCCTCGAGATGGTGCGCGCCGCGCCCGAAGCGCGCGGCGGCGGAATCTTCGGACCTGAGAGCGTGACGTGGCAGGTCAATCGCGAGGCCGCGATCTTCTTGGGAGCGGGGCGCGCGTTACTGCTGCAACTGGCGCATCCCTGGGTCGCGGCGGGCATCGCCGATCAGTCGCACGTATTTGCCGATCCGCTTGGGCGTTTCCACCGCACCTTCAACATCGTCTTCACCATGGTGTTCGGCACCCGCGATCAGGCGATTGCGGTGGCCCAGCGGCTGTACCGGCGGCACGCGGCGGTGGTGGGTGAGATGCCCGAGACCGTCGGGCCGTTCGCTGCTGGCTCGCGCTATTGTGCCAACGAGGTCAATGCATTGCGCTGGGTTCATGCCACTTTGGTGGAAACGGCGCTGCTGGCGCATGATCTGATGCTGGCTCCGCTCGGCCCCGTGGAGCGGGAGCGTTATTGGACCGAGGCGAAGCTGTTTGCGACTCTGTTCGGCATTCCACAGGAGGCGCTCGCACCGACTTGGGGCGGGTTTCAGGCCTACGCGACTGAGATGCTGGAGTCCGACGTTCTCACCGTCAGCGCGGCCGCGCGCGACATCGCCCATCGCATCTTTTCCGGCGCGGCCACGCGGCTGGCTCCACCATTCTGGTATCGTGCGTTGACAGCGCAGATGCTGCCGGAGCGGCTGCGTCTTGCGTTCGACCTGCCGTTTGGCACGGCGGAGCAGCGCAGCGCCCAACGGGCAGTGCGCTGGCTGCGGCGCATCTATCCCATGCTGCCGGACGCGCTCCGGACCGTCGGCCCCTATCAGGAGGCGCAGGTGCGGATCGGCGGCCGGGCTGAGCCGCCACTCACCGTGCGGTTTCTGAACCGCGCCTGGATCGGACAGCCCAGCATGGGCGGCGGCGAGCGACGCACCAGAGCCTGACATTCGATCGCCATCGCTGGGCGAAGCGCGGCCTTGAAGACGGTATGCGTTCCCGCGGAAGTTGTTAAACTTCGTGCGACGCCCACCCACTGGATCCGTGCGTCACGCACGCAACAGGGAGGACAACATGAACGCGCTGACCATCCTGATCATCCGCCATGCCGAAAAACCTGATGGTGACATCACCGGCCCCGGCCTCACCCACAAGGGTCAGGAAGATCCGAAAGCGCTGGTGATCAGCGGCTGGGAGCGGGCGGGGGCATGGACCGCGCTGTTCGGCAGCGGGCTCGGTGGAACCGATTATCCCACGCCACACGCGATCTATGCCGCCGATCCCGACAGCGGCACCAGAGACTCCGAGCCGAGCCGCCGGCCGTATGAAACGGTGCAGTCGCTCGCTGCGCGGGTCGGGCTATCGAAGCCGGACATCACGTTTGGCAAGGGCCACGAGGCTGCGCTCGTAGCGGCGCTGCTCAACCTCTCCGGCGTCGTGCTGGTGTCCTGGGAGCACAAGGCCATCGTTTCCGATATTCTTCCGCGGCTGCCGGTCAGCAATAAGCAGGACCTTCCGGCGCACTGGTCGAGCAAGCGCTTCGACGTCGTTTTGCGCTTCGACCGCGAACCGGGCGAGACCGAGTTCAAGTTCAAGGAGCTGTTTCCTTGCCTGATGCCCGGGGATTCGAACTCCCCGCTGAGCAGTGATCCCGGCGAGTGAATGCGTTCGTGATAATCTGAAACTCGATCTTCTAAGCACGGATTGGCGTTGCAGGACGAGCCGCGGCTGGTGGTCAGGCCACCTCGACCGATTTGCCGTGACGGCTATCCTCGACCCAGGCATGGGCGGCAAACCATTCATGGTGGATGCGGCAGTGCGGGCAATATGAACGCGAGAAGAACACCGGCATACGCTGAAAGCGCGCGGCATCCATCTCCATTCCCGTCTCGATGGTCTGCCCGGTCTGCGGACAACGTACCATGATCTTGCCCATCGCGGCCTCCTGCTGCGGGCCTGATACGCGGGCGATGCGAAGAAATTGTAATGCTCTGCGGACAGTTTCGTGGCAAAGCACGACGACAAGTTACCCATGGAACTCTTGCTGTTGCAGCTGTCAAAAGCCGGTCAGTTCAAGCCCTGGCACGATGGCAAAATGTCGCGAACGGTGCGAGAGCTGCGGCTGTACACAGGCTTTTGAGGACGCCTTGCATGAGCATCACGATTTACGGAATCAAGAACTGCGACACCATGAAGAAGGCGCGTGCCTGGCTCGACGACCACAGCGTCGCGTATGACTTTCACGACTACAAGACGGCAGGAATCGAGAAGAGCAGGCTCAAGCAATGGAGCGACGAACTCGGTTGGGAGACGCTGCTCAATCGTGCCGGCACGACCTTCAAGAAGTTGCCCGACGCCGACAAGGAAGATCTCACCGAAAGCAAGGCAATCGCGCTGATGCTGGCGCAGCCCTCGATGATCAAGCGTCCGGTGCTCGATCTCGGCGGCAAGCTCCTGGTCGGATTCAAGCCGGACATCTATGCCAAAGAGGTAAAGGCTGCGAAGTAGGGGCCGGGCGTATCTGAAGTTCAGATCAGCTGGCCTCGACGATGTCGACGTCATCGTCGGCACCGAGCGCGGACTGCATGACGGTTTCGACGTTGATCACGGTGTTGACCGCCCGCACGGGTGCGCAGCGCGCGTCGGGTCCCATCAGATTAGCCAGCCGGAACGCGCCTTCGATGCTGATGGACTTGTAGGAGCCGACGATCTGTTCGACTCCGTCGTCGTTGCCAAATGGAAGCAGCAGCCGTTCGAAGCTGACCTCCTTGCCATCGGCATCGCAAACCGTCGCGATCGAATAGGTCGGCCGTCTGTGGCGGACGCAGGCGAGATAGTACGGCGCGACCCGGGCGTAACGTTCCGGTCCGATTGCATCGTCCAGATAGCGATTGATCCGCTCCTCTGGCCGAAGGTGGTCGCCGCCGTAGGTAGTGGTCAGGCGTGCGCCTTCCTGGGTGATGAAAAAGCGAACGCTTGCCCCCTCGGTTTCGACAGCGAAGCGCATCATGTCGGGCAACTCGTCGGCGATGTCCTCGGGGTGAAAGCCGGCGAGCCCGGGCAAGGGCCGTTCGTTCTGCCTCGCGCGCAACCAAGCGTTCAGCAAAACGCGCTGCCTGATGGATTTGACAACCGAAGGGCCGGCACTCTCAAATTCCATAGCTCGCAGCCCGAATCAAATGGCCTTTGCCCGGCCGCTTCAATGCGGGTCCGAGTTCGCAATTGCAGGAGCACATACAGCCTTCAATACCGGATTCGCAATGTCGGCTCGGTAAAATGATTGGTTGGATCGGCTCCCACATGGTCGCGGGGATTTCAATCGAGCTGATCATCCGTCCTGGTGTTGCCACGCGTGCGGTGCACGGGTTCACGATCGATCGCGGGCGCGGAGCCTCATGTAGTCGCGCGCACATGCAGCGGACATGCGTAGACAGCCTGAGCAAGCAACTTGAGATCGCACTGCTCAATTTGTCGGACGACGCGAAGCCATGATGCATTCGAAATGTCTAAGCTGCGCTCCGGCTGTGAATCGCATCGGATCAGGCGGCAGACGAGCGCAAGAGATTCTCTGAGAGCGCGAATTGGCTGGCTTATTCAACGACAGGTCAATGTTCGCCGCGGGGATGTGAATGCACAGCTTTCCGCCTTGCCTAACTGCCTCGTTTGACGGCATATTCCGCGCCAGGAGGCGGCCGGCCTAGGATAGTCAAAGGAAATGTCCAGGCTTCCAAAGGGTCAGCCGAGAACGAATAATGATCCGGGCGTCCGCTTTGATGGCGCCGGGCAGGGGGAAATTTGTTTGGCTGATGAGTTCATTCTCGAAACCCACGGATTGACCAAGGAGTTCGCGGGGTTCTTCGCCGTACGCGATGTCTCGCTCAAGGTTCGCCGCGGGAGCATCCATGCGCTGATCGGCCCGAACGGGGCCGGCAAGACCACCTGTTTCAACCTGCTGACCAAGTTCCTGCGGCCTTCGGCCGGCAAGATCGTCTATAACGGGCAGGACATTACCGCGATGGCGCCGGCCGATGTCGCGCGCCTCGGGCTGGTCCGCTCGTTCCAGATCTCGGCGGTATTTCCGCATTTGACGGCGTTGGAGAACGTCCGCGTCGCATTGCAGCGCCAGCACGGCAGCTCGTTCGATTTCTGGCGTTCCAAGTCGGTGCTGAACCGTTTCAATGGCCGGGCGCACGAGCTTCTGAACGACGTGGGCCTGAGCGAATTCGCCAACACGCCGGCGGTCGAGATGCCGTATGGACGCAAGCGTGCACTTGAGATCGCGACGACGCTGGCGCTCGATCCGGAAATGATGCTGCTCGACGAGCCGATGGCCGGCATGGGGCACGAGGACATCGACAAGATCGCGGCGCTCATCAAGCGGATCTCCGCCAAGTACACCATCCTGATGGTCGAACATAATCTGAGCGTCGTCGCCAATCTCTCCGACATCATCACCGTGCTCACGCGCGGCCAGGTGCTGACCGAAGGTCCTTATTCCGAACTCTCCAAGGACGAACGGGTCAAGGAAGCCTATCTGGGAGCCGGTCATGCCTGAGGTGATGGTCGCGACCCGAGGCGCAGAGACCACTGCGACCGACACCATTCTCGAGGTCAAGAATCTCGAGGCCTGGTACGGCGAATCCCACATCCTGCACGGCATGAACTTCAACGTGAATGCCGGCGAGGTGGTTACGCTGCTCGGCCGCAACGGCGCCGGCAAGACCACGACGTTGAAGTCGATCATGGGGATCATCGGCAAGCGCACAGGCTCGGTGCGCTTCAACGAGCGCGAATTGATCCGCATGACCTCCGACAAGATCGCGCGGCTCGGCATCGCGCTGTGTCCGGAGGAGCGCGGCATCTTCGCGAGCCTGGACGTGCGTGAGAACCTGCTGCTGCCGCCGGTAGTCCGCGCCGGCGGACTTTCGCTCGAGCAGATCTTCGAGCTGTTTCCGAACCTGAAGGAGCGCTTGAAGAGCCAGGGGACCAAGCTCTCCGGCGGCGAGCAGCAGATGCTGGCGATCGCGCGCATCCTGCGCACCGGTGCGAGCCTGTTGATGCTGGACGAGCCGACCGAGGGCCTCGCTCCGGTGATCATTCAGCAGATCGGCCACACCATCGCGCGGCTGAAGAAGGAGGGCTTTACGATCCTCCTGGTCGAACAGAACTTCCGTTTCGCCTCCACCGTGGCCGACCGCTATTTCGTCGTCGAACACGGCAAGGTGATCGACGGCTTTTCCAATGCCGAACTGCCGGCCAATATGGACAAGCTGCACAGCTATCTCGGCGTCTGACGGACGTCGAGGCCTTGCGCCGACGGATGCCGGGACGGAAAGCACCAGGATAGACGTCGCCAAACGACGCCAACGCAATCGACGACGAGCGAAACGACGAAGAGACACCAAGGATGCAAGCCCTCTACGCACAGCTTCTGGTCGGACTGATCAACGGCTCGTTCTACGCGCTGCTCAGTCTCGGGCTTGCCGTCATCTTCGGCATGCTCAACATCATCAACTTCGCCCATGGCGCGCTCTACATGATGGGCGCGTTCTGCGCCTATTTTCTCCTGAACGTCACCGGCCTCGGCTATTGGTGGGCGCTGATCCTGGCGCCGATCGCGGTCGGGATCTTCGGTATGATCCTGGAGCGCACGCTCCTGCAGTGGCTGGCCGGCCTCGACCATCTCTACGGCCTGTTACTCACCTTCGGCATCGCGCTGATCGTGCAGGGCGTCTTCCAGAACTATTTCGGCTCCTCTGGTCTGCCCTATTCGATCCCGGAGCAGCTCCGCGGCGGCATGAATCTCGGCTTCATGTTCTTGCCCGTCTATCGCGGCTGGGTCGTCGTGTTTTCGCTCGTCGTCTGCGTCGCCACCTGGTTCCTGATCGAGCGCACCCGGCTCGGTGCTTACCTGCGCGCCGCGACCGAAAATCCCACCTTGGTGCGTGCCTTTGGCATCAACGTGCCACGCATGATCACGCTGACCTACGGGCTTGGTGTCGGTCTTGCCGCGCTCGCCGGCGTATTGTCGGCGCCGATCAACCAGGTCCGCCCGCTGATGGGGGCCGACCTCATCATCGTCGTCTTCGCGGTCGTCGTGATCGGCGGCATGGGCTCGATCATGGGCTCGATCATCACCGGCTTTGCGCTCGGCGTGATCGAGGGATTGACCAAGTATTTCTATCCCGAGGCTTCCAACACCGTGGTCTTCGTACTCATGGTCCTGGTGTTGCTGGTGAAGCCGACGGGTCTGACCGGACGGGCCGCCTGACATGACTTCGATCACCGACGCTACATTGCCGATCACCCCGCGCGCGATGCGCGACGAAATGATCGCCTTCGTCATCATGGCAGCGCTGCTTGCGCTGGTGCCGTGGACCGGGATCTATCCCTTCTTCGTGATGCAGGCGCTGTGCTTTGCGCTGCTCGCCTGCGCCTTCAACCTCTTGATCGGCTATGGCGGCCTGCTGTCATTTGGCCACGCGATGTTCCTGGGCACGGCCGGCTATTGCAGCGCGCACGCCTTGAAAGTGTGGGGCTTGCCGCCGGAGCTCGGCATCCTGGTCGGCGTCGCGGGAGCCTTCGCGCTTTCGGTCGTCACCGGCTATATCTCGATCCGGCGCCAGGGCATCTATTTCTCGATGATCACGCTGGCGCTGTCGCAGTTGCTCTATTTCATCTATCTGCAGACGCCGTTCACCCATGGCGAAGACGGCATCCAGGGCATCCCGCAGGGGCACCTGTTCGGCATCTTCGATCTGTCGAAGTCGACGGTCCTGTACTATGTCGTGCTGGTGGGCTTTCTCGCCGGCTTTCTGCTGATCTTCCGGACCATCAACTCGCCCTTCGGCGAGGTGCTGAAGTCGATCCGGGAAAACGAGCAGCGGGCCATCTCCCTCGGTTACAAGACCGACCAGTACAAGCTGCTGGCCTTCATCCTGTCGGGGACGATCGCAGGCTTTGCCGGCGCGCTGAAAGTGTTCGTGGCGCAGAACGCCTCGCTGACCGACGTGCACTGGTCGATGTCGGGCGAGATCGTGCTGATGACCCTGGTCGGTGGTCTGGGGACGGTGTTCGGACCGGTCGTCGGCGCCTTCGTGATCATCGCCATGCAGCAATATCTGGCCGGGTTCGGCCAGTGGGTGACAGTGATCCAGGGCGTGATCTTCGTCGCCTGTGTGCTGACCTTCCGCCGCGGCGTGGTCGGCGAGATCGCCCATTTGTTTCGGCGCTCGCTCTAGCCGTTGATATTGCAGCAATTTTTTGCCCAAGAAAGCGGTGGACGACGAGGCTTCCGCTTCTATCGGAACGCGATCCGCGTTATGACAGATTTGTGACGGGCCGCCCTCGGCCCGTTTCCGATCGATGGATCTCGTCTTATGCTGCACTTGTTTCGCGCCGTCCTCCCCAAGGAGGAGCGCTTTTTCGACCTGTTCGCTCGCCACAACAAGGTGGTGATCGAGGGGGCACTGGCGCTGCAGGACATGCTGAAGGGTGGCGATGACATCCTTATGCACTGCCAACGGGTCAACCAGTTCGAGAACGAGGCCGACAACGTCACCCGCGAGGTGCTGACGGCTGTTCGCCGGACCTTCATCACGCCGTTCGATCGCGGAGATATCAAGAGTCTGATCACCTCGATGGACGACGCGATCGATCAGATGCAGCAGACCGCCAAGG
The DNA here is from genome assembly GCF_032489995.1 of Bradyrhizobium sp. SZCCHNGR1005. NCBI lineage: Bacteria > Pseudomonadati > Pseudomonadota > Alphaproteobacteria > Hyphomicrobiales > Nitrobacteraceae > Bradyrhizobium > Bradyrhizobium sp. SZCCHNGR1005. The sequence goes on from NZ_JAUEZC010000004.1 coordinate 53,396, forward strand.
CGGTCATGATGTTCGAGGTCAAGGAGTTCGAGCCGACCATGCGCGAGATGGGCGGGCTCCTGGTCGAATGCGCCAATCTGACCGGCCGGGCTTTGCCGCTGCTGCGGGCGATCGGCCAGAACGTGCCGATGATCACCGCCATCACCGAAGAGATGACCAAGCTCGAGGGCCGCGTCGACGATCTCCACGACATCGGGCTGAAGGAGCTGTTCCTCAAGCACCGCCACGCCAACACCATGGACTTCATCATCGGCGCCGAGATCTACGACCACCTGGAGAAGGTCGCCGACCGTTTCGACGACGTCGCCAATGAGATCAATTCGATCATGATCGAACAGGTGTAGGGCGCCGTCGTGGATGCTCCTCTCGGTCTTCCGCTCCTGGTCGGGTTGATCGCGGTCGCGCTCGCCTTCGATTTCCTGAACGGGCTGCATGACGCCGCCAACTCCATCGCGACGATCGTGTCGACGCGGGTGCTGCGGCCGCAATATGCGGTGTTCTGGGCGGCCTTTTTCAACTTCATTGCCTTCGGGGTGTTCGGTCTGCATGTCGCCCAGACCATCGGCACCGGCATCATCGAACCTTCGGTCGTCGACGCGCAGGTGATCTTCGCCGCGCTGCTCGGCGCCATCGCCTGGAACCTGATCACCTGGGCGGCCGGCATTCCATCGTCCAGCTCCCACGCCTTGATCGGGGGCCTGGTCGGGGCAGGGGTGGCCAAGGCGGGTCTGTCGGCGACCGTGTGGAGCGGGCTGTCGAAGACGGTGCTTGCGATCGTGCTGTCCCCGCTGCTCGGGCTGGTCCTGGCCATGATCCTGGTCGCGATCGTCTCCTGGGCTTCGGTGCGCTCCACGCCGTTTGCGGTGGACCGGGCCTTTCGCATCCTGCAGTTCGCCTCGGCCTCGCTCTATTCGCTCGGCCATGGCGGCAACGATGCCCAGAAGACGATGGGCATCATCGCGGTGCTGCTCTATTCGCAGGGGTATCTCGGGGGCGACTTCGGCATTCCATTCTGGGTCGTGCTGTCGTGCCAGGCGGCGATGGCGCTGGGCACCCTGATGGGCGGATGGCGGATCGTGCGCACCATGGGCCTGCGCATCACCAAGCTGACCCCGATGCAGGGTTTCTGCGCCGAGACCGGGGGCGCGATCACGCTGTTCATGGCGACCGCGCTGGGCGTGCCGGTCTCGACCACCCACACGATCACGGGCGCCATCGTCGGGGTCGGAGCGGCCCGCCGGGCCTCGGCCGTTCGCTGGAACGTGGCCGGATCGATCGTCTATGCCTGGATTTTCACGATTCCGGCCTCGGCCCTGGTCGCCGCGCTGGCCTATTGGCTGGTCTCGGTGCTGCGGCAGTGACCGAAGCGACCGCTCGGGCGGCATTTCACCGGTTGGAGTTGCGTTGCAAAACCCCTATATGAAGGGTGCGCGGCGGCCGTGATCCCGCGCGCTTCCCGTCACACATCACGTCCGACGCCCTCAAGACGCTCGCCGCCTCATGTCCGATTCCGCGCTTATGACCGAAACGCCAATCCGCTCGCCGCTCTCCGACGAGGTGGCACGACGGCGCACCTTTGCCATCATCTCGCATCCGGACGCCGGCAAGACCACGCTGACGGAAAAGCTGCTGCTGTTCGGCGGTGCCATCAATCTGGCCGGACAGGTCAAAGCCAAGGGCGAGCGCCGCAACACCCGCTCGGACTGGATGAAGATCGAGCGCGAGCGCGGCATCTCGGTCGTCACCTCGGTCATGACTTTCGAGTTCGAGGGGCTCGTGTTCAACCTGCTGGACACGCCGGGCCACGAGGACTTCAGCGAGGATACTTACCGCACGCTGACCGCGGTCGATTCCGCGGTCATGGTGATCGACGCCGCCAAGGGCATCGAGGCGCGCACGCGAAAACTGTTCGAGGTTTGCCGCCTGCGCGACATCCCGATCATCACCTTCATCAACAAGATGGATCGCGAGAGCCGCGATACTTTCGAGCTGATGGACGAGATCGAGAAGACGCTGGCGCTCGACACCACCCCGATGACGTGGCCCGTGGGCCGCGGCCGCGACTTCATCGGCACCTACGACATCCGTGACGGCGGCGTGCGCCTGCTCGAAGGCGGCGGCGCCAAGACCGGTGCTGCGCAGCAGATCGAGATCGGCGAACTTTCCAAGATCAATGCCAATCTCGATATCGGCCAGATCAAGGACGAGCTCGAACTGGTCAGGGAAGCCTGCAAGCCGTTCGAGCTGGAGGCGTTCCGAGAGGGCCATCTAACCCCGGTCTATTTCGGCAGCGCGCTGCGCAATTTCGGCGTCGGCGATCTGCTCGAAGGCCTCGGGCGCTATGCGCCGTCGCCGCGCGCCCAGGATTCCGACCTGCGCAAGGTCGACGCGGCCGAGCCGCGCATGAGCGCCTTCGTGTTCAAGATCCAGGCGAACATGGATCCCAACCATCGAGACCGCATCGCCTTCGCGCGGCTGTGCTCGGGCAAGCTCAGCCGCGGCATGAAGGCGAAGCTGGTGCGCACCGGCAAGACCATGCCGCTGTCGAGCCCGCAATTCTTCTTCGCGCAGGACCGTTCGGTGGCGGATGAGGCCTTTGCCGGCGATGTCGTCGGCATTCCCAATCACGGCTCGCTTCGCATCGGCGACACCCTGACCGAGGGCGAGGACCTGACCTTCGTCGGCGTGCCGAGCTTTGCGCCGGAAATCGTCCGCCGCGTGCGACTGACGGACGCGATGAAAGCGAAGAAACTGAAGGAAGCGCTGCAGCAGATGTCGGAGGAGGGCGTCGTGCAGGTGTTCCGGCCGCGCGATGGTGCACCGGCGCTGGTCGGCGTCGTCGGCCCGCTGCAGCTCGACGTCTTGAAGGCGCGGCTCGATGCCGAATATTCACTCCCGGTCGAATTCGAAGTCTCGGAATTCTCGCTGGCGCGCTGGATCTCGTGTGACGACAAGAAGAAGCTGGAGGCGTTCATCGCTGCCAACAATTCCGGCGTCGCCGACGACGTCGATGGCGATCCGGTGTTCCTGGCCAAGAACGAGTTCTATCTCGGCTACACCAAGGAGCGCGCCGAGGGCATCACCTTCTCCAACGTCAAGGACGTGAAGAAGCGGGCGTGATTTGATCATCTAAGGTCGGTCGTCCTCGCGAGGACAAAGGCTGTCCACCTCGTCATTCCGGGGCATCGCGAAGCGATGAGCCCGGAATCCATTTCGCGTCATGTTGCGCGGAACGAGCGCGTTCCGCGCGCCCCGGAATGACCAGTGGATGGACCTGCGCTCTACGGAATGACAAGCCGTAGCTCTACAAATTGATGATCCCGTGCCGCGCGGCGTGGGCGACCGCATCGGTGCGGCCGGTGGCGTCGAGCTTGTCCAACAACGAGCCGACGTGGAATTTGGCCGTGTGCACGGAGATGCCGAGCGCGCGGGCGATCTCCTTGTTCGAAGCTCCTTCGGCGAGCAGGGCCAGCACGTCGCGTTCGCGCGCGGTGAGCTGAAAACTGTCGGCGGTACCGTCCTCGGCAGGCTGCGGCGCGACCACGACGACATCGGCAGGCTCGCCCGGCGCCGCCAGGCGCAGGCCGCCGACTTTTCCGAGCAGCGCCGCAAGCCGGTCCGCAAGATCGGGATCGTCGAGATTGATCGCGATGACGATCGGCGGCCTCGTCTCCTCCGTCACGCGGCCGGCCTCTCGCCGATGGTGAGCGCAAAGCGGACCGGCTCGCCGCCGCGCAGGCCCGCCACGTCGACCACGGCACCGACACTGTCGGGGCCAAGTTCGCGCATCAAGGCCCGCATGCTGCTGAAGGACTGATTGTTGAGCGCGGTGAGCACATCGCCCTGGCGCAGGCCGGCGGCCGCCGCCGGGCCGTTCTTGTCGATGCTCATCACCATCGCGCCGATGCCGTCATCGAGCTTCACCGGCTGCAGGCCGACGCCGAGATAGCCGCGCGCGATCCGGCCGTGGGTTTCGAGCCTGCCGGCAACGTGTTCGATCGTGGCCGCAGGGATCACCAGCGTCCGGCGCGGACCCAGCACCGCCATGCCGATGGCCCTGCCATCGGCGCTGAGGACCAAGCCGCCCTCCTGACTGCGGCGCAGGCGGGTGCCGAGCTCGATACGCGCGCTGATCTCGCCGCCGCGCAGGCTGCGCCAGGCGCCGGCCGATTTCGAGACCATCGCGAGCGCCGCGGTTGGCGCACCATCATCAGTTGCGACGACCACCGCAAGCGAGGCAAGCGGCGGCACCGCGTTCTTGAGTCCTGCGGGCGTGAGCGTGCCGGGAAGGCCCGCAGCCTCGAAGCGGAGCAGGGCGACGTCGGTGGTGTGATCGCGGCCCGCGATAGTCGCCGGTCGCGTGCTGCCGTCGGCAAACACCAGCGTAATCTCGCCCTCGTCGGCCAGTGCCTCCTCGGCGGTGACCACAAGGCCGGGCTTCCAGACGAAGCCGGTCGCACGGGAGCGGTGGGAGTGGACGGACACGACCGCGCCAGCGGCTTGTACGACGATGGCGTTGAGGGCTGACGACAGCGAGGTGAGGGCGGACAGATCGGACACGGGCAGATTGGACATGGGCGGCTCCAAACAGGGGTGATCCCAAATGTGGAGCGTCATCCGCGGTTTCGTAACTGCCCGGGTGGGCAGGACCTCAAATCGCTGTGCGGGCCTTGGCCAGGGGGAAGGCGAGATCTCCGTGCTTGGAGGTCTTCAGCCCCAGTCCCACCAGCGCTTCGGCAAAGCGCACTGCCGCGGCGACGCCGTCGATCACGGGAATACCGAGCTCGCCGGACAGCTCCTGCGCAAGATCCGCCATCCCGGCGCAGCCCAACACGATCGCGCCGATGCCGTCGTTATCAAGCGCATCGCGGCATTCGTCGAGCAGAATGCCGCGGACATTGGCCTCCGGCTTGTCGAGATCGAGCACCGCCACATCGACGGCGCGAACCTTGCGGCAACTATGCTCCATGCCGTAGTTGCGCACCAGATGTTCGGCGATGATCTTGGTGCGCGACAGCGTGGTGACGATGCTGAAGCGGGTGGCGACGAAGCTCGCGGCGTGCATGGCCGCCTCCGCAATGCCGAGCACGGGTGCGGCGGAGAGCTCGCGCGCGGCGAGCAGGCCAGGATCGCCGAAGCAGGCGATGACATGGGCGTCGCAGCCGGCCGCATCGCCCTCGGCCACTTCCTTCAACATGCCGATGGTCGCCAGGGCCTCGTCGTAATGTCCCTCGATCGAAGCGGCGCCGAAACGCGCAGTCCGGCCGACGACGCGCGTCGTCGGGCTCGCGCTCGTCTGCGCAGCCTTCGCGATCAGCGCGGTCATCGATTCCGTCATGTTGGGATTGATGATGTTGATCGTGGTCTGGCGTGTGGACGGGCTCATATTTCGTCTTTCGTGAGGTCGCAGTTGCCGTGATCTAACCAAGTTCCGGCGCCAGGGTCGAGTCGGCCGCGCGAGGAGACGGAACGCGCAGACGTGAACGGGATTGGTCTTGTGTCGGCGGGCGCCGCGACCACCTTCTCGTGAGCGATCCCTGGTGTCATCCATGCTGCGTCTTTGCCTGATCCTGCTGCTGCTGGTCCCCGCGATGGCTTCCGCACAGCGGCGCGCTCGCCAGATCAATCCGGTGCCGTTTGCCCACACGCCCTGCAGCGTGCTCGACGAAGGGCCGTGCACGCCGTCCTATTGCGGCGTCTATGGGCCGTGGCCGTGCATACCGGAAATGGACTATCCGTACGGGGAGAATCTGCAGCTCACGGTGCAGAGCGTGCCTGCAAAGGATCAGGCGGCAAAGTATCAGAAGCCCGACCACGATCTCGATAATATCGGCGATCTGTTCGCAGCGCTCAGGTCCTGCTGGACGCCGCCGGCGGCGGATGCCGCGCGCGAGGGCATGCAGATGACGGTGCGCTTCAGCTTCAAGCGCGACGGCGAGATGATCGGCTCACCGCGGCTGACCTACGCGACGTCAGGTGTCTCGGCCGATACGCGCGATACCTATCTGAAGGCGATCAACAGTTCGCTCCAGTCGTGCCTGCCGCTCAAGTTCTCATCCAATCTGGGCGGCGCGCTCGCCGGGCGTCCCATCGCGATCCGCTACGTCGATAATCGCGACCTCGGGAAGACGTCGTCGGAGAAACAGTGACTTGAAGTGCGGACTGCTGCCGACACATTGCGATGCGACCACCAAAAATGATACGGGGGTCTGACTGACGCCAGCACGCAAGAGGGGGATCGATCGTGGGACTTCTGGTGATGGTGGTGGGGCTGGTGCTATTTCTTGGCGCCCATGTGTTCACGGCGCAGCGCGGGGCGCGGGCGCGGTTGATCGCGTCCATGGGCGAAGGGACCTACAAGATCGTCTATTCGCTGGTGGCGCTGGCCGGCCTCGCCTTGATCGTCTGGGGCTTTGCGCATTATCGCGCCGACGAGTTCCAGGCCGTATGGAATCCTCCGAAATTTCTGAAGCATCTCAACATCGCCTTGATGCTGCCGGCGGTGATCCTGGTCGTCGCAGCCTATGTCCGCGGCCGCATCTATAGGGCCGTCAAGCATCCGATGCTGGCAGGCGTGAAGCTATGGGCATTCGGCCATCTGCTCGCCAATGGCGATCTCGGCGGCATCGTTCTGTTCGGTTCGATCCTGGCCTGGGCGGTGTACGATCGCATCTCGCTGAAGCGCCGTGCCGATCCGGGCGCCCCGCCGATTCCTGTCGGCGGCATCGGCAACGATCTGATCGCGGTAGTGGTCGGGATCGTCGCCTATCTGGCGCTAGCCTTCGCCTTCCACCCGGTCGTGCTCGGCATTCCCGTGATGGGGAGCTGACGATGTCGGTCCAATCCACGACCCGGCGCAAGACGGCTCCCGACATCCGGGCCCGCAAGGGCGGCGAGCCGATCGTGATGCTGACCTCCTACCACGCCCACACTGCGGCGGTGGTCGATCGGCATTGTGATGTGATCCTGGTGGGGGATTCGCTCGGCAACGTCATGCATGGCTTCGAGACCACCGTGCCGGTCACGCTCGACATGATGATCCTGCAGGGGAGCGCCGTCATGCGCGGTTCACGCCAGGCGCTGGTCGTGGTGGACATGCCGTTCGGCTCGTATGAGGCCGGTAAAGAGCAGGCGTTCCATTCGGCGGCGCGGATCATGAAGGAGACGCAGTGCGGCGCGGTCAAGCTCGAAGGCGGCGTGCGGATGGCCGAGACGGTGCGGTTTCTGACCGAGCGCGGGATTCCGGTGATGGGGCATATCGGTCTGACACCGCAATCGATCAACACCCTCGGAAGTTTTAAGGCCCAGGGGCGCGAGGCGGACAGCTGGGCCCCGATCGAGAACGATGCGCGCGCAATCGCCGAGGCCGGCGCCTTCTCGATGGTGATCGAGGCGGTCGCCGAGCCGCTGGCGCGCAAGATCACGCAAGACGTCGCTATTCCAACCATCGGTATCGGCGCCAGCGCAGCTTGCGACGGTCAGGTGCTGGTGCTGGAGGACATGCTCGGATTGTCGCCGAAAGTGCCGAAATTCGTTCGCCGCTACGGTAATCTCGGACCCGCCATCGAGGAGGCCGTGGCGGCCTATGCGGCGGATGTCCGCTCGCGCGCCTTTCCGGCCGCCGAACATGTCTACGACATGAAGACCAAGACCTGAGAACCGAGCCCGTTCCACGCGAGGGGATCAGAAGGCAGTTGCGCGAAGCGGTGAGGGCATGATAGCCGCGTTCCGGCGGGAGCGACGCAAAACCGGTATTAAGCTCTTGATTCCGCAAGGCCGGCCTTGCCTCCGCCATATCGGCGCGGTATCGGCGCCACATATCGGGGGCTGGGCGCTCGCCGGCACGTTAATACCGCACGCGAAACACCTCACAGCGGTTATCATGGGACATCGCTAAGTGTCTGAATTTTTTGATGAAGTAAGCGAAGAGGTCCGCCGCGAGCAGCTCAAGCAGCTGTGGGACCGGTATTCGATTTTCATCATTGCGGTGGCGCTCCTGGTCGTCGCCGGCGTCGGCGGCTGGCGCGCTTACCAATATCTCGAGGGGCAGAAGGCCGCCGATGCGGGCGCCGCCTTCAACAAGGCCGTGGAACTTTCTGACCAGAACAAGCACGCCGAGGCGGAAAAGGCGTTCGCCGATCTGGCCGGCAGGGCGCCGTCCGGCTATCGCATGCTGGCCCGTTTCCGCGAGGCTGCCGAGGCCGCGACACGTGACAAGCAGGCGGCGGCCAAGCTCTACGACGAATTGGCGGCCGACCGCAGCATCGGCGGCGAGCAGCAGGCGCTGGCGCGGCTTCGCGCCGCCGGCCTGCTCGTCGATACGGCAAGCTATCAGGACATGAAGCAGCGCCTGGAAGGCGACACCGGGGCTGGCGCACCGTTCCGGCACGCCGCGCGGGAGCTGTTGGCCCTCTCCGCATGGCGCGGCAATGATGCGGCTGCGGCCCGGCAATGGCTGGACATGATCGCGCTCGATGGCGAGACGCCGCCGGCGCTGCGCTCGCGCGCGGAGGCGCTGCAGGCCTTGTTGCCGCCCGTGGCCAAGAGCTGACGAAGCCCGACGGCAGGACTTTACGTTTGAACGGGGGACCGACCATGCGCCGCCACCAACGCTTGATTGCCGCCACCATCCTGTTCGCGTTCTCCAGCGTGCTGGGCGGCTGTGCGAGCGGCGGCAGTTTCGACCCGAGCGATCTGCTCGATTTTCTCGACACCAAGAAGAAGCTGCCCGGCGACCGCAAGCCGGTGTTTCCGGAGGGCGTGCCCGGGCTCGAGCAGGGCGTGCCGAAGGAGCTCTACAAGGGCGAGGTCGAAAAGCAGCAGACCGAGGAGCAGCAGCAGGCGGCTCAGCCTGTGCAGCCTCCGCCGGCCGAGGAGCCTAAGGCGAAGAAGGGCAAGAAAGCCAGGCACACCGCTGCCGCGCCGGTCGACCAGCCGCCGCAGGATGGCGAGGCCGCTGCGGTCGAGGAGGGCGCCGCAGGCGTGCCGCCCGCGCCGAAGCCCAAGAAGATCGCCCGCCGCCGCACCACGGCACCGCCCCAGGACGATACAACGGCCGCCCAGCCGCAGCAGCAATCAGGCACGTCCGGTTCATTCCCGGCGCCGATGCCGAGCGGCTCCTTCAGCCGTTAATCCTTTGACCGACTGTTCCGGCGCGTCATTCCAGTCGCTGGCCGATTGAGCTAGAGCTTTCGGCGTAAAGCGCACCAGGGGCGCATTGGATCATCATGTTCACGATTGCCATCATCGGCCGGCCCAATGTCGGCAAATCCACTCTGTTCAACCGCCTGGTCGGACAGAAGCTGGCGCTGGTCGACGACCTGCCGGGGGTGACCCGCGACCGCCGCGAAGGTGAGGCCCGTCTCGGCGACCTCGCCTTCACGGTGATCGACACCGCGGGACTGGACGAGGGTGCCAAGGGCTCGCTGACCGCGCGGATGCAGGAGCAGACGGAGACCGCGATCGAGCTTGCCGACGCTCTGTTCTTCGTGATCGACGCCCGCGTCGGCCTGACCCCGACCGACCGCGCCTTCGCCGATTTCGCCCGCCGCGCCAACAAGCCGGTGCTGCTGCTCGCCAACAAGAGCGAGGGCAAGCACGGCGAAGCCGGCGCGATGGAGTCCTATGCGCTCGGCCTCGGCGATCCCATCCAGATCTCGGCGGAGCATGGCGAAGGCATGGGCGAGCTCTATGACGCCGTGAGCCAGCTCGTGCCTCCTGCGTCTGATGAGGACGAGCACGAGGAGACCGACGAGGAGCGCGCGCAGCGGCCGATCCGGGTCGCCATCGTCGGCCGTCCCAACGCCGGCAAGTCCACCCTGATCAATCATCTGCTCGGCGAGGAGCGGCTGCTCACCAGTCCCGAGGCCGGCACCACGCGCGATTCCATCGCCGTCGAGATCGACTGGAAGGGCCGCGGCTTCCGCATCTACGACACGGCCGGACTGAGGCGCCGTGCGCGGATCGAGGAAAAGCTGGAGAAGCTGTCGGTAGCGGACGCGCTGCGCGCGGTGCGCTTTGCCGAGGTGGTGGTCCTGATGATGGACGCGCAGAACCGCTTCGAGGAGCAGGATTTGCGCATCGCCGATCTGATCGAGCGCGAGGGCCGCGCGCTGGTGATTGCGGTCAACAAATGGGACCTGATGGACGGCAAGCCCGGCCAGATCTCGGCGCTGCGCGCCGATGCCGATCATTGGCTGCCGCAGGTCGCAGGCGCTCCGATCGTTGCAGTCTCCGGCCTGATGGGTGAGGGCATCGACCGGCTGATGGAGGCGATCGTCCGCGCCTATGCGGTCTGGAACAAGCGCGTGCCGACCTCGGCGCTCAATCGCTGGTTCGAGCAGGCGATCGCGGCCAGTCCACCGCCGGCGGTCTCGGGCCGGCGGCTGAAGCTCAACTACATCACGCAGACCAAGGCGCGGCCGCCGAGCTTCGTGCTGTTCTGCTCGCGGGCGGACGCGATCCCGCAATCCTATCTGCGCTACCTCACCAATTCGCTGCGCGACACGTTCGATCTGCCTGGCACCCCGGTTCGCATCACCTTGCGCGAGAAGGCCAATCCGTTTGCGCACAAGCGCAAGCGACCCTCGTAAAGCGCGCTCGGCTCTTTAAGCACGAGCAGCTCGAGCGCACACAGCCGTAAGACCCTGGCCCGTGATCTGACGCCGCCCCCTCGCTGTCGTCCGAGGATCTGCGGCATAACAATTCAACTTTTGATTGAATTTTGAGTCTTGCGTCTCGCCGAAAATAGGTCAATTATACTGACATAAACTCTCAAAGCTCCTCGGGGTGGAATCATGTCCAGCTGGCAACCGATCTACGCGCGCCGCGCCGAGCGCATGAAGGCATCGGAAATTCGTGAGCTGCTCAAGCTGCTCGAACGACCTGGGGTGATTTCCTTCGCCGGCGGGATTCCCGATCCCGCACTGTTTCCTGCAGCAGCGGCGACGCAAGCCTATGGCGAGGTTCTCGCCGACCAGGCCGGCGCATCGGCGGCGCTGCAATATTCGGTCAGCGAGGGCTACGCTCCGCTTCGCGAATGGATTGCCGGTCACATGGCTGGGCGCGGCGTCCCAGCGTCGGCCGACAACATCCTCATCACGTCGGGTTCGCAACAGGCGCTGGACTTCCTCGGCAAGCTGCTGCTCACCCCCGGCGATACGGCGCTGGTCACCGCTCCGACCTATCTCGGCGCGCTACAGGCTTTCTCGGCCTACGAGCCGCGCTACGACGTGATCCGCCCGCACGCCTCCAACCGGACGCCGGCGTCCTATGCCGACGAGGCCGCGAAAGCGACGTCGGGCGCGCGCGTCAAGTTTGCCTATGTCGTGCCCGACTTCGCCAACCCCACCGGAGATACGCTCTCGCTGGCCGCGCGCGGCGACATCCTGGACCTGGCCGCCGAGCTCGACGTGCCGGTGCTCGAAGACAGCGCCTATTCGGCGCTGCGGCTCGAAGGGGACGAGCTCCCGGCGCTGCAGGCCATCGATGCCGGCCGCAGCGGCTCGCTGGACCGCTCGCGGGTGATCTATCTCGGGACGTTCTCGAAGACCGTCGCGCCCGGCCTCCGCGTCGGTTGGGTTTGCGCATCGCGCGCTATCATCGGCCGTCTCGTGCTCATCAAGCAGGCGAGCGACCTGAACGTATCGGCCATCAATCAGATGGTGATGCACAGGCTGGTCGAAGGCGGCCGGCACGCCGAGTTGATCGCGACGGCGCGCGCGCATTACCGGCGCAAGCGCGACGCCATGCTGGGATCACTCGAGGCCGAGATGCCGTCGGGCGTGAGCTGGACCAGGCCGGAGGGCGGCCTGTTCGTGTGGGCGACCTTGCCGGAATCCATGTCCGGTGCGGCGTTATTGGAGCGGGCCGTCGAGGAGGCCAAGGTGGCGTTCGTCCCGGGTGCGGCTTTCTTTCACGACGGCAGCGGAGCGAACACGATCCGGCTGTCCTATTCGCTGCCGCAGGAACCGACGATCGCGGAGGGCATCGGCCGGCTCGCGGCCCTGCTGCGCTGATGGCGAGAGGCGACACCAGCGATCAGGGGATGATCAGGCGGGCCGCTCAAGGCTTCGGCTGATAGCCGTCGGTCAACGTGTTCAGGAAGGCGATGATGTCGGCTTCGTCCTGCGCGGTTATCGCTGGACTCTCCCCCGCTTTGCGGTCGAACGGCGGATCGGTCACGTCGACATTGGCTCGGTACTTCGCGGGTAGGTCGTCGTATTTCTGCACGGTGCCATCGGCCGCGCGCGGATAGACCTTCTCAGGATTGGTGTCGCGGAAATTATAGAAATCGAGCACCTGCTGCAGAGTACGGAAGACGCCGTTGTGGAAGAATGCGCGGCGGGTCGCCGCGTTGCGCAAGGTCGGGGTCTGGAACATGCCGCAATATTGCGTCTGGTCGGCGATGTCGGTGCGCTGCGGACCGCAGGCGCCCAAATCAAAATGGCTTGGATCATGGTTGTCGGCCAGCGCTGCATTGCGCGGCGCGCCGAGTGCCTCGTACTGATGGTCGGTGAAGAGAGGAGGCAGCCCGTCGCGGGTAGGGCTGGAAGGATGGCAGCCGGCGCAATTGGCCTTGTCGGGATCGTTGAACAATTGCAGGCCGCGCAGTTCGCTCGCGCTCAGCTGCGCCTTGCCCTCCAGCCAGTAGTCGAACTTGCTGCTGTAGGGATGAAAGCTCGGCTCTTCGAGCTGATAGCGGGCGACAGCGAACATCGCCTCCGAGACCAGCAGTCGGGGATTGTTGAAGATGTTGGCGCCGAACAGGCCGATGAAGCTCTCCACATAGGGCGCGTGGCGCAGCTTGCCGGCGACGGTTTCGATGCTGCCACCGTCCATCTCGCGCCGGTCGAGCAGGGGAAACAGCGCCTGATCCTGCAGCGTGTCAGCGCGTCCGTCCCAGAACAGGCCGCCTTGCGGCACGATGTTCGCCGCCGAAGCTGCACTCTGCGTCGCGATCTTCTTCGCGCGCGGGGCTTGTTGTGCGATCGCAGCCATCTGCGCCAGGTCGACGAGGTTCTCGTCGTCGCCCTTATCGGGGCCGATGCTGAAATTCGGCTGACGCTCGAGATAGGTCAGCGATGGGACCGCGCGCGCGCCTTGTTGCGACAGGGTCGAGCCGCCGAGCATGACCGGCTCGTCAGTAGGTGGGCCATAAGCGTGATCCGCACTGTGACAGGACGCGCATGACAGCGCCCCCGACGACGACAACGAGGCGTCGTTGAAGATCTGCCGGCCGAGCTGCGCCATCGCGGAGAGCGGGGCAGTGTGCGGACGGACGAGGTGGATCGGGTTCGGATTGGCTCCAGGAACTCCCTGCGCCTCGAGCGCGGAGACAGCGCCGGCCATGCAGAGCAGGCCGGCGCCGAGGAGCCACGACATGTGAACGTTCATATGTCTGTTCTGATCGCTTAGAGCATGATCCGGAGAAGTGGAAACCGGTTTTCCCTCGCGACAAACGCCATAGGCGTTTGCGCGGAGATCATGCTCAATCAAAGAGATGAGATCATGATGCGGTTCGTTCTAATCGCATCATGATCTAGTGGTGATGGCCTTCGGGCACGCTCACGATGACGGTGCCCGCAGTCGGATCGAGAAACAGTTTGTTCGCCTCATCGTCGTGATCATGTTCGAAGTCGAACAGGTCCATGATCGATCCGGCGCTGGCGTCGAACGAGCCGCGGCCCAGGCGCTGGCCGTGCAACCAGTTGTCCTCGATGAAGCGCACCACGGAAGCCTGCGAGATGCGCGTGTGGCTGACGTAGTTCTGCTTGGCGTAGGGCGAGATCACGATGAACGGAACCCGCGTGCCCGGACCGCAGCGGCCGTTGACGGGCGTGCCGTTGAGGCCCTTGGGCTGAGGCTGGGTGGCAGCACCGGTGCCGCACAGGCCGGCGCCGTTGACCTGATCGGCGCTGGAGTCGTAGGAGGCGCTGGTCGGCGTCGCATAGGCGTGGTCGTACCAGCCGTCGGAGTCGTCATAGGTCACGATGACCGCGGTCTCCTTCCAGTCCGGACGCTGCTGCAGGAAGTTGATCAGCTCGACGTTGCCGGCCTGCTCGTCGAGCGGGTCGGAATTGCCGGGATGACCGTCCTGATAGGCCGGCATCTTGATGTAGGAAACGGCGGGGAAATTGCCGGCCGAGACCGCGGCGTAGAAGTCCTCGAGGTCATAGGCGTGATTGGCCGGATCGACGGTTTTGCCGTCGGCCTTGTACGTGTGTCCAATTGCGCTAAGCGAGCTCGGCCGCGCATGGGTCGGGTTAGCCGTCGACTTGTAATACTGGAACCAGGCGTGGTGGGGGATATAGTCGGTGATGGTGCTGGCCACGTTGCTCGAATAGGTGCTGCGCGCGCAGCCGGTCGTGCCGTTGGTGTTGGTCAGAGAGAGGTTGAAGCCGCCCATGAAGCTGCCCCAGCTGATCTTCGCATCGTTGAGCAGGTCGCCGATGTTCTGTCCCGACATCAAGACCGTGCTCGTCGTGCTCGAGCAGGAATCATAGGCGGGATCGGTGTCGCCGATCAGCGTCAGGCCGCCCTGGCCGTCTGCGATCGATGATGACGAGCCGACGATGTTCTGCGCACCGTTGGTCTGACCGGAGATCACGTTGATCGCGCCGGGCGTCGACGGGCCGTAGGTGTCAGTATAGGCGGCGTCGTTCATCGCGAAGTTCTGAGCGTAATTCCAGAATGCCGTGACGGTGTTGCCGTCGAAATAGCCCATCACCTGGCCGTTGGTGCCGAAGGCACCGGCACCGCCGGCGGTGCCGCGGCCCGTGAATTTCGGGAACAGGTCAGCCTTGCCGTTGTCGTAGGCCTGCTGCTCGGGCGTGTAGGCGTGGTTCTGGGAACGGGTGTTGGCCTGGGTGCGGTCGAGGCGGAACGGGTCTGTCGCGCCGGTGCCGTTGGCCGTGTTGGTCGAGTTCGGGTTGTTGACCAGGAGATTGGCGTTGGCGAGGTTGTTCACCTTCGGCGTATGCGGCTTGGCCTTGAAGGGAATTTCTCCGGCCGGATTGCCGGCGTTCGGATAGGTCGCGAAATAATGGTCGAAGGAACGGTTCTCGTTGAAGATGATCACGAGATGCTTGATCGGTGTCGCGGTGTCTCCGTCATGTGCATGCTGATGGCCCCGTTCGTCCTGATCCGCGGAGACAGGAGCGGTGCATGCAATCGTGATGGCGAGCGCAGAAACTGCGACCGTGGAAAGAAGTCTGATTTTCATTCGGCTGGCCCTAAAAGAACGTGTGCTGTCGCGCTGCGGCATTTAGTCGCGGTAGGTGACAGCGATGTGTCGTTCTCGTGAGCGCGCGCGCCTCCACGGCACCGGTCAGTAACTATCTCTTGATCACAGGCGCTTCTCCTTCGCATGACTCTCAGCGATCGCGCTGCGGATGCGTGATGCGCGAGGAGAAACAGCGGCGAGGTTCGCAACACGCGAACCTCGCCGATGGCTCAAAAGTTTCCGGTCCGACACAGGCGAAACATACAGAAATTATGCGCCGTCATTTCTTCACCAGCGGACAGTCACTCGCTTCCAGCGGCTTGGCGGCATCTTCCGGCGCAATCGTTGCGATCAGCTTGTAGTAGTCCCAAGGGTACTTCGATTCCTCGGGCTTCTTGACCTCGAACAGATAGGCCGGGATCAGGCGGCGGCCATCGGTGCGCAGCGGGCCCTTGCCGAACAGCGGATCGTCGGTCGGGATCTCCTTCATCTTGGCGACCACCTTGGCGCCGTCATGCGGATTGCCGCCAAGCGCCTCCAACGCCTTCAGGTAATGCAGCACGGCGGCGTAATTGCCGGCGACCGTCATCGAGGGCATCGTATGCTTGGGCGACGCCTCCATGAAGCGCTTCGACCAGGCGCGGGTCTTGTCGTTCAGGTCCCAATAGAAGGACTCGGTAAAGGTGAGGCCCTGCGCGACTTTGAGGCCGAGTGCATGCACGTCGGTGACGAACAGCAGCAGCGCCGCGAGCCTCTGGCCGCCCTGGACGATGCCGAATTCGGCAGCCTGCTTGATCGCATTGGTGGTGTCGCCGCCGGCATTGGCGAGCCCGACGACCTTGGCCTTCGACGACTGCGCCTGCAGCAGGAAGGAGGAGAAGTCGGACGAGTTGATCGGATGCTTGACGCTGCCGAGCACCTTGCCGCCGTTCGCCGTGACGACTGCGGTGGTGTCGCGCTCCAGTGCCGCACCGAAGGCGTAATCCGCAGTGAGGAAGAACCAGGTATCGCCACCGGCTTTGGTCAGCGCCTTGCCGGTGCCGTTGGCGAGCATGTAGGTGTCGTAGGTGAAGGAGACGGTGTTGGCGTTGCAGGCCTTGCCGGTGAGGTCTGCGGTCGCGGCGCCCGAATTGAGCAGGATCGCGTTCTTCTCCTTGACCAGATTGGAGACGGCGAGCGCGACGCCGGAGTTCGGCGTATCGGCGATGGCGTCGACCTTCTGGCTGTCGATCCACTGCCTTGCGATGTTGACGCCGACATCAGGCTTGTTCTGGTGGTCGCCGCTTATGACCTCGATGGTCCAGCCCTTGGACTTGAGGCCGGAATCCTCCACTGCCATGTTGACTGCGGCCACCGAATTGGGACCGCCGATATCGGCGTAGAGGCTCGACATGTCGTTGAGCACGCCGATCTTGACGGTCTTGTCGTCGGCGGAAGCGTGACCAGCAAAGCCGAGCGTGGTGGCGGCGAGCAGCATCGCGAGCCGCCGCGCATAGGTCGTCGTCATTGTATCCTCCCTGGTGTTGTGTCCAGCGCTGCCCTCTTGAGCGGGGCTTTTGCTGATCTTCGTTCGATAGCTCCTCTTGCGTGCGGCAGCAATGCGCAAAAAGGCGCGGGGCCGCGTCCACGATCCGGCTCCTGCATTTTTGGGTTTATCGGAGCGCGTCCGAGGTCAATCTGAATTTCTGGATGCGTTTTCCGGTGTCCACCTCGGCGGTATAAACGTTGCCGAGCTTGTCCACGGCCATCGCGTGCACCCAGTGAAACTGGCCTGCGCTGCGGCCGGTATGACCGAAGCTGCCGACCACGTTGCCGTTATTGCGATCGATGATGCGGATCTCGTTGTTCTCGCCATCGGCCGAGAGCAAGTAGCTCTGCTTCGGATCGGGCCAGATCGCGAGGTCCCACACCGCGCCGTTGCCGAGCGTGTTCTTCTCGAAGAACCATTCCTTGACGAAGGTGCCGTCCTTCTTGAACACCTGGATACGGTCATTGATGCGGTCGCAGACATAGACCAGCCCGTCACCCGCGATCTTCACGCAATGGACGGGGTTGCCGAACTGCTGCGCGACCGGCGCTTTCGGATCGTAGGGCGGCTGCTTGGCGTCGTCAGGCACGTGGCCATAGGCGCCCCAGTGCCGCTTGTAGGTCAGTGTCGTCGCGTCGAACACGATCACCCGGCGATTGCCGTAGCCGTCGGCGATGTAGATTTCGTTGGCATCCTTGTCGATCGCGGTCTCAGCCGGCTTGCCGAGTTGCGTCGTGTCATTGGAGCCCTTGCTCGGCGCGATGCTGCCGATCTGCCCGACATATTTCCCGTCGAGGGTGAATTTCAGGATCGCGTTGTCGTTGTCTGCATTGCCGCCGATCCAGACGAAGCCGCGCTCGTCGACCTCGATGCCGTGCTCGCGCCCGACCCATTCGTAGCCGTCGCCCGGACCACCCCAGGCGCGGAGCAGATTGCCGTCGACATCGAATTCGAGCACGGCCGGCGCCGGGATGCAGCATCTGGAGCGGGGCGGCGTCAGCGTCGCGCCTTTCTCGTCGTCTGTCAGCGAGCGCGGCCGATGGATCATCCAGATATGGCCCTGCCAGTCGACGGTGATGCCGCCGACCTGGCCGATGATCCAGTTGTTGGGGAGCTGCTTGGGCCAGGACGGGTCGACGGCGAAGGTCGGAATCTCGCCGGCCCCGGCAAAACGCGGAAGCAGGATGAGGAAGGCTGCAACCACCAGCGGAACGAACCGGGCGACAATGCTCGCGAGTTCGCGCAAGGCGCGCGTCATGGCATCCTCCCTGTGAGCTGTGGTCAGCTGCTTGTTGATTGCAGTCAATCGCGGGCGGTGAGCGGAGTCAATCGCGGCGCCCGTCCAGGGCGGGCCTTGCGCAGGCCGGGATCTGTCGAGTTGGCGCGCACCGCGGGACGGTCCGCGAGGCCGGTCATTTCTTCTTCAGCAGACCCAGGGGGCCACAGGCCCGGCGCTTGCTGCTTCCCGCGGGAGGTCGCATCGGCGTCGCCGGCGGCCTCAGGAAGCGGTTGAGCATGATCCGCAAATGCTCCGTGCTTTTCTTGATGTCGACGGTGGGATTGCGGATCGGCAGCGCGCGGGCGCCGTCGACCACGGCAGAGAGAATGTTGGCGGCGGCTTCGGGATCGAGCGCAGGATCGACCTCACCGCGGCGCTGCGCCTTGATGAGGAAATCGACAAGCAGGGCGCGTATCGCGCGCGCATGTTCTTGGACGATGCGTGCGAACGACGGATTCCGGCAGGCTTCCGCCAGCGCCTCGGCACTCAGGACCTGGGCTTCAGGCCGATGGATGCTGGTGTCCTCGATCTCTCTCAGCAACGCCTCGACGATGTCGGGAGATGCCAGGATCAATTCGACGCGCGAGGCCGCATGGGCGAGGTCACTCTGCACCAGAGCCTCGACGATGGCCTCCTTGCTGGGGAAGTAATGGTAGAGGTGCCCCGGGCTCATCTTGGCTTCGGCGCAGATGTCGGTCGTGCTTGCACCATGGAATCCGTTCCTGACGAAGCAGCGCAGCGCCGCCTGGATGATCTCCTGGCGCCGCTGTTCGTGTTTGACCGGGTCGACCTTCCTCATGGCGCCGTCCGCTGCTCAGCCCTGGAAACATAAAGAAACACTTCCGTGTCCTCTAATCTAGAGAATTTGATCTAACTTTAGTGGACGTGGGCGGGAAGTTGTGGAACATTATTAGAGTAGTTTATCTAGGAATGAGCGGCCAAGGTATCCAGGGGTATGATGCGTCTCGACCTGATGTCGCGGGGCTTTCCTGCGTTGGCCACGCCCAGGGGGGCGATAGGCGCGACCGCGCCCGGGCGAGAGGTATCGTTCCGCAGCCGCGCGGCGCAACTGTTTCGGATCGCCGGGGCGATCTTGGCGTCCGCCCAGCTCGCGGCCTGCGCCGCGCTCATGCCCCGCACTGCGCCGCCGGAGATGGCTTCCGGCCACCTCGATCCGGTCGGCTTCCGAGACGTCCGGTATTGGGGCGATGAGGCGACGCCGGCATTTGCCGACACGCTCGTGCAACGCGCCTCCGCGAATGCCCTGGCGTCGCGGCAGCTCAACTTCCTCGCGATCTCCGGCGGCGCGGAGAATGGCGCGTTCGGCGCGGGCCTTCTGGTCGGCTGGAGCGAGTCCGGTAAGAGGCCGTTGTTCGACATGGTGACCGGGGTGAGCTCGGGTGCGCTGATTGCGCCGTTCGTGTTTCTCGGCCGCGAGCGCGACGACAAGCTGCGCGAGATCTTCACCACCTATGGCCGGAAGGACATCTTCACGGTCAACGTCTCCGGACTGCTGCAGGGAGCGGCACTGGCCGACAATGCGCCGCTCTCGAACCTGATCGAGAAATATGTCGATCGCGACTTCCTGCGCGATGTCGCCCGCGAGAGTAGCAAGGGGCGTGTCCTGCTGATCGGGACGACCGACCTCGATGCCCAGCGGCCGGTGCTGTGGGATATGGGCCGAATCGCTGCGGTCGATACGCCCGAGGCGATCGCGCTGTTTCGCCAGGTGCTGCTGGCCTCGGCTACCGTGCCCGGTGCGTTCGCACCGGTGCGCATCAAGGTTCGCATCGGCGACAAGGATTATGACGAGCTTCATGTCGATGGCGGCGTCACCCGGCAGGTCTTCATCGGCCCGTCGATCCAGCGCCTGATTGCGAGCCAGCGGGCCGGGCGCGCATCGCGCGGCGCGCGGCTGTTCGTCATTCGCAACGCTCGCATCGACCCGCAATGGGAGAACGTCGGT
Organism: Bradyrhizobium sp. SZCCHNGR1005; assembly: GCF_032489995.1. Lineage (NCBI taxonomy): Bacteria > Pseudomonadati > Pseudomonadota > Alphaproteobacteria > Hyphomicrobiales > Nitrobacteraceae > Bradyrhizobium > Bradyrhizobium sp. SZCCHNGR1005. The sequence continues at coordinate 73,392 of NZ_JAUEZC010000004.1, forward strand.
GCCGACATGCTCTCGGTCACGCAGCGCTCGCTGTCCACCCTGATCAAGAACCAGGGCATCGGAGATCTTTACCGCATCTACTCCATCACCAAATTCAACGGCGTTGATTTCAATCTCGCCAGCATCCCGGACGATTTTACGGTGCAGGCAGATGGACCGTTCGACCGGGCCTATATGGGCGCGCTGTTCGATCGCGGTTACCAGATGGGCAGACGCGGCTATCCCTGGACGAAGAGCCCGCCCGGGCTGCCAGGGGCGGGGCGCACGCTCGGTATCGCGGAGCTTCATCCGGCCGATGTGGGAGCAGCGGTGCGATGATCGTCCGCATCGAGATGTCGCGGATTGAAGCGGCGGCGGTCGGACGCCGCGCGCGTGCAGCGGCGGCCTGGCTGATCGCCGCACTGTCGCTTGCCGGCTGCGCGTCCTCGGGCGTGATGCCGTCGGAGGCCGAGCGGTTCGGCAATACTTACAACTATCTTCCCGTGAACGACGTGCCCCGTGACGAACAGCGTCCGGTGTTGACGTGGGAGGAGCAGGAGAAACTGCGCAAGGAGCTGGTGGCGGCGCGCGATCATCAGACGCCGGCCAACGCCAGGCAGGACAGGAAGTAGCCATGCGCGGCCTCCCGCTGATGCCCCTGCGCGTTCGGATCATGTGCACTCCTGGGAAGGCAAGCTTCAACGGCCTCGCCGAATGGAGACCATGGTGACTGCTCTGACTCTGTCGCAGCCTGATGAGAGGCGGTGGCGTTTACAGCCATCGGTGGCGTGGACGGATCGACGTCATGGGCGACGGCGATCAGCATCGGCTGTGTGATCCCGGCGGCAACATCATGGTGTTGACCGCCGATGCGTGACTCCGAGCTGATCCCAGCAGCCGGCGGTGTGCCGGACTCCGTCGCCAAGCCGCGTCGCTCCAAGCGAGCCAATCCGGCCAAGGTGCGCAAGGCCGCGCGGCATCCCGACCGTCCGGGGACCGAATGCCAGGCCATGCCCGGCGCCTACGTCCCCGTTGTCGATCGCAATCGATGCGAGGCTAAAGGCGATTGTGTCGAGGTCTGTCCCTACGACGTATTCGACGTTACGGCGATCGAGCCGGCCGACTTCCGCGCGCTGTCCTTCGTCGGCCGCCTGCGCGTTCGGGTTCACGGCATGAAGACGGCCTATACGCCGCGCAGCGACCGCTGCCTGGCCTGCGGCCTGTGCGTCGTTGCCTGCCCGGAGCGCGCGATCAGCCTCGTCAAGGTCGCGGCCGGCGAGGACGAGGACGCCAAGTAGCCGTCGAAGTTGCCGCCCTGCAACTGCTCAGGCCGGCGGCTGGAAGTTCTTCAGCGTGCGGCTCTTGTAGTCGTAGAGCTTGCCGGTCTCGGTCCAGCTTGGCAGGCACATCGGCACGATGAATTCGGCGACCTGCTCGGGCGTGTCGAGCGTGTCAGGATCTTCGCCGGGAAACACCGTAGCGCGCATGCGGGTGCGGATCGGTCCCGGGCTGAACAGATTGACGCGCAGCGGCGTGCGCTCGGTCTCGTGAGCCCACACCCGCGCCAAGGTCTCCAGCGCGGCCTTGCTGGCGGCGTAAGGGCCGAGATAGGCCGATGCCTTGTGCGCGGCACCGGAGGTCACGAAGAGGGCGCGGCCGGCGTCGGAGACCTTCAAGAGCGGCTCCATGCAGCGGATCAGCTGGAAATTGGCGGTCGCATTGACCGCGACCGCATCGTTCCAGGCCTTCAGGTCGATATGACCGAGCGGCGAGGAGGGGCCGGGCACGCCGGCATTGCCGACGAGAATATCGAGCTTGCCGTGGCGCTCGTGCAGCGCCGCGCCGAGCCGCGCGATGCCGTCGGTGTCGGTCATGCTCATCGGCACCAGCGTGGCGCCGTTGCCGGTCTCCTTCCGGATCTCGTCGTCGAGCTCCTCGAGCCCGCCTTGGGTGCGCGCGACGGCGACGATATGCGCGCCGGCGCGGGCCAGAGCGCGCGCGGTGGCATAGCCGATGCCGCGCGAGGCGCCGGTGACGAGGGCGATACGGGAGGCGAGGGGGAGGGACATGGCTGTTTCCGCGTCTTGGTTGGCGCGGTTTTACAGACGTGACCGGCTAGGACAAGCCCATAGGCATAACGGCCGTCATTCCGGGGCGATGCGAAGCATCGAACCCGGAATCCCGATCGTAATGGGCACGGATAAAAAAGCTCGAGATCCCGGGTTCACGGCCTGCGGCCTCGCCCCGGGATGACGCTGCGCGTCAGCTCGCCTCAGCCAGCAGCGACAGCTGCCGCGGCTGCGGCTCCACCAGGGCCTGGTCGGTGAGGTGGGTCGGATAGCTGCCGGTGAAGCAGTGGTCGGAGAATTTCGGGCTGGCCGGGTCGCGCGCGGGCTCGCCCATGGCGCGGTACATGCCGTCGATCGACAGGAAGGCGAGCGAGTCGGCGCCGATCAGCTCGCGCATCTCCTCCAGCGAATGGGTCGCAGCGAGCAGGCCGCCGCGGTCCGGCAGGTCGATGCCGTAATAGTCGGGATAGAGGATCGGCGGCGAGGCCAGGCGGAAATGCACTTCCGTCGCGCCTGCGTCGCGCATCATGCGCACGATCTTCTTCGAGGTGGTGCCGCGCACCAGCGAGTCGTCGATCAGGATGATGCGCTTGCCCGCGATCGCGGCCTTGTTGGCCGAGTGCTTCATGCGCACGCCGGATTCGCGGATGCTCTGGGTCGGCTGGATGAAGGTGCGGCCAACATAATGGTTGCGGATGATGCCGAGCTCGAACGGCACGCCGGAATGCTGGCTGTAGCCGAGCGCGGCCGGCACGCCGGAATCCGGAACCGGCACCACGACGTCGACATCGACATGGCTTTCGCGGGCAAGCTGGGCGCCGAACGCCTTGCGCACCTCGTAGACGGAGCGGCCGCCGACGATGGAATCGGGGCGGGCGAAATAGATGTATTCGAACACGCAGGGCCGCGCCGGTTTCGGCGGGAACGGCTTGTGGCTGTGCATACCTTGCTCGTCGAAGATCACGACTTCGCCGGGCTCGACGTCGCGGATGTAGCGCGCGCCGATCATGTCGAGCGCGCAGGTCTCGGAGGCCAGGATCGGGCAGCCCTCGAGCTCGCCATAGACCAGCGGGCGGATGCCGAGCGGATCGCGCGCGCCGATCAGCTTCTTGTTGGTCATGCAGACCAGCGAATAGGCGCCCTCGATGGCGCGCAGCGCCTCGATGAAGCGGTCGATGAAATTGGTGCGGCGGGAATGCGCGACCAGATGCAGGATCACCTCGGTGTCCGTGGTCGACTGCATGATGGCGCCGGCGCGCACCAGCTCGCGGCGTAAGGTCAGGCCGTTGGTGAGGTTGCCGTTGTGGCCGACCGCAAAGCCGCCGGCGTTGAGCTCGGCGAACAGCGGCTGCACGTTGCGCAGGATGGTGGCGCCGGTCGTGGCATAGCGCACATGGCCGATCGCGACATTGCCGGGCAGGCGCTCGATCACCTCGCGGCGGGAGAAGGTATCGCCGACCAAGCCGAGCCGTCGTTCGCTGTGGAAGCGGGAGCCGTCATAGGAGACGATGCCGGCGGCCTCCTGGCCGCGATGCTGAAGCGCGTGCAGGCCGAGCGCGGTGATCGCGGCGGAGTCGTCGTGCCCATAAATGCCGAACACGCCGCACTCCTCGCGCAGCGTGTCTCCATCTAGGTCGGGGTCTCGTAGGTAGGGGGGAGGTCCAAAGTCCAGATCCGCTTGTTGGGCTTCGCCGGAAGAATCGTGGTTCTGGTCCATCGCGCCTCTCTTCTGGGTCTCGTTCACATGCCGCCTTGCTAGGCGAGGCCTCGGCCTCACTTGGCCGCGGGCTTCTCGATCAGCTTTTTCAAGCTGTCGCGGGCAGGCTTTGAGTACCCATCACCGCCTGCTGCTGGCGGCTCGGTGTCAGTCTGGTCGTCTTCCGGCTTGTTCTTCTTGAATTTCTTTAAAATGGTGTTCTCGGGGTCGTCAGGCAAGAGCGACATCAGCCAATCCCCGGTTCCCTGCAGGACGACGCGGGATTTTGCACCGGTGACCCAATCGGGCCGCTGCTTTTCCGGCACCAGCCAGCTGAAGAACAGGAATGCGACCACCACGATCAGAAGGCCGCGGCCCAGTCCGAACAGGAATCCGAGCGTGCGGTCGAGCGCACCGATTCGCGAATCCAGGATCATGTCGGAGATGCGGACCGTGATGATCGACACCACGATCAGGGTACCGATGAAGGTACCGGCGACCACGACCACGCTCGCGACCGTGTCGTTGTTGAAATAGGTCTTCGCGGTCGGCAGCAGCTTCGAGAATGAATAAAGCGTTACCAACGCGGCGGCGCCCCAGGCCGCGATCGACAGTACCTCGCGCATGAAGCCGCGGACCATCGCGAGCAGTCCCGAAATCAGCATGACGCCGAGCAGGATGAGATCGAGGATCGTTATCGGCATCGGCTGGTCAGGTCCGCTTCACTGGTCAAAGGTCGTCTTCCGAATCGGCGGCACGGCCATGCTCTCTTGGGAGAGCGGGCGGTTCCCCGACAAGGCCGCAAGGTGGCACGATCCTGTGGGTAGCCCCGGTTGCGGGGTTGTATAGCGGCGAGTCACGGGAACGTCACGATGCGGCTAGCCGTCCTGGCGGCGGAATCTCGCTGGTGTGGCATTTTTTTCCGTAAGCTTACGGCCATTCTCCTGCCTCGCGCCGTCTGGTCGGCCCCGTGGAACGCCGCGCGCGGCGATTTCGGCGACCAGGGACGTCAACCCGCCAACGGTGTTGAGACTAAGGCCGGCATCGCCGCCGATCTCGCCGCGCGCCTGTTCGGGCAGCACCACCCGGCCGAAGCCGAGCTTGGCAGCTTCCTTCAGACGCGCCGAGGTCTGTGCCACCGGTCGCACCGCGCCGGACAGCGAGATCTCACCGAAATAGACCGCGTCCGGCGGCAAGGGCGCATTGACCAGCGAAGAGACCAGCGCGGCGGCCGCGGCGAGATCCGCGGCGGGCTCATGGATGCGCAAGCCGCCGGCGACATTGAGATAGACATCATGGCCGGACAGCTTGACCCCGCAATGGGCCTCCAGCACCGCCAACACCATCGACAGCCGGCTCGGGTCCCAGCCGACCACGGCGCGGCGCGGCGTGCCGAGCGAGGTCGGCGCCACCAGCGCCTGCATCTCGACCAGCACCGGACGGGTGCCTTCGATGCCGGCAAACACGGCGGTGCCGGGGCTGCCGAGATCGCGCTCGGACAGGAACAGCTCCGAGGGGTTGGTAACCTCGCGTAGGCCAAGACCGGTCATCTCGAACACGCCGATCTCGTCGGTCGGGCCGAAACGGTTCTTCACCGCGCGCAGGATCCGGAACTGCTGCGAGCCTTCACCCTCGAACGACAGCACCGCGTCGACCATGTGCTCGACCACCCGGGGCCCGGCGATCTGGCCATCCTTGGTGACATGGCCGACCAGGATGATCGCCGCGCCCGACTTCTTGGCGAAGCGGATCAGGGCCTGTGCGGAGGCGCGGACCTGGGTCACGGTACCGGGGGCGGACTCCACCGTGTCCGTCCACATGGTCTGGATCGAGTCGATCACGATCAGCCGCGGCACCGTGCCTTCGGACAGCGTGGAGATGATATCCTCGACCGAGGTTTCCGAGGCGAGCTGCACCGGCGCGTCCGCCAGCCCCAAGCGCTCCGCGCGCAGCCGCACCTGCGCCACCGCTTCTTCGCCGGAGATATAGACGGCACGGTGGCCGGCGCGGGCCAGCATGGAGGTCGCCTGCGTCAGAAGCGTCGATTTGCCGATGCCGGGATCGCCGCCGACCAGCAGCACCGAGCCGCGCACGAACCCGCCGCCGGTAACGCGATCGAGCTCGGTCATGCCGGAGGAGAGGCGGGGAGCGTCCAGGCTCTTGCCGGATAGGCTTTCGAGCTGGAAGTGCCGGCCCTTGCGCTTGGAGCGCAGCGAGACCGGCGCCGAGGTCGCGCCCGTGGTGTCCTCTTCGGCCAGCGTGTTCCACTCGCCGCAGGCCTCGCATTTGCCTTGCCAGCGCGAATAGGCCGCGCCGCAGTTCTGGCAGACAAAGGACAGTGCGTTCTTGGCCATGAAGGGAAGGGAATCGTTAGCGGGAGGATCGGGACCACGTCTTAGCATAATTGGGTGCCGCGGCCGGGCTATTCCAGCAGCTTCTGCGGCGCGCAGCGGCGATGTGCGGCGCGGCTCGTCTTCCCGTAGCGCCACGCCCATCGAGAAATCGAAGGTTGTGAGCTGCGTCACACTCGCCAAGCCGGATTTGCGCCAGATTAGGTTTCCGTGAACGGACCTCGGTTGGCGGCAATCGGCGGCCACCTGTTGCGCGCTACTTGCCAAGACGCGGAGAGCGCAGTCATGGCCCATGCACATCTCTCTTCCCCCAAGCTTTCTTCCCCCAAGGCGCAGTCGCGCATGACGACGCGGGGATTGCTGGCGATCCTTGCCGCCGCGGCCACGACCGTGTTGGCCGCCATCGGAGCGGTGAACAGCGCGCTTCCCGCGGTCTCGAATGTCGGCGAGGCCGTGCTCAAGACGCTGAACATTCCGGCCTGCCTGTCTTACGCCGATGTCTATGCCGGCACCCAAAGCAGTTTCAGGAAACAAGGGCAGATCTGGCGCGAATACCCGCGCAACTCGGCGGCGTTCAGCTACGAGTTCAAGGAGATCAGGCGCACGCGCGATGAGATCCTGCTGTTGAACGCGACGCCGCGGCCCGACGTTCCGGATGCGGCAAGCCTCGTCGTCCATCTGCCGGTGTGTGGCGGCACCGCGGTCCTGACCGAGGGATTGCCCGAGCGGTCGACCAATCTGGAGCAGGTCTGGCCCGACAGCCGAAGTGCGTGATGCTGGCGCCGGATACCGGACCGGGCACCGGGCGCGGCGGTGTCGCGTGGGCTTCAGACCGGTGCGATCGGCATGGTTAATGGCAAGTGCCAAGGGTTGCGAAAAAGCCTGCCTCTGAACGTGCCGGCTGTTAGAGTTTCAGGCCCATGCTGTCACGTCAGTTCCTCGGACTTTGGAGCCGCACACGATGGACGATAATCCTTCTGGCGCGCCGGACAGCAGCGCGCCGCTCACGGACAGCTTCCCCTGGTTTGCGGGGGCGCTGCTCGCGATGGAGGCGGCTGAGGTGATCCGACTGCGGCTCGAGAAATTCGCGCGCTGCGACGCCGATACCGGCGAAGAGGCCGAGCTGATGGTGACCGAGAAGATCGTCGCTGCGCTGGAAGCCACCGCCGAGCTGATGGCCGGCGCGAGCCCCGCTGTGGTCGTCGACCGCTACCGCGAGCACGTCGCCGCCAACGCCAAGCGGCTGACGGCGTGATCTGTGCCCTGCGCGCGTCCTCGGATGCCGCCGCGGCCGATCAGTTGAACTACTTCCCCTCCCGCCAGTCGCGCGGCCGCACGCCGAAGCGATGCTTGAACCGGCGCGTGAAATGGGAGAGGTCGGCAAAGCCCCAGTCGAAAGCGATGCTGCCGATGTCGCGACGGGTGTGAGCGGGGTCGCGCAGCTCCGCCGCGACGCCGTCGAGACGTCGCTCCATCACGAATTCGGAGAAGCTTGTGCCGGCCCGCGCGAGCAGCTTGTGCACATAGCGTTCGCTGATCCCGACCGAAGTGGCAATGCTGGCGACGGTCAGGCGCGGCTCGCGCAGCCGCTCATGGATGGCGCGGCGCAATGCCAGCGCGGTCGCGTCCGCGAAGGAGCTTGCTTCGCGCGCGTTGCCACGGCTGCGGCGCGCCAGAGCCAATGCGACGAGATCGAGCAGCACGCCGAACAGAGCCGCCGCGTCCGCCGGCGGCATGCGCAGGGCATTGGCGTTCAAGGATCGCGCGCTCTCCACGATCAGTGTCCCGAGCGCAGGATCGTCGGACACACGCGTCGGCGGGACGGATCCCGACGGTCCCAACCGATCGTTTAGGGCCTCGGCGGGGACCTTGAACGAGGCGACGCCGAGGACCGGTCCGCGATCATGGATCAGCGTGAACGGCCGGTCGCTGTCGAAGATGCCGACCTGCCCGGAGGAGAGGCTGAGCTCGTGACTGTCCTGCAGGATGCGGCAGCGGCCCGCGAGCTTGAGATTCAGGTAGAAGCAGCGCCGGCTGGACGCGGCGATGTCGGATGGCAGCCGCCGCACGGTATGCTCGGGAAAGGTGACCCGGTTTACGGCACCGTCGCCGAACTGCACATTCTCGACACGCGCCGGGAAGGCGGCCCCCTTCGGCCACTCCGGCGTGAGATTCATGAAAGCTTGGCAGATCGCCTCGCGGTAGAATGAGAACTGCTCGGCCGGCCTGACCGCCTCGGTATTCCAGCTCCGCTGTAGCGCCTGCACACCCGGCACCAGTTCGCTCCCAAGCCAATTGGGTTCAGTTCCAGCCAAGCGCGGCATCCGCCGCTGCGCCACACTGGCTGCTCAGCTGTCAAATATCCTGCAAAGGAAACCGACCATGTCAATCTACGTCCTGGTCCACGGCGCCTGGCACACGGGTGCAGAGTTTGAGCCGGTTGCGGCGCATATTCGTGCTGCGGGCCACACCGTGCATCTGCCAACCATCAGGGGTAATCGGCCCGGCGACCCGAAGACGATCTGCCTCGACGAGGCGATCCAATCCATCGTCGATGACCTCGCCGAGAAGGACCTCAACGAGATCATTCTGATGGGCCATTCCTATGGCGGTATGATCATCACCGGGGTCGCCGATCGCGTGCCGGCGCGAATCCGCAGGCTGGTCTACTGGAACGCTTTCGTTCCCAATGACGGCGAGTCACTCAACGACATGGTGCCGCCGCATTATGTTGCGCTGTTCGACGCGATCAGCGCCGAGCGCGGCGACGGCTCTGTGGTTCTGCCGTTTCCGGTCTGGCGCGAGGCCTTCATCAACGACGCCGATCTCGCGACTGCCACCCGCGCCTATGAGGTGCTCAATCCGCATCCGAACAAGACCTTCACGGACAAGATCGGACTGCGCACCAACCCGGCAGAGATGAGCATCGCCAAGTCCTACATCAACTGCACAGAGGATACCGCGCTGCCACACAGCCTGCCATGGCATCCGCGGCTATCGAGCAAGCTTGGGCTATTCCGACTGGTGCAAGTCCCCGGCAGTCACGAGCTTTGCTTCTCCGATCCGGCGCGGCTCGCGCAGGCGATCATGGACGCCGGACGGGACTAGAGCACGATCCGGAAAAGTGGAAACCGGTTTTCCCTCGCGACAAACGCCATAGGCGTTTGTGCGGCGATCATGCGCAATCAAACAGATGAGATCATGATGCGATTCTTCCTAATCGCATCATGATCTCAGCGCTACTTCAGCACGACCCATGCCGGCGCGTGATCGCTGGCGCCGTCTTCGCCACGCACCGCGCGGTCCACGCCGGCCTTGAGCAGGCGTGGCACAAGCTGCGGGCTCAAGAGCAGATGATCGAGACGCAGGCCGGCATCGCGCGGCCAGCGGTTGCGCTTGTAGTCCCAGAACGTGAACATCGGCTTGTCCGGATAGAGCTCGCGGATCGCATCGCACCAGCCCTGATCCACCAGCGCCTTGAACGCAGCGCGGCTCTTGGGCTGGATCAGCGCATCCTTGTCCCAGGATTTGGTCGGATAGATATCGAGCGGCGTCGGCGCGACATTGTAGTCGCCGGCCAGCACCACCGGCAGCTCGCTCTTGATGAGCTTGGCCGCGTGCCTGTGCAGACGCTTGAACCAGGCGAGCTTATAGTCGAATTTCGGACCGGGCTGCGGATTGCCGTTCGGCAGGTAGAGACAGCCGATGACGATGCCGCGCACCGCGGATTCGATATAGCGCGCATCGGTGTCCTTGGGGGTGCCGGGCAGGGCGGTGCGGGTCAGCACCGGCTCGGTCTTGCGCGCAAGGATGGCAACGCCGTTCCAGGTCTTCTGCCCGTGCCACACCGCTCGGTAGCCGGCCTTCTCGATCGCCTCGATCGGAAACGCCTCCTGAGTGCATTTGAGCTCTTGCAGGCAGACCACATCGGGCTTGGCGGTGCGGAGCCAGCGCAGCAAGTTGGGGAGCCGTCGCCCGATGTTGTTGATGTTGAAGGTGGCGATCTTCATGATGACGGGAGCAACGCAGCGGGCACCGGAAGGATTTTCATGTCAAAGCTCGGATACGGCGTTTTGGTCACTGCCCTGGTCGGCCTGTCGCAGGCCGCTGTCGCCCAGGCTCTGACCGAAGAGCAGAGGACGGCGTGCAAGGCAGACTACGAGAAATACTGCGCGACCGTCACCCCCGGCGGCGGCCGCATCATCGCCTGCTTGAACAAGCAGTACGCCCAGCTCGCTGACGGCTGCAAGAAGGTGCTCGACGCCAACAAGAAATAGCGCGGCGCGTCGGCGATGCCTGATCCGCTATGCCGTGGTGAGGCAGCGAGAGCGCAGCAGAGCGATCGCATCGGATTGGAGGCGGGGACTCTGGCGGGCCGACTGATGCGGCACGAGCGGTTCCACGCAAGGAACGAGCCGATAGCATTGAAAGCCGAGAGCTCTGCGGATGACGCTTCTCAGCAACAATGTCCACAAACTTTGCGCGCTCCCACCATTGTTAATTTGCGCGAGCCGCACGATTCAGGCGTCCTGGCAGCCGGTTCTGTGGGTGGGAGGACGACGTGCGATCGGCGCGGGGGCGCTGATTTTGGCGATGAGTTCGCAGGTGCAGGCGGCCAGCGAGCCGGGGCTCGTACAACGGATATCCTGTTCGGAGGTGCGATACTACGTCGAGAAATATACGGCGGCAGTCGCCGAAATGTACGCGCGTAGTCACGGTGCAACCGAGGCCCAGATCGATCGCGCGCGCCGATGTCTGGCGGGGAGCATCTACCGAAGGGCGGAGCGTTGGCGGACTTACACCGAGTAAGCTGTGCCGAGTGACAGCCTCAAGTTCTAAAATCGGATCAGGAGCGCGGTTGGCGGCTATATCCTTTATCAGCTTCTAGGAGGCGGCCGCCCGCCGTTCAAACCCCAAACCGTCCAAAACCAGAAACCCGCTCAACCCCAGGGGTTGAGCGGGCGTAACGCCTTCCAGTACATCCGTGGAAAGGCGCTGCTTTTTTATGCCAGCGAAAGATTGTCCGCGCTGACCTTACCGCGCATCCGATCGGACTTGATCTCGAAGGTCAGCTTCTGGCCCTCGGCCAGCCCGGAAAGCCCGGCGCGTTCGACCGCGCTGATGTGCACGAACACATCATTGCCGCCGTCGTTCGGCTGGATAAACCCGAAGCCCTTTTGGCCGTTGAACCACTTCACAGTACCCGTTGTCATTCTTTTCTCCAAAGCGCACACGCGCGTTCGTCGTGCGGTTATCGCGCGAACAAATTCAATTTCGACGATGTCTTTGGGAAAGGAGCCCGCGGGCGCATTCAACAAGGCACAGCGGCTGATCGAATAAATCTAATATATAGACGCATAACCGCATTGCAAGCAGGGACCGCAAATATAGTTATCATCGAGCGCTTCAAGCCCGTTGGATCGCGTTGCAGAAGGACTTGTTGCAGCGAGATTTGGGGGATCGACATCACGGTTTGCCCGGATCCTTGCTCGACGGTAACCACTCGAGCAATTCCAGCGCCGTCTCGATCTGCTCGAGTTGACGTTCGATTTCCTCGCGGTCGGGCTGTGCTGTGGCACTCTCAAGCTGCTCGAGCAGCTTCTGCCTTCGCATGAGCAGGTTTGCCACGGCTGACATGTCCGGCAACAGAGGCGGGCGCTACGAAGTTCCTAATTCCCGACGCGGACCCGCTTTTGCAAGTCATGGCTGGCTGGAGAATCGTCCGGCCAGCGCGGAAAGCCGACGATCATTCTGAAGCGGACCTGGTCGGACGACCCATGCCGAAGATAATAGCGTTGGTCGAGGCCGGCGCGGGGGCTCAATCCGGGAGAACTGAGAAGTCCTTGGACCTCTGATGTTCCGTGGCTTCAGAAAATCCCTCGGCTTCAAGACCACGCTTCAGCAATTCCCGGATCGCTGACGCTCTGCTCGGCATCCGCTTGGCAAAACGCCACGTATCGACAGCCCGAAGCTCCATCGCCGACAGCATGATTTGGAGGCGTTCGCCTCTGCTAAGCTGACCCATCCCCGATGATCCTCATCAGTAAGGCGTAAGATGCGTCACTTACTAACTAAGCGCATGAGGTACATTAACATAGGTTGGGTCACAATCCGCCGAATGTGGCGAAGTTGCTATTAAGTTGTTGAGCTAATTATTGTTTTGTTGATTTTGACTCTCCCGGCGCGCACGTTCCAAAAGATTGGACCGAGAGATGCGATGGTGAATCCGGCGCAGCCAAGGCCCAGAACGAATGGGCTTTTGAGGGAGCGTCATGGGAATTGAGCGCAGCTACTCACCCGAACATTTTCGCAAACGAGCCGAACAGTTCCGGGCCAAGGCGGAGAGCTCAGGTCAGGGCGAAACCAGAGACGCGCTGTTGAAGGCCGCAATGCGGTTCGATGAGCTTGCGCGTCGCGCCGAGAACGTCCGCAGCTTTGAGGACCTGGAAGAGTAGTCTTCTGGTCCGGATCAAACCTCGACGTACTCCGGAACGATCGTGAACGGGGCTCGTTGACTTGGCTCTTTGGCCAGGAAGATCCAACCGCATGAGAATGACGACCGTCACGTGGGCGCTGGGGACGGTGGTGGTGCTCAGTGCTGCAGCCGCCGCCAGCCCGCGAGTTGAGGCGCGAGTTGAGGTTCGACCTGCGCTGCACAGGCCGGTTTGGCGGCACAGGCTGGTCATCGTGCCCGTGGTGAGGCGAGATCCTTACTGGATTCCCGACTACAACATCGTTCCCCGTTATCGCTATCGTCCGGAGGACGACCGCGTCGACACCAGCCCCTACGCACCGCCCGTCGCGCCGGGCGATGTGGAGCCCGGCGGATTTGGCATCGGGCAGTAACGCTGATTTGGCAGAATGAGGAAGGTAGATTTGCAGCATATGTTGTAGCGCTGACGGCGATTAGATGCGTCGATAGTCGGGAAACAAGGCTCGTCCGCGATGCAATCCCAAAGGGCACCGTGGAGATCCCGTGTCCAAAGTGGACCTTGTGGCGTCTCAGCCGGATCGGCGAGCAGCCGGGCTGCCTTCACTTCGAACAGCCGGCGCTACCGCGTTCCTGCATCACCTCCGCCAAGTGGACTGCGGCCAGCATGGATCCAGGCATGCCCCACATCAGCTCCGAATTGGAGGTCCAGTATTCGCTTCCGCGCCCGCATGCACCAGATCGGCGAGGCTCGATGTGGGAGCAATGCGCATGGCGAGAAGTGCGGCGCTCACGTCCGCAAACAGCAGAGAGCCGTGTTTCGCATCATCGGTCGGCGAATTGCTTTGGAAGTGGGCAATCGCCCGCTCGAGGAGCTTGGGCATGACGGGACGAAATCCTCGGTGATGCCGGTCGCGCCAATCCGACATGCTGGCTTCCGCGGCAACTGACATCTGGCGCTGCCGTCAAACTACGCGGGCTCACTTTGCGATCGACGTCCGAATGCGCTATCCACTTCGAGGTGGGGTAGGAAGGGCATGGGCATGATGGGCTCTGTCGCTTGCGCCGGTTCCCGCCCGAAGGTTCGAACGGGAGCGGAAGGATTGGCATGAAACTTTCGCAGATCGATGTCGGCGGCGCAGAACTTCAGGTCGCAGAGACGGGCCACGGCCGCGCTGTCCTGTTCTGTCACGGCTTTCCCGCCATCTGGTCGGTATGGCGCTCACAGATGCTCGCATCGGCAGATGCCGGGTGGCGGGCGATCGCGCCCGACATGCGAGGCTATGGTGGCAGCAGCGCTCCAGCAAGTGCTGAGGCCTACACGCCGTTCGACACGGTCGGCGACCTCGTCGGCCTTCTGGACCGGCTGGAGATACCCTCGGCCGTGGTCGTCGGGCATGACTTTGGAGCCAATGTGGCGTGGAACGCCGCGATGATGCGTCCGGATCGCTTTTCGGCAGTGTTCGGCTTGAGCGCTCCATTCCGATCGCTTCGCGGCCCGAGCTTTCTTGAACAACTCCGACTTGCCGGAAAACACGACTTCTACATGTTCGCGCAGATGCGTCCTGAGGCTGAGGACGCATGGGCAGATGCGGCGACCACGATTCCGGGTGTTTACTATTGGACATCGGGCCAAGCACCTGATGAGACCCGCTGGGATCCCTTCGATCGAGCGAGAGGGTTGCTTCGGCGAGCGCCCGAACCGCTCCGGACGATCGATCCGACATACATCGCGGAGGCAATCAGCGCGTTCTCTCGAACAGGATTCCGAGGCGGTCTAAACTATTACCGTGCGATCGATCCGTTCTTTGCCCGCGCCCGTGCATTCGCGGGGGCCACGATTCGGCAGCCTTCCTACTTCCTGACCGGCTCAAAGGACGGTCTCAATCGCGTTTCGCAGCCAAGCGAGACCGCTCTCCGGGCTTCTCTCTCTGACCTGCGTGGTTTTCAGATGCTCGAAGGAGTTGGCCATTGGCCTCAACTCGAAGCCGAGGAACAGGTGAACGAGGCGCTGCTCTCTTTCCTGGCCGGGTTGTAGTTGTTCACCGCAGGGAGGGGGCGTTCCGCTTCAGGCAGCGAGCAGGTGCCTCGCATGAGTTGGCGATATGCGGGTCCTTCGCAGCTATGAGTGCATCCTTGCGCCGCCACGGCCCCGGATATCGCTGCGGCAAGTGATATTGGCGTGGCCGGCAACCCGGACATCGCTTCGCTCCTCCGGGCTAGGTCTGCTGTTCTGATCGGAGCGCTATCTTCGATTCCGTCATTGGAAAGCGTTCGATAAGACTTCGGCGGTGCGGTTAGCCAACCCCGCGAGCCCAAGCTTCCTTTTGATCGATTTCCGGCTGAAGGGACTCCAGCGCGGCTGCTTGCCAATGCCGCCTCAGTTCACCGAACGGCAGCGCGTCCGTCTCGTAGGCAATGCCAACGAGGGGCAGCAGATCGGCATCCCTTTCGTCATGTCGCGTGGTCGTCCAGACCGCCAGGATTTCCCGTTCGCCTTTGATGTAAGACAGCTTGGCGGCCAGCATGTCCTGCTCAAAAAGGTGCGCGCCAAAACACGAAGTTCGCGAGCGTTTTCAACATGACTCGGCCTGTCCAGATCTCCAGCGAAAAATATTCTTGTTTCGCAATTTCAGAAATCGTGGTTCTCTACCGGCAACCCGCCTCATGCAGAGGGGCGTACGCGTCGTCACGATACGTAGAGGCGGGCTGTGATGGACGCTTCGGGACCGTCAGACGAACGGTCTTCGAGGCGTACGGTCAAGTCGCGCGGTCCTGATACTCCGACGCTAGTATCAAGTTCGCGACGAGGCTCTGTCTCGCGCGGATGACGGTGGCCAGAAAGCCCGGCGCACCGGGGAGAACGCGAAGCAGCCGTTAAAACCGTCGCGCAGGGAAGGCCGGGATGTCTCGGCCGATCCTGTGGTGACTGCCGCCTGCTTTTTTTGTTGCAGGCGGGCCATGGGAGCGGCGAGCTCCCGGCCTTCCCTGCGCCCTCGCATTTGAAGAGGGTCATGAAGGATACATCCCTCGGGCGTCAGGCGCCGCGAGATCGCGCAGCTATGCCCGGTGACGATGACAGGATGAATGGCAGCTTCAATCGGCAGGAGGACGTGATGTTCTCACGCGCTCTGTGCCGCAGCCGGCTCACCCTTGTAGACGCGCGTATAGCGCTTGCCGAGGCTGGTCAACACCTCATAGCCGATGGTGCCGAAATGATGCGCGAGTTCGTCGACCGTGATGCCCTCGCCGAGCAGGGTGGCCATATGGCCGCGCTTGACGGTTTTCGGCGGCACATCGGTGATGTCGGCCGCGATCAGATCCATCGAGATGCGCCCGGCGATCGGGCAGCGCTTGCCGGCGATGATCACGTCGGCGCCGCGGGTGCCGTCGTTGGAGCCGGCGGCGCGGAAATAGCCGTCGGCATAACCCGCCGAGATCACCGCAATCCTGGTCGGGCGGCGCGCGGTCCAGGTGCCGCCGTAGCCGACGGTGTCGCCGCGCTCGAGTTCGCGGAGCTGAACGATGCGGGCCTTGATGTCCGCGACCGGCTGCATCGGGTTGTCGGCTTCGGGGGTCGGGTTGACGCCATAAAGCGCAGCGCCCGGCCGCACCAGATCGAACTGGAACTGTGCGCCGAGGAACGTGCCGGACGAATTGGCGAGCGAAGCCGGCACGCCGGTGAATTCACTGGCGATCTCACGGAAGGCAGCGAGCTGGCGTGCGTTGATGGGCGCCTGGAGCTGTTCGGCGGAGACGAGATGGCTCATCACCAGAGTGATGCCGTGGTCGCCGGCTCGGATCCGCGGCACGATGCTCTGCGCCTCGCCGATGGTGAGACCAAGCCGGTTCATGCCGGTGTCGATGTGGATGGCGGCGCCGCCGTTCCAGCCGGTGCGGCGGCAGAACATGTCCCACTCGGCGAGCTCATGAAGGTCGCCGATCACCGGCCGGCAATTGTATTTTGCGTACTCGTCGCCGGTGTTCTGGAAGAAGCCGTTGAGCACATAGAGCGCGGCCGCGTCGGGCAGCGCAGCGCGGGCAGCACGCGCCTCCGACAAAGTGGCGACGAAGAAGGTCTTGCAGCCGGCGGCGGCAAGCGCGCGTGCCACTGGCGCCGTGCCGCAACCATAGGCATCGGCCTTGATCAGGCCGGCGCATTCCGCGGGCACCGCGGTCTTCTCCAGCTTGCGCCAGTTCGCCGCCAGCGCATCGAGGCCGACGGTCAAAACGCCGGTGGCGCTGGGCGGCACGTGATCCGGTTCGAGCGCCGGCGCGTCCACGTCGCCAGCCGGTTTCGGGCTTGGAACTGTCATGGAGGGCTTTTACGCGCCGCAGCGTTCCCGTTCAACCGCGCAAGGTTAGTAATCGTGGCTGGGTGCCATGCCGTCATGAGCGAGGTCACCGAACCGCGTGACCGAGGCGTCGAAGTGCAATTCGACCGTGCCGGTGGGACCGTGACGTTGCTTGCCGATGATGACCTCGGCCTTGCCGAGAGCCAATTCCATTTCGGTCTGCCACTTGGCGTGTTCCTCGGTCCCCGGGCGCGGCTCCTTGGCGGCGAGATAATATTCTCCGCGGTAGACGAACAGCACGACGTCGGCGTCCTGCTCGATCGAGCCGGATTCACGCAGGTCGGAAAGTTGCGGGCGCTTGTCGTCGCGGTTCTCGACCTGGCGCGAGAGCTGCGACAGCGCGATGATGGGGACGTTGAGCTCCTTGGCCAGCGCCTTCAGGCTGGTGGTGATCTCGGTGATCTCCTGCACGCGGTTGTCATTGCCGCGCTTGCCGGAGCCGCTCAAGAGCTGGATGTAGTCGATGACCAGCAGGTCGAGCCCCTTCTGCCGCTTCAGCCGCCGCGCCCGGGCCATCACCTGCGAAATGGAGATGCCGCCGGTCTCGTCGACATAGAAGGGCAGGGACTGCAGCTCGATCGAACATTCCCGCAGTTTTTCGAAGTCGGCTTCGGTGATACCACCGCGGCGGATCAGGCTCGACGGGATGCCGCTGCGTTCGGCGACGATACGGGTGGCGAGCTGCTCGCCGCTCATTTCGCAGGAGAAGAACCCGACCACGCCGCCATTCACGGCCTTCATGGAGCCGTCGGGCTGCAGCTCGCCGCGATAGGCCTGCGCCACGTTGTAGGCGATGTTGGTGGCGAGCGAGGTCTTGCCCATGCCGGGACGGCCGGCCAGGATGATCAGGTCGGAGTGCTGCAGGCCGCCCATCTTGGCGTCGAGATCGCGCAGGCCGGTCGAGATGCCGGACAGCTTGCCGTCGCGCTGAAAGGCCTTGGCAGCCATGTCGATGGCGACGGTCAGCGCCTGGGAAAATTTCTGGAAGCCGCCATCGTAGCGGCCGGATTCCGCGAGCTCGTACAGCCTGCGCTCGGCATCCTCGATCTGGGTGCGGGGTGTGAAATCGACCGGCGCATCATAGGCGACGTTGACCATGTCCTCGCCGATGCCGATCAGGTCGCGGCGCAGCGACAGGTCGTAGATGGTGCGCCCATAATCCTGGGCGTTGATGATGGTGGTGGCTTCCGCCGCGAGCCGTGCCAGATACTGGCCGACCGTCATGCCGCCGATGTCGACATCCGCGGGCAGAAAGGTCTTGAGCGTCACGGGCGTGGCGATCTTGCCCATCCGGATCAGGCTGGAGGCCGTCTCGAAGATGGTCTGGTGAATCGGCTCGAAGAAATGCTTCGGCTCGAGGAAGTCGGAGACGCGGTAGAACGCGTCGTTGTTGACCAGGATGGCGCCCAGGAGACCCTGCTCCGCTTCGATATTGTGCGGTGCGCTTCGATAGGCTGGCGCCGAAGCGTCGGGAGACAGTTTCAGAACGTTCGAATCAGTGGCGGCCATGACAGCGTGTTTAACAGCTTTCGAGGGGAGGCGATAAAGCGCCCGTCCTCACCGAAGCGAAAGCGAAAGCTCGCCGATATTCACCGCCGGGTAATAGCAGTGGATGAATCCGGCTTCGCCGGATGCCAAGCTTGACCGGAGGAGGCCGAGGTAAGTTCCGCGCAATGCAGGAGCCGTCACGAGTTTGGGAATTGGTCCCGCCGATCTGAACCGGGAACGTTTCGCCCCGACCAAAGTTTGAAAGGTTTCGTTAACCTCGTGGCGGATCGTTCGGCCGGCTCAGACAAGCAGGAGATAGAGCAACGCGACGAGGGAAGCGCCCACGCCGGCTGCGATCAGCGCGTAATCGGTGCTGAAGTCGGTCTGGGGGTCCAGCATGGCCTGGTGCGTGTTCCGCGTCATTCCGCTGGCTTTACGGAAAGGCGCCGGCATTCTCTGTGAGCCAGTTCACACGGACCGGTATTTCTTTGGGAGCAGGGCGTTCCCGCGGGCAGGAGGCGGCAGATGAAGCGCCGATTTCGGAACTGGCGGTCGGAGCGGCAGAGCCGGAGCTGGCTGGCCCTGCTGGTGCGCACCTTCGATGACGTCGCGGAGTCCCGTGCCTCGGCCCAACCGGTCCCGACGCCGGAGGCGCTGCGGGCGCAACTGCTGCGCCCGCCGGCGGCGGCCCGGCTCGGCCGCGGTTCACTGCATCGGATTTTGGGCGGAACGAGCCCGCGAACTGCCGCACGCGGGACTTCCGGCGGGACGGTGTGACTATTCGCCGGCCATCTTGAGCACGGGGCGGCTGCCGCGCTCCCGCGCGCGCAAGCGGGCCTCTTCATGCGGGATGTAATCGCGGGTCATCGGCACGACGTCCTGCCGCTTCGTGAGCTGGATCTGGAAGTTCATCATGTTCTGCTTGCGAAAGGCCATTTCCGATGCGGCCAGGTAAAATTCCCACATCCGCGCGAACCGCTCGTCGTAGAGCTGCACCGCTTCTTCGCGCCGCGCCATGAAACGCTCCCGCCACGCCTTCAGCGTTTCGGCGTAATGAAGGCGGAGGATTTCGATGTCGCAGACCAGGAGCCCCGCGCGCTCGATCGCCGGCAGCACTTCCGACAATGCCGGGATATAGCCGCCGGGGAAGATGTATTTCGCGATCCACGGATTGGTGGCATCCGGTCCTTCGGAGCGGCCGATCGAATGCAGCACCATGACGCCATCGTCGGAGAGCAATTCGGCGCAGCGGCGGAAATAGGTCTCGTAGAAATCGACCCCGACATGTTCGAACATGCCGACCGAAGCGATGCGGTCGAACGGGCCGGGCACGTCGCGATAGTCCTGCAGGATGAAGCGGGCCCGGTCGCTCAGACTCTTCTCGGCCGCGCGGGCATTGGCCACCTGGACCTGCTCGGTCGACAGCGTCACACCGGTGACATCGACGCCGGCAGTCTCCGCAAGATACAGGCCGAGCCCGCCCCAGCCGCAGCCGATGTCGAGCACCCGGTCGCTCTTGTCGAGCAAGAGCTTCGCGGCGAGATGGCGCTTCTTGGCAAGCTGCGCGTCGTCGAGCGTCGTGTCCGGCGTCTCGAAATAGGCGCAGGAATATTGCTTATCGGCGTCGAGAAACAGCGAGTACAGCCGCCCGTCGAGATCGTAGTGATGCGCGACATTGGTACGGGAGCGGCCACGGAAGTTGAACTGCCCGAAGTGCCGGGTCAGATAGCGCAAGCACCACTGCAGTTTGGCCCAGCGCGGCAGCACGTCGGGCTGGTCCATCACGATCGCAAGCAGGTCGGCAATCGAGCCGCGCTCCATGACGAAGCTGCCGTCCATGTATATCTCGCCCAGCGCGAGCTCCGGGTTGGTGATCAACCTGCGTTGGGCTTGCCGGGTCAGAAACCGCGCAGCCACGGAGGCTTCTGCGGCATCGCCGCAGCGGAATCTGACGCCGTCCGCGGTCGTGAACTCGACCGAACCACGGCGGATGAAGCCCCTCAAGAGGCTACGCAACAAACGGTCCATCTACACCACCCAACGAGCTATCCCGTGAGATGCTGACTTTCCCGGCCGTCGCACTCGACGCGTTGGGAACCGATTGGTTCCCTTTCAACAGATTTTTATGATAGTAAGCTCCCAGTTCGGACGGTACTGCGTTGCAGACAAAGCGGATATTCCAAAAGTGACATTCGCCCGTACCGCATCTGCGCGCTTTCCTTCGCACGATATTGCGCTAAAAGGTGACGCCGCAAGCGCCGATGCGGCGCTCCGCGCTTATCGCTCCTCACGGCACGCGCATGTGAGGGATGAGGGATCGCCGGCAAAGACATGAATTTGAGGCGGTTTCGGATTTGATCTTCGCCATGATGGTGAGCGAAAGCACGGGCGCGACTATTCCCTTGAACGATCGCGAGGCGCGCGGTCGGGACCGCAGCTGGAGAACGAGAATGGTGGGCCGGGCGCTGGGTTTGGGCGCGGTGATGCTTACGCTCTGCATGGCAGGGCCGATACAGGCGCAGGAAAATCTCGAGGCTGGCAAGAGCCCGTCGCAGATCTTCGCCGGAACTTGCGTGGCTTGCCATAAGAGTCCGCGGGGCCTCGTGAAGAGCACTGCACCGGGATCGTTGCCGGGCTTCCTTCGTCAGCACTACACGACGAGTCCCGAGATGGCCGGCGTGCTCGCCAACTACCTGCTGTCGAACGGGGCAACCGACGCCCGCTACATGGGCAAAGGCAAGGACGGCAAGGAAGCAAAGCCGGATCCGAAACCGGAGTCTCGTTCGGAGACGGGACCGGGCGGCCCCGAACAAGCGCAACCTTCGCGGCGCGGGCGCCGACACCATCCGGCCGCCGCGTCGGAGGTGCGTGAAGCTGCTCCGGAATCCGAGGGAGCGGCTTCGCAAAACGAGCCGGCGCCGCGCAGCGGCCACCGCAAGCGCATGTCGCGGCATGGGGCTGCGACGCAGGCGGGGACCGATGCCGACGGTCAGCAGCCTGCGGCCGAACATCCCGCGGTCGAGGGCCGCAGGTCCGTCACCAAGCGGAAACACGGCAAGCCGTCCGGCGACGACGCTTCAAAGCCCGATGCATCGGCCGGGCAGCCGTCCGACGCTGCGCTGGAAGCTCCGAAGACGGAGCCGTCGCGGACTGAGAATACGGGGTCAGTGGATCGTGTGGAGACGCCGAAGGTTGAGGCGCCCGCGACCGAGAGCTCGAAGACAAGGGAGTCAGCCGTGCAGCCGGCCGATCCGGTGCCGCCGGCCGCTGCGCCGACGGTCACACAATCGATCCCGACTGCACCGCCGCCATCGAGCGCAGCGAGCGATCCGGCCGTCCCGTCATCGCCGGCCTCGCATTGAGGGCGTGGCCGTTGTCAGGCAAATATTAGCGATTACGCAGAACGTAAAAGAGCCCGGCCGTCGAGGCCGGGCTCTTGCTTTGACACGCTTTGAGAAAACTATGACGCGGACTCGCCGGCCGGGACAACATCCTCTTGCTGGGCTTCCGGATCGAAGAACTCGCCGGCGGCCGCTAGCGCTTCGGCCGCTGCATCGAGATCCTCCTGGCGCGTCGAGATGTCTTCACCGCGCTTGATCCGCTCGGCTTCGTCGGCGCTGCGAGCCACGATCACGGTGATCGATGCCTCGACTTCCGGGTGAACAGCGATCGTCACCTTCTGCAGACCGATCGCCTTGATCGGAGCGTCGAGCCAGACCTGCGGGCGGCTGACGGTGATGCCATCCGCGTCAAGCGCCACAACGATGTCGCGCACGGAGACCGAGCCGAACAGCTGGCCGGCTTCGGAGGCCTGGCGGATGATGATGATGTCGCGCCCGTCAATCTTCTCGGCGACTTTGCTCGCTTCCGACTTGGCCTTGATGTTGTTGGCCTCAAGCTCGGCCTTCATGCCCTCATACTTGGCTTTGTTCTCGGCCGTCGCACGAAGCGCCTTCTTGCGCTTCAAGAGGAAGTTGCGGGCAAAGCCGTCCTTCACCTTTACGATCTCGCCCATCTGGCCGAGCTTGGCGACGCGTTCCAACAAAATGACGTCCATCGGTATTCTCCTTGTCGTACTGTTCAGGTTCGAGGGTTGAAGTTAGGGGACTGGCAAAGGTGGCGGCCGGCGCTGCCAAAATCGCTGGCGTAGCCCAAATGCAAGATCGGCGAGGCCGAGCACGGCTAATGCGCAAAACAATATCGGCCAGATCGGTGTGAAGATGAGCGCGTAGATCAGGCCGAGCCAGAGCGGACGGGCGCTCCAGGTGAGCGACAGCGTATGGAGCACTGCAAGACCGGTCAGCGCATAGGCCGCCAGGAGCACCGACGTGACGATCGTTGCGATGATCGCGACCAGACCTCCGACAAAACTGAAGCCGATCGCCGCAAACAGTGCAGCGACCGTCAGCGGCGGCAAGGCGACGCTGCGGAGGTCGGGCCAGGGACGACGGAGCAGGCCGGAGGTCGCGGCGATCTTGGCGGCCAGCCATAGGTTCACGGTCAAAGTCGCCGTGGCAAAGATAGCGGCAAAGGCCGGCGCGACCTTGATCAGCGCATCGATCCATTGATCGGCATCTGCCGATATCGGCGAATCCGCCGCGCTTGCGACGCGCGAGAGCGCCCGGTGCAAGGTGCCGGTGATTGTCGCGGCGTCGCTACCGAGTGTGAGCAGGGCGGCAAAAGTCGTCAGTGAAGCAACCCCGGCGATCCAAAGCAGGATGCGCTCGATCGGGTACCATTGAAAGGCGGCTGCAGCGTCTGCCGGCTGAAGTGGCGCCCCAGGGGCATGGTTGTCGGCCGGACGTCCGAGCAGGGCAAGATGGCCGAGCCACCACGCCGGCAACGCCACCGCGATGGAAAAAGCAATGCAGTAGGAGAAGCTGACCGCTGCGCCGAGGCAAGTCGCGGCCGCAATGCCGCCAATCGCGGCGTAAAGCGGGCCCCAGGCGATCGCCGCAACCATCAGGGGCAGCGGAGCCAGGCAATAGAGCACGAGCGAGATCAGCGCGCCCGAAATGATCGAGGCGAACATCAAGGCCGACGCAGCGCCGGCCGCAAGCGCAATGGCGAACAGTCCAATCATCAGCTGTCCCGCTCCTTTCGAGCGGTTAGAGGTCAGCTTGACCCCAACCATCGGCGACCGGACGATCCGGAAGCCTTATGAGCAAGTGAGATGCAGTCGGCAGCCTACGCGGCCGCCGACTGCAGACGCCTTAGCGAATGACGTAAGGCAGCAGACCGAGGAAGCGGGCGCGCTTGATCGCGCGCGCAAGCTCACGCTGCTTCTTGGCCGATACCGCGGTAATCCGGCTCGGCACGATCTTGCCGCGCTCGGACACATAACGCATCAGGAGCTTGGAATCCTTGTAATCGATCTTCGGCGCGTTGGGACCCGAGAACGGGCAGGTCTTGCGACGGCGGAAGAAGGGGCGACGTGCAGGAGCTTCAGCCATTGTTCTTACTCCTCGTCCGGAGTTTCTTCGTCACGGGGCCGGCGCGGGCCGCGATCGCCGCGGAAACCGCCACCATCGCGATCGCCGCGGAAGCCTCCGCCGTCACGATCGCCACGGAAACCGCCGCCACGGTCATCGCGCTCGCGATCGCGGTCAGCCTTGCGCATCATGGCCGACGGGCCTTCCTCGAGCTCTTCGACGCGGACGCTCAGATAGCGGAGGACGTCCTCGCTGATGCGCTCCTGGCGCTCGATCTCGGCGATCGCCGCTGACGGCGCGTCGATGTTGAGCAGGACGAAATGAGCCTTGCGGTTCTTGTTGATGCGGTAGGTGAGCGAGCGAACGCCCCAGTTCTCGGTCTTGGTGACCTTGCCGCCGAGTCCCTCGACGATGCCGGTCATTTGGGTCGTCAGTTCTTCCACCTGCTGGGTGCTCGCGTCCTGACGCGCGAGAAAGACATGCTCGTAAAGCGGCATGGATGTCCTTTCCAAGTTGGCGCGGAGCCCGGCGTCAAGCCCTTCGAGCCCTTCATGGAAAGGACTCGTAGACGTCAGCTCAGAAGGCGGAAACACGGGACGACGGGCCGACTGGCCCTGCCACATCAAAGTCGCCTGATCGAGGTGATTTTGCTGAGACCGTCCGTTCAGCTCCCGGCTCGGGACCCACGGATGGCGCGCTTATACCCATTTTCGGCCCGATGGCAAGGGAATCCTGCCTGATTCGGTGGGGGGAGAGCGGCTGAAACGTGACATGCGCTTGACATCCGCGCCTCCGGCGGTGTCTTTCCGGCCAAAGTCAGCGGATTCCAAATTTAGCGGATTCTAGGGATTTCGGAACGTTTCGAGGAGCGGCCGATGACGGCAGCATTTACTTTTCCGGGGCAGGGCTCTCAGTCGGTTGGCATGGGCAAGGCCCTTGCCGACAATTTCCCGGTGGCGCGTGCCCTGTTCGACGAAGTCGATGCCGCGCTGGGCGAGAAGCTGACTGCGATCATCTGGGATGGGCCGGCTGAGACCCTGCAATTGACGGAGAATGCGCAGCCGGCGTTGATGGCCGTGTCGCTCGCGGCATTGCGCGTCTTGGAAACGGAGGCGGGTTTTTCCGTTGGCCGGGATGCGGCGTTCGTTGCTGGGCATTCGCTCGGCGAATATTCGGCGCTGGCTGCGGCGGGCAGCCTGACGGTTGCCGACACGGCCCGGCTGTTGCGGACCCGCGGGTTGGCCATGCAGAAGGCGGTACCCGTCGGGGTGGGGGCGATGGCCGCGCTTTTGGGGTTGGAGTATGAAGTCGCCGTGGCCGTGGCCGCGGAGGCGGCGCAAGGCGAGGTCTGCCAAGCCGCCAATGATAACGGTGCGGGCCAGGTCGTGGTGTCCGGCAATAAGGCCGCCGTCGACCGTGCGGTGGAGATTGCCCGCGCCAGGGGAGCCAAACGCGCAATGCTCCTGCCGGTGTCCGCGCCGTTCCACTGCAAGTTGATGCAGCCGGCCGCCGAGGTCATGGCCGAAGCTCTTTCCAAGGTGACGATCCACAAGCCGGTTTCGCCGCTGGTTTCCAACGTCCTGGCGTCGCCCATCAGCGATCCCGACGAGATCCGGAGGCGCTTGGTCGAGCAAGTGACGGGGACGGTGCGCTGGCGCGAGTCGATCGCCTATATGTCCGCCCAGGGCGTCACCCGGTTCTTCGAGATCGGAGCCGGGAAGGTGCTGAGCGGCTTGGTCAAGCGTATTGCAGATGGGGCGGTTGGAATTGCCGTTGGGGGACCTGCCGACATCGCGACTGCGAAAGATGCTTTGATCGCCGCGACGGCGGCGTAAGTGCGGCCGCAACTGACGCGGCGTTGAGGAGAGTTGGATGTTCGATTTGAGTGGCAGGACCGCGCTGGTCACTGGGGCAACCGGGGGCATCGGAAACGCGATCGCCAAGGCGCTGCATGCGCAGGGCGCCACGGTTGCGATTTCCGGTACGCGGCGCGAGGTGCTGGAAACGCTGGCTGTCGAGCTCCGCGAGCGTGTTCATGTGCTGCCCTGCAACCTTTCGGACACTGCCGAGGTCGAGGCACTGGTCCCGGCTGCCGAGCAGGCCATGGGGCAGCTCGATATCCTGGTGGCCAATGCCGGCATCACCCGCGACAACCTGTTCGTCCAACTCCGTGACGAAGACTGGGACGAGGTCATCAAGGTCAATCTGACTGCAACCTTTCGCCTGGCGCGCGCCGCCACCAAGCTGATGATGCGCAAGCGATTTGGCCGAATTATCGCGATCACCTCGATCGTGGGGGTGACCGGTAATCCCGGGCAGGGCAACTACAGCGCCTCCAAGGCGGGAATCATTGGCATGATCAAGACGCTCGGGGCCGAATACGCCAAGCGCGGCGTGACCGCCAACTGCATCGCCCCAGGCTTCATCAAGACGCCCATGACGGACGCGCTCAACGAGAAGCAGCGGGAAGCCATCCTGACCAAGGTTCCGGCCGCACGCCTCGGTACGCCCGAGGATATTGCTGCAGCTGCGGTCTATCTCGCCTCGAACGAGGGCGGCTACGTGACGGGGCAGACCATCCACGTCAATGGCGGCATGGCGATGATCTGAGCCGCCGGGCATCTGGATGGGCCCTGGGAAGAATGCGGCGAAAAGACGTCCCAGGCCGTGCTGATAATGAAGGTTTTGTGGGTATGATAACCGAACCGCCAACGGAGGGACAAAGAACGCCATTGCAGGATTTCCAAACCCTGTATATTGGCGGGGCGAAGCTTGCCGTCGTTCGCCGGGCCTTCCGTCGGCTGGTGCGACCGATCTGAGGTCCCTCTGCGGGACCATCAATCGGAGGTGCACTGGATTTATGGAGTTTGTGGTGGTCCCGCTTCCGAAGTCTTGGTCCGCAGGGGTCGGCGGATTTCGGAAAGGGGCTCACTGCGGGGCACATCTGTTTTGCGCGATCGCGAAGGAAGTTTACCAGCCGGGATGACGCCATCATCCGGGGGTCGGATCTTAAGGGAACAAGCACGAGGTTTGGACGATGAGTGAGATTGGCGAGCGGGTAAAGAAGATCGTGGTCGAGCACCTCGGTGTTGAGCCCGACAAAGTGGTCGACAACGCGAGCTTCATTGACGATCTCGGCGCTGACAGCCTCGATACGGTCGAGCTTGTGATGGCTTTCGAAGAAGAATTCGGCTGCGAGATTCCGGACGACGCGGCGGAGACCATCCTGACCGTCGGCGACGCCACGAAGTTTCTGGAAAAGAACGCCAAGAGCTGACGCCTCGGCGATCTCAAGCGAAACCGGCCGGACCGTTGCATGCGGCCGACCGGTTTCTTGCTATTGGCGGGCTGCGCGATCCGGAAGCGGCGCAATTTCCGTTACGTGATGCACAGCAAACAACAGCCTGACGCGCGCTTTCGATCAATTGGACGCGGTCGCGCCTCAGGCCCGGTCTGGAGAAAACAAAGATGAGGCGGGTTGTCGTTACGGGCCTCGGCATGGTGTCGCCACTCGGCTGCGGTGTTGAAACGACCTGGAAACGCATCCTCGAAGGCAGGAGCGGTGCCCGCAGGATCGAGACGTTCGACGTGTCCGATCTGCCTAGCAAGATTGCTTGCGTGGTGCCGCGGGGTGACGGCAGCGATGGCACGTTCAATCCCGACCAGTGGATGGAGCCCAAGGACCAGCGCAAGGTCGACGATTTCATCATCTTTGCGATGGCCGCGGCGCGCCAAGCGCTCGACGACGCCAACTGGCACCCGGCGACCGAAGAGGACCGCTGCGCTACCGGCACCATGATTGGCGCCGGCATCGGTGGACTGACGGGCATCGCCGAAACGGCAATTCTTTTGAAGGAACGCGGCCCGCGCAAGGTCTCGCCGTTCTTCATCCCCGGGCGCCTGATCAATCTTGCCTCCGGCTACGTCTCGATCGAGCACGGCCTGAAGGGGCCGAATCACGCCGTGGTCACGGCATGTTCGACCGGTGCGCACGCGATCGGCGACGCCAGCCGTCTGATCGCACTCGGCGATGCGGACGTGATGGTCGCGGGCGGCACTGAATCGCCGATCAGCAGGATCGGTATCGCTGGCTTCTGCGCTGCGCGTGCACTGTCGACCGCGTTCAACGATACTCCAGAGCGAGCGTCGCGGCCCTATGACAAGGATCGTGACGGCTTCGTCATGGGCGAGGGGGCCGGCATCGTGGTGCTCGAGGAATACGAGCATGCCAAGGCGCGGGGGGCACGGATCTACGCAGAGGTGACGGGATACGGCCTCTCTGGCGATGCCTATCACATCACTTCGCCGGCGCCCGACGGTGACGGCGGCTTCCGCAGCATGAGTGCGGCGATGAAACGGGCCGGCATCACCGCTGCCGATATCGACTATATCAACGCCCACGGCACCTCGACCCAGGTTGGTGACGAGATCGAGCTCGGTGCGGTGGAGCGATTGCTGGGCAACGCGGCCTCGAAGGTTACGATGTCCTCGACCAAATCCTCGATCGGCCATTTGCTCGGTGCGGCCGGGGCCGTCGAAGCGATCTTCAGCATTCTGGCGATTCGGGATAATATCGCGCCGCCGACCATCAATCTCGAGAACCCGTCGGTGCAGACAGCGATCGATCTCGTGCCGCAGGCCCCACGCAAGCGCGAGATCAACATCGTGCTGTCGAACTCGTTCGGATTTGGAGGCACCAACGCCTCTCTGATCCTGCGACGGGTCGTCAACTAAGTCGATGCGCGGCTAGGTCGATGCGCGGCGCAACCACCGTTTCGCCGTATTCGACAACGAATCGTTAGGTGGGCGTAGAGTTCGGGTCGCTTGCGTGAGGAATCGCAAGCCACGACTAGTGTTTCGATTCCGAGGTTCGCATCTTATCGCAGTTAGATTCGTTTGCGACATCGGAACCGTAGAGCGCTAGCAGAACCACCTGAATCGAGTGCGGCTTAGGATTTGAAGTTCCGATGAAGAACGCGCTGAGAAACCGGTCGGAACTTCAAATTCGCCGCACTTGGCGACAGGACTGAAGGTTGCATCGATGAGTGAACGGCCGCCCATCTCGCCCCGCAGTCCGCGCGCCGCGCTCGAGCCGGAGCAGGTTCCGCCACCGCCGCGGCGTTCGGATCGGGCGCGCAATCCGTTTGTGGTCGTCGGCAACGCCATCATTACTCTGCTGTTGTTCACGATGATCGGAGCCGGCGCCGTCTACTACTACGGCCGGCAGATCATCGAAGCGCCCGGTCCGCTGCAGGAAGACAAGATCGTCAACATCCCCGCGCGTGCCGGCAAGCGCGACATCGCCGACGTGCTGACGCGTGAGGGCGTCATCGACGTCAATCCCTGGGTGTTCATCGGCAGCGTATTTGCGCTCAAGGCGAGCTCGGACCTGAAGCCGGGCGAATACGCCTTCCAGAAGAACGCATCGTTGCGCGACGTGATCGGGGTGATCGTCGAAGGCAAGGTGGTGCAGCATTCGGTCACGATTCCCGAGGGGCTGACCTCGGAGCAGATCGTGGCCCGGTTGTCCGATAGCGACATCTTTTCCGGCGGCGTGCGCGAAATTCCGCGCGAGGGAACTCTGCTGCCGGAGACCTACAAATTTCCGCGCGGCACCAGCCGCGATCAGGTGATCCAGCGCATGCAGCAGGCGCAGAAGCGCGTTCTTGCCGAGATCTGGGAGCGCCGCAGCCCCGACCTTCCGATCAAGACGCCGGAGCAATTGGTCACCTTGGCCTCGATCGTCGAGAAGGAGACCGGCAAGCCGGACGAGCGCAGCCGTGTCGCTGCGGTGTTCGTCAATCGATTGAAGCAGAGGATCAAGCTGCAGTCGGATCCGACCATCATCTACGGTCTTGTTGGGGGCAAAGGCACGTTAGGACGACCGATCAAGCGCAGCGAGATCACGCAGCCGTCGCCTTACAACACCTATGTGATCGAGGGCCTGCCGCCCGGGCCGATCTCCAATCCAGGGCGTGCCTCGCTCGAAGCCGCCGCCAATCCTGCGCGCACGCGCGACCTTTATTTCGTCGCCGACGGCAGCGGGGGCCACGCCTTCACCGAGACCTACGACCTGCACCAGAAGAACGTCGCCCGGCTGCGGGCGATGGAGAAGCAGACCCAGAACGACACGGTCGAGCCGGAAGACGCGCCACCGGCCAACGCCAATGCGGCTGCGACGGAGCCGACCGCGAGCGCCCCCGCTCCAAAGCCGGCTGCCAGGAAGCCGGCGTCGCGCACGGGCGGGGCTGGTGCACGACAAGGGGCGGTTCAACCGGCGGCGCCTGCGGTTCCGCAGTAGCCTTGCACCCACCATTCGCAGCTGCAGAACCGGACTTAACATTTCGGCAAAAGGCCTTAAGGTTCGCGCAACTTTTATGCGGCGAATCTGCCGCCACCTGATCTGCCGGAGAAATTGATCAAATGGGGCTGTCGAGCATGACCGGCTTTGCCCGAAGTCACGGGGCGAGCGGACCTTACGCGTTCGAGTGGGAGTTGAAGTCGGTCAACGCCAAGGGGCTGGATGTGCGGTTGCGGTTGCCGCAGGGCTGGGACGACGTCGAGGCCTTCGCCCGCAAGCGGGTCGCCGAGGTGCTGTCGCGCGGAACGATTTACGCCAATCTGACCGTCAAGCGCGCCGATGCCGGCTCGACCGTGCGGGTCAACGAGGATGTGCTCGCCTCCATCGTCAAGGTCGCAAGCTCGCTTGCCGGCAAGCTGGATGCGGTGGCGCCCAGTATCGACGGGCTGCTTGCGATCAAGGGTGTGATCGAGGTGGTCGAGCCGGAGAGCGACGAGGCCGAGGACAAGGCTGCACGGGATGCGGCGATTGCCGCGTTCGACGCGGCGCTGAGGAATCTGGTCGAGATGCGACGCCGCGAAGGCGAAACGCTCGGGCAGATCCTGAACCAGCGGGTCACCGAGATCGAGGCGCTGGCGCAGAAGGCCGAAGCATCGCCAGGCCGCAAGCCGGAGGCCGTGAAGGCTCGGCTCGCCGAACAGGTTGCGGCGCTGCTGGAAACCTCCGACCGGTTCGATGCCGACCGCCTTGCCCAGGAAGCCCTGCTGATCGCCGCGAAGGCCGATGTGCGCGAGGAACTCGATCGCATCGCCTCGCACGTCGCGCAGGCGCGCGAGATGCTCAAGAAGGGGGGCGCTGTCGGCCGCAGGCTCGATTTCCTCTCCCAGGAATTCCATCGCGAGGTCAACACCTGCTGTTCGAAATCGAACGATATCGAACTGACCAATACGGGCCTCGAGATGAAGACGGTGGTCGAGCAATTCCGCGAGCAGGTTCAGAATTTGGAGTGACGGATGACGGCTCACGGCGGCAGCTTCGATGGAGTGGAGCGGCGCGGGCTGATGTTCGTGCTGTCGTCTCCGTCCGGCGCCGGCAAAACCACGCTGTCGCGCCTGTTGATCGAGCGCATGCCGGGGCTGCAGATGTCGGTGTCGGCGACGACACGCGCGAAACGACCTGGTGAGGTCGATGGCCGCGACTATCTGTTCGTCGACTTGGCCCGCTTCGACGACATGGTGAAGCGCGACGAACTCCTCGAATGGGCGACTGTGTTCGGCAACTGCTATGGCACGCCGCGCGCGCCAGTCGAGGCGGCGCTGTCGGCCGGACAGGATGTGTTATTCGACATCGACTGGCAGGGCACCCAGCAGCTGCGCGAGAAGGCGCGCGCCGACGTCGTCAGCGTCTTCATCCTGCCGCCCTCAGCCGCCGATCTTGAAAAGCGCCTGCACACCCGCGCCCAGGATTCCCACGAGGTGATCCGTGCCCGCATGAGCCGCGCCAGCGACGAGATGAGTCACTGGGCCGAGTACGATTACATCGTGATCAATCACGATATCGACGAGGCATTTGCAGAGGTTCAATCGATCCTCAAAGCCGAACGGTTGAAGCGCGAGCGTCGCGTCGGACTCACCACATTCGTTCGCAAGCTGCAGCGCCAGCTGGATTCCTGACGCGCAAGTCTGGCGCAGGTTTACCCGTGGCGTGCAAGCCGCGCCAAGATGTCCTGGATGCCGTCGAGGGACTGGTCCTGTTTCACGTCTCGGGTGCGGGGACGCAATGCTTGCGGGCGCGGGATGAAGTCGAGCGGAGGCAACGCTGCGTCATCGTCATTGGACGCTGTGATCGGAATGCGCTGCCATGGCGGCAACTCGTCGGAGCGCGATTGAGCGGCGGCGGCCGCGAACTCGGCGGCCGGCGGGCGATCTTCAGGCGGAGCGAAACGCGATTCGAGGAGATCTATCAGTTCGGCGGCTGGGTCGGTGTCTTCCAGCGCCGCTTGCTGGCCGCCGCCAGATGCGACGTGAAGGTTTGCGGGAGGTGTCGCTGCAGCGGGCCGCACCGCTGATGCGCCGGCGGATTCCAGCAGGTTTTCAATTTCAGCGGCGCGATCGAGGATGGTCGGCGCTGCGCTCGGGCGCGCTGCGGACGGATCCGCCTCGTAAGCTGCGGGATTGGCCGGTTTGACGGCACGAGATCCTAGCAGATGTTCCAGCTCCTCGACCGTATCAGGATGGATGACCCGCCGATCGAGCGCGACAGCTGCAGAACTGCCGGGCGTCATCGGATCGAAGGCTCGGACGGCGGACTGTC
Source organism: Bradyrhizobium sp. SZCCHNGR1005 (assembly GCF_032489995.1). Classification (NCBI taxonomy): domain Bacteria; kingdom Pseudomonadati; phylum Pseudomonadota; class Alphaproteobacteria; order Hyphomicrobiales; family Nitrobacteraceae; genus Bradyrhizobium; species Bradyrhizobium sp. SZCCHNGR1005. Next base: position 105,806 of record NZ_JAUEZC010000004.1, read on the forward strand.
CACCGCGGGAGTCTAGATTGTCCTCGATCGCCGCAGCATGATCGGGGGCGTTCGCCGGAGCCCGGCCGGAGCCGGTCACCTCATGGGCCCGAGCGGTTGCCGGCAAGTCGGCCGGCGTTGTCGCTGATTTGACCGCGCGGGTTTCGAGCAGTTCTGCAAGTCCGCTTCTGTTGTCGATGGTCGTTGAGGCCTGCGCCATCTCGACGGGCGCCGATGCGTGCGCAACGACGCGCGGCGCGGCTGCCCTCACGGGTTTCTTCTTGCCGCCTGTGGGCCGGCTAGCGACATGGGCAGGCTTTGCCTTTGTACGCATTTTGCTGCGCGCGCGGCGTGTCCTGGCGATCGCCATCTGCCAGTTCGCATTGCGCCGTCGCCGTTGTCCAATCCTGCCCAAGCGATAAAGGCCGCTCGCCATCAGGCCCGAGATCGACAGGGCGCCGACCACGACCAGCAGCAGCATGGGAATTGGCGCGACGGGCTTTGACGGCTTGGCCGGGGGGATCGTAGCCGCCTCCGGCTGCGGTGCGCCAGCGTTCGTGTCCGGATCGAGCGCGGCATCGTCGCCGGTGAGCGTGGCCGCTGCCGGTCCGGGGTCGGGCATGGCAGCGTCGAGCGGCTGCGACTGAGCCGCAGGCGATGGCATGGCCGCCATGGCATCGGCCGGGCTTTCGAGGCCCGCTCGTTCGGTTGTCGTGGCGGGCGCCGAGATCGCGGTCTTCTGCGCCGTTCCGGCATCGTCATCGTTGCGCAGACGCATCGGCGCGTCGGTGGAGGCCGAAGAGGTGCGCGGTGCGGCCGTATCCGTTCGGCGCGGCCCGGCCTTCGGCGGCGCCGGCTGAGCGAAGTCCCAGGCGGACGGCTGCTGCGCCTGCTTGACGACCGGCGTCCCGTTCGACGCCCGCTCTTTCAGATACCAGCAGCGCTGGTTCTTGGCGCGGTCGAAGCGGTAATACCAGTGCTGGCCGTCAGGCTTGTCGCCGGTGGGTTCGGGGAGGCAGTCGTCGGCCGCAACGGCGAGGGTGGCGCAAGCCAGCGAGATCAGAAGGGCGCTACCAGCGATCGCGGGAATGATGGCGAATGCAAATCGTGCAGTTCGTTTTGCCATTCATCACTCCGGATACGCGATCGAACGCTGCGTTCTCGGAGAGAAGTTGGGTCGCAATGAGCCGCAAATCCGGATTAATTCCGGCTCGGTGTTTTCAATTGTGGATGCGGCATTTTTCCCACATCGCGACGTGAGAATGGTGCGGTTTGGGCATCATTTCGAGCGCAGATCTGTGACCTGTGAGATCACAGGCCGCATCCTTCGCCTCCTCGTTTTGATCACAGCTACCAGCAACCTTGGCTAGCTGCTCAGACGTTGCGAGATGCTGCTGCGCCGCAGAGCCGAACCTCCGCTTGGCGGAGGTGGATGCGCGGTCGTCAGTTCTTGAGCAGCACACGTCCCACCACTTGGCCGGCGCGCAGCGCGTCGATCCATGTCTGCACGTCGCTCATCGGCTCTTCCCGCATCGGCGGCGGCTTGATCTTGCCGGCGCGCGCAAGCGCCATCAGTTCGTGGCTCTCGGCGAGGGTGCCGACCATGAAGCCCTCGATGGTCATCCGCTTGTAGACCCATTGCACCATCGGCAGGGTGAATTGTCCGCCCATCAGGCCGGAGACCACGATCTTGCCGCCCCGCGCCAGGACGGAGACTGCGAATGCCATCGACTTCTCGTTGCCGGCGAAATCGACCACCTCATCGAAGCCGCCGTCGGTCTCCTTCAGGATGCGCCTTGCGACCTCCGGCTCGGCCGGATCATAGGCGACCGCCGCGCCGTTCTGCAGCGCGGTTTCGCGCGCGGCCGCGCTGAGATCGGCAACCGAGATCGGCTGCTTGAACATAGCCTGTGCGAACGACAGGCCCATCATGCCGACGCCGCCGAGGCCGATCAGCAGCAGATTGCGCTGCCGCGGGCGGTCGACCAGCCGCTTCAGCGCGCCGTAGGCGGTGACGCCGGAGCACATCAAGGTCGCGGCCTGGTTGACCGGAAGCGGGTCGTATTCGAGCAGGTATTTGGCGTCCGGCACCAAGACGTGGGTGGCGAAGCCGCCGTCGATCGAAACACCGAGAAACCGCTGCCTGGTGCAGAGATTCTCGTCGCCATTGGCGCAGTCGCGGCATTGGCCGCAGCCGATCCATGGAAAGACGGCGCGCTTGGCGCCGAGCAGCTCCCGCGGGGCGTCGGGACCCACTTCCTCGACGATCCCCGCGATCTCGTGCCCAAGCGTGAACGGCAGGGTCATGCCACGCGTCGTGTCCAGCCGCTTGCCGCCGCCGAGATCGGCATAGCCGTCCTGGATGTGCAGGTCGGAATGACAGAGGCCACAGCGCTCGACGCGGACCAGGACCTCGCGTCCCTGCGGCTTCGGGGTTTCGACGATGGTTTCGCAAAGCGGCGCGTCAAACTTGACCAGCGACTGCCGGCGCATCAATGCCATCGGTTTTCTCCCTTGAATTGATTGGATTTGATCAGCTGTTTTCGGCCCGAATATTCGTCAATTCGCGCGCCATGGCAACAAAGCCTGATACCGGAATGGTCTCCGCGCGGCGGGTCGGGTCGACACCGGCTGCGGCAGCAAGCCGCGCCGGATCGGCAGGCAATGACTTCAAACTTTGCCGCAGCATCTTGCGACGCTGGCCGAACGCGGCCGCCGCGACCTGCTCGAGCGCGCGGCGCTCGCACGGTTCGGGCACGGGGCGCGGCACGAGGCGCACGACGGAGGAGGTGACTTTCGGTTGCGGCACGAAGGCCGATGGCGAGATATCGAACAGGATCTTGGTTTCGCAGCGCCAGTTCGCGAGCACGCCGAGTCGTCCATAGGCTTCCTCGTTCTCGCGCGCGACAATGCGTTCGGCAACCTCGCGCTGAAACATCAGCACCATCGTCTCGTACCAGGGCGGCCAGGGTTCGACCGAGAGCCAGCCGATGAGGAGATTGGTCGCGATGTTGTAGGGCAGGTTGGCCACGATCTTGGCCTTGCTCGTGCCAAGATAGGGCTTCGGATCGAAGGTCCGCGCATCGGTGCAGACGATCTCGAGCCGGCCGGGATAGCGCTCGGCGATCATCTCCAGCGCCGGAATCGCGCGCTCGTCGTGCTCTATGGCGATCACATGCCGCGCGCCGAGCGCGAGCAGGGCGCGGGTCAGGCCGCCCGGTCCGGGGCCGATTTCGACCACGGTGGCCTCGTCGAGCGGTCCTGCTGCGCGCGCGATCCGCGCGGTCAGGTTGAGGTCGAGCAGGAAGTTCTGGCCCAGCGACTTGCGCGCCGAAAGCGAAAGCTCGCGAATGACCTCGCGCAAAGGCGGGAGATCATCGATCGCGCTCATGAGACGGCGGCGGCCATGCGCGCGGCAAGCTTGATCGCTGCGATCAGGCTGTCAGGGTTCGCGCTGCCGGTGCCTGCGATGGCAAAGGCCGTGCCGTGATCGGGCGAGGTGCGGATGAAGGGCAGGCCCAAGGTAACATTGACGCCCTCGTCGAAAGCCAGCGTCTTGATCGGGATCAGCGCCTGGTCGTGATACATGCAGATCGCACAGTCATAGGTCTTGCGTGCGGCCTCATGAAACATCGTGTCTGCCGGCAGTGGTCCTTGCACATCGAGCCCGGCGTTGCGCAACGTGGCGATCGCAGGTGCGATGATCTCATCGTCCTCGGTGCCGAGCGTGCCGTCCTCCCCGGCATGCGGGTTGAGCCCGGAGATCGCAAGGCGCGGCCGCGTGACGCCGAAATAACGGCGCAGGCTTGCCGCCACGATACGCGCCGTCGAGGTGATCAGAGGGCTCGAGAGCTGCTCGATCGCATCGCGCAGCGCCACATGGATCGTGACGGGCACCACCGCCAGCATGGGTGACCACAGCATCATCACCGGCTGCGGAACCTTGCCGTCCACGGCGGCGAGTTCGGCGAGGAATTCCGTATGTCCGGGATGGCGGAAACCGGCGCGATAGAGCACGGCCTTGGCGATCGGATTCGTGACCACGGCGCTGGCGCGACCCGCCGTGACGTCGCCGGCGGCGGCGCGGATCGAGGCGATCGCAGATGCGGCGCTGGATTGGTCCGGGCGGCCGGGAAGGGCAGTGGTGGCCACCCCGGTGTGCACCACAGGCAGCGCCTCGGCGAAAGCGCCAGCGGCGGCTTCCGGCGTCGTTGCTGCGATCGGAACGGCGAGCCCGAGCAGGTTGGCACGCTGCGCCAGAAAATCCGGATCGCCCAGAACATAGAAGGGCGGAAGCTGAAGCTCCTTGCGGCGTATCCAGGCCTTGAGGGTGATGTCGGGACCGATGCCGGCGGGTTCACCCAATGTCAGCGCGAGCGGCCTGACCATCAGCGATATTCGATCATGGCCGCTTTGCGGACTTCCTGCAGATAGGCCTTCGACGTCGCCTCATATTTCTCCGTGTACATCTTCTCGCGCATCTCGCGCCGCTTCGGCGTGTCGACGGTCGTCGGGTTGCGCGCGCACAGGGCGACCATTTCGACGCCCTGCTTGGTCACTTCCGGCGGGGTCAGATGACCGATCGGCGTGTCGTCGAGCAATTTGCGCAAGTTGGGCGGAATGTCGGCCGAGGTCTTGACCACGATTTCCTTGATCGCCGCGTTCTGCATGGAGCGGAAATAGGAATTGGCCTCCTGGCAGGTCTGCACGCGGGCGCGCAGGGCTTCCGCATCCTTCTGGCGTGCCTCGAACGTACTCTGCGGTGCCCCCTTCGGCACGATCAAAACCACCGGCTGCATCTTGTATTCGAAGGCCTGTCCCTGCTGCTCGGCGTCGCCGCCGGCAGCGGCCACCGCCGCTGCAACGTCCTTCTCGCCGACCTGCAGCCGCTCCTTGTAGCGTCCGCGCACCAGGCTGGTCCAAACGATTTCGGCCTTGATGCGCGCTTTCAGGGTCTCCGGCCGGATCCCCTGGCTCTCCAGCGACTTCGCCAGCTGATCGGGCGTTAGCCGCATCCGCGAGCCCATATTGGCGAAAGACTGGTCGATGTCGGACGAGGAGGGTTCGACGCCGAACTTCTTGCCTTCCTTGATCTTCACCCTTTCGTCGATCAGCTCGTTCAGCACGTCCTGGCGGCTCTGCTGCTTGTGCGTGCTCAGGAAGTTGAGCTTCGTGCGCTGCTCGATGTCGTAATCGGTGATCGGGTCGCCATTGACCATGACGACGATGCTTTGGGCGCGGGCCTCGAACGGGCCGCAGGTGAGACAGGCCGCGGCGATGCAGCCCGCCGCAACAAACCGAACGAGAGAGAGAGAAATCGTCATGACCAAGCTTCGCTGTTCGCAACGGATTCAAACGTGAAGCGGCGCATCTTCGATCCGCGACCGAACTCCCCCTCCGAAACACCGCTCCGCGCTGTTAGAAGCCAACGGACGTATTGGCAAGTGTCCGCAGGCCGATCGTCAGCATGTATGTGTGATTGAGCGTCGGGGCTGCGGTTCCCGCCGTGTAATTGTAGGACGTTACATAGCTCGCGGCCAGCGTGAAGCAATCGTCCACATAGCCTGCGCCGACGGCATATTGATTGATCTTGTTGGCTTGCAGGTCCCATCGGGCGGCGCCAGTAGCCACCCAATTCGACGTGATCTTGACCGAGCCGCTGCCGAGGATGCCTTCGCGCCGGGTCAGATAGCCGATATCGGGCTGGGCGGCATAATCGCCATAGGTCACGCCGACCGACCAGCGATCGAAATTGGCCCTGGCTTCGGCCTCGAAGCGCTGAATGGTCGCGGTCTGCTGGTCGAAGCGCGAGCGGACGCTGAACGTATAGGTCCGGTTGGGCGAATAATCGACGCTCGCGACATAGTCCGAGGCCGCGCGTTGCAGGCCGGAATCGACGCCGGTGTTGGTGACGTCCCGCACCGCGAAGGAGTTCAGCCCGAACAGCTGGTAGGACTGCCCGAACACCGCCTTGACGGTTCCGCCGCGGTCGAACTGGGTGGTGGCCTGGACGCCGACATTGGCGCGGCCGCCGCCTTCAACGCGGTCATAACCGGAGAATTTGTCCACCGCGAACAGGTTCGAAGTGTCGAACACCATGCTCTGGGCGTCTTCGTTCGGCAGCTTGCCGGCATAGGTCTCGTTGGGGCGGACGATGACCTGCGCGATCGGCTCGATCGTGGTGGTTCCCCACGGCTGCACGTTGATGAACGGATAGCGATATTCGAGGCCGACGGTCGGCATCACCCGCAACGCCTGGGTGTCTCCGGTCGGCAGGAAGTTCGACACGCCGGGCTGGTTCGAAATGCTCGCATTGATCGCATCCGCACGCAGGATCGCGAACGGTGTCCAGATCTGGCCGATCGAGTCGGTATAGGAGCGGCGCCACTGCGCCTCGCCGGTGAGGCGGGTATAGGTGCCGGGAACGCCGCGCAGCAGACATTGCGACGGCAGGCGCGCCAGCGGATCGGCCGAGGCGACCGCGCAGAGGCCGGTGGTGCTGGCCGTCGTGTTCACCGGATCGAACGCGGCGGTCTGCCGCGACAGGTTGACGAAATTGGTCTTGTAGCTGACCTCGCCACCCAGGATCGGATAGTTGAACACGTTCTGGTAGTCGATCACGGGATAGACGACCGGCACGGTCTGCTGGTTTCCTGAGAAGCTCAGGAAGTACATCGTGCGCGCGTCGAAGAAGCTGCGGTTGCCGACCCCGGTCAGATAGAGCTGCGAGATCGCTTCCGTCGGCAGGCTCATGAACGAGGTGTAGGGATCCTTGAACTGCGACAGCCGGTAATCCGACATGAAGAAATAGTCGGACAGCGCGACGCCGTCCCAGCCGAACGCCCATTTGTCGTTCAGCGCGAATTGGCCATGGGTCTCCACGCCGCCGCGGAACTGGCGGTCACCGGGCTGACCGGCCAGGGCGTTCCGATCGAGCTGGTCTATGCCATACAGCTTGACCTGGTAGGCGCCATTGTTCAGCCGCTGGCGGAACTCAGCCTGCAGCAGAACGCCCTGCTTGGAGGTGATGCGCGGGGTGAAGGTCGCGTCGTAGTCGGGCGCGATCGCCCAATAATATGGGATCTCGACGCCGAAGCCGAAAGCTGTCGACGAGGAAAAGCCCGGCATCAGGAAGCCGCTCTTGCGCTTCACCGTCGGGTCCGGGGTCGAGAAGTACGGCATATACGCCATCGGAACGCCGAAGAATTCGAGCTGGGCGTTCTCGAAATAGAGCATCTTCTCGTTCTGATCATGGATGATCCGGGCACCCTTGACCTGCCAGAGCGGGGGCTTCTTCGGATCGTCCTTACAGGGCGCGCATGCCGTGTACACACCGTTCTGGAACACGGTGTAATTGCCGCTGGAGCGGTCGGCCCGCGTTGCCGCCATCCGCGTCTGATCCTCGGTCTCGACGCGGAGCGAATCGACGAAGCCGTCGCGATAATCATCCGAGAGGTCGAGGCTGTTGGCGTAGGTGATCTTGCCCTCGGAGTCGGTCATGCGGATGTTGCCTTCCGCATGCAGGCGCTTGGTCTTCTGGTCGTAGATCACCCGGTCGGCTTCGACGGATGTGCCGTTATAGAACAGCTGCACGTTGCCGACCGCCGACACCCGCGAGTTGTTGTAGTCGTAGTCGACCTCGGTCGCCTGCACCAGCATCTGGTTGTCGTTCGCCACCCGCGGCGGAGCCGGTTTCGGGGGGCGCGGATTGTAGGTGAAGCCCTGAGCCGAGGCGGGCGCGGCGGAGACCAGGTCGAGCGCGGCGGCAACGACCAGGGTCAACGCAAAGGCGAGCAGAGGTCCGAGGACAACGGACGAGAAAATGGACACGACAACAGACGCGCGCGCGCACGCGCAGCGCGCAACGGCTTGCTGCCGGGCTGCGGCAAGAGCTGATTGTCGGACGGCGACGAACGGCACTAACCGTCCTCCTGGTAGAGCAAGGCCAAAAATCCGGTGAGGCCGCCGACGAACACGGGCAGCCACGCCGCAGCGATCGGATGCATCAACTCAGCCTTGCTCAAATCTTCAGTTACTTTCGACAGCACATAGAGCAGAAAGCCGGCGCCCACGCCACTCAAAACCATTTTTTGAACGCCACCCATCCGGAAGAACCTGAGTGACACGGACGCAGCCAACATCACCATCGCAGCCAGCAAAAATGGCTGCGCGATAAGCTTATGATACTGCAGCCGATAGCCCGCGGTCGCGAAGCCTGAGCTTTCCGACGAACGGATGTAGCTCGGCAGTTGCCAAAACGACACAGTTTCGGGGGTGGAAAAGCTGTCGCGGACCTGGGCCGGCGTCAGAGTTGTCGGCAAAATGAAGGTCGGCTGATCGACCGGGGGCTCATCGAGCGAGAATCGGCGCACCGATCGGAACAGCCAGTGGCCTTCCTCGAGCGTCGCCTCTCTCGCTTCGATTCGTTCTTTGAACTGGTTGTCCGTATCGAACCGGAAGAGCGTGAGCCCGGTCAGTCGTGCGCCCTGCTGCTCGCTGCGCGCGGCGTTGATGATGACCTGGCCGTCACTGTTGATCTGGTTGAGCCAGAAGCCGGAGGCATCTTGGACGCCGCCGGCCGGCGCGGAGCCGAGCAGTTCCGCTTCCATCCGCTTGGACAACTCCCGCAAGTTGGCGGAGACCGGGTTGTAGACGGCGGTGGCGAGGATCCCGAGCAGGATCGAGCTGACCAGGGCCGGGGCGATGAATTGCCAGGCGGAGACGCCGGCGGCGCGCGCCACCACCAGTTCGAGCCGCCGCGACAGCGCCAGATAGCAGGTCATGGCGCCGATCAGGACGCAGAACGGCATCATCTTCTCGAGCAGCTGCGGCACGCGAAACAGCGACGTCTCCGCGACCATGATCGCCGAGGCCGAGGCAATGCCGGAGGTTCTGCGCACCATCTCGATGTAATCGACCAGCACGAGCAGCACGAAAATGCTCGCGAACACGCCGATGGCTGAAACCAGAAACCGGCCGGCGAAATAGCGCCCAAGCGTGTTGGTGACCATGCTCATGCGGTGGCCGGCCTTCCGAACAGCCGCGCGATGCGCGCATTGGACCTGTTGATCGCCTCCATCAGGGCCGGCGGCGGCTCGACCACCACGCCGCCAACGATGATCCAGACCGAGAGGCCGATGACGCCGAACAGCATGAGATACTGGACCAGTGCGGCAACCGGGGTCTTGACCGTCATCACCGAGCAGGCGAAGCCGGCCATGCGCACCCCGAACACGGTGAGAATTGCGCCGCCCATCGAGAAGTTGCGGCTCTGACGGGTGGTGCGTGGGGCCCCCAGAAACGCGAAGGTCAGGGCGGCGAAGGCGAAGGGATAGAGCGGCGCCAGGAAACGGTCGTGCAGTTCCTGCCGGAACTGTCCCGGGATCTGCTTGTAGATCGGGTCGTTCTCGTCCGGCTCCAACAATTCCCACAGATAGCGCTCGCGAATGCCGAGCGCGACATCGTGGCCTTGGCTGGAGAATTTCGACATGTCGAAGGCGTAGCGAGCGAACGCCACCAGCGCCGGCTCACGCTTGCCGATCTCGAATCGCTCGAGATTGCCGTCCTCGAGCACCAGGAACGAGCCGTCGCCGTTCTTCACGACAGTGCCGCGGTCGGCGATGATCGTGTTGCGCTCCTTGGGATCGCGCCGGTCGTCGATCATGATCCCGGCAAGCTCGCCCCCCGGCTTGCGTTCGCGGATGCGAATCGTCAGCCCCTGATCGAGCTGCTTGAAGCTGCCGGGCTGCAGAATGTTGGTGAGCACGTCGGCCGTGATCTCGGCGTCCCATTGCTTGATCCGGCGCAGGCCATCGGGCGCCATATAGGCGGCGATGAAGGTCACCAGCACCGCCACGACACAGGTAGCGTAGACGAATGGGCGGAATAGCCGGAATGGCGACATGCCGGCCGCGTTCATCACGATGATCTCTGAATCGGTCGCGAGCTTGTTCAGCGTGTGCGAGATCGAGATCATCACCGCGATCGGCGAAATCACCCCAATCAAGGACGGGATCACCAGACCCGTGATGCCCAGGAAGGTCAGGATCGTCTGGCCCTGGCTCGTCATCAGGTCGATACCGCGCAACGCCTGCGTAATCCAGATCACGCCCGTGAGGCTGATCAAGACCACCGCAAACGACGCCAGGGTCGTGCGGAAAATATACCTGTCGATCGACCCCATCCTGACCCGCACAACCCGCTCGCCGCCCCCCGACGAGCACCTGCAAACTACCCCGAAAGCGGCTCCGAGCCTACGGGTTGAACACTTTCCCGAAGGCCAAGATTCTCACTACCATCCCTTTGATCTGTCAACAAAATGGCTGTGCCATGGCGCCGTTATAATACGGTTAAAATTTAACTGTTGTGGCGCGCTGGCCACGCGGCGCTTGGCAGCGGCGGCAACGGCGGGCCATAGTGTTGCGACGTCGCGTTCCGAAACGCCGCCAATCGTGCCTTGCCCCTCGATTGGGGGACGGATAAGGCGTCCGGCGGCTCATGATTATTGGAGGATTGCTTGATGTCCGACGCCGTCAAGGTCGGCTTCGTTCCATTGTCGACCGCGTTGCGCGGTATCGTGGTGGCGTTCTGTGACGACTCGTTGCGAATCGGTCCCGCCACCGCGAAGGCGCTCGGCGCCGCGCCCGAGTTGATCAAGCGCGCTGCGAGCGCCGGACAGTTCAAAGGCAAGGACGGGTCTGCCCTCGACCTGCTTGCACCCGATGGAATCAAGATTCAGCGCTTGATCGTGATCGGTACCGGGAAGGCCAAGGATGGCGCCAAGGACGGCAAAGACAAAGGTCCCAAGGACAAAGAGCCAAAGGAAAAGGATTTCCTGAAGTATGGCGGGGCCTTGGCGGGAAAGCTCAATGTAAAGAGCGAACCGGTGACCGTGCTTGCCGAGCTCCCCGAGGGGGCCATGACGCCGGATCAGATCGGCGCGCTCGCAGCCGGGATCCGGCTGCGGGCCTATCGTTTCGACCGGTACAAGACCAAGAAGAAGGACGATGACGGCGGGCTGCCCGCGAGCATTTCGATCGCCGTGGCCGACCCCGCGGCCGCCAAGAAGGCGTTCGCTCCACGGTCGCACATTACCGATGGCGTGATCATCGCCCGCGACCTCGTCAACGAGCCGCCCAACGTGCTCTATCCCGAAGAATTCGCCAAGCGGGCGGGGGCGTTGCGTAAACTCGGCGTGACCGTCGATGTCCTCGACGTGTCTGCGATGAAGAAGCTCGGCATGGGGGCGCTGCTCGGCGTCGCCCAGGGCTCGGCCCGGCCGGGGCGCACCGTCGTGATGCGTTACAACGGCGGCAAGCGCGGCGATCAACCGGTCGCCTTCGTCGGCAAGGGGGTCTGCTTCGATACCGGTGGCATCTCGATCAAGCCCTCCGGCAGCATGGAGGAGATGAAGGGCGATATGGGCGGCGCGGCCTGCGTCGTCGGCCTGATGCATGCGCTCGCTGCGCGCAAGGCCAAGGTGAACGTCGTCGGTGCCATCGGCCTTGTGGAAAACATGCCCGACGGCAACGCGCAGCGCCCGGGCGACATCGTGACATCCATGTCGGGCCAGACCATCGAGATCATCAACACCGACGCCGAAGGGCGCCTCGTGCTCGCCGACGTGCTCTGGTACGTCGCGACCAAGTTCAAGCCGAAATTCATGATCGATCTGGCCACCTTGACCGGCGCGATCATGGTTGCGCTCGGCACCGAGCACGCCGGCCTGTTCTCCAACAATGACGAACTCGCGGAACGTTTGACCAAGGCCGGGCAGGAGACCGACGAGAAGGTGTGGCGGATGCCGCTCGGGCCCGAATACGACAAGCTGATCGATTCGCAGTTCGCCGACATGAAGAACACCGGCTCGCGCCATGGCGGCTCGATCACGGCCGCGCAGTTTCTGCAGCGCTTCGTCGGCGACACGCCCTGGGCGCATCTCGACATCGCGGGGACCGCGATGGGGGCGCCGAAATCGGAGATCAACCAGAGCTGGGGCTCCGGTTACGGCGTCCGTCTGCTGGATCGGCTGGTGGCCGATTTCTACGAGGCCAAACGATAGGGCGCGCGATGACCGAAGTCCTGTTCTACCACCTGCAAAACATGTCTTTGGAAAGCGTGTTGCCGCCCTTGCTTGAGAAATCGCTCGAGCGGGGCTGGCGGGTGGTGGTGCAGGCGACGTCGCCGGAGCGGACCGATGCGCTCGATGCCCATCTGTGGACCTATCGTGACGATTCGTTTCTGCCGCACGCAACCTGGCGGGTGGCCGACGTGGCCGAGCAACCGGTGGTGCTGTCGATGGAAGAGGGCAATCCGAACGGCGCGACGGTGCGTTTCCTTGTGGACAACGCGCCGCTGCCGGCGGATGCGCATAGCTATGAACGGATGGTCCTGGTGTTCAATGGTGACGATCCGGATGGGCTGGCAAACGCTCGCGCGGCGTGGACCGACTGCAAGGCTCGCGGATTCGAAGTCACCTATTGGCAGACCGACGAGCGGGGACGCTGGCAACGGCGCCAATAGCTACCCCATGCGGTTGATGATAATTTGCCGTTTTGTCGGCAGGGCGTTGGTATAGCCACGAACGTGCCGCAAAGTGGTGGTGGGACAACGGGTTAAATCGCTACTCGGTGGTAATTCGGCGGGGTTTATGGTGCGAGATCACACCCGAAGACTGACGCACATCTTGGTGTTCCTTGCGCTCGCGCCGGTCGTGTCCGGCTGCTCGGGCGCGTCCGATCTGCTTTCAAAGGACGCCGAGTGGTTCTCGCGGCCGAGCCGCTTGTTCATCCGCAACATCTCGATCGATTCGCCGCCGCTCACTCCTGACAAGCCGGTCACGGCCGACGACCTCGTCAGCGCGGAAGGTGGCTGTCCCGGGATGGCCCCTGCGGTCGCTCCTGCCGATGCCAATGCATCGACCGATGCCGCCGGCGGTCCGCCGCAGACCGCCGGTAGCGTCGCGCTTGGTCACACCGAATGCGACGTGGTGCGCGGCATCGGCGCGCCCGACAGCGTCAACATCTCCGGCGCGGGCGATGCGCGGGTTGCGACGGTGACGTGGCTGCATGGTGGGCGCGCCGGCATCTACACCTTCACCGGCGGCCGGTTGAGTTCGGTCGAGAAGGCCCCGGATGCCGGTCCGCCGCCGAAGGTCGTCAAACCGAAGGGCAAGAAGAAGCACGCGGCGACCTGAACGACCTCAGCGAATATTTGTATCGGACAGGACCGATATTGCCTTGAGAGGTTCAGTCCACGGACCTCTTTCGCGCTGCTTCGAGCGGATACTTTTTGAACGGAAACAGTCGGCTCTCCGCTAGCCCGCCGCTGCATCCTCATAGGCACTGCTCGCCAGCAGCCATTGCTCTTCGGCGCGCTGCAGCGCTTCGGTCGCGTTGGCGCGCGCCTTCGACAATTGTGCCGCCTGTTTCGGATCACGGCTGAAAATATCAGGCATCGCCAGCGCCGTGTCGATCTTGGCGATGATGTCGGTAATGCGCACGATCTCCGCTTCGGCCGCGGAGATCTTCTGCTTCAGTGCGCTCCGCCTGTTGTCGCCGCGTGGCCGCTCCGCCTTCTCGGCCGTCGGAGCACGTTCGTTCCCGCGCGCCGGCGCGCCGCTGCGTGTCGACAGCACCATGCGCCGGTATTCATCGAGATCGCCATCGTAGGTCTTCACGGTGTGATCGGCCACCACCCAAAGCCGATCGGCACAGGCCTCGATCAGATAGCGATCGTGCGAGACCATGATCACCGCGCCCGGGAATTCATTGATCGCCTCCGCGAGCGCGGCGCGGCTGTCGATGTCGAGATGGTTGGTCGGTTCGTCCAGGATGATCATGTTGGGACCGAAGAAGGTCGCGAGGCCCAGGAGCAGCCGCGCCTTCTCGCCACCCGACAGGCTCTTCACCAGGGTATCGGCCGCCTTGCCCGAAAAGCCGATCGCGCCTGCACGTGCCCGGATTTTCGATTCCGGCGCGTCCGGCATCAGCTTGCGCACATGACTGTAGGGCGAGCCGGCCTCATCGAGTTCATCGAGCTGATGCTGGGCGAAATAGGCGATGGAGAGCTTGTCGGCACGGGTGACCTTGCCGGAGAACGGCGCCAGCCGGCCGGCCAGCAGCTTCACCAGCGTGGACTTGCCGTTGCCGTTGGCGCCGAGCAGCGCGACACGGTCGTCATTGTCGATGCGCAAGGTGATGCGGTTGAGCACGGGCTGTGCAGGGTCATAGCCCACTGAGGCATTGTCGACGGCGATGATCGGCGGTGACAGCAACTTCTCCGGTGCGGGGAAGGTGATCTCGCGCACGTCCTGGGTGACGAGTGCGGCGATCGGCTTCATCCGCTCCAGCATCTTGACGCGGGATTGCGCCTGGCGCGCCTTCGAGGCCTTGGCCTTGAAGCGGTCGACGAAGGCCTGCAGGCGGGCGCGCTCCGCCTCCTGGCGCTTCACCGCCTTGGCGTCGAGCATCTCGCGTGTGGCGCGTTGCTCCTCGAACGAGGAGTAGCTGCCGCGATAAAGCGTCAATTTCCCGCGGTCGAGATGCAGGATCTGGTCGACCGAGGTTTCCAAAAGGTCGCGGTCGTGGCTGATCACGATCACGGTGCGCGGATAATGCGCAAGATGATCCTCCAGCCACAACGTACCTTCCAGGTCGAGATAGTTGGTCGGCTCGTCCAGCAGCAGGAGGTCCGGTGCGGCGAACAGGGTCGCAGCGAGCGCCACCCGCATGCGCCAGCCGCCGGAGAATTCGGCGCAGGCGCGGGCTTGGTCCTCGGTCGAGAAACCAAGGCCGCTCAGGATTGCGGCGGCGCGCGCCGGGGCCGAATGGGCATCGATATCCGTAAGCCGCGTCTGGATGTCCGCGATCCTATGCGGATCGGTCGCGGTTTCGGCTTCGCGCAGCAGGGCGTCGCGTTCCAGATCGGCCTTGAGTACGACCTCGATCAGGCTTTCGGGGCCGTTCGGCGCCTCTTGCGCCAGGCTGCCCACCCGCCAGCGGGGCGGCAGGCTGATCGCGCCGCTTTCGAGCGCGAGTTCGCCGCGGATCGCCCTGAACAGTGTCGATTTTCCGGTGCCATTGCGGCCGACGAGGCCGACGCGGGCGCCGGGTACGATCTGCACCGAGCTGCTGTCGATGAGAAGCCGTCCGGCGAGCCGGATCGAGATGTCGGTGATGGAAAGCATGCGGGCGTTGTCACCGCAGCCGGCACCAAACGCAACCGCTTTGTGATCACGGCCTGCGATATGACCGATTGTGACCTCCGCGCCATACCGGGCTCACTCTGCCCGTCCCATGTCGCGATCCTGCTTTCCCAGTTCGTCGATCAGGCGCTGGAGCTGGCGGGGCAGGCGGCTATCCGGCGGCAGGCTGCGCTGCAGCCGTTCCCCCACGGCGTCGCAGATCGATCGGCTGGTCTTGCGATCCATCGCCTCGCTGAAATCGGTGGTACAGCCGGTCATGGCAGAGTTCCAGAAGCGTGTTCAATATGATGCCGTACCAAGTCATGGCGGGGAGATTGGTTTCCGCTCCCGCTGAGATTGCAGGGGATTTTAGTAAACAAGGAATGAAAAAAGCCCCGGCGGGGGCTCGCCGGGGCTTCTCAAGATCGGCGCTGCGGGGGACCGGAGAGCTGCGCCGATACTCGCTTAATAGCAGCGGTTGACCAGGCGCCAGCGCGGCCCCCAGGGGGTCGGGACCAGGCGGCGAACGTAGCACCCACCATAGCCGTAGCTGTAATAGGGGCCACCGGCGAAGACGCGCGGACCGTACCAGGGGCGGTGCCAGCCATAGCCATGCCATCCGCCATACCAGCCGCCGTGCCAATGAGCCGAGGCCGCCGTCGGGGCGAGGGCGGCTGCGCCCAAAGACACTGCGGCGACCGCCATGAGGGAGAGTTTGCGCAACATGATCGTCTCCTGGGTTACGGCGCTGATGGCGCCACACTGAACGACGCGTGAGGCTGGGAGATGGCGCTCCTGACGAGACAGCTCGCCACCGCCTGATGAAGAGGATCTTACGTCCGAGAAGGTGAATGCTGGTGGCACACGCCCTTCAGACTGGGTTCAGGATTGTGAAATTGTTGTAACCGCTACGCTGCTTCTCCCAGCGTCATTCCGGGCGATGCGACAGCATCGAACCCGGAATGACGAGATTCCGGGTTCGGCCCTGACGGGCTGCCCCGGACTGACGGCGCACTTTTGACGTGTCGGACTAATCCGTCCTGCTCGCTTGCGGTCGCCCGATCACGCCGATATAAGCCCGCAACCCACAAAACCTGCTCTTCTTGAGGACGATATCATGGCGATTGAACGCACCTTTTCGATCATTAAGCCCGACGCGACCGAGCGCAATCTGACCGGCGCGATTAACGCGCTGATCGAGAAGGCCGGCCTTCGGATCGTTGCGCAGAAGCGCATTCGCATGAGCCGCGAACAGGCCGAGACCTTCTATGCCGTGCACAAGGCGCGCCCGTTCTTCGGCGAACTGGTCGACTTCATGATCTCGGGTCCGGTCGTCGTTCAGGTCCTGGAAGGCGAGGGCGCGATCCAGAAGTACCGCGACGTGATGGGCGCTACCGATCCCGCCAAGGCTGCGGACGGCACGATCCGCAAGCTGCATGCGAAGTCGATCGGCGAGAACTCGGTGCACGGCTCGGATGCACCGGAAACCGCCGCGGTCGAAATCGCTCAGTTCTTCTCCGGCAACGAAATCGTCGGTTGAGCGCGGGGCGCGGAGCCCGAATGGCCTCCGCGCCGTGATCGCCGTCCTGCTCCGATGGGCGGCAGCGAAGGGGTAGGCCGTGAATTGGCTGTCGCAGGTCACTGATCCCGCCGGTCTCGGCCACGTCTTGGCGCAATTCCAGAACAGCGTTCAGACCGCCGGCTTCTGGCTGGCGCTCGGCAAGATCATCTGGATCAATATCCTGCTGTCCGGCGACAATGCGCTGGTGATCGCGCTGGCCTGCCGCGGCCTTCATGGCCGCCATCGTTTCTGGGGCATGGTCGCCGGCTCGGGGATCGCGGTCGCGCTGCGCATCGCCTTTACCGGAATCGTGGCGACGCTGATGGCGTTGCCCTATTTGAAGCTGATCGGCGGGCTGGCGCTACTCGTGATCGCGGCCAAGCTCGTGGTGCCCGAAGACGAAGACGACGAGATCGCTGCGGGTACCACGCTGTGGCACGCGATCCGGATCGTGGCGCTCGCCGACGTCGTCATGAGCCTGGACAATGTCATTGCAGTCGCGGCCGCCGCCAATGGCGATGCCTCGCTGTTGATCCTCGGCCTTGCCATGAGCATTCCGCTGATCATCGCCGGTGCTGCGCTGATCATGCTGGTGCTCGACCGTTTCCCGCTCCTGGTCTGGCTCGGCGCGATGCTGCTCGGTTGGGTGGCCGGCGAGGTGATCGCGACCGATCCGGCGATCGAGCCGCTTCTGCACTACCTGCTGGATGGCACGGTGATCATGAATGTCGAAGCTGCTTCGACGCTATTCGCCGGCAAGACTCATTTCGGCATCCATCTCGATGTGATGGAGACGGTGGTCTCGACCTTGGCAGCGCTCGTCGTCCTCATCGCGGGCTCGATCTGGCGCGGCCGCACCTTGCAGCGGCAGGCCAAGGAGGAGTTGCTGCAAGCCGCGCCTGCGCGAGGCATCGATCTGCCCTGATGGCAGGACGAGAGCGGCCACGTTTTCCGGTGACGGGATAACAAGATGAAGGCCGCTTGCCGGAGCGAGCGGCCTTCGCTGTATGTCGGTCGCTTCGATCAGGCCGGGCGTGCGCCGGTGTGAATGATCGAGCCGACGTGCTGGCCGCGTAGCGCAGCGCTAAGTCGGCCCGGCACCAGCCCGTTCACGATCTGCACGCGTGCGATATGGCGCGCGGAGGTCATCACCTCGAGCAGCGTCCGATCGAAGGGCAGGGTGCCCTCGAGCTTCGCAAGTTCAGCGGCGCTGGTCTCGGCCAACAGCTCCGCCTTCGCGCCGCCGGGTCCGTTCGGATCGCTGCTGTAGACCCCATCCACGTCCTCCACGATCGTGAGCCCGGCTGCACCGAGCGCGTCCGCGATCAGGAAGGCGCCGGTATCGGCGCGGTGCGAGGGGATGCGCGAGGTCGGGAATTCGTGATGATGATAGGGCGGAAACGCGCTGCCGATGACGGCACGTGCGGCAGCGAGGTGGATGGCGAGCTGGTTCGCGATCGTAGGATGCTCGATGTAGGAGACGCCCTCCGGAGCCAGCAGGCTTGCCAGGATGTGGCCGTTCTGGCCGGCCTCGCTGGCCGCGAGCGGGGCCAGTGAACCCACAGGCAAACCGAGGTCGAGACCCACGCCGTAGAGATGGCGGGCGCGGATGCCGGCACCGGTCAGGATCAGCATCCTGTGCTCGGGCAGCAGCTTCCGGAGTTCGTCCACGAGCGGCAGGATCGCCTCGGCGCCGCGATCCATGATCGAGCGGCCGCCGATCTTGACGACCTGGAGCCAGGGTAGAAGCGGGATCGGGCGCCGGCCGGCCACGGGGTGGGTGAGCTTGTCGTCGAGCAGGGTCTGGCGTGCGAGCGGCGAGGCGACGTGCTTGATGGTGTTGGTGGTGTCGTCCATGGCAGTCGGCCTTTCAGCTCGCAGTAATGATGGTGCCGACGTGCTCGCCGGCGAGCGCGCGGGTGAGATTGCCGGGGACGAGGCCGTTGACGACCTGAACCTGGTGGACATGGCGGGCCTGCTCGAGCAGGTCGAGCATCGGGAATTCGAGCACGGAATCGGCGAGCCCCTTGGCCTTCATCTCCGCCACCGTGATCTTCGGAATGAAGGTGGCCTTCTTCTCGGTCTTCGGGTTCGCGGTGTAGAGGCCGTTTTCGTCCTTCACGTAGATCATGGCCTTGCAGCCGAACTGCTCGGCGACCAGGAAGCAGCCGGCATCGGTGCGGTAGGGCGGGATGACGCCCTCAGGCGCAGGGCGCATCCAGAGGCCGTAAGGCGGCATGCCGCTGAAGACGACCGCGTTCACTTCGGCGAGATAGAGCGGCACCGCCGAAAGCCCGGCGCCATCGACTGCGGAGATGCCGTGCTTGGCCAAGAGCTGCCCGAGCATCACCGCGTTCTGGTCGGCAACGGAGGCGCCGAGCTGCGACAGCACGCCCGCCGGCAGATTGAGCCCTGCCGCGATCGAGTAGAGGTGCCGCGCCCGTGTGCCGGCGCCGGTCCCGATCAAGAGCTTATGGCTGTGACGAGCGGCGACGATCTCGTCGACGAGCGGGTAGACGGCAGCGCGGCCGCGGTCGATCACGCTCTGTCCACCGATCTTGATCACGGTGGCGTCGGGGAGGATTCGGAAATCGGCTGCCTTCTCCGTCGCCGCGATAAGCTGCGTGTCGGTGAGCGAGCGCTGCATCAGCAGTGCCTCGAGCTCTGCTGTCGTCGTTGCCATAAGACGTCCTTTCATTCTTCAATGCGCGAATGCGGGTCTTCGGCGAGCCGTAGCGGGCCGAAGACCACCCTTCTCTGCGCGTTTCCTGGATCGCTCTGCCTGTTTGTTGAGCAGATAAGACGGTACGGTGGGTACCTGGTGCCAACGGCTTTCTGCGAGCTCTGTTCGGCTCCGTGTCGGAACGGCGGCGAAAAATGATCCGTTAGCAGTCCGGCGTCAACGGTGATCGCCGAATATCTTTGATAATCAATAAGCTATATCTGATCCTATACAGGATGCGGAGTAGGCCGAACGGAACGGCTGCGATGAACGGCAAAACGCGTCTACGACAGCATCATGAATTGGCGGCGCAGATTGCCGGCCATGCTCTCATTTGAAGACTTCGCAAACGGTGGGAGCCCGTTGCTGGATTGGGACCGCATGGCGCCTCGAGACCCCGTGCCACCAGCCATCGAGTGCATCGCGATCGCAGCGAAGCTTGACGCTCATGCCCTCCGCAAACTTGATCCAGTCCGTGAAGCGGTGGCGAGGAACGGCGATCACCACGGGGATGTCGGCATCAATAGCCCGTTCGATGAGGTAGCGGAGGCCCCGGCCTGCGCACTCTTCTCGACCGAAGCGGTTGATGATCAGGATGTCGGCGCCGTCGTCGAGCGCACGCGCCACTCGAGCCCCCGCGTTCAGCAGACGGCTCACTTTCAGCCGGCGACCGGGAGAACGAGATCCAACATCCTGCAACAGCGCAAGCTCCGAGCCGTCGTGCAGAAGCATTGCCGAAATGTTGGGGACATTCACGTAATGGCGTCCGATCTGTACCAGACCGACCGCACGGAAGCCGTTTGCATTCGAGGTTGCGGCAAATTCGCGCAGCACCGAGTCCGGGTCTTCGCCGGGATCGAAGACCAAGGCGGCAAGATCGCACTGGGCATCGAACATCGCGCGGCTCCCTCTTGAGGATTGCGGCAACGGTTGTTTGAGGGGCTGCGGCTTGCCGCAGCCCCCATGATTGGCTCAAGCCGTCGCCGCCGGTCCGTTGATGATCTGCAACTGCGTGAACTCGGCCAAGCCTTCCTCGGCGAATTCGGTGCCGATCCCCGATTGCTTGGCGCCGCCGAATGGAATGTTCGGCGCCATGTCGAGGTGCTTGTTGATCCAGACCGTCCCGGCCTCGATTCGGCCTGCAATGTCGTGCGCACGCGCGGGATTGGACGACCAGACCGAAGCGCCCAGGCCGTAGCTCGTGGCATTGGCGCGACGGATCACATCATCGTTGTCGGAATATTTGATCACCGGGAGCACCGGACCGAACTGCTCCTCGTCGACAAGCTTCGAGCCTTCCTTGATGTCGCGCACGATGGTCGGCTCGATGAAATATCCCGGGCGGTCCATGGCCGCGCCGCCGGCGATGACTTTGCCGTTCTTATGCGCATCCTCGAGAAACGCCTTGACCTTCTCGTACTGCATCTTGTTCTGCAGCGGCCCGAGCTTCGTCCCTTGCTTGGCGCCGTCATCGACCACGGTATTCTTGGCGATCGTCACCAGCTCGTTGCAGACGTCGTCATAGACGCTCTCATGCACGTAGAGTCGCTTGATGGCGAGGCAGACCTGGCCCGAGTTCTGGAAAGCGCCTTCGAAGATGCCTGGCGCGACCGTCTTCGGATCGACATCGTCGAGCACGATGCCGGCATCGTTGCCGCCAAGCTCCAGCGTGATCCGTTTCAACGTCTGGGATGCGCTCGCCATCACCTTCTGGCCTGTCGCGGTCGAGCCGGTGAAGGAGATCTTGCGGATATCGGGATGCCTGGTCATGTGGTCGCCAAGGTCGTTGGCGTCGGCGATGACGTTGAGGACGCCCGGCGGGAGCACATCTTTGACAAGCTCGGCAAAACGCAACGTCGAGAGCGGGGTCGTGGGGGCCGGCTTCACCACCAGCGTGTTGCCGGCAAGCAGGGCCGACGGCAGCTTGAAGCTGAGGATCAGAAGCGGGTAGTTCCAGGGGATGATCGCGCCGACGACGCCGAGCGGACGGCGATAGGCTTCGACGCGGCGTTCGCCGGAATTCTCGATCACCCGCATCGGCAGATCGAGCGAGCTGAGATAGCGGAAGAAGGCCGCCATGCCGAAGACTTCGCCGGTGGCGTCGGTCAGCGGCTTGCCCTGTTCACTGGTCAGGATGCGAGCAAGCTCGCTCGCGTTGGCTTCGACGATATCGGCCATCTTGCCGATGAGACGGCGTCGCTCCTCGATCGGGGTTGCAGCCCAGGCCGGGTAGGCGGCCTTGGCGGCTGCGACTGCTTGGTCGAGCTGCTCCTTGGAGGCGCGCGGACATTGCGCCAGCACCTCCTCGGTTGCCGGGTTGAGAACAGGCATGATCAGATCGCCGGGAACCATTCGTCCGTCGATCAAAAGGCTATAGTCAGTCATAGGCATTGCACTCCCTGTCGAACGGGCCGTCTCGGCCTCGTTATATTCATGTATATATCACGATAGGATGAGGCGAGCCACCGCGATGAGCGGCGGCGACAGACGGAGCTTCGTGCTGGCCGGCGATGGGTGCATTGAAATATAACAAAGAATTGAATCGGCGGCACGTAGTCGCGATGGATCCGGCATTTGTGGCGGAGTTAAGCTGGAAAGCGTCGCATCTTTCGTGATTCTGTGTCGTTTCGAGCCTGCGAGGGCGAGGGCTGGAGATCGGCTGCGGACCTGAGAGCCAAGCGCGGTTCGACCGCCGTAACAGGGTAATCAGTGCCGTCCGATGCAGAGATTTCCTCCTTGACAGCCGTCAATACATGCCGGCTTCTCGGCAGAAGACCTGGAAAGCCGCAATTTGCCTACGGAGGAGTATGCGGCTGCCGATGCTATCGGCTTTCTCTGCGATCGAAAAACTATAAAGCTGGACTTTTAGCGTGACCAACTTCGAAGCACTCGTTGCCGGCTGGTTCGATATTGCGCCGGGAGCCGTGCGGATGATCACGGACGGGGTCAACAAGAATCTGCGCGTTGTGAGCGAACATGATGATTTGTTTGTTCGATTCTCGCCCGCCACTTTGCATAGTCGCGATGAGCTTGAAAGCGAAGCTGCCTTGATAGCGAGTTTGCGCAAGCATGACGTGCCATGCCATGAGCTCGCCGATATTGATGGAGTCTCGGTTCTTGGCCCCGAAACGGTCAATGGCATCGAGTACAATGTCTTGCTGAGCCGAACGATCCCCGGATGTGCGCTCACGACGACTGCGCAAGACGCTCGCGCTTTCGGGCAATCGCTGGCTCAGCTGCACCGTGCACCGATCGAGGGGCTGGCGCGCACACTGGCCATCAACGTCAACGGCGGGGACGACATTGACCCGGCCGTACGGGTAGTGTTTCGAGATCTGACCGATTTGGTCGACCAGTTGGCCGACGAGTCCGCCGCATTGTTTGGCATCTGCCACGGTGACGCCTGGCTGGGCAACGCAATCAACAGTGATGGGAAAGCGGTGCTTTTTGACTTCGAATTTTCAGGTCGTGGGCCGCTTGCATACGATATCGCGACATTCATCTGGGCGCTGCGTGCGGAAGGCAATGAAGATGAGGCTGCCATCTTTGCGAGCTTCGTAGAGGGGTACCGGTACGAATATGACCTGAATTTCAGTGAAGACGATATGAAGCTGAATTTGCTGCGCAAAGAGATCAATAACATCAGATTTCTTTGTCAGAACATCACCATGTCACGCGACGTTAAGCTTGCCACAGCCAAGTTCGCCCGTGAGACGTTCGACTTTGTCTTGAGCGGCGACCTTTCCCGATTTGCCTGGGCATGAGAACGAACCGCTCCCGGCCATGCTCCGATCTTGACGGGTTATGGAGGTCTATTGCCCCTCGACCTATCGAGCAGGCATCGTGTCGTTGTCCGCAGGGCTGGAGGCCACAGTTTCGACTTGGCGATGGCTTCACGCCTCGACCCTCGGAAGGCGGAAGCTCTCGATCGGCGCGATCTGATGCAGCCATTGGCCGAAGACCCGTTCGGCTTGCGCGAGAAGGCCGGCACGGTGGCGCTGTGTTTGCGCGCGCAGATCCGTCACCGCGATATTGGCGGCAGCAAGTTCGACGGCATGGCCGACGTACCATTCTTCGAGTTGTCGCGGATCGGCTTCAAGGTGGAATTGCAGGGCGAGCGCATGTTGGCCGTAAGCGAACGCCTGATTTTCATAATTTTCGTTGAACGCGAGCCGTACGGCCTCTGGCGGTAGCTCGAAGGTGTCGCCGTGCCAGTGTAGAACGACGGCGCTGCCGTCCTGCAGTCCCTTCAGGCACGACAATGCGCCTTCCTTGGTCAGTTCGACCTTGCCCCAGCCGATCTCCTTGACCGGGCCCTTGTGCACGCGGGCCCCGAGCGCGCGCGCCATGATCTGGCTGCCGAGGCAAATGCCGAGCGTCGGAAGGTTCCGCTTCAATCTGTGTTCCACGAGCGCGATCTCGTCGGTCAGGAACGGATAGCTCTCCGTCTCGTAGACCCCGATCGGTCCGCCCAGCACGATCATGAGGTCGGCATCCCTGATCGAGGCATGTGTCAGGTCTTCGACCGTGGCCTCACAGAAGGAGACATCCCAGCCGTTGCGCTCCATGATCGGCGCGAGCAGGCCAAGATCCTCGAATGCAACATGACGAAGGGCCACCGCGGAGCGACGAGAATGGATCATCAGGAGATTCGCTCCTCGGTACGGCGCTGCTGTACGCTGCTTGACGGCTTACGTTGTATGAACGTGAATATAACGCGGAGAAGCGCGCTCCGTCCAGTCCGCTCCCGGTGGGGCAGGGCTATGCCCCGGTGTCGACGCGGTCGAGAAACTCGCGCACGGTATGGACCGACCCGGTCTCGGCGGGCTGATAACCGGGCAGTGCGGCGATCGCCTCGTGGAATTCGCGGCCTTTCATCAGCTCGATCACGCGGCGCATCGGCTCGGTGTCGAGGAAGGACTGGCGGCAGACGAAGAAATAATCCTCGGTCAGGACGCGGATGAAATCGAGCCCGAACTGCCGGGCGGCGGCCTCGACGCCGAAGCACGCGTCCGCCATGCCGCTTGCGACATAGGCGGCCACGGCGGCGTGGGTAAACTCGATCTGCTGCGCGCCGTTGATGCGGGTCTCGTCAAGTCCATGTGATGCCAGCAACTGGTCGAACAGCAGCCGCGTTCCGGAATCGTGATCGCGATTGACGAAGCGGGCCTTGCCATCCGCGAGGTCGGGGAGCGCGCGGATGTCGAGCGGATTGCCGCGCTTGACCATCAATCCCATCTCGCGGGTCACGAAGCTGATGACGCGGTCGTGCCTCGGATCGAGCCATTCCCGGCAGGCCTGGATCCCTTGTGCGCGCAGCTCGCCGCGCGGCAGGTGGAGGCCCGACAGGTCGCAGGCCCCCTGGGCCAGCGAGGCCAGGGAATATTGGCTGCTGACATAGCGCAGGTCGACGCCGATGCCGGGCTCGCGGTCGAGCAGTTCTCGCAGCTTGGCCACGGCAAAGCCATGGCTGGCATGCACGCGGATTACCGAGGGACGCTGCTGCAGGAACGGCTTGATCTCGGTCGCCAGCTCCTGCGCGAGGTTCTCCAATTGCGGACCGAGCCTCGCCTGCATCCGTTCGCCCGCCCAGACCAGCTTCTCGCCGAAAGCGGTCAGTCTCGATCCCTTGCCACGACGCGTCTCGACCAGCGGCACGCCAAAGAAATCGGACCATTGCTCGATCAGATTCCACACATGCCGATAGGAGAGATGCGCGTCATTGGCGGCGCTGGTGATCTTGCCGGTCTTCCCGATCTCGCTGAGAACGCCGAGCATCACGACGATGCTCTGCGGACTCTCCTCCTTGTGAAACCGCCAGACGGGCTCGATCGTAATTCGCAGCATTGCTGAGCCCCTGTTATGAAGGCGAGTTCATATGTTCGGGCCGCCATAGGCAGAACATATCATATTTACGATCTCATATTTCCTCCTACCGTGGCATACAAGAGACGGAGGAAATATGATGTCGACTGCATATGATTACGAGCGGGAATCGAGCGCTGCGGCTTATCTTGCAAGGCCGCTTCAGCTGTTGATCGATGGGCGCCAGGTGCCGTCATTGTCCGGGCGGACGTTCAAATCGCTCAATCCGGCGACCGAGGAGGTCATTGCGACGATCGCCGAGGGCAACGCGGCGGACGTCGATCGCGCCGTGGCGGCTGCACGGCGGGCCTTCGAGGGACCGTGGCGCACGATGCGGGCTGCCGAGCGCGGCAACATCCTGCTCAGATGGGCGCAGCTGCTCCGCGACCATGCCGATGAGATCGTCGAGCTGGAGAGCCTCGATGCCGGCAAGCCGATCGCGGCGATCCTGCGTCAGGACCTTCCTGCTGCGCTCGACACTCTGACGTATTATGCGGGCTGGGCCGACAAGATCAGCGGCGACGTCATCTCCACGCGCGACGATGCGCTGACCTACACCGTGCGCGAACCCGTCGGTGTGGTGGCTGCGATCGTGCCGTGGAATTTCCCGCTCATGATCGGCATGTGGAAGCTCGCGCCGGCGCTGGCCTGCGGCTGCACCGTCGTGATGAAGCCGGCGGAGCTGACGTCGCTATCGGCACTGCGGATTGGTGAGCTCGCGCTGGAGGCGGGCCTGCCGTCCGGCGTGCTCAACATCGTCACCGGGCCCGGCCGCACCGTGGGCGAAGCCCTGGTCAATCATCCCGATGTCGACAAGGTGACTTTCACCGGCTCGCCCGGCGTCGGCCGCGGCATCATGAAGGGCGCCGCCGGCAACTTCAAACGTGTCTCGCTTGAGCTCGGCGGGAAATCGGCCAACGTCATCTTCGACGATGCCGACCTGGACGCGGCGTCGAAGGCGGCCGCCAGCGGCATTTTCTTCAACACCGGGCAGGTCTGCTCGGCCGGATCGCGCGTGCTCGCGCAGGAAGGCGTCTATGACGAGGTGGTCGCGCGGCTGGCGGCGCGGGCGAACGCCTTGCGGATCGGCGATCCGCTCGATCGCGCCACCTCGCTCGGCCCGGTGATCTCCGAACGTCAGATGCAGACGATCCTCGATTATGTCGACATCGGACAGAAGGAAGGCGCTTCGCTGGTGACAGGTGGCGAGCGTGCCGCCGGCCGTGGCTATTTCATCAGTCCCGCCGTGTTTGCCGGCGTCACGCATGAGATGCGGATCTCGCAGGAGGAAATCTTCGGTCCCGTCGTCAGCGTCATCAAGTTCACGGACGAGGCGGATGCGCTCAGGATCGCAAACGGCACCGCTTACAGCCTGGCGGCTGGCGTCTGGAGCCGTGACATGGGCCGGGTGCAACGGTTTGCCAAGCGGGTGCGGGCGGGCACGGTGTGGATCAACACCTATGGCTACACCGACGTACGGCTGCCGTGGGGCGGCGATCGCGATTCGGGGCTCGGTCGGGAGCATGGGACAGCGGCGCTGGAGAATTTCACTGAGCCAAAATCCATCTGGATGAACCTGAACGTCTGATCGTTCCTTGATCGCCTTCCAGTTAGAGCCTGCCTCGTCGGGGGTAGTCTGCAGAAGCGGAGTGCGTCGATCGCTCGTCTTGTCGTGGTCGACGCGGATCGGCGCGCTCTGCAGATCTGGAATCAGAGTCAGCCGTTGAAAATGACACGGCGGAAACGATACAGCGCAAGTCCGAAGAAGACGCCGCCGATCACCGCTGTGATCAGAATCTCCGGCCAGACGATCGAGGCGTCCGCGCCGCGGTATAGCACGTCCTGCGAGAAGATCACGAAATGCGGTGTCGGGCTGATGAACTTCATCAGATATTGCAGCCACACCGGCATGCTTTCGAGCGGGGTCGTGCTGCCCGACAGCAGCACCATCACCAGCAGGACCGGGATCGACAGCAAGCCGAACTGTGCCATGGTCGAGGCCACCGTTCCAAGCGCGATCCCGAGCGCCGCAACGGTGAACACGTAGAAGCAGGCTCCGCCCAGGAAGAGCAGCCGCGATCCGGAGACCGGCACCTGCAACCACCATTCGACGACGATCGCCAGCGACAGAGCGGCCGAGGCGACGATGACGATGCCGTTGGCCAGGATCTTGGAGAGCATGATCTCGGATGGAACCACCGGCATCACCAGAAGATGCTCGACCGTGCCTTGCTCGCGTTCGCGAATGAGCGCGGCGCCGCTGAGCATGACCGTGATCATGGTGAGGTTGCTGATGACCTGCATGACCGCGGTGAACCAGCTCGATTTCAGGTTCGGATTGAACTTGACCTCCGTCACCGTCTTGAGCAGCGCGCCGAAATTCGCTTCGCGCCCCGTGACGAACTGCGTCACGTAGTCGGTGATGACATTCTGGATATAAGTCATGCCGTTGAACGCCTGGGCCGCCGCCGTGGCATCGACGTCGATCTGGACCGAGGGCTGCCGACCGGCGAGGATATCGGCCTGGAATCGTGGCGGGATCTCGATCACGAAAATAACGCGCTGCGAGTTCATCGCTGCATCGATCTCGCTCGCATTGAGCGCGATCGCGGGCTTGAAGGTCGGTGGGGTGAGGCCGTCGGCGATCCGGCGCGACAGATCGGAATGGTCTTCGTCGACGATGCCGACCGAAAGATTTTTCGCTTCCGTGGAGGCGCCGGTGGCGGCGGCGTAGATCGCGATCGTGAAGGCGTAGGCGACAAGCAACAGCATGACCGGGTCGGAGCGAAAGCTGCGAAGCTCCTTGATCGTCAATCGGTAGATGTTGGCCAGGTGCAGCCGCAGCCTGGCCAGCCGGCTCGTTCGAGCCCGCTGCACCAGTGTCGGCGGTCGCCGTGAGGCCTCTGTTTCGCCTGCCGACATCTCAGTTCTCCTGTTTCTGCAGCAGGATGTGAGCCGCGCCGAAGAAGCCGACTGCGAACATCACGAGGATCAGCATGTTGAAGCCGAGATCGGAATAGCTGAGACCTTTGGTGAAGGTGCCGACACTGATCGGCTGAAACCAGGCGGCCGGAAAGATCAGCCCGATCAGGCGCCCCTGGCCGGTGAGGGATGAGACCGGGACGAGCAGACCCGAGAAATTCACGACCGGGATGATGGCGAGGATCGTGGTCGCGAACACCGCTGCGACCTGGGTCCGGGTGAAACTCGAGATGAATTGTCCGAAGCCGCAGGTCGCGAAGACATAAAGCAGGGATCCGAGAGCGAGGGCGCCGAACGATCCTTTGACCGGCACGTGGAACACGATCCGCGCCATCAGCACCAACAGGACGAAGGTCAGCATCCCGACGATCACGTAGGGAAATTGCTTGCCCATCAGGAATTCGAATTTGCTGACGGGCGTCGAGCGGAAATTGGCGATCGAGCCGGTTTCCTTTTCGCGGACGACACCGATGGTCGCCATGACCGCCGGGATCAAGACCAGCATGATCACGACGACGCTCGGAACCATGCTGAAGACGCTTTTGAACGCCTGATTGTAGCGGAAGCGATTTTCGATGTGCACGCTTCCGAGATACGGGCTGGAGAGGGCGTTGGGACCGAGGCGCTCGGTCGCGAGTTCCTGCGCGTAGCGAAGCAGCAGGCCGTTGACATAGCCCTTCGCGGTCTCGCCCCGAAAGGGCATGGCGCCGTCGATCCAGAAGGCAGCCTCGGGCGCGCGCAGGGCGGCCAAATCGCGGCCGAAGCCGGATGGGATCTCGACGACGACGGCGAGTTCGCCGCTCCGCATGCGCTGGTCCAGCTCGGCCGACGAACTGACCGGAGGCTGTTCGGAGAAGTAATGTGAACCGGAGAAGCTTTCGAGCAGCCGGCGGCTTTCCGGCGTCTGGTCCTGGTCGAAGGCTGCATATTTCAGGTTCTCGACATCGAAGGTGATGCCGAAGCCCATGGCGAGCATCAGAACGAGCGGACCGACGAAAGCAAAGGCGAGCCGGATCGGATCTCGGATCAGCTCCATCGTTTCGCGCCGCGCATAGGCCCACATCCGTCCCGCGTCAAATCGCTTGACCCTGGCCGGTTGCCCTGGCCTGGGGGCAGGCGAACTTGCATCAGCGTGTGCTTGCGGCGTCGGCGCGATGTTGCTCTCCTCGCCTTCGGCGGCTTCCTCGAGGTAGGAGATGAAAGCATCTTCCAGCGAGTCCTTGCCACGCGCCTTGGTCAGCTCCTTCGGCGCGCCAACCGCAAGCACCCGCCCTTGATGCATCAGCGAAATACGGTCGCAGCGTTCGGCCTCGTTCATGAAGTGGGTCGAGAGAAAGATGGTGACGCCATCGTTGCGGGAGAGGTCGATCAGCGTGCGCCAGAACGCGTCGCGCGCCACCGGATCGACGCCCGACGTCGGCTCATCGAGAATCAGCATCGCCGGACGATGCAGGACCGCCACCGCAAGCTGCAGTCGCTGCTTGACGCCGAGTGGCAGGCTTTCCGGCTTGGCGTCCACCACATCCGCGAGTTCATAGCGCTCCAGCAGCTCCTTGAGCCTGCCGTCGATCTCGTTCGACGGCAGGTGGTAGAGGTGCGCATGGAGCTCGAGGTTTTGCCGGACGGTCAGCTCGCTGTAGAGCGAGAATGCCTGCGACATGTAACCGACATTATGCCGCGCTTCCATGTCGTCAGCCGCCATCGGCTTGCCGAACAATTTGGCCGAGCCCTCGGTGACCGGCAGCAGGCCGGTCATCATCTTCATCGTCGTGGTCTTGCCGCAGCCATTCGAGCCCAGAAAGCCGAAGATCTCGCCGCGCCCGATGCGAAAGTTCACGTGGTCGACCGCGACGAAATCGTCGAACCGGCGCGTCAAATCTATAGCTTCGATGGCTGGGGTCAGGTCGTCGCTTTCGCTGCGCGGTCGGACGATGACCTCCAGATGCTGCGCGCGCTTTTCCGGCGGCAGCAGGGCAATGAAGGCATCGTCGAGCGTGGTCTTGTCGGCCTTG
This sequence comes from Bradyrhizobium sp. SZCCHNGR1005, assembly GCF_032489995.1. NCBI lineage: Bacteria > Pseudomonadati > Pseudomonadota > Alphaproteobacteria > Hyphomicrobiales > Nitrobacteraceae > Bradyrhizobium > Bradyrhizobium sp. SZCCHNGR1005. Next base: position 136,111 of record NZ_JAUEZC010000004.1, read on the forward strand.
GCGAGGATCTCCTTCGGCGTACCGTGCGCGATGACCTTGCCCTCATCCATCGCGGCGAGCCAATCGAACCGGCTGGCCTCGTCCATGTAGGCCGTGGCGACGATCACGCTCATTTGCGGGCGCCGCAGCCGGATCGAGTCGATCAGCTCCCAGAACCGCCGGCGCGACAAGGGATCCACGCCGGTGGTGGGCTCGTCGAGGATCAGCAGGTCCGGGTCATGCATCAACGAGCAGCACAGGCTCGCCTTCTGCTTCATGCCACCGGAGAGCTTGCCGCATGGCCGGTCGGCGAAGGGTTCGAGGCCGGTCGCTTTCAGCAGTTCGTCGATGCGCGCGCGGCGCTCGGCGGCGCCTTGGCCGAACAGGCGGCCGAAGAAGTCGATATTGTCGAACACGCTGAGTGTCGGATAGAGATTGCGGCCCAGGCCCTGCGGCATATAGGCGATGCGGCCGTAACTCGCGCGGCGGTGGTCTTCATTGGCCATGTCGCCGCCGAGCGCCATGACCTTGCCGGTTTGAATCTTGCGCACGCCGGCGATGAGGGCGAGCAGGGTGGATTTGCCGACGCCGTCGGGCCCGATCAGGCCGGCCATGCAACGGGCGGGAATGTCGAGGCTCAGCTCATCGAGCGCAAACGTCTTGCCGTAGCGATGCGTGACGTGGGCGACCTTGGCGACAATGGTCTCGGTCATTGCGGCAGCTTGACCTCGAGCTCGCTCGGCCAGACGATCTTGGGGTCGGTACGCGCGAAGCCGAGCCCGCGCACGCCGGTCTTGACCGACTTGTGATACTTGTCCAACACGTTCCGATCGATCTGGAGCTTGACGCGGAACATCAGCTTCTCGCGTTCCTCGCTCGTCTCGACGCTTTTGGGCGTGAACTGGGCGTCGCTCGCGACGAAGCTGATGCTTGCGGGAATCACGTATTCCGGAATCGGATCGGCGATGACGCGCGCCTGATCGCCGATGGTCAGCCGGCCGGCCTGGGCCGCCGGCAGATAGATCGTCATATAGACGTCGTTGAGATCGAGAATGGTGAGGACGCGCTGGCCGGAGGCGATCACCTCGCCGGCGCGTGCCAGGCGGTATTGCACGCGTCCGCTGCGTGGCGAGACGAGCGTCATGTCGACCAGCATCGATTGGTAGCGGTCGACGTCGGCCTCGGCGGCCTTGATCGATGACTCCGCCTGATCGCGCTGGGCATTGGCGGCCAGATATGCGGCTTCGGCAGCTTCGAACCTGTTGCGCCGCGTATCCACCACCTGCTGGGCGATATTGCCGCTTTGCAGCAGGGACTTGCCGCGGTCGTAATCGGTCCTGGCGAACGACAGGTCGCTCTCGCGCTGCGCGATCAGCGCAATCGCTTCCGCCAGGGCCTGCTTGGCCCTGAGCACCTGCGCCTGGGCAGCACGGAGCAGAGCCTCGGTCTCCGGTGATGCGATGGTGGCGACCACCTGGCCGGCCGTGACCTCATCGCCTTCGTCGACCGTCAGCGTCGCGAGGCGGCCCGGGTATTTCGCGGCCACGTCCACCTGCGTCGCTTCGATGCGGCCATTGGTCTTGACGATGCCGTCGGGCATATCGCGGCCATGCAGCCGGTTGATCAGCGTCTCCACCGCCTTCCGCGCATCTTCGATCGGTTTGGGCGAGAACGCGTCGGCGCGAGCTGTCGCGATCAGGGCCGTTCCGTCCCAACCCTGCAGCAGCGATGTTGCAACTGACAGCATGAGGCAAACTGGAATCGCTCGGCTGCACAATAAAAGAGCATTCCGTCGTGGAAGCATGATCGATCCTTGTCGTACCGCGCGGATGCGGCGAGCACGTGCCCGCCGGCACTTTGAACTCCAAGGACGATGACAGATGGGCGCAGCCGGTTGTTGATTTCAGTCAACGGGGGACGGCGCGCCAGCAAATAGGATGTTCGGCGTCTGGCGCCCTGCGACACGACCCGGCGCTTGCCGATATGAGCCTTGCGGGGATTCCCGCCGCGTGCCTCGAATGGAGAACGCAGTGACCCAGTCCATCGCCGATGCGAGCGCTCTTCGACTTTTGAGGCCACCGAGAGTGCTCGAACGACTATCGAGCCAGATCGGGGAAGCGGCGCCGACAGCGTTGAGTCGGTTGCAGGAGCACCAGCGCGTCTGGCAGCAGTCCGTTCCACCGAACGATCTCACCGACTATATTCGTGATGCCTGGGAGCGATCGGTCCTGTTCTTGGACATCTTGCGCCAGCGCGGCAACCAGCACGAGGAGATGCTGGCGCATGAGGTGAGTTCGGTCCTGATCTACGACAGCGAACTGGTGATGCGCGGTGATGAGTTGCCGAGGCCGGTCAATTATGGGCTCGTGCGCGTGATTCCGCCCGAGGGCGTCGAGAGCGATGACCGCAAGCGCCCGGTTATCGTGATCGATCCGCGGGCCGGGCAGGGGCCGGGGATCGGCGGCTTCAAGCAGATCAGCGAGATTGGCGAGGCGTTCAAGGCCGGTCATCCGGTCTATTTCGTAGGCTTTACGGCACAGCCGGTGCCGGGGCAGCAGATCGAAGACGTTGCGCGTGCGTTCGTCACCTTCGTCGAGAAGGTTGCGGAGCTTCATCCCGATGCACTCGGCAAGCCGTTCGTGTTCGGCAATTGCCAAGCGGGCTGGCACGCGATGATGGCGGCCTGCATGCGCCCCGACGTGGTCGGGCCGATGGTGATTGCGGGCGCGCCGCTGTCGTTCTGGGCGGGAGTCCATGGCGAGAATGCCATGCGTTATCTCGGCGGCTGGTATGGCGGGAGCTGGCTCGACCGCATGATCAGCGACATGGGCAACGGCATCTTCGATGCGGCCTGGCTGGTCGCCAATTTCGACAATCTCAACCCGGCGAATACGCTGTGGACGAAGCAATACACGGTCTGGGCCGATCCGGAGCAGGAGGCGGAGCGCTATCTGAAGTTCGAGAAATGGTGGGGTGATTTCGTCGTGCTGCGCGGCGAGGAAATGCAGTGGATGGTCGACAATCTCTTCATCGGCAACAAGTTCTCGACCGGTCAGATCGTCACCAGCGACGGCATCCGCCTCGATATCCGCGAGGTGAAGAGCCCGATCGTCTGCTTCTGTTCGCACGGGGACAATATCACGCCGCCGCAGCAGGCACTGGACTGGATTCTCGACAATTACCAAAGCGTCGACGAGATCCGGGAATTCGGTCAGCGGATTTTCTACACGATCGACGCGAAGGCGGGCCATTTGGCGATTTTCGTCGGCACCAGCGTTGCTGCGAAGGACCATGCCGAGTTCATCAACAACATGGAGCTGATCGACACCATGCCGCCCGGTCTCTACGAGATCGTGATCACCGATGCTGCCGAGGGCGGCTACGATCTGTCGATCGAGACGCGTGGGCTCGATGATATCCGCGCGCTGGGTTGCAACACGCTGCAGGACGAGCGTGAATTCGCCGCAGCCGCGCGGGTCTCGGAGATCAATAACGCCCTCTATCAGACCTTTGTGCAGCCTTGGATCAGGATGGTCAGCGGTCCGCAGGTCGCGCGCGCGGTTTTGGATTTCAATCCGCTGCGACTTGGTTACTCGGCCTTCTCGGACAAGAATCCGATGATGCGGATCGTCGCGCCGCTCGCCGAGTCCGCCAGGGCGGAACGCACCGCCATCTCCGCCGACAATCCGTTTCTCGCCATGCAGCGGCAATTCTCGAAGGCCATGGTGGACGCGCTCGATCTCTTCCGTGCACTGCGCGATGAACATGTCGAACGCAGCTTTCATGCCGTCTATGGCTCGCCGCTGGTCCAGGCTGCCTGTGGTGTTTCTCAGGACGATGGTCCGCCGCGGCCCCGGCCGGGGCTGTCGCCTTTCGTTCTTGCGGCTGCGGAGGCCGAGAAGCAACGCTTGCGGGACAGGATCGCAAAGGGAAGCGTGGTCGATGCCGTCGCCCGCATGCTGGTCTATATCGGCCGGGCACAGCGTCGGATCGACAAGAGGACCTTCGCTTCCTTGCGCCAATTGCTGCTCGCGCACCCGGAGGTGCCGCCAGCGGAGTTCAAGGCTGCGCTGCGTGAGCAATGGGCGATCCTGGCCGTCGATGAGCGCGCCGCGATCGATGCCTTGCCAGGGTTGTTGCCGTCGCCGGGGTCCGAGGGACGGCGCGCCTGTCTCGATGCGCTGGAGGCCTGCGTCGCTGCGGCCGGCAAGCTGAATGCCGACGGGCAGCAGCGATTGAACAGGTTGCGACGCATGCTGGTGGCCGGAGGCGGCAACGCCGAAGGGACAAGCTGAAGGACGCGACGGCGAAGCCGCCGCGGATTGACCTTGCAGCACGCGGAACGAGGATTCCGCCCGCCGTCGCGGCCATGTTCCCCACCGGCATCTCCGCTGGGCTGCCCGCTGTTCCGGGAGGTGCGCACCGGCACTGTGGCAGGCGTGCAGGCATCGTGCAGGCCTATTGTGTGCCCCTCGTAAGGGACGTCCCGTCCGTCCGGACACTGGAATTGGAGCCGTCCCGGCGGAATTGGGGAGTTGCAGCGGAACCGTAGGACTGTTGCTCAGTTAACACGCGTAGGTTGCTCCCTGATGGAGGGACTGATGGATAGATCGAACGCGAAGTTGTGCGATGTCGCCAACCTGATCCTTGGCGCGATCCTCCTGTTCTCACCCTGGATCTTCGGCTTTGAGGCCGGACACCTGTCCCAGAATGCCGTCGTCTCCGGCATCGTGATCGCAGTCTTGGCGATTGCCGCGCTGGCTGCCTTCGCCGTCTGGGAGGAGTGGCTCAACCTCATCGTCGGCCTGTGGGTCCTGGTTTCCCCGTGGGTACTCGGATTCGAAGGGAACCGGACAGCCATGGCGGTCCATGTGGTCATCGGTGCGCTGGTGGCGATCCTCGCGGCGGTGGAAATCTGGATGACCCAGACGCCGTCGCGGATTACGACGAGCCGCTGAACGCGGTCGCAGGACCGCTCTCATCGTGACGTTGGCGCGGCCGCGAATGGCCGGATCAAACGTCGGCGCAACGGACATTGCGGTGGCGACGGTACGTCGCCGGCGTGCAAGCGTGCGCGCTGACCGTGTCATGCCTCATCAGCCGGCGCGCGAAAGTTTGGCCAGGTGCCGGGCGGTATCGGCCGCCTTGTGTGCCGCGGGTCGCGTGCGGACATTCGTGAGACGATGTTTGACCGTTGGGAGGCGATCATGACTAACACCGTCAATGACGCTCTCACCGAGGCGCTTGACTCTCTCAAAACGGGTGGGGTCGTCCGAAAATACAGCTTGGTCTGGAGCGGTCGGAGCGAAGCCCCCCGGATCGTGATCTGGAAGGCCGCCGATACGTCCGACGAAGAGCTCCGTCACTCCGTGGCGGAGTCGCTGGCCGGTTTGGCGGCCGAATCTCAGATCAGCGTGGAGCACGACTGATAGGCACGATGCCTGTGTGGATCCACGCACCTCTTACCTCGGTCTGGCACGCCACCTCCGCCGGTCCGCACCAGAGCTGCAGTAGGACCGATTGAATCCGCCGATGCAACACCGGCGCGCGCCCGAGCGCGCCTTGTAGATCGGCCACTGACAACCTGCCTGCCGTCGCGTTGACACCACTGGACCGGCGCACTACAACACACGCAAAATGCGAATGTATAATTCTTGGCAACTATTTACCTCGGGCAATTCCTTTAGCCTTTTGTTTTGAATAATTTCCACTCCAAAATTCCGAGCCGGCCATGCCCATCCGTCAGATTCCCCGCACGGACCTGCAATATTGCCTGATCATCTTCGATGAGAGCGGACGGGAGCGGCCTGAACCCGACGGCACGCTTCTGAGCGATGTGGTGTTGAAGCGCGTCAAGGACCCGGCCGCTCAGATCACCGACGTGTTCATGATGAGCCACGGCTGGATGGGCGATGTCCCCGCCGCGATCGATCAATACGACAAATGGCTTGGCGCGGTGGCTGCGCATCAAGCGGATCGCACCGCCGTTTTGGCGCAACGCCCGGGCTTTCAGCCGCTGATCATCGGCCTGCACTGGCCGAGTCTTCCGTTCGGGGACGAGACGATCCAGGGCGGCGCAGGCATGCTTCTGGGGGAGGGCGAGCCCGGCGCATCGATCGAGGCGCTGACCGAGTTCTACGCCACCCGCATCGCGGACACGCCAGCCGCGCGCGACGCGATCCGCTCGATCCTGCAAGCCTCCCGTCCCGACCTCGGCGCAACAACGCTGCCGCCGGCCCTCGGCGACGCCTATACGACTGTTTTCGCGGAGTCCGGACTGGTGACCGGCGACGCGAGCGCCGCTCCGGGCTCCGACCAGGTGGCCTTCGATCCTGCCGCCATCGTCGCGGAGGCGCACGCCGAGGCTGCGGAGCTCAACGCCGAAACGGCCGCGGGCCTGCTCGGCGTCGGAGAGAGCTTGCGCGATGCTCTGCTGGCGCCGCTCCGCGTGCTGTCGTTCTGGAAGATGAAGGACCGCGCACGCGCGTTTGGCGAAGGCGGCGCCCACGCATTCCTGGAGCAGCTGCAGCTCGCCGCACCGGCGGCGCGCGTCCACCTGATGGGGCATAGTTTCGGCTGTATCGTGGTCTCGGCGGCAGTCGCCGGACCGCCCGGTGCGGGTGCGCTGTCCCGTCCGGTTGACTCGCTGTTCCTGGTGCAGGGCGCGCTGTCGCTCTGGTCGTTCGCCGACGCCGTTCCTGCCGCGCAGAATGCGCCGGGTTATTTCCGCCGGATCATGCAGAACGATCTGGTGCGCGGCCCGATCGTGACGACGCGCTCAGAACATGACAGGGCGGTCGGATTCTTCTATCCGCTCGGCGCGCGGGCGCGGAACCAACTCGTGCTGGATATGGAATATCCGGCCTATGGCGGCCTCGGCACGTTCGGGATGAGAGGCACCAAGGCGGCCCTGACGACGGATCGGCCGGTCCAATCGCCAGCTTTCGCCTACAATTTCGAGGGGGGACGCGTCTACAACATCGAGGCGAGCCGGATCATCAAGAATGGAGGCGGTCTCTCCGGCGCGCATAGCGATATCGCGCATATCGAGGTGGCGCATCTGTTCTGGGCGGCGGTGCTCGCTGGACAGGCGGTGTCGGCAACGCATGCGGGCGGGGGAGGACTGCTCGGTCTTGAGCACACGCACGGCCGGCAGCAACAACAGCAGCAGCAGCAACAACAACAGCAGCAAGAGTCTGAAGGCGGCTTCTGGCCGGGGGCGTCGGAAAAGGAGCCGCAGGTGGCGACAGTCAGGCCATTAGAGCTCGACCATTTCACTCGCGGAGGAGGTATCTTCAAGAATTTCACGGCCGGGCAGGCCGAGATCAAGGATATCCAAGACATCCTCGAATCCACGCGTGGCAACCTCTCCATCGAGAACGGCGCCGGCGCCCCCGCGGCGACGGAGGAGGTCAAGGCCGCTCCTCCGGGCCAGCAACGTTGGGTCAACGCCGGTTTCGAAGATCTCGACGCACCGCTGCAGCCCGGGCAATGGTACAGCTTCGCCTTCGACGTGGACATTGTGCCGCGCGATGCGTCTGCCGTGCCGTTGGCCGAGCAGCAGCTGTTTCCTGAAGGCACCACTGAGGTGGTCCTCACCGTCAAGCTCGATAGCTCGGACTTTGAAATTCCAGCGGATCAGCAGAGCAAGAGACTCACGCTGCCGCGACGAGGGAAGTCCCGCAAGGCACGTTTCGACATCTCGCCCCGGCATCTCGGCCCCTCGGCGCTGAAAGCGACGATCCACAAGGACGGCAACTTCGTCCAGCAGATCGACTTGACCATCAATGTCGGCCAGAGCGTGTCTCCGCCGGAGGTCAAGGACGCCCACGGCCGGCCCTATGCGTCCGCCAACGTGCTGAAGCCGCGCGACGTCGGGCTGTCGATCATGCCGACGGTCGGTGGCTATGAGTGCCTGGTCTGGAAACCGGTCGGGGGCCGGGCGCGGCTGCCGCTTTCGGCGGACTATCTCGCCAAGGCGATCGAGACGGCGCGGCAAGAGCTGATGAAGGTGGTGAGCTACACCAACGCTGCTGGAACGCCGGTATTCCAGACGGGGATCGATATTCGCGACGGCGATCGTGATGCTGCGCTGAAGATCATGGCTCGTGCCGGCGCGGCGTTGTTCCAGAAGCTGTTCTACGGCCCGGGCGCTGGAGAAGACTCCAAAGCCGTCGGCAATTTCCTGCGCAGCCTGGTGAGCGATCGAAAACGGCAGTTGACGCTGCAGGTGATGGCCGATGCGACCTCGATTCCCTGGGGCCTGCTTTATGTGGGCGATGTTGCCACCGGCGCGCAACTCGACTGGGATAATTTCATCGGCATGCGTCACGTCATCGAGCAGATTCCGATGCAGGTCACGCCGCTCGTGTTCGATTGCCTGATCCCCAGCGATCAGCCGGAGCTCAGCGTCAGCATCAACATGAACGACGATATCGACAGGCAGATGCACGCCGATTTCGTCGCGCAGCAGCATCGGTTCTGGGACAGCGCAAGAACAGAGCGCGGCAGCGTGCGGGTGACACCGCGCACCACGAGCGCCGAACTCGTTCACGCGCTCGCGAACGAAAACACGGACGACCAGATCCTTTATTTCTACTGTCACGCCCAGTCGACCGGCCTCAATGACCCTGGCGGCCCCGACAGCTCTTGCCTCGTGCTCACCGATGATAAGCGGATCACGTTGGGCGATCTGAATCTCGACGCGCCCACCAGCAAGCAGCTTCGCGGCAAGCCGCTGGTGTTCATCAATGCGTGCGAATCCGCCGAGTTGTCACCGGCCTTCTACGACGGCTTCGTGCCCTATTTCATGGCGAAGGGAGCCCGCGGCGTCATCGGCACCGAGTGCAAGACGCCGGCGCTGTTTGCGACGGCCTGGGCAAAGCGCTTCTTCGAGCGCTTCCTAGACGGCGAGCCGCTCGGCGAAGTCTTCCTCGGGCTCAGGCAGGAGTTTCTCAAGCAGCACGGCAACCCGCTCGGCTTGCTCTATGCCGTGCATTGTGACGGCGATACCCAGATCGCGCCGGCGCTGCCGCGGTCAAGCTCCAGCCCGCCGCAGCCCGTCCCTGAAACGGCCTGATCCTTCACGGGCGAAGCGCCCTGCGAGTAGCCTTTGCGTCGGTCGGATCGGCTTAGGAATCGAGATCGAGGTTCCGATGAGCGCCCCTGGCGATGCGAAGCATCGTCCTGCTCGAGACGAGGAGCGCAGTTGTCCGAAGAATTGCGGGACATCTGAAACGGCGAGCTTGATCTGCGCCGAAACACGAATTTCGCCAGCGAGTTCAACGCGACTCGGCCTGTCCAGTCCCGTTGCGAAAAAGATTTTGGTTTCGCTTTTTCGGAAATTATGGTTGTCTGTCGATATCCCGCCTCACCACGGAGGGGCGTTGCGCGCGATCGTCACGACACGCGAGGCGGGGAGGCGGTGGCCGCAAAACATCGGAAGCATTCTCTGAGTGCGGACGAACGGTGTTTTTCGGACGTGAAGTCGCGTGGTCCTGATACCCCGACGCTGGTATCCCGCGCAAAGCGCGCGAGCGCTTTGTCGCGCACGGTGGCCAGAAAGCCCGGTGCACCGAGGAGAGCGCGTATAAGCGTTAAGACCATCGCGCAGGGAATGCCGGTGACCGGCTGTACCTGTGGTGACTGCCGCCTGCTTTCTTTGTTGCAGGCGGGCCATGGGTTGCGGCCAGCACCCGGCATTCCCTGCGCCCTTCGTTTCAGGAGGGACGAACTAACAGGCGGGACTCGGGCGCGAATGCGTTGCGAGAAGGATTTTGTACGTCTCGTTTGTATGGCTCGGTCGTCATGGCCCGCGAAGGCGGGCAATCCAGTACACCGCGGCTTCTCTGCTTGAACATGGGCATTTCTGGATACCGGATCGCCCGGTCAAGCCGGGCGAAGACAGCGGAGCGCGTGGGAGCGGGGAACCAACGAGCCGGCGAATGGGACCGAAGCTAAATCCCGAGCGCATCGAGCGCCGCGGCGACATCGTCGGACGAACGCACCTGCACCGCCTGCAGACCACGCGCCCGCGCACCTTCGACGTTCTCCGCGAGATCGTCGAAGAACACGATGCGCCTGGCCGGCACGCCGATCGCCTGCACCACGTGGTCGAACGCTTCCGGATCGGGCTTGCGCAGGCCGATCGACGACGACAGGAAAATCTCGCGGAAATGGCTCAGCAGCTCGGCATAGCGCGGCGAGAAATGCTCCACATGCGGCCGGTTGGTGTTGGAGAACACATAGAGCGGCAGCTTCGCGCCGGCACGTGCGAGCAGCGGCGCGATGCCCGGCACCTCGCCGACGAAGATCGCATTCCAGCCTTCCAGAAACTGCGCGTCGGTGATGGAAATGCCGAGCAGGTCGCGCAGATTGGCGAAGAACGCGGCGTCGTTGACCTGCCCGCGCTCGTGATGATGATAGGTCTCGTCATGCACGAAGCGCGCGACGATCTGGTCCGGTGCGCAGCCGGCATGGCCCGCCCAGCAGGCCACCGCCTTGGCGAAATCGATATCGATCAGGACGCGGCCGAGATCGAACAGCAGCGCGTCGGCGCCGTCTGGGGAGAGGTGGGGCAGGGGCATGATGGGCGCTATCGACCTCTCGATCGTTCCGTCGGCTCTGTGCGATCCCTAATAGCGATACGGCTCGATATCGACCAGCGGAAAGGCGCTCAACACGCTCGGAGGGTTGGTGGCGGTGGCCGGATGGAGATAGGAGCCGTCGAGCTCGGCAAAGGAGGTGACGCCGAGCAGGCCGAGGGTGCGGATCACCTCGTCTTCCAGAAGCTCCAGCATCCGTTCGATGCCGGCCTCGCCCGCGGCTGCCAGCGCCCAGCATTGCAGGCGCCCGATGCCGACCAGGTCGGCGCCGGAGGCGATCGCCTTGACGATGTCGCTGCCCCGGCAGAAGCCTCCATCGACGATGATTTTCGCGCGGCCCTTCACGGCCTGCACTACTTCCGGCAGCACATGCATGGCGCCGCGGCCGTGGTCGAGCTGCCGGCCGCCATGGTTGGAGACATAGATCCAGTCGACGCCGTGGTCGACCGCGATGGCGGCATCCTCGGCGGTCGCGATGCCCTTGATGATCAGCGGGATCCGGAACTTGTCCTTGATCAGCTTCACGGTGTGCCAGCTGAGCGCCTTCTGATGCTCGCCGCCGGTGGCGCGCAGCCGGCTCTCGCGGACGTAGCGTTTGGCGATGTCGCGTTCGCGCCGGCTATAATGGGCGGTGTCGACTGTCAGGCAGAATGCCGTGTAGCGGCTTGCGATCGCACGGCTGACATAGTCCTCGACGAAAGCGTCGTCGCCGCGCACATAGAGCTGGAAGATGCGCAACGCATCCGGCGCCGCCTCGGCAACCTTCTCGAGCCCGGGTTCGGATACCGAACTCAGCATGTGGGCTGCGCCGAACTGTCCGGCCCCGCGCGCCACGCTTGCCGCTCCCTGCGGATCGAATATCTCGAGCGCGCCGACCGGCGCCAGCACGACGGGCAGGCGGAGCCGGCGACCGAACACCTCGGCCGCCGCATCGACGCGCGAGACGTCACGCAGTACGCGCGGCCGGAACGCGATCTCGTCGAGGGCCATGCGATTTCGCCGCAACGTGGTCTCGGTCTCGGCGCCGCCGACGATATAGTCCCAGGCATTCTGGTTCAGTTGGGCCCTGGCCTTGCGAATGAACTCGTGCAGGTTCTGGAACGTCTCCTCGCTGGCGCCGAGCTCGATGTTCCTCCATCCGGTCCCGACCGGGCTCTGTTCATTCATGGCGTTCCCTCGACGATCGTTGTTCTTATTCACCGGCTATCCCGTCTCGCCCGCCGGCGCCATCCCCAATCGCAAAGCCCCGGGAACGGCCGAATCAGCCGCCCATTCCCGACAGGTCAGGCAGATGTGATTGCGGCGCGCAGCGGAATTCTTGATAATTGGAGTCGACTATGGAAGCTACCTTGAACATAGGCGGCGAATCTCCATCTCCGGGGTGCGGCCGTGGCCGATGCCATCTCGCCCCCCGGCATTTTGGGTCACGGGGATTTCGACGGCGCAGCACGGGCCTTGAAGAAACCAGAAATCTGTTGTGAGCTTTCGGTTTCGATCAGGCTGGCGCTCGGTTCTTGAGGGGCGTATCTCATTCATCGGGGCACCCAACGAGCTCGGGAAGCAGAAAGCACATGCGGAAGAATTGGTTGTTCCTGGCGGGTTCGCTGACTGGCGTCTGCCTTACTTTGCTCGTAACGGGCCCCGAGGGCGAGCATCTGATTGCACGCGCCAGGGCGGCCGCCGGTGTTGGCGACACCTATTCGCAGCTCAACCTGTTCGGCGCCGTCTTCGAGCGCGTCCGGGCCGACTATGTCGAGAGGCCAAGTGACGAGGCGCTGATCGAGGGGGCCATCAATGGCATGGTCACCTCGCTCGATCCGCATTCGCGCTACATGAACGACAAGGCTTGGCGCGAAATGCAGGAGACCACCTCCGGCGAGTTCGGAGGGCTCGGCATCGAGGTCACGATGGAGGACGGCCTGGTCAAGGTCGTCGCGCCGATCGACGACACACCCGCCGCCAAGGCCGGCATTCTTTCGGGTGACCTCATCGCCAAGATCGATGGCGAAGCCGTCCAGGGCCTGACCCTGGAGCAGGCGGTCGCGAAGATGAAGGGCGCAGCCGACACCAAGACCAAGCTCACTATCCTGCGCAAGGGCAAGGACGCGCCGTTCGACGTCGCGATCACCCGCGAGGTCATTCGCGTGCGTCCGGTGCGTTATCACACCGACGGCGGCGACATCGGCTATATCCGCATCACCTCGTTCAACGAGCAGACCACCGACGGCCTACGCAAGGCGATCGCCAGCATCTCCAAGGACATTCCGCAGGACAAGCTCGCCGGCTATGTGGTCGATCTCCGCAACAATCCCGGTGGACTGTTGGACCAGGCCGTGTCGGTGTCGAGCACCTTCCTGCCCCGGGGCGAGGTGGTTTCGACTCGCGGCCGCAATCCGGAGGAAACTCAGCGCTTCACTGCGCGGGGTGGCGATCTGGCCAAGGGCAAGCCGCTGGTCGTGTTGATCAATGGCGGCTCGGCGTCGGCTTCCGAGATCGTGGCGGGCGCGCTGCACGATCATCAGCGGGCCACCCTGATCGGGACGCGGTCGTTCGGCAAAGGCTCGGTGCAGACCATCATCCCGCTCGGTGCCGGCAATGGTGCGCTGGCGCTGACCACGGCGCGTTATTACACGCCGTCAGGCCGCTCGATCCAGGCGCAGGGCATCGCGCCGGACGTCGAGGTGAAACAGGACGTGCCTGATGACCTGAAGGATCGGGCCGACATTAAGGGCGAGGCCTCGATGCGCGGTCACCTGTCGGGTGACGGCAATGAGCAGACCGGGTCGCAGTCCTACGTGCCGCCGGACGAGAAGGACGACAAGGCGCTGCACGCAGCCTACAATCTGCTGCGCGGCGGCACCGTCAATGCCGATGTCCATGCCAAGAACGCGGTGCCGAATTAATAAACGGATGCTTCACGTTCATACCCCGACGGGGCGGCCTTGGAGGGCCGTCCCGTCGCGGTTCCAACCAACGTGTACGGCGTTGATAGTCAGGTTTGTGTCTGACTGTTTCGATCATCCATTGACTTTCGCACCGCCGCAAGCGGCTGGCGCCGAGATTTGAAAGACAAGGTTTGAATTGTTGCTGCGCAGTCGGTTCAAATTGTAGCGGTATTTAGGGATTGTTCCCGCTCAGGCCCGGAGCGTCACTCAGCGCTCGCGAACCGGCGCTGGGTCTGCGGTTGGGCCCGCAGCTGTGCGGGGTGATAGGAGGCAAACAGTTTGCGCAGTTCGACGGCGGTCTTGGCCGCACTGAACAAATAGCCCTGCATCTCCGAACAGCCGAGTGCACGCAGCGCCTGCCGTTGTGCATCGGTTTCGACTCCTTCCGCGGTCGTCGTCATCGCCCGAACGGCGGCGATGTTGACGACGGCCTGCACGATGCACGCCGATCCGTGAGAATCGCTCACGTCGCTGACGAAGCTGCGATCGATCTTGATCTTGTCGAACGGGAAACGCTGCAGATAGCTCAACGACGAATATCCAGTGCCGAAATCGTCGAGCGCGATCCGCACGCCGACGGCCCGGAGCTGATGCAGAATTGCCAGTGCCGCTTCGTCGTCGCGGATCAGCACGGCCTCGGTGATTTCGATCTCCAGCCGATGCGGCGGCAGCCCGGAAGTCGCGAGCGCATTGGCGATCTTCAGTGCGAGGGTGCCGCTCTTGAACTGCACGGGAGAGACGTTGACGGCGAGCCTGATGTCGTCGGGCCAGGTGGCAGCCTCGGTGCAGGCGACGTCGAGCACCCATTCGCCGAGCTGGTTGATCAGTCCGGTGTCCTCGGCGATCGGGATGAACTCGCCCGGCGAGATCGCCCCCCGATCCGGGTGTTTCCACCGCACCAGGGCTTCGCAGCCGGTAATCCGATCGTTCGCGAGGCTCAGGCAGGGCTGGTAATGGACCTCCAGCGCGCCGTCGGCAATCGCCTGGCGCAGATCCACCTCAAGCTGGTGGCGGGCCTTGACCTGCGCATCCATCTCGGGCTCGAAGAAGCGATAGGTGCGGCGGCCGGCGGCCTTCGCAGCATACATCGCGAGATCGGCATTCTTCAGGATCTCGTCGAGCTCGGTACCGTGCTCGGGCACGAGCGCCACGCCGATCGAGGCATCGGCCGTCAGCTGATGACCCAGGCAGTCGCGCGGCGCCCGGATGGCCTCCAGCACGGTCTCGACCAGCCGAACCACGTTCTCCGGCCCAGCGATTGCGGTCTGCACGATCGCAAACTCGTCACCGCCGAGGCGGGCGACGAGCCCGGCTTCGCCGACCGCTCGCTCGAGACTCGCCGCGACCGATTTCAGCAGTTCGTCGCCGATCAGGTGGCCAAGCGAGTCGTTGATGCCCTTGAATTCGTCGATGTCTATGTAGTGCAGCGCGAGTTGTTGTCCTGGTGCGAGCGTAGCCAACTCCTGCTTCAAACGTTCATGGAAGAGGGCGCGGTTCGGCAGGTCGGTCAATGCGTCGTAATGGGCGAGATGCGTAATCTGCCGCTCGGCGCGGCGCCGCTCGGTGATGTCCTCATGAGTCGAAAGCCAGCCACCGCCGGCGAGCTGCTCGTCGACGATCTGAATCGAGCGTGCGTCGGGTGTTTCGATGACCTTGATCTTTTTGCGTCCGATATCGCGCAGCACCGCGGTCGCGTATGCCGTTTCATCGCCGGCGAGCGAGCCGGCGGCCTTGCGGTGCGCGATCAGCTCGCGAAAGCTGCATCCGGGCTTCACGATGTCACGGGAGAGGCCGTACATGTCGATATAGCGCTGATTGCATA
This sequence comes from Bradyrhizobium sp. SZCCHNGR1005, assembly GCF_032489995.1. Taxonomy (NCBI): domain Bacteria; kingdom Pseudomonadati; phylum Pseudomonadota; class Alphaproteobacteria; order Hyphomicrobiales; family Nitrobacteraceae; genus Bradyrhizobium; species Bradyrhizobium sp. SZCCHNGR1005. The sequence continues at coordinate 151,461 of NZ_JAUEZC010000004.1, forward strand.
TGACGAGACGCTCATTGGCATCGAACATCAGCAGCCCCTGCGTCATGTTGTTGACGGCCTTGTCAAGCCGCAGCTTCTCCAGGGTCAATCGCTGCTGCGAGGTCTGGTGGTCGCAAAGGAGCCTTCGCACCACGATGTAGAGCATGGCCGCGATCAGCAGGACCGATGTCGTGCCCACCGCGATCAGGAACCGCATTTGTTCGTGCCAATCGACGAGCGCCGAAGACACGGTCGTCGTGGCCGTCACGATCAACGGGTAGCTCGTTAAGCGATGCGCCGCGCCGATCCTGTGCACGCTATCGACGGGACTGTCAAAAATTGCCGTCGTATTGCCGTCACCAGCGAGGATCTGGCGGAAGATCGGCGTCTCGCGATAGTTCTGGCCGATCACACCATTGTGGCGGGGATAGCGTGCGAGCAGCGTGCCGTCGCGGTGCATCATCGAGATCGACCCTTCAGGGCCTAGTGCAACCGATGCAAAGAACCGCTCGATATTGATCGGCTCGAGGCCACGCGCGATGACGCCGAGAAATTCGCCTTTGGCTCCCGTCACCTTCATCGCGACGATGGTGGTAACGATACCGGTGATGCGGCTGACGGCAGGCTCGATCAGGATCTGCGGCGAGGTCGGATCGGTACGGAAGCGCGTGAAGTAGCTGCGGTCTGCAACGTTCACGGACGAGAGGGGCCAGGACGCGGTGGAATTGATCAGTTCCCCCTCGGCATCGAAGATGTTCAGGCTGCCGACGTAGGACAAAGCGCTGACCTTGGCCACGATCATCGCGTGAACTTCGGCGCTTCCCATCCGCTCGTTGAAGAGCGCGCGCGTGGTCAGCCGATTGTCGCGAACGTAGCCGGCGAGGTCGCGCTCGACAGCGACGAGGTCGTCGAGCTGCTGGTCGAAGTGGCGCGCGAGCAGAAGCACGGTGTTCTGCAGCTCGCGCCTCGCGCCGTTCAACGCACGTTGGCGGAAGCTGTCGGCCATGATGGTCGTGCCGATCGCGATGGCAACGATCAGCATCAACCCACCCGCAATGAGCCACAGGATCGGGCCGCTACGGCCTGTGGAAGCCCGTGCTCCTAGCGCTGAACTGATCTTCGTCGTCATCGGTCCTGAACGTCTCGCGCGGCGTCGCCTGGACAGATTGTCCCGGGACGCTCCCCCTTCACCCACCACGGTTCCAGTTCACCATGGATGTGAGGTTAGGAAGTTCGGTTAACCGATGCTTAATTTGATTGGATGCTCTTAGATCCTACGCGCGATAATGGCCGGACTTGCCGCCGATCTTCTCGACCAGATGGATGCCCTCGATCCGCACGCCGCGTTCGGCGGCTTTGATCATGTCGTAAATGGTGAGGCAGGCGACCGAGACGGCGGTCAGCGCTTCCATCTCGACTCCAGTCGGCCCGGTAACCTTGACGGTTGCCTGAACCTTGCAACCGGGCAGCTGCGCATCCGGAGTGATGTCGACCGTGACCTTCGACAGCATCAGCGGATGGCAGAGCGGGATCAGCTCCGAAGTTCGCTTGGCGGCCATGATGCCTGCAATGCGAGCAGTGCCGAGCACATCGCCCTTCTTGGCGTTGCCGGACACGATCAACTCCAAGGTCGCATGGCTCATGACGACACGGCCTTCAGCGACCGCGATTCGCTCGGTTGCCGGCTTCTCCGACACGTCCACCATGCGCGCTTCGCCGCGCTGGTCGATATGGGTCAGGGCAGGGCTCTTGGAGGGATCGTCTGCCATGGAGCCTAGCCCGCGGCGCTCGCCGCGTGGTCATCGCGCGCGAGCAGGGCACGAGTGGCTGCCGTCACATCGGCCTGCCGCATCAGACTTTCGCCCACGAGGAAGGTGCGGATGCCAACACGTTCGAGGCGAGCCAGATCGGCCGGCGTGAAGATCCCGCTCTCGCCGACCAGCAGGCGCTCCTTCGGCACCAGCGGCGCGAGCGCTTCGGATGTCGCAAGGCTGGTTTCGAAGGTCCGCAGATTGCGATTGTTGATGCCGATCATCGGCGACCGGAGCTTGAGCGCGCGATCGAGCTCCGCCTGATCGTGAATCTCGAGCAGCACGTCCATGCCGTAGGCAAGCGCGGTTGCCTCGATCTCGCGCGCCGCTTCGTCATCGAGCGCAGCCATGATGATCAGGATGCAGTCGGCGCCATGGGCCCGGGCCTCCACGACCTGATAGGGCTCGAACATGAAATCCTTGCGCAGGACGGGCAGCGATGTTGCCGCGCGCGCCGCCACCATGAAATCGAGGTGGCCTTGGAACGATGGCGCATCGGTCAGAACGGACAGGCAGGCGGCGCCGCCGGCCTCATAGGCCTTGGCGAGCGCCGGCGGATCGAAATCGGCGCGGATCAGCCCCTTCGACGGTGAGGCCTTCTTCACCTCAGCGATCAGAGCATAATCGCCGGCTGTGTGCTTCCTGCGGATGGCCTGAACGAAGCCGCGTGGCGGCGTAGCCGCACGGGCAAGGGACTCGAGCTCAGACAGCGGATGCGCACGCTTCGCCGCCGCAATCTCCTCGCGCTTATAGGCCTCGATCTTTTTCAGGATGTCGGACATCTCGCGCCACGCCTTACATTTCGAGCTTGATCCGGAAAAGCGGAAACCGGTCTTCCGAAAAGATCACGCTCAATCAAAGAGATGAGATCATGATGGGGTTCTTTCTAATCGCATCATGATCTGGTCTTAATCTAGCTATTGGACACGGCGATCAGCTGTTTCAGCCGCGCCGCTGCTGCGCCGCTGTCGAGCGACTCCTTGCCGATCGCAACGCCTTCCTTCAGCGTCTTAGCACGGCCGGCGACGACCAGCGCCGCTGCGGCATTCAAAAGGGCGACATCGCGATAGGGGCTCGGCATGCCGTCCAGTACGCTCTGCAACGCGACGGCATTGGCCGCCGCGTCGCCGCCCTTCAGGCCATCGCCGCCGCAACGATCGAGCTCGGCCTCTTCGGGCGAGACTTCGAAGGTGCGGATATTGCCATTCTCCAGCGCGGCGACAAAGGTCGGGCCGGTGAGGGTGATCTCGTCCAGGCCATCGGAACCGTGAACCACCCAGGCCGCTTCCGAGCCCAGATTTTTCAGGACCTGCGCCAGCGGTTCTACCCATTGCCGCGAAAACACGCCGACCATCTGCCGCTTGACGCCAGCCGGATTGGACAACGGGCCGAGCAGGTTGAAGATGGTGCGGGTAGCGAGCTCCACGCGGGTGGGGCCGACGTTCTTCATCGCCGGGTGATGCGCAGGGGCGAACATGAAGCCGATGCCGGCCTCGCGCACGCAGCGGCCGACCTCCTCGGGCTTCAGATCGATCTTGACCCCGAGCGAGGCCAACACATCGGCGGCGCCCGAACGAGAGGAGAGCGCGCGGTTGCCGTGCTTGGCCACCGGCAAGCCGGCGCCCGCGACGATGAAGGAGGCGCAGGTCGAGACGTTCACCGAGCCGGAGCCGTCACCGCCGGTGCCGACGATGTCGATCGCATTGGACGGCGCGTCGACGCGAAGCATCTTGGCGCGCATCACGCTGACCGCGCCGGTGATCTCGTCGACGGTCTCGCCGCGGACCCGCAGCGCCATCAGCAGCGCCCCCATCTGCGACGGCGTGGCTTCGCCGGACATCATGCTGTCGAAGGCGGCGGCCGCCTCCGCGCGGGACAGGGTCGCGCCGGTCGCAACCTTGCCAATGATCGACTTGAGATCGTTCATCGCGTGCCTTCAGACGGGGTTATTGGTTGTTGCCGCCGACCACCTGTGCAACGGCGGCCTCGTTGATCGTGGTGCCGATATCCTTCTCGAGCTTTGCGACGTAGGCCGTCGTCTGCTCCTCGTTCAAGGCCCGCTGCAACGTATCCTTCAGCTTCTTGACGTCGTTCGACGCCAGATCGATCGGAGGGACGGTGACATCGGTGACGCGAAACACGATCCACTGGCTGCCGCCATTGGCGTCGGTCTGTCCGGCGGTATCCTTGCCGGTCCGGAAAACTGCAGTGACCGCGCCGGCGGGCACGCCCGGCAGCGTGGCATCGCGCCTGAAATTGCTGGCGGTCTCGACCTTCACGCCGAGCGCGGTCGCCTCGTCGGCGAGCTTGCCGCCGTCATTGAGCTTCTTGACCAGCTCGGATGCTTTGGTTCGCAGCTTGGCCGCAACCTCGTCATCGTGCCAGCGCGCCTCGACCTGGCCCTTCACCTCGTCGAGCGTGCGGTCGCGGGGTGGGGTGATGCCGAGCACTTCGTACCAGACATAACCGCCGCGGAAGGAGATCGGCTCGTTGTCGATCCCGACATCGCTGTTGAAGGACTGGGCGACGACGTCGAGCCCGAGAGGAATGTTGGGAGCAGGCTGGCCGTTGGGCTGGCGCCCCGAGCGATCAACCGCGTCGATCGTCACAGGCGTGAGACCGAGCTTTTTCGCGGCCTCCGCCACGCTGGCGCCGCCGCCGCGCTCATCCTCCATCTTGTCGCGCAAGGTTGCGACTTGCGAACGGGCGCGTTCGGCCGCGATCTCTTTCTTGATCTCGCTCGCGAGGCTCTCGTAGCTCGGCTGCTCGCCGGGCTGGATGGCGCTGACCTTCACCAAGGCCACGTTGAATGCGCCCTTGATCGGCTCGCTGACCTCGCCGGTCGGCAGCGAGAAGGCGGCGTCGGCAATGGCAGGATCGAGAATGGCCGATTTCGCCACCAGGCCGAGGTCGAGATCCGCCGGGTTGAGATTGCGCTCCTTGGCGAGTTCGTCGAACGTCACTACGCCCGAGGCGATGCGGGCGCGCGCGGCCTGCGCCTCCTCCATGGTCGGGAAGGTCATCTGCTGGACCTCGCGCTTCTCAGGGGTGCCGAGCAGGCTGCGCCGCTGCTCGAACGCTTTTCGGGCGTCCTCGTCCGACACGTCAGTCCATTTGCCGATCTCCTCCGGCGTGTCCAGCACGAAGGAAATTTTGCGGTATTCGGGCGCGCGGAACTGCGCCTTGTGCTCGTCGAAATACGCCGCCAGCGCTTCGGGCGAGGGGGGATCGATGGTGCCGGCCTGCGCCTGATCGAGCTTGATGTATTCCATCGAGCGCTGCTCGTTCTGATAGCGGCTCAGGGCGTCGACCATCGTGTTCGGGGTCTCGAGCCCCGACGAGATCGTGCCCGCGATCTGGTGGCGCAGCGATACCCGGCGCTGGTCGGCAAGATAGCGCTGCTCGGTGAAGCCGGCATTGCGGATGATGGCCTGGAAGCGTTGCGGGTCGAAGGCACCGTTGGGGCCCTTGAAGGTCGGATCGGCGAAGATCACCCGCATGGTCTCGGCATCGGATTGGCCAAGGCCGAGCCGGCGTGCCTCCTCGTCCAGGGCAGCTTCAGCGAGGGTCTGCTGCAGCACGCTGCGGTCGAGGCCGAAGGCGCGCGCCTGGTCCATGGTCAGCGGCCGGCCGAACTGGCGGCCGATCTGCTGCAAGCGGTCGGTGTAGATCTGCCGGAACTCGTTAATGGAGATTTCGGTGTGTCCGACCGTCGCGACCGTCGATTGCCCGAAGCCGCGGAAGATATCGGCGATGCCCCAGATGCCGAAACTGACGATCAATACGCCCATGACCACCGCCATGATGGTCTTGCCGAGCCAGTTTGATGAGGCCTTGCGTAATCCTCGAAGCATGGGTCCAATCTGTCTGCAGGAAGGAAGCGACGGCTCTTAAAGGAGATTTCCGCAAAAGCCCGTCACCGAATTGAAAAGGCTTATAAAGAGGGCTGCACCCGGTCGCAACCTCGGCTCCGCGGTGGAATCAGGCGGACAGGGCGTCCTCTCTGGCGTTGATCGTTGCGCTCTGCTAGCGCATCCGGATCACCGCTCCAAGTCACAAACGCCCGCTGGAATCTTGCCATGACCGACCGCATCCGGCCGCTGATCGCCGGCAACTGGAAAATGAACGGCCTGAAGGCCTCGATCGCCGAATTCGATGCCATGCTGGCGGGAGCTCCCGAGGTTGCCGCCAAGGCCGATCTCCTGGTCTGCCCACCTGCGACCCTCCTGGCCGGCTTCGCGGAGAAGGCACGTGGGACGAAGGCCTTCTCGGTCGGCGCGCAGGATTGCCATCCGGCGGTCTCCGGCGCCCACACCGGCGACATTTCCGCGGAGATGCTGGCTGATGCGGGGGCCGCGGCCATCATCGTCGGCCATTCCGAGCGGCGGGCCGATCATGGCGAGAGCGACGACGTCGTCCACCGGAAAGTCGAGGCGGTCTGGCGGGCGGGGCTGACCGCCATCGCCTGCATCGGCGAGACCCAGCACCAGCGAGACGCTGGCGAGACGCTGGATATCCTGCGCGGGCAGCTCAACCTGTCCCTGCCGGACGGCTCCCGCGCCGACAATCTGGTCATAGCCTATGAGCCGGTCTGGGCGATCGGCACCGGGCTGACGCCGACTGCGGCCGATGTCGAACAGATTCATGGGTTTATCCGCCAATTGCTGAGCGAACGCTTCAAGGCCGAGGGGGCGCGGATGCGCATCCTCTATGGCGGCTCGGTGAAGCCTTCGAATGCCGCCGAGCTGCTCGCGGTCGCCAATGTCAACGGTGCGCTGATCGGCGGAGCCAGCCTGAAGGCGGTCGACTTCCTGGCAATCGCGAAGGCCTGCTAAACCGCTGTGGCGATCTTTTTCCAGTAGATCTTGGTGCCGGTCAGGCCGCCATGCGGCTTGAAGGCGTAATCCGGAATGACGCCGCTGAGCTGAAAGCCGAGCCCCTCATAAAGCTGCGAAGCGCCGCCATCGACAGCGGTATCGAGCACCAGCAAGGTTCGGCCGTACGCGCAGGCCAATTGTTCGGCTGCGCGTAGCAGGGCCGTTGCGATCCCGCGATTGCGGTGGCTGAGCCGCGTCATCATCTTGGCGATTTCAGCACGGTGCGGCTGGTTCGGAGGCAGGTCGAGCTGCAGCGTTACCGTGCCAACCAGGTCCTCTCGATCGAAGGCGCCGATGATGATTCGTTCGCCGCGAGTGGCCGCGGCGAGTGACTTCCGCCAGAATTCCTCCGCGATCTGGACCGGGAGCGGATGCAGGAAGCTCACCGAGCCGCCGCTTGCGACGGTTTCGACCAGGAGTTCGCCCAACGCCGCCCGGATCTCGGGCGTATCCGACAACGGCTCGATTTTGATCCGCAACATAGCTCAGCTCCGCGCGAGCGCGACGACGTAGACGCAGGGGGCATCGGTCTCGTTGGCGAACACCGTCTCGGCGGGCTGGCCGAAGCCGAGACAGTCGCCCGGGCCGAGTTCATATCGCTCGCCGCCCTCGGTGATCACGAGGTTGCCGCGCTGCACCCAGAGCAGCTGGCGGATGTGGGCATAAGACGAGGCCGGGAGAGTCACGCTCTGCCCCGCAGGCATCTCGACCTCCACCAGTTCGACCGGATGGTCAGGGCGGCTGAAGACCTGCTTGCGGACGTAGCCACTTTCAGGATCCTGCCAGACCGGCTGCTCGCTCGCCCTGGAGACGCGCTCGCCATGTTGCTCAGCGCGGAGCATCAGGCCGGCCAAGGTCAGGTCGAAGGCGCTGGCGAGCCGGACCAACACGGTCGCGGTGGGGCTGACCTCGGCGCGTTCGATCTTGCTGATGGTGGCCTTGGAGACACCAGAGCGCTCGGCGAGCTCGGCCAGGGACCAGCCGCGGGTGTCACGTTCGAGCTGGAGCCGGCGGGCGAGACGCCGGCTGAGATCGTCTATAATATGATCCATTTGTCTATTTTAATAGACGGCGGTAAGGTAGTTCGCAAGTGGCTCCCGTAGCCATTCGGCGCTTGCGATGAGCGCGGACGCGATTATCTGCGGGGTAGAAATGCCGGTTTCGATCGTGTAACACCGCGCAAATTTCCGAAGAACCCGCAAAGCCCTTGCGACCCGGCCTCCGGCCCGGTTGCAACCTGGGGCTTGCGACTGAAGGTCATTATGCAGACTGTCGTCATCGTCGTTCACCTCATGATCGTCTCCGTTCTGATTGGCGCGGTGCTGCTGCAGAAGTCCGAAGGCGGTGGCCTGGGCATGGGTGGTGGCGCCGGATTCATGTCGAGCCGGGGCACCGCGAATCTGCTGACGCGGACCACGGCGGTGCTGGCGGCCGGCTTCTTCCTTACCAGCCTGCTGCTGTCCTGGCTGGCGGGCCTTGATCGCAAGCCGGCCTCGATCCTCAACAACGTCCCGGGCCAGACGCAGCCGGCAGGCGGTGCAACGCCGGTCGCGCCGGCCGGTGGCGGGCTGTTGGATCAACTGAAGAAGGCGGACGAGCAGCAGCAGAACCAGGCTCCGGCAGCGCCGCAGGCTCCGCAATCGCAATAATGCGGGGCCGCCATGCAGAAGCCGGCTGGCTTTCTGTCTGTGAATTGCTGAATTAACCGACTGAAAAGATTTCAGTTTTCCTGTAACCCACAGGCCCGCGAGCCACTTGCGGGCTTTGTGCGATTCGTTTTGGCGAATCGCGTCAGCGGCATTAAAGGTAAAGTCCCATGGCGCGGTATATCTTCATCACCGGCGGCGTGGTCTCCTCGCTCGGCAAGGGTCTGGCGTCAGCCGCACTCGGTGCGCTTCTGCAGGCGCGCGGCTACAAGGTCCGCCTTCGCAAGCTCGACCCCTATCTCAACCTCGATCCCGGCACGATGTCGCCGTACCAGCACGGCGAAGTGTTCGTGACCGATGACGGTGCCGAGACCGATCTCGATCTCGGCCATTACGAGCGCTTCACCGGACGTCCAGCAACCAAGCAGGACAACATCACCACGGGCCGCATCTATCAGGACATCCTGACCAAGGAACGGCGCGGCGATTATCTCGGTGCAACGATCCAGGTCGTCCCGCACGTCACCAACGCGATCAAGGAATTCATCGTCTCCGACAATGATCCGTTCGATTTCGTTCTGGTCGAGATCGGCGGCACGGTGGGCGACATCGAAGGCCTGCCATTCTTCGAGGCGATTCGGCAGCTCAAGAACGATCTGCCGCGCGAGCACGCGATCTACATCCACCTGACGCTGCTGCCCTATATCCCGAGCGCAGGCGAATTGAAGACCAAGCCGACCCAGCACTCGGTGAAGGAGCTGCGCTCGATCGGCATCCAGCCGGACATCCTGTTGTGCCGGACCGATCGCGAGATTCCGAAGGAGGAGCGGCGCAAGCTCGGACTGTTCTGCAACGTGCGCGAAAGCGCCGTGATCGAGGCCCGCGACGTCGACAACATCTATGCCGTGCCCGAGGCTTATCATGCGGCTGGCCTCGACGACGAGGTGCTGGCCGCGTTCGGCATTGCGCCCAAGATCCCGCCGGCGCTGGCCAGCTGGCACACCATCAACGAGCGCATCCGCAATCCGGAAGGCGACGTGACGATCGCGATCGTCGGCAAATACACCGGCATGAAGGACGCCTATAAATCGCTGATCGAGGCCTTGTCGCATGGCGGCATCGCCAACAAGGTCCGCGTCAAGCTCGACTGGATCGAGAGCGAGGTGTTCGAGAACGAAGATCCTGCGCCGTTCCTGGAGCACGTCAACGGCATCCTGGTGCCCGGCGGATTCGGCCAGCGCGGCGCCGAAGGCAAGATCCGCGCGGCACAGTTCGCCAGGGAGCGCGACGTGCCGTATTTCGGCATCTGCTTCGGCATGCAGATGGCGGTGATCGAGGCGGCGCGGAATCTGGTTGGGATTGCCGAAGCGAACTCGACCGAATTCGGCCCGACGCCGGAGCCGCTGGTCGGCCTGATGACCGAATGGCTGCGCGGCAACGAGCTCGAGAAGCGTTCCAAGAGCGGCGATCTCGGCGGCACCATGCGGCTCGGCGCTTATCCTGCGGTGCTGAAGCGGGGCAGCCGGGTCTCGGAGGTCTATGGCGGCGCCACGGAGATCTCCGAGCGCCATCGCCACCGTTACGAAGTCAACACCGCCTACAAGGATCGGCTCGAGCAGCATGGCTTGAAATTCTCCGGCCTCTCGCCGGACGGCGTGTTGCCGGAGATCGTCGAATATGAGGACCACCCCTGGTTCATCGGCGTGCAGTTCCACCCGGAGCTGAAGTCGCGGCCCTTCGAGCCGCATCCGCTGTTTGCGTCCTTCGTTCGGGCCGCGATGGTGCAGTCGCGCCTGGTGTGATGCTGCCTTTGACGGTGGCCGCGATTGTTGCGACAAGGCTCCCTGATCAAAGAACGACCGATTAGGGAGGAACCGATGATCTACGAAAGCCGCATCTATCACTGCATTCCCGGCCGCTTGCCGGCGCTGCTGAAGCGCTTCGAGACCGTCACGCTCAAGCTGTTCGAGAAGCATGGCATCCGTCCGGTCGGCTTTTTCACCACTCTGATCGGCGAATCCAACCAGGAGCTGACCTACTTCCTTGCTTGGGAATCGCTTGCGGAGCGCGAAACCCGTTGGACGGCGTTCGCGACCGATCCGGAGTGGCTCGCGGCGCGCGCGAAGAGCGAAGAGGACGGCCAGATCGTCGCCAATATTACCAGCCAGCTTTTGACGCCGACGGCGTTTTCGGCGATGCGGTAGCGCCGCGGCGGGCGCAGCGTCCGAGCTGCGCAACCCAGCCATTCGGTCGCGATTGCCGGTTGATCCCGGCCGCGCCATTGCGCCATGGTCGGACGCAACGAGGATGATCTCTTGAACTCAACCACACCAGCCGCGGCCGTCGTCACTGCCGGCTCCGTCAGTTTCGGCAATGCGTTGCCGCTCGCCGTCATCGCGGGGCCGTGCCAGCTCGAAAGCCGCAACCACGCGCTGGAAGTGGCCTCGGCCCTGAAGGAGATCGCGGCGCGGCTCAAGATCGGGCTCGTCTATAAGACCTCGTTCGACAAGGCGAATCGCACCAGCGCGTCGGCCGCACGCGGCTTGGGGTTATCGGAGTCGCTGCCGATCTTTGCCGAGATCCGCTCCTCGCTGGGCCTGCCGGTGCTCACCGATGTGCATGAGCCGGCGCAATGCGCCGAGGTGGCGCAGGCTGTCGACGTGCTGCAGATTCCGGCCTTCTTGTGCCGGCAGACCGACCTGCTGCTTGCGGCGGCCGCGACCGGCAAGGTCGTTAACGTCAAGAAGGGCCAGTTCCTCGCGCCCTGGGACATGGCCAATGTGGTGGCCAAGATCACGAGCGCGGGCAATCGCAATGTACTGGTGACCGAGCGTGGCGTGTCGTTCGGCTACAATACGCTGGTCTCGGACATGCGCTCGTTGCCGATCATGGCGCGTACCACCGGTGCGCCGGTCATCTTCGATGCGACCCACTCGGTGCAGCAGCCGGGCGGGAAGGGCACCTCCTCCGGCGGCGAACGCGAATTCGTGCCTGTACTGGCGCGCGCCGCGGTCGCGGTTGGAGTCGCCGGCGTGTTCATCGAAACCCATCCCGATCCCGATCACGCTCCTTCGGACGGCCCCAACATGGTCCCGCTCTCGGAGTTCGAGGGATTGCTGCGCACCCTGATGGCATTCGACGCGCTTGCCAAAGGGCAGGGGCGTTGATGCATCAGACCGTCGCCCGGCCGTCGGAACAGCGCTTCCCGCCAGCGATCAACATCATTGCTTTGGCCGGCTTCTCGGCGGCGCTCTCGACCAGGGCGCTCGATCCGGTGCTGCCGCACGTGGCCGACGATTTCGCCATCAGCATCGCCACGGCCGCAGGCCTCGCTGCCGGCTATGCCTTGATCTATGCGCTGGTCCAACCCTTGATCGGTGCGGCCGCCGATATGTTCGGCAAGGCGCGGTTGATGACGCTCTGCCTGGCGCTGCTTGGCGTTGCAAGCATCCTCGGCGCGCTCGCGAATTCGTTCGGCGCCCTGTTCGCAACCCGCATTCTCGCTGGCATCGCCTCCGGAGGCGTGTTTCCGGTCGCGCTCGGCCTGACGAGCGATCTGGTCGCACCTGCCAAGCGCCAGGTCGCGATTGGCCGGACGTTGGCAGGGTCGATGGCCGGCAATCTGCTCGGCGCCACCGCGTCCGGCGTTATCGGCGATTTCATCGGCTGGCGCGGCGTGCTCGCGACGCTCGGCGTGCTCGGACTGATCGCTGCCATCGCGGTCTTCGCCGGTTTTCGCGGGGCGAGCCTGACGCATGCGCCGACGACCGACTTCGCAGCGCTCAGGAAGGGTTATCGCACAATCTTCAGCAATCCGAACACGCGCTACTGCTTTTCCGCGGTCTTCATCGAAGGCTGCTGCGTGTTCGGGCTGTTTCCATTCATCGCGGCCTTCCTGTTCGATCTCGGCGAGAAGTCGCTCTCGATCGCCGGCATCGTGATCGCGGGCTTTGCCGTCGGAGGGCTGTTCTACACCTTCACGGTGTCGCAATTCCTGCCGCGGCTCGGCGTCAAGGGCATGATGATCGCGGGGGCCGCTCTCGTCGGCCTGCAACTGATCGCGATCGCCTTTGGTCCGGGCTGGAAGGTGCAGTTTGCCAGCATGCTGCTGATGGGCTGGGGCTTCTACATGATCCACGGCTGTCTTCAGGTTTTCGCCAGCGAACTGTCTATCGAGGCGCGCGCGACCGCGATGTCGCTGCACTCGTTCTCCTTCTTTATGGGCCAGACCGTCGGTCCCATCGCCTATGGCTTCGGCGTCGTCCATGCCGGCAAGCTGCCGAGCCTGATGGCTGCGGCCGGCATCATGATCGCCCTCGGCTTTGCCTGCGCCGCGCTGATCCGGCAGCGGCCGCCGGCGGATGCTGTGACCTAGCCCCGCCCGCGATAGGGCGCCACGCCCTGGTCGGGCACCCACAGTCCCTTCGGCAGCTTGCCCGTCTGCCAGAACACGTCGATCGGAATGCCGCCGCGCGGATACCAGTAGCCGCCGATGCGCAAGAATTTCGGTTTGATCTCGGCCGCGATCCGCTTGCCGATCGCAACCGTGCAGTCCTCGTGGAAGGCGCCATGGTTGCGGAAGCTCGCCAGATAGAGCTTCAGCGATTTCGATTCCAGCAGCCATGGACCCGGCGCGTAGTCGATCACCAGATGCGCGAAATCCGGTTGGCCCGTGACCGGGCAGAGCGAAGTGAACTCCGGTACCGTGAAGCGGGTCAGATAGTCGGTGTCCTTCTGCGGATTGGGCACCCGGTCGAGCCGGGCGGCCTCGGGGCGATCCGGCCACGCAACCGCTTGTCCCAGCTGAAGTGGGGCTGAAGCCTCGGATTTGTCGGGTTTTTTCGCCATGGGGGTCTCCGTTCCACCCTCCCATAGCCAATCGCGGCAAGCCCGTCACGGGTGCTTGCTTCATTCTCCTTGGCCTTTTCGCACCCGCGGCCTTGCGCTAGAAGCGGCGCCGAACGGTTGACCCAAGAAACACATGAGGAACCCATGACCGCCATCGTCGACATCATCGGCCGCGAAATTCTCGACAGCCGCGGCAATCCCACGGTCGAGGTCGACGTCGTGCTGGAGGATGGCTCGGTGGGCCGGGCCGCGGTGCCGTCGGGGGCGTCCACCGGCGCCCATGAGGCGGTCGAGCTGCGCGATGGCGACAAGGACCGCTATCTCGGCAAGGGCGTGCAGCAGGCGGTCGAGGCCGTCAACGGCGAGATCTATGAAGCGCTCAGCGACATGGCGGTGCAGGACCAGGTCTCCATCGACCAGATCCTGATCGAGCTCGACGGCACCCCGAACAAGAGCCGGCTCGGCGCCAATGCCATTCTGGGCGTCTCGCTCGCCTGCGCCAAGGCGGCGTCGATCTCCTATGACATGCCGCTCTATCGCTATGTCGGCGGCGTCAATGCGCGCACGCTGCCGGTGCCGATGATGAACATCCTCAATGGCGGCGTGCACGCCGACAATCCGATCGACTTCCAGGAATTCATGATCATGCCGGTCGGCGCGCCGACCTTCGCCGAGGCGCTGCGCTGCGGCTCCGAGATCTTCCACACGCTGCGCGGCGAGTTGAAGAAGGCCGGTCACAACACCAATGTCGGCGACGAGGGCGGCTTCGCGCCGAACATCCCGTCGGCGGACGCCGCGCTCGACTTCGTCATGAGCGCGATCGGCAAGGCCGGCTACACCGCAGGCGAGGACGTGATGCTGGCGCTCGACTGCGCCGCGACCGAGTTCTTCAAGGACGGCACATACGTCTATGGCGGCGAGAACAAGACCCGCTCCCGCTCCGAGCAGGCGAAATATCTGGCTGATCTCGTTGCGCGCTACCCGATCGTCTCGATCGAGGACGGCATGTCCGAAGACGACATGGACGGCTGGAAGGAGTTGACCGACCTGGTCGGCGGCAAGTGCCAGCTCGTCGGCGACGACCTGTTCGTCACCAATGTGGACCGTCTGTCCGATGGCATCAAAGCGGGCCGCGCCAACTCGATCCTGATCAAGGTCAACCAGATCGGCACGCTGACCGAGACGCTCGCCGCGGTCGAGATGGCCTACAAGGCCGGCTACACCGCGGTGATGTCGCACCGCTCCGGTGAGACCGAGGACTCCACCATCGCCGATCTCGCGGTCGCTACCAATTGCGGGCAGATCAAGACCGGCTCGCTGGCGCGCTCCGACCGCACCGCGAAGTACAACCAGCTCCTGCGCATCGAGGAGGAGCTGGACTCCCAGGCGAAGTATGCGGGCAGGGCGGCGCTGAAGGCGCTGGTCTGATCAACCCCGCACCCCGCTGGGCTCATGGTTCGAGACGCGCGGCGTTGCCGCGCCCTCACTATGAGCGGCGAGAATCTCGCGGCGGGCAAAATCCCCATCCTGAGGAGGCCGCCGCAGGCGGCCGTCTCGAAGGATGGCAACGACAAAGATTGCAGGCCCAGCTCGTTTCCATAGCTGGGTGCGAGCGGCAAGGGAGGACGGCATGACTGATGCGACGCATGGTCTGCAACTGCGCACATTGATCAAGGCGAGCGGCGAGCTCGAAATCTCGTTGCTCGACGTGCCGACTCCCGAACCCGGGCCCGACGAGGTCGTGGTGCGGGTCGAGGCGGCGCCGATCAATCCGTCCGACCTCGGGCTTTTGGTTGGAGCCGCCGATCTGTCGACCATGCAGGCGTCCGGCAGCAAGGAGCATCCGGTGATCACGGCGAAGGTGCCGGAAGCCGGCATGCGGGCAATGGCCGGCCGCGTCGGCGAGTCGATGCCGGTCGGCAATGAGGGCGCCGGCGTCGTCATCAAGACCGGCTCGTCCGAGGCGGCCAAGGCGCTGATGGGCCGGACGGTCGCGATGATCGGCGGCGCGATGTATGCGCAATATCGCTGCCTGAAGGTCGCGGAATGTTTGGTGCTGCCGGAGGGCACGACAGCGGCGGAAGGCGCGTCCTGCTTCGTCAATCCGCTTACCGCGCTCGGCATGACCGAGACCATGAAGCGGGAAGGGCACACCGCGCTGGTCCACACCGCGGCTGCCTCCAACCTCGGGCAGATGTTGAACAGGATCTGCCTCAAGGACGGTGTTCCGCTGGTCAATATCGTGCGCAGCGCCGGGCAGGCGGAGATCCTGCACAAGATCGGCGCCAAATACATCGTCGATTCCACCACGCCTGACTTCATGGAAGTGTTGACAAGCGCGCTGGTCGAGACCGGCGCCACCATCGCATTCGATGCGATCGGCGGCGGCAAACTGGCCGGACAGATCCTCGTTGGCATGGAGGCCGCGGTCAACAAGTCCGGCAAGCATCCGTACAGCCGCTACGGCTCGAGCGTGCACAAGCAGGTCTACATCTACGGCGCCCTCGATACGCGCCCCACCGAGATCACGCGCTCCTTCGGCATGGCCTGGGGCGTCGGGGGCTGGCTGCTATTTCCGTTCCTGATGAAGATCGGCCAGGCGGATATCCAGCGGCTGCGCCAGCGTGTGGTCGACGAACTGAAGACGACGTTCGCGAGTCACTACACCAAGGTGGTTTCGTTGGCGGAAGCGCTCGATCCCGCCAACCTCGCGGTCTACGCCAAACGGGCAACTGGCGAAAAATTCCTTATCGACCCGAACAAAGATAAGTGACGTAAGGTCGCGCCCGGCGGCCGCTGCCGCCCTTGCCTTCTCGCCGCGGCCGGAGAAAATCCGCTCGCGAATGGATGCGGCGTGCGCCGCAAAACTGCTGAGGGGAGAAATTCGCCATGACCGATCTGAGCCGCCGTCAAGTTCTGGCCGCTGCCGCTGCTGTGGGAGCCGCAAGCGCGTTGTCGCCGCTCGGACTATCAATTGCGCGGGCAGCGGTGCCGGCGGCCGGCGCCCAGGCACCGGGCTTCTATCGCTACAAGGTTGGAGACTACGAGTGCACGTCGATCAATGACGGCGCGCGCACATTCCCGATGCCCGACAAGTTCGTCACCAATCTGCCGAAGGAGGAGGCCCTCGCGGCAGCCGACGAGGCCTATATGCCGAAGGGCATGGTGACAGTGCCGTTCAATCCGCAGCTGATCAATACCGGATCCAAGCTGGTGCTGATCGACACCGGCAATGGCGTCGCCAATCTCGAGGCCAGCAAAGGCGCGGTCGGCCGCACCTTGCAGAACCTCGCCGCCGCCGGCGTCGATCCCAAGAGCATCGACATCGTGGTGCTGTCCCATATGCATGGCGATCATATCAACGGCATCAGGCTCGCGGACGGCGCGTTGGCCTTCCCGAACGCCGAGCTCAAGGTGCCCGCCAAGGAATGGGAGTTCTGGGCGAGCGACGACAACGCCGCCAAGGCGCAGTCGGACCTGATGAAGGGCAACTTTGCAAACTTCAAGAAGGTGTTCGCGGGGCTCGAGGGCAAGGTCACCAAGTATGATTGGGACAATGAGGTCGCCCCCGGCATCACCGCGATCGGGACCCCCGGTCACACGCCGGGCCATACGTCATTCGCCGTCGCCTCGGGCAACGCGAAGGTTCTCATTCAGTCCGACGTCACCAACATTCCGGAGTTCTTCCTGCGTAACCCGGATTGGCACGTGATGTATGACACCGATGCCGAACTGGCGCAGGCGACGCGGCACAAATTCTACGACATGGCCGCAGCGGAGAAGGCAACGGTGATCGGCTTCCACTTCCAGTTTCCGTCGGTCGGCCACGTCGAGAAGAACGGCAGCACATACCGGCTGATCCCGGCGCCCTGGAATCCGGTGATCTGACCATCCGGCCCTTCAACCTCGCAGGTCGCCGGAACGGCGGCCTGCCTGCTTTTGCAGCGTCGCGGCATCTTTTGTTCTGGGCAGCGCGAGTCTATCTATCTCGCTTCGCAAATTGACCCGGACTGTGAATGTCGATTGATCCTTTGCCCGCGCGCGCCGACCGATCCAACTGGCGCACGGCGCCGTACAGCCGCCAGGCATTCCGCAACATCCGCGCCATCCTTCCCGTCGCCGATATCGAAAGTGCCCCGGGCAGTGCGTGGCCGTTGCCGGCGCGCCCGCGAGAGTTCGACGACTTCAGTTTGAAGCTGCCGAATGGATCGCGCCTCGATCTCGCGGGCTTTCTCAAGACCACCGCCACGGACGGGCTCGTCGTGCTGCATGACGGCCGCATCGTCTTCGAATTCTACGATGGCGGCCTGGATCGCGAGACGCCGCACATCCTGATGTCCGCGACCAAGTCGATCACGGGCCTGATGGCCGGCATCTTAGTGGGGCGCGGCGAACTCGACGTGAACGCGGAGGTGACGACCTACATCTCCGAAGTTGCCGCGACGGCCTATCGCGGTGCGACCATTCGCGAACTCCTGGACATGCGCGCGGGCGTCGTGCTGGACGCTGCAGGGTTGCAAGCCTATGCCGATGCGAGCGGCTGGGAGCCGGTGGCGCCCGGCGCGACGGCCGACTTGCACGGCTTCTACGCAACGATGCGGGCGCAGGCGAAACCGCATGGCGGCCCGTTCAGCTATGTATCGGCCAATACCGATCTGCTCGGCTGGGTGATCGAACGCGCTACGGGGCGCAGCTTTGCCAATCTGGTCGGCACGCTGCTGTGGAAGCCGATGGGCGCCAGCGGAGAGACTTACATCACCGTGGATGCCAAAGGCGCGCCGCGCTGCACCGGCGGCTTCTGCGCGACGCTGCGCGACTTTGCCCGCCTCGGCCAGCTCGTACTCGCAAATGGCCATCGCGATTCCAACCAGATCATTCCGGAGCGTTGGATCGAGGACATCAGGCACGGCGGCGATGCCGAGGCCTGGCGCGAGGGACAGTGGCGCGACAGCTTCGCGGCGATCAGCAGGAACATGCATTACCGCAGCGGCTGGTACGTCATCGACGACGCGCCGCAGCTGCTGTTCGCCATGGGCATCCACGGCCAGAACCTGTTCGTCGATACCGTCAACAACATAGTCATTGCGAAGGTCTCGTCCTGGGCGCAACCGGTCGAGCCGCAGGCGATCTGGCTGACCCACAAGGCAGTCGCTGAATTCACGCGCTGCATCGGGGAGGATGCGGGCCGGTAGCGATCGTTTCGCGGCAGCCCATGATGCGGCGCGAGCGAGCACTTGTGCGGACCGCAGGCGAAGTTGATTTTGATCAAGGCTCTTGGCGAAGCCAAGCGCAAATTCCACCTCACGTTGTGAGTAACGGGATGGGGTGGTCCATGCGCGTTTGTATCCTCGCCTTTGCGCTTGTGATTGCGGTGTTCGCATCGACCTCCTCGGCGCGGGCCGGCTGCTGGCCGAGCGAGAATTTCCCGATCGTCTGCTTTCTGGATACCCAAGGCATCGGCTGCGTTCAGTACCACGCGCTGACGAGTGCCAAAGCCGTTCAATATCCCCAGCCGCGCTATTCGATCTATGAGTTCGAGACCACGCATTGGTGGAAAGGCGGCAAGGAGATGGCCTGTCCGCCGAACAAAACAGTCAAGCTCACCGGCGTGTGGGATCGCGAGACGGGGAAGGCGGAGGAGACGGTCTCCAACGGCTGGTCAAGCTGGTCACAGAACGCCACTTGCACCAACAATCCCTGGACCGGGCAGGGGCCGTCCGGCGTGCCGCTTTGCTCATTCCCGACCAACGATCCCAATGCGGGGCTTCCCGCCACATCCGCCATGCTGACCGCTGCGCAGAAAGACAACCTGCTCCACATCCAGGAGCCGCTGCATACGCGTTGCCAGCTGCTGTCTCCAACGGAGTTCGGCGCGACTTCGCTCGCCAAGCCTTCGATCGTCGAGGTGATCGTTGCACATCACGAGTTCCAGACCATCCAATGGCATCTGTTGTTCCTGGATCATGGCGATCTCGGACCGTGGCACGAGGTTGCCCCGCCGAAGCCGAAGGCGGTGATGATTTGGCAGGGCACCAGATATTCCGAGCGCCGCATCGCCACGTCACGGCGGAAGTTCTGGCTCAACAAGCCGGGTCATTGGAAGGTCGTTGCCATTCCAACCTTGCAGACCGCACAAATGAGCGCGACGATGGTAAGCTTGGAATGTCCAGGAGCGGACTTCGACGTGCAATGACGTGTCGACGGCGCCAGTTGCCCCCATGCGGTGTGGCACGAACATGATGATGTCGGTCGCGACCATCGGGAAACGCTAAGTTTCTAAAAACTCATGCTTCATGCACTTGCATGATTTTCTCATGAGAGTTAAGTCGCCCGACCTCTTTTGGCTCGAAAGGACGCCTGATGCCTGGCCCGTATTCTATCGTTGCGCTCGTCGGCAGTCTCCGCAAGGAGAGCTTCACGCTCAAGATCGCCAATGCCATGGCCAAGCTGGCGCCGGCGAGCCTCTCGGTCGCCGTGACCACGCTGCATGATCTGTCCTTCTTCAACCAGGATATCGAGGCCAATCCGCCGGCGGATTGGCTGAGGCTGCGCGAGAAGCTGCAGCACTCGAATGGCGTCCTCATCCTGACGCCGGAGTACAACCGCTCCATTCCCGGCGTCCTGAAAAACGCCATCGACATCGCTTCGCGCCCCTATGGCAAGAGCTCATTCCTGGGCAAGCCGATCGGCATCGTCTCGAATTCGCCCGGACCGCTCGGCGGCGTATCGGCAGCCAAGCATTTGCAGACCATCATGCCCGGCATCTCTGGCCCGATCATGGGGCAGCCGGAAATCTATCTGAACGGCGTCGGTGACGCGTTCGATGACCAGGGCGAGTTGACCAAGGACTCGCTGAAGGTGGTGCTGCAGCAATATCTTGAAGCGTTTGCCGCGTTCGTGGAGAAGCAGAACAGGTGAGACGGCAGCTTGCTCAGATTGTCACAGCGCTCGCGGCGTGATCGCGACAACCTCGCCCCGCAAGCGGCAGGGTATCGATAGGAAAAAACTCGGCCGACGATCTCTCTCGCGGTCGTCCTTCGAGACGCTCGCCTCCGGCGAGCTCCTCAGGACGAGGGTTTGTTTTGCGGCAAATGACAGACCCTCATGGTGAGGAGCGCCGCTTGCGGCGCGTCTCGAACCATGAGGCCCGGTCGGGTTCGGCTGCTTGCGATGGTCCTGCCTTAAGGTTGCCTTAACCAAGTCGCCGCATCCTGCGGCCCATGGTCTCCCGCGCGCGTCTTAAATCATTCCTGACCGGGCTCGCCCTGTACACGATGGCGGCGGCCATCATCGGCTATTTCGGCATCAACGCCTATACCGGGCGCTACGGCCTGACCGCCCGCCAGGAACTCGACCAGGAGATCATCGCGCTGACCTCGGAGCTGGTGCGGCTGAAGCAGGAGCGCGCCGACAGCCAGAAGCGGGTGTCGCTGTTGCGCGCCGACCGTATCGATCCCGACATGCTCGATGAACGGGCACGCTTTCAGCTCGATTATGCCAATCCGCACGATCTGGTCAGGATCAATCATCCGCGGTAATCTCGTCTTCCGGGCCGACGCCGCAGCCGAGGAGAGTTCAGGTACGGGCGCGTGACGTTCCGGTCCGTTCCGTCTGTCGGTTTCCAAGTTTGACGCAGATCAAACGGAGCCGGGCCGGCTGCCTTAGCCGTAGTTCTGGGAGGAGCGCCAAACGCGATGAATAAGCGCGAGCTCGTGCAGCATGCAACGCTGGTTGAGGCCGCCATCGCCTCCGGCCACGCGGCGAAATCTGCCGTCGTAGCGTCCTGGAGCCGCTCGTCCCGATTCCATCAGCTCGATCCCGCCGGCACCCGGCCGCCGCTCCGGCTGACCGAGGCCGAGCTTGCGCGGATTCGTGAGAGGGCCGCGCCGCTGCTGCAGGCTGCCCGGCCGATCATGGACCGGCTGTATCAGGCGGTCGGGGCGACAGGCTGCTCCGTCCTGCTGGCCGCCGAGGATGGCGTTCCGGTCGATCGCCGTGGTGCCGCGGCCGACGATGCCACCTTCGAATCCTGGGGGCTTTGGACCGGTGCGGTCTGGAGCGAGGCGCACGAAGGCACCAACGGCATCGGCACGTGTCTCGTTGAAAAGCGGCCGTTGACGATCGACCGCGATCAGCACTTCTTCACGCGCAACACTTTGCTGAGCTGCACGGCCTCACCGATCTACGATCATGACGCCAAGCTGGTCGGTGTGCTCGACGTCTCTTCCTGCCGCGCCGATCGCACCGAAGCCTTTGCGGATCTGATCACGCTGGCCGTCGGTGAAGCGGCCCGCCGCATTGAAGCCGAGATGTTCAGGGCCGCTTTTCCGAAGGCGAGGATGGTCCTTGTGCGTGCGCCGGACGGCCATGGTGGCGGGCTGCTTGCGGTCGATGCCGATGACCTCGTGGTTGGCGCCACGCGCTCCGCCCGCTCGTCCCTGGGACTTGCGCCGGACCGGACCTTTCAGCCGATGCCGGCGGCCGACCTCCTGAGCGGGCCAGGGGCAGCACTGGAGCAGTTCGGCGATGTCGAGCGCGGGGTGCTGCAACGCGCGCTGCTGCGGGCGCAAGGCAACGTCTCGGCCGCGGCCAAGGCGCTCGGCGTCAGCAGAGCCACGCTCCACCGCAAGCTGAAGCGCTTCGGCCTCAACGGGCACTGACCGGCCTCTCACCGTTCTTGGGCCTGCAAGGGCGCGCGACGCAGGATGTGGCTGCGCCCGCGTGCAACCGGCGCTTCGCTCATCGTGCGCGGAGCAAACTGTCGCAGATCTGCGACAGTTCCGGGGAGCGAGCCTTGGCGCCCCGGCTGACAGGTCGGCCCTCTCACGACATCGTTCGCCACGTCGCAGCCACGCGAACCGCCCCTGCAAATCGCCGATCTCAAGCCGCTTTGCCGGGCCAAGCGCAGCGACGAACGATGCAACAAAACATTGGGAGTAACACGCCATGAACAAGCCGGAATTCCTGACCGCAACCACGTCGCCCTTCGCCGAGCGTTATGACAATTTCATCGGCGGCAAATGGGTCGCGCCGTATTCGGGCAAATATTTCGACAACGTCTCGCCGGTGACCGGCCAGGTCGTCTGCAAGATCGCGCGCTCGGACGCCCAGGACATCGAAGCCGCGCTCGATGCCGCCCATGCCGCAAAGGATGCGTGGGGACGGGCCAGCGTCGTCGAACGCGCTATCGTCCTCAACCGTATCGCCGATCGCATGGAGGCCAATCTCGAACGCCTCGCGGTGGCTGAGACCTGGGACAACGGCAAGCCGATCCGCGAGACCCGCGCCGCCGACCTGCCGCTCGCAATCGATCACTTCCGCTACTTTGCCGGTGTCGTGCGCGGCCAGGAAGGCACGCTTGCCGAGATCGATCACGATACCGTCGCTTATCACTTCCACGAACCGCTGGGCGTGGTCGGACAGATCATTCCTTGGAATTTCCCGCTCCTGATGGCGTGCTGGAAGCTCGCGCCGGCGCTCGCGGCCGGCAACTGCGTGGTGCTGAAGCCGGCCGAGCAGACGCCGGCTTCGATCATGGTCTGGATCGAGCTGATCGCCGATCTGCTGCCGCCTGGCGTCCTCAACATCGTCAACGGCTTCGGCCTGGAAGCCGGCAAGCCGTTGGCGTCGAGCCCACGGATCGCCAAGATCGCCTTCACCGGCGAGACCACGACGGGCCGGCTGATCATGCAATATGCCAGCCAGAACCTCATTCCGGTGACGCTCGAGCTGGGCGGCAAGTCGCCCAACATCTTCTTCAAGGACGTTGCGGCCGAGGACGACGACTTCTTCGACAAGGCGATCGAAGGTTTCGTGATGTTCGCGCTCAACCAGGGCGAGGTCTGCACCTGCCCGAGCCGCGCGCTGGTGCATGAAGACATCTTCGACAAGTTCATGGCGCGCGCGCTTGAGCGCGTTGCCGCCATCAGGCAGGACGATCCGCGCAATCCGGCGACCATGATCGGAGCGCAGGCCTCGAACGAACAGCTCGAAAAGATCCTCTCCTACATCGAGATCGGCAAGCAGGAGGGGGCAAAGCTGCTCGCCGGCGGCAAGCGCGCAGAGCTCGGCGGCGATCTCGCCGGCGGCTTCTACGTCCAGCCCACCGTGTTCCAGGGCAACAACAGGATGCGCATCTTCCAGGAAGAGATCTTCGGGCCGGTCGTGTCGGTCACGACCTTCAAGACCGATGACGAGGCGCTGGCGATCGCCAACGATACGCTCTATGGCCTGGGCGCCGGAGTCTGGAGCCGCGATGCCAATCGCTGCTACCGGTTTGGCCGGGCGATCCAGGCCGGCCGGGTCTGGACCAACTGTTATCACGCCTATCCGGCGCATGCGGCCTTCGGCGGCTACAAGCAGTCCGGCATCGGGCGCGAGACGCACAAGATGATGCTCGACCATTACCAGCAGACCAAGAACCTCCTGGTCAGCTACAGCCCGAAGAAGCTGGGCTTCTTCTAGAGCATGGTCCGGAAGGCTGGAAACCGGTTTTCCGAAAAGATCATGTTCAATCAAAGAGATGAGATCCTGATGCGATTCTTTCTAATCTCATCATGATCTAAGGACCCGACTTTCTCTCCCTGACTGGACCCCGGCGGTATCGCGCGATGAGCACGGTGCCGCCGATTTTTGTGGTGAATGGGCTTTGACCGACGCCGGACATCCTTTCCGGGAGGAGCGCACCCGGCAGAGCTATAGAGTGGTGGCCTGCCGCGGTTTTGAGCAATTCAATATCGCCAGCGGCCGTGAGTCTTTGCAAAACTTTCATCTGCGCTGCACTGCGGTATAGCAAAACTTTTGCCGTGCAACGGCAATCCTTCCACCCCGGTTTGAGTTGGGATAGAGAGGGCCGTTCAATCTTCCCCCTTTGAAGCCGGAATCGCTATGGCCGCACCTGCCGCACCCAAGAAAAGCGCTGCAAAAGACGTAAACGCGGAAAAGGGAAGCGGGCCGCCGCCGGAATTTACCAGAGAGCAGGAGCTGACCGCGCTGCGCGACATGCTGCTGATCCGCCGCTTCGAGGAGAAGGCAGGTCAGCTCTACGGCATGGGTGCGATCGGCGGCTTCTGCCATCTCTATATTGGCCAGGAGGCGGTCGTCGTCGGCATGCAGATGGCGCTCAAGCAGGGCGATCAGGTCATTACCGGCTACCGCGATCACGGTCACATGCTGGCGACCGGCATGGACGCCAGGGGCGTCATGGCCGAGCTGACCGGCCGCCGCGGTGGCTACTCCAAGGGCAAGGGCGGCTCGATGCACATGTTCAGCATCGAGAAGCATTTCTACGGTGGCCACGGCATCGTCGGCGCGCAGGTCTCGCTGGGTACGGGCTTGGCTCTCGCCAATCGCTACCGGGGCAACGACTCGGTGTCGATCGCCTATTTCGGAGACGGCGCGGCCAACCAGGGCCAGGTCTATGAGAGCTTCAACATGGCCGAGCTCTGGAAGCTGCCGGTCGTCTATGTGATCGAGAACAACCGCTATGCCATGGGCACCGCGGTGACCCGCGCCTCTGCGCAGACCGACTTCTCCAAGCGCGGCATCTCCTTCAACATTCCTGGCGAGCAGGTCGACGGCATGGACGTGCGCGCGGTCAAGGCCGCCGGCGAAAAGGCGGTGGCCTGGTGCCGCGAAGGCAAGGGCCCGTACATTCTGGAAATGCAGACCTACCGCTATCGCGGCCACTCGATGTCGGACCCGGCCAAGTACCGCACCCGTGAGGAGGTCGAGCAGGTGCGCCACGACCACGATCCGATCGAACAGGTGCGCAATCGCCTGCTCGCGGCGAAGGTCAGCGAACAGGATTTGAAGGCGATCGACGCGGATGTGCGCAAGATCGTCAACGAGGCCGCCGATTTCGCGCAAGCCGATCCCGAGCCCGATCCGTCCGAGCTCTACACCGACGTTTATCGCTAAGCGCAGACGCTGTTTTTCCGGAGCTGATATGCCTATTCAAGTTTTGATGCCTGCGCTGTCGCCGACGATGGAGAAGGGCAACCTCGCCAAATGGCTGAAAAAGGAAGGCGAGCAGATCAAGTCGGGTGACGTGATCGCCGAGATCGAGACCGACAAGGCGACCATGGAGGTCGAGGCGACCGATGAGGGCACGCTCGGCAAGATCCTGATCCCCGAGGGCACCGCTGATGTCGCCGTGAATACGCCGATCGCAACCATCCTCGCCGACGGCGAGAGCGTTGCCGATCTCGGCAAGGCGGCAGCGCCGGCACCCGAGATGAAGGCCGCACAGTCCGCGCCGCCGGCCGCCGAGACGGCCGGTGTGGCAGCGCCACAGAGCGTCGCCGAGCCCGACCCCGAAGTGCCGGCGGGCACCGAGATGGTGACCATGACCATCCGCGAGGCGCTGCGCGACGCGATGGCCGAAGAAATGCGCCGCGACGCCGACGTCTTCATCATGGGCGAGGAGGTCGCGGAATATCAGGGCGCCTACAAGGTGACGCAGGGCCTTCTGCAGGAGTTCGGCGCCCGGCGCGTGATGGATACGCCGATCACCGAGCATGGCTTTGCCGGCGCCGGAGTCGGTGCCGCGATGGCGGGCCTGAAGCCGATCGTCGAGTTCATGACCTTCAACTTCGCCATGCAGGCGATGGACCAGATCATCAATTCCGCCGCCAAGACGCTCTATATGTCCGGCGGCCAGATGGGCTGCTCCATCGTGTTCCGTGGACCCAATGGTGCCGCGGCGCGCGTCGCCGCCCAGCACAGCCAGGATTACTCGTCCTGGTACTCGCACGTTCCGGGCCTGAAAGTGATCGCTCCCTATTCGGCCGCCGACGCCAAGGGGCTCTTGAAAGCTGCGATCCGCGATCCCAACCCGGTGATCTTCCTCGAGAACGAGGTGCTCTACGGCCACTCCGGCGAGGTGCCAAAGCTCGACGACTACGTGATCCCGATCGGCAAAGCGCGGATCGCACGCGCCGGCAAGGACGTCACCATCATCTCCTGGTCGAACGGCATGACCTATGCGCTCAAGGCGGCCGAGGAGCTCGCCAAGGAGGGCATCGAGGCCGAGGTGATCGACCTGCGCACGCTGCGCCCGATGGATACCGAAACCATCGTCGCCTCGGTCAAGAAGACCGGCCGCGCGGTGACGGTGGAAGAGGGCTGGCAGCAGAGCGGCGTCGGCGCCGAGATTGCCGCACGCATCATGGAGCACGCTTTCGACTATCTCGATGCGCCAGTGATGCGCGTCTCCGGCAAGGACGTGCCGATGCCTTATGCGGCCAACCTGGAGAAGCTGGCACTGCCCTCGGCCGCTGAGGTCGTGCAGGCCGCGAAATCCGTCTGCTACCGCTAAGCGCCGAGGAGACACCATGGCCGGCCCCAAGGAGCAGCCGCTGCCGCCCGACGTCATCGGCCGCGAGGACGCCACCGAAGTGTTGCGCGCCTTCGTGCTCGACGGTGGCCTCTCGATCGCGTTCCAGCGCGCCTTCGAGGAGCCGGACGTTTGGGGGCTGTTGCTGGTCGATGTGGCCCGCCATGCTGCGCGCGCCTATGCGCGCGAGACCGAAATGTCCGAAGACGAAGCGCTCTCGCGCATCGTCGAAATGTTCGAAGCCGAGCTGGCTCGGCCGACCGATATGGGCACCACCACCCCAAGGTCGAAACAAGGTCACTGATCATGCCGATCAATATTCTGATGCCCGCTTTGTCGCCGACGATGGAGAAGGGCAATCTCGCCAAATGGCTCAAGAAGGAAGGCGACAAGGTCAAGAGCGGCGACGTCATCGCCGAGATCGAGACCGACAAGGCGACCATGGAGGTCGAGGCCGTCGATGAAGGCACGCTGGCCAAGATCCTGGTGCCGGAAGGCACGCAGGACGTCGCCGTCAACGACGTGATCGCGGTGCTCGCCGGCGACGGCGAGGATGTGAAGGCCGCCGGCAGCGCGGCACCTGCCAAAGCGCCGCAGGCCGAGAAGGCACCTTCAGCTGAAGCGCCGAAGCCGGTCGCTGCACCGGCTCCGGCCGCGGCGCCGGCGGCTGCAGCGAAGCCGGCCGCGGCTCCCGCACCGCAGGCTGTGGCGCCTGCGCCGCAGATGAACGGCCACGAGCGCGTGTTCTCTTCGCCGCTCGCGCGTCGCCTCGCCAAGGATGCCGGCATCGATCTGTCGCGCATTTCCGGCACCGGTCCGCATGACCGCGTCATCGCACGCGACGTCGAAGAGGCCAAGGCGGGCAGGGGCCTGAAGGCGCCAGCGGCCGCGCCCGCGGCTGCCGGACCCGCGCTCGCGCCGTCGATGTCGGACAAGCAGATCCTTTCGCTGTTCGAGCCGGGCTCCTACGAGATTGTGCCGCACGACGGCATGCGCCGGACCATTGCCCAGCGCCTCACGGCCTCGGTGCAGAACGTCCCACACTTCTATCTCACGATCGACTGCGACATCGGCAAGCTCCTGGCCGCGCGCGAGGAGATCAATGCGGCGGCTCCGAAGGACAAGGAGAAGAAGGCGCTTTACAAGCTCTCCGTGAACGACTTCGTCATCAAGGCGATGGCGGTCGCGCTGCAGAAAATTCCGGACTGTAACGTGAGCTGGACCGAAGGCGGCATGGTCAAGCACAAGCATTCCGACATCGGCGTCGCGGTGGCGATGCCCGGTGGCCTGATCACGCCGATCATCCGGAAGGCCGAGACCAAGACGCTATCGGTGATCTCCGGCGAGATGAAGGATTTCGCCGCACGGGCACGGGCCCGCAAGCTGAAGCCGGAGGAGTATCAGGGCGGCACCACGGCGGTGTCGAACCTTGGCATGTACGGCATCAATCACTTCACCGCGGTCATCAATCCTCCGCATGCGACGATCCTCGCGGTCGGCACGTCAGAGGAGAGGCCTGTCGTTCGCAATGGCAAGATCGAGGTCGCGAGCATGATGAGCGTGACGCTGTCCTGCGATCACCGCGCCATCGACGGCGCGCTCGGCGCTGAACTGATCGGCGCTTTCAAGCAGCTGATCGAGAATCCCGTGATGATGATGGTGTGACGTGCCATCATCGCGAACGCAGCGCAGCGTTGTAGGGTGGGCAAAGGCGCTTTGCGCCGTGCCCACCATCCAACAAGCTCGCCGTTTGACGGTGGGCACGCTTCGCTTTGCCCACCCTACAAATCCAAGCTGAGATCGGAACCGTTATGGCCGACACGAACTTTGACGTCATCATCATCGGCTCCGGCCCCGGCGGCTATGTGGCCGCGATCCGCGCTGCCCAGCTCGGCCTCAAGACCGCGATCATCGAGAAATCCTACCTCGGCGGTATCTGCCTGAACTGGGGCTGCATCCCGACCAAGGCGCTGCTGCGCTCGGCCGAGATCTATCACTACATGCAGCACGCCAAGGATTACGGGCTGTCCGCCGACAACATCAAATATGATCCGAAGGCGGTGGTCGCTCGCTCGCGCGGCGTCTCGAAGCGGCTGAACGACGGCGTCGGTTTCCTGATGAAGAAGAACAAGGTCTCGGTGATCTGGGGCCGCGCCACGATCGACGCGCCCGGCAAGATAACAGTGACCAAATCGGACGTCGAAGCGCCGAAGGGTGCGCTCGGCGAGGGCACCTATCAGGCCAAGCACATCATCGTCGCGACCGGCGCGCGGCCGCGCGTGCTGCCGGGGCTCGAGCCGGACAAGAAGCTGATCTGGACCTATTTCGAGGCGATGGTGCCGGAGAAGATGCCGAAGTCGCTGCTGGTGATCGGCTCCGGCGCGATCGGCATCGAATTCGCATCCTTCTTCCACACCATGGGCTCCGACGTCACCGTGGTCGAGGTGCTGCCGCAGATCCTCCCGGTCGAGGATGCGGAGATTGCGGGCCTGGCGCGCAAGCGCTTCGAGAAACAGGGCATCAAGATCCTCACCGGCGCCGGCGTGAAGAAGCTGGAGAAGAAGGCCGACAGCGTGGTGGCGACCATCGAGGAGGCCCCAGGCAAGCTGCAGACGGTCGAGTTCGAGCGCGTGATCTCGGCGGTCGGCGTGGTCGGCAACATCGAGAATCTCGGGCTCGAGAAGCTCGGGGTGAAGACCGAGCGCGGCTGCATCGTGATCGATGGCTATGGCAAGACCAACGTACCCGGCATCTACGCCATCGGCGACGTCGCGGGTCCCCCGATGCTCGCGCACAAGGCCGAGCATGAGGGCGTGATCTGCGTCGAAGCCATCAAGGGCCTGCATCCGCATCCGATGGACAAGCTCATGATTCCGGGCTGTACCTATTGCAATCCGCAAGTCGCTTCCGTCGGCCTGACCGAAGCGAAGGCGAAAGAGCAGGGGCGCGAGATCCGCGTCGGCCGCTTCCCGTTCGTCGGCAACGGCAAGGCGATTGCACTCGGAGAAGACCAGGGCCTGGTCAAGGTGATCTTCGACAAGAAGACCGGCCAGCTGCTCGGCGCGCATATGATCGGCGCCGAGGTCACCGAGCTGATCCAGGGTTATGTCGTCGCGATGAATCTGGAGACGACCGAGGAAGAGCTGATGCACACGGTGTTCCCGCATCCGACCCTGTCGGAGATGATGAAGGAAGCCGTGCTCGACGCTTACGGGCGCGTGCTGAACATCTGAATGACAGTCATTGCGAGCGAAGCGAAGCAATCCAGACATGCGTCTGCAGAATCGGTCTGGATCGCTTCGTCGCTCGCGCTCCTCGCAATGACGCGCAACGAATTGCGATCGACGCAGGAAAGAAACAGGCCGTGCAATCCAGCGACAACCTCACCATCGAGCGCCCGACTTTCGTCACCCATCTCGAATGCGCGATGGAAGGCGACCACTATCCGGCGGATCATGTCCATAACCTTTCCAAGGCTGGCAAGCCGCTGCTGGTGCGCTATGATCTTGCCGGCGTCAAAAAGTCGTTGAGCAAGGAGGCGCTCGGCCAGCGTCCCGCGGACCTGTGGCGCTATCGCGAACTGCTGCCTGTGCGCAAATGCCGGGACATCGTCAGCCTCGGCGAGGTCATGACCCCGCTGATCAACCTGCCGAAGCTCTCGGCCAAGCTCGGCGGCGGCGAGATCATCGTGAAGGACGAGGGGCGGCTGCCGACCGGCTCGTTCAAGGCGCGCGGGCTGGTCATGGCGGTGTCGATGGGCAAGGCGCTCGGCATCAAGCACATGGCGATGCCGACCAACGGTAACGCCGGTGCGGCGCTCGCGGCGTATGCGACCCGCTGCGGCATCAAGACCACCATCTTCTGCCCGGCGGATACGCCGGAGGTGAATGTCAGCGAGATCGAGCTGCAGGGCGCGACCGTCTACCGCGTCAACGGCCTGATCGACGACTGCGGCAAGATCGTTGGCGAGGGCAAGGCCAAGGTCGGCTGGTTCGATACCTCCACCTTGAAGGAGCCGTACCGGATCGAGGGCAAGAAGACGATGGGGCTCGAGCTCGCCGAGCAGCTCGGCTGGGACGTGCCCGATGTGATCTTCTATCCGACCGGCGGCGGCACCGGCCTGATCGGCATGTGGAAGGCGTTCGACGAATTGGAGAAGATCGGCTTCATCGGCAGCAAGCGCCCGCGCATGGTCGCGGTGCAGGCCTCGGGCTGCGCGCCGATGGTGCGTGCCTTTGAAGCAGGTGTCGAGCATGCGACGCGCTGGGAAGATGCGCATACGATCGCGTCGGGCATCCGGGTGCCGCAGGCGGTCGGAGATTTTCTGATCCTCCGCGCCGTTCGCGAGAGCAAAGGCTTCGCCATCGCGGTCGATGACGAGAAGATTTCGTCGGCGCTGACTGAAGTGGCGCGCGAGGAGGGGCTGCTCTTGTGTCCGGAAGGAGCTGCGACCTATGCGGCCTACAAGCAGAGTCTTGCCGACGGGCGCGTCACAAAAAATGACCGCGTGATGCTGTTCAATTGCGCGACAGGGCTTAAATATCCGCTGCCGCCGGTTGCCCGCACGCTCGATCGTCACCAGCCGATCGACTACGCGCAATTCTAAGTAACGATCAGCACCGCGGCCTCGGCATGATCCGGACAAGCGCGTAGCGCTTTTCCGCGAAGATCATGCTCCAGGAGGGAGGACGTGATGCGACGCTTGCTTTGTGCTGTCCTGTTCGCGCTATCGGCCTTGGCCGCGCCCGCTCGCGCCGATGACTACCCTTCGCGTCCGATCACCGTGATCGTGCCGTTCGCGGCCGGCGGCCCGTCGGACGCAATGATGCGGATCCTGGGTGAGCACATGAAGCGGACGCTCGGCCAGGCCGTGCTGATCGAGAACGTGACCGGCGCCGGCGGTTCGATCGGTGTCGGCCGCGCGGTACGCTCGGCGCCGGACGGCTACACGGTCAGCTTCGGCCATCTCGGCACCCACGTCGCCAACGGCGCGGTCTACAAGCTCGGTTATGACCTCGTGGCCGATCTCGAGCCCGTGGTGCTGTTGCCGAGCAACCCGATGATCATCGTCAGCAAGACCGCGGTGCCGGCGAAATCGCTGGCCGAACTGCTGGCCTGGCTCAAATCGCGTCCCGAGCCGGCCACCGCCGGCACGGCCGGCAACGGCTCCGGCAGCCATATCGCCGGGCTCTATTTCGAACAGGCCACCGGCATCAAGCTGCAATTCGTGCCCTATCGCGGGACCGGACCCGCGCTGAACGATCTCGTCGCCGGTCAGATCGATCTCATCGTCGACCAGACCTCGAACTCGATCAATCAGGTGCGCGCCGGCACGATCCGGGCCTATGCCGTGACCGATGACAAGCGCGTCGAGAGCGCGCCGGAGATTCCGACCACCGACGAAACGGGGCTGCCGGGCTTTCATATGACGCTGTGGTCGGGCCTGTGGGTGCCGAAGCGGACGCCCCGCGACGTCATTGCCAAGCTCAATGCCGCCGCCGTGGCCGCGTTGAACGACCCGGAGGTGCAGAAGCAGCTCAAGAATTTGGGACTGCAGATGACGCCGCCGGATCAGCTCACGCCGGAGGCGCTGGGCGCGCAGCAGCGCGCCGAGATCGGCAAATGGTGGCCGATGATCAAGGCGGCCGGCGTCTCTACGGAGTAGGTAGGCGCGTTCATCAGTCCTTTGCGCGGTAGGCTTGCGGGATCACGAACACCTCGTCGGCGCGTCCATAGCCGCCGTCGGGCACCTCCTCGATCAGCACCATGGCGTGAGGCCGCGCCGCCTCGCTGAAATAGTCGACGAACATGGAGGTCACGCGATGCACGATCTCCTCCTTCTGCGCCTTGGAAAGCGCGGCCTGTGGCACCTTGATGTTCGCAAATGGCATGTCCAGCTCCGTATCGGTCCTGTCTCGGTGCGAGATCGATAGCTGGGCTGTCGGGGCAGATCATCCCGGGCAACTTGACATGACTTGTCGGGCCAAGCGAACAATCGCGCATGGATCGGTTCGATGCGATGCGCCTGTTCGTCCGGCTGGTGGAGCGCCGGAGCTTCACGACGGCGGCCGCCGACCTCGGCGTGCCCCGCTCGACGGCGAGTGAAACGCTGCAACAGCTCGAGGCTCGTCTCGGCGCACGGCTGCTGGAGCGGAGCACCCGGCATGTCACGCCGACCCTGGACGGCGAGGAATATTATCGGCGCTGCGTTGCCATCCTGGCCGAATTGGAGGAGGCGGAGGTCGCGTTGCGCGAAGCTCAGCCCCGCGGGCTGTTGCGGATCGATGCGCATCCGCACCTCACGCGCACCTTCCTGCTGCCGCATCTGCCGGACTTCCTGGCGCGCTATCCGCTCCTCGATCTGCGGATCGGGCAGGGCGATCGCCTGGTCGATCTGCTGCGAGAGGGCGTCGATTGCGTGATCCGCGCCGGCGAGCCGGAGGATAGCGGGATGATTCTCCGTCGGCTCGGCATGATCGAGGAGATCACCGTCGCAAGCCCGGCCTATCTCGCCAAGCACGGCATGCCGGCGACGCCCGACGAGCTCGATGGCCACCAGATGGTCGGCTTCATCTCGTCGCGGACCGGAGAGGTGCTGCCGCTCGAATTCTGCGCCGGCGGGACGGTCCGGCAGGTGACGCTGCCGAGCCGCGTCACGGTCAACAATTCCGACACCTCGGCCGACCTCGCCAAGCTCGGGCTGGGCCTGGTCCAGGCGCCGCGCTACCGCTTTGCGGACGATCTCGCCGAAGGCGCGCTGGTCGAGATCCTGACCGATTACCCGCCGTCGCCGACCCCGCTCTCGGCGCTGTATCCGCAGAATCGCCAGCTGACCTTGCGCCTGCGGGTGTTCCTGGACTGGGTCTCCGGGATCCTCGCTCAGGCCCCGCTTGGCCGTAGGGGCTGAATCCGCGCGTCACACGGGCCGAGGTGGTTGGCCGTCAAGGTATTATATAACCGAAAATGGTTGCGTGCCGGCCACGAACGTTGCGAGATCGCAACAGATTGCGAGCGTCACGTTGCAATCTCAGGCCCTCCACGACTGCGCCGCTTTTTGGCCACACCCCTTCGTGAAATATTGCTTTCAGTGAGTGACCGGCGCGTGAGGGAGAGAAAATCCATTTCAGGGAAACGGGTTTTCTTGTCTCGCATTGGTGTCGGCGAAAGCCAGATTCGCGATGGACGCCAAGACCGACATCAAGCGCAGGTTGCCCAGCCGTCACGTGACGGAAGGTCCTGAACGCGCGCCCCATCGGTCCTACCTCTATGCGATGGGCCTCACCACGGCCCAGATCCACCAGCCCTTCGTCGGCGTCGCCTCCTGCTGGAACGAGGCTGCCCCCTGCAACATCGCCCTGATGCGGCAGGCACAGGCGGTGAAGAAGGGCGTCGCGCATGCCGGCGGCACGCCGCGCGAGTTCTGCACCATCACCGTGACCGACGGCATCGCGATGGGCCACGATGGCATGCGCTCCTCGCTGCCGTCCCGTGAGTGCATTGCCGATTCGGTCGAGCTCACCATCCGCGGCCATTCCTATGACGCGCTGGTCGGGCTGGCCGGCTGCGACAAATCGCTGCCCGGCATGATGATGGCGATGGTGCGGCTGAATGTGCCCTCGATCTTCATCTATGGCGGCTCGATCCTGCCCGGCAATTTCCGCGGCCAGCAGGTCACCGTGCAGGACATGTTCGAGGCGGTCGG
This sequence comes from Bradyrhizobium sp. SZCCHNGR1005, assembly GCF_032489995.1. NCBI lineage: Bacteria > Pseudomonadati > Pseudomonadota > Alphaproteobacteria > Hyphomicrobiales > Nitrobacteraceae > Bradyrhizobium > Bradyrhizobium sp. SZCCHNGR1005. Next base: position 185,660 of record NZ_JAUEZC010000004.1, read on the forward strand.
CAAGCACTCGGTGGGGGCGATGTCGGACGCCGACCTCGACGAACTCGAGCGCGTCGCCTGTCCGTCGGCGGGAGCCTGCGGCGCCCAGTTCACGGCCAACACGATGGCGACCGTCTCCGAGGCGATCGGCCTTGCGCTGCCATATTCCGCTGGCGCTCCAGCACCTTATGAGATCCGCGACGCTTTCTGCATGACCGCCGGCGAGCAGGTGATGGAGCTGATCGCCGCCAACATCCGGCCGCGCGATATCGTCACCCGCAAGTCGCTGGAGAACGCTGCGGCCGTGGTCGCGGCGTCCGGCGGCTCGACGAATGCTGCGTTGCATCTACCAGCGATCGCGCATGAAGCCGGCCTCAAATTCGATTTGTTTGATGTAGCTCAAGTCTTCAAAAAGACACCATATATCGCGGATTTGAAGCCGGGCGGCCGCTATGTCGCCAAAGACCTGTTCGAAGCTGGTGGCATTCCGCTTCTGATGAAGACGTTGCTCGATCATGGCTATTTGCATGGCGACTGCCTCACAGTCACCGGCCGGACGATCGCCGAAAACCTCAAAGGCGTGAAATGGAATCCGCACCAGGATGTGGTGAGGCCGGCTGATCAGCCGATCACTGCGACCGGAGGTGTCGTCGGTCTGAAAGGCAATCTCGCGCCGGAGGGCGCGATCGTGAAAGTCGCGGGTATGTCGAATTTGAAATTCACTGGGCCGGCCCGCTGCTTCGACCGGGAAGAGGACGCCTTCGAGGCGGTTCAGAAGCGCACCTACAAGGAAGGCGAAGTCATCGTCATCCGCTATGAGGGACCGCGCGGTGGCCCGGGCATGCGAGAGATGCTGCAGACCACGGCGGCGCTGACCGGCCAGGGCATGGGCGGTAAGATCGCGCTTATCACCGACGGCCGGTTCTCAGGTGCGACCCGCGGCTTCTGCATCGGGCATATCGGGCCGGAAGCCGCGGTCGGCGGCCCGATCGCACTGATCGAGGACGGCGACATCATCGAGATCGACGCAATCGCCGGTCGGCTTAACGTAAATTTGACCGACGCCGAGCTTGCGGAACGCAAAACCAAATGGCAGCCGCGCGCGACGAATCATATGTCGGGCGTGCTTTGGAAATATGCCCAGCAGGTTGGGCCAGCAGTGGCGGGGGCCGTCACCCACCCCGGTAGTGCGCAAGAGACATATTGCTATGCGGACATCTGACCGTATCATTTTTGCATTGATGTTGGGCGTCGCCCCGTTGGCGCTGGCGCAGCCGTCGTTTGCATTCGACGGTGCACCGGTCAATCAGGAGCCGACCATCCCTGTAGCCACGGTTCCGTCCGCCGCCGGTGCGGCGGCGTTGCGGAAGGCGGTACCGCAGACCGCCGCGACCGCGGCGCCGCAGCCGACCTCGCTGACGGCGCTGCAATATGCGGCGGACGAGGGTCATCCGATTGCGCAGTGGAAGCTCGGGCGCATGTACGCTGCCGGCGACGGCGTCGCGCAGGACGATCTGCGTGCATTTGACTATTTCAGCCGGATCGCCAATGCCCATGCCGAGGATAGTCCGTCGGCGCCGCAGGCGCAGATCGTGGCGAACGCCTTCGTTGCGCTCGGCCGGTATTATCTGAGCGGCATCCCGAACTCGAAGGTCAAGCCAGACACGGACCGGGCGCGGGAGATGTTCTCCTATGCTGCGTCCTATTTCGGCAATGCCGACGCTCAATATGATCTGGCGCGGCTGTATCTGAAGACCTCGGACGCTTCGCGGGACGACTTCCGCTACGGCGCGCGCTGGCTCGGTCTGGCGGCCCAGAAGGGCCAGCACCAGGCCCAGGCGCTGCTCGGCCAGATGCTGTTCAACGGCGATCGGCTGCCGCGCCAGCCCGCGCGCGGGCTGATGTTCCTGACCCTGGCGCGGGAAGGGGCAGGCGCCGACGAGGCTTGGATCAAGGAGAGCTATAACCGCGCCTTTGCGCAGGCCTCCGATGATGACCGCGCCATGGCGCTGCAGATGCTCGAGCACTGGGTTCAGGGCAAGCGGGACTGACGGGGAATGCAGCGAGTCCCCGACTGAAGAGGGGACGCGATGATCATCCGAGATGCGACGCCCGCCGATGGGCATGAGGCCTGCGCCGTGTTGCGCGCCTCGATCGCGCAGCTCTGCAGCGCCGATCACCGCAATGACGCGGATATTCTGAGCCGCTGGCTGGCCAACAAGACCTCCGAGAATGTCGCCACCTGGGCCGACAATGACGGCCGCTCCCTGCTGGTCGCGATCCGAGACAGAGCCATCGTCGCGGTGGGCGGTGTCCGGGATAGCGGCGAGATCACCCTGAACTATGTCGCTCCGCAGGCGCGCTTCTCCGGCGTCAGTTCCGCGCTGCTGGCCGCGCTCGAGGCCCGTGCGGCCGAGCGCGGCGCCCGGCGTGTGACGTTGCTCAGCACCGAGACCGCGCATCGATTCTATCTCGCGCGTGGCTATGTCGACGACGGACCCGTTGTCGGCAAGTTCGGCACGGCGGCGTCGTATCCGATGTTCAAGGTGCTTTCTGTCGCGCCGCGTTAGATCATGATGCGATTGGAAAGAATCGCATCATGATCTCATCTCTCTGATTGAGCATGATCTCCGCGCAAACGCCTATGGCGTTTGTCGCGAGGGAAAACCGGTTTCCAGTTTTCCGGACCGTGCTCTAGCCGAACTGCCGTGCCACGATCCGTCCGACTTCGGCATGAACTGCGTTGCGCTTGTCGTCGGACGCGTTATCGGTCTCGGTCAAATAGCTGGTCAGGATCAGCGGCGCGCGGCCCGGCGGCCAGATCACCGCGATGTCGTTGCTGCTGCCATGCCCGCCGGAGCCGGTCTTGTCGCCGATGCGCCAGTTGCTCGGGAGCCCTGCGCGCAGCCTGGACGCGCCGGTCTTGCAGCCGACCATCCAGCCGATCAGCAGCTCGCGCGAGGCGGGCGAGAGCGCTTCGCCCGTGGTGAGCTTCGCCAGCGTTCGCGCCATCGCAGCCGGCGTTGTCGTATCCCTGACATCGCCGGGCGTGGCCTCGTTGAGATCGGGCTCGATGCGATCGAGACGCGTGAGCGAGTCGCCGAGGGACTGCGCATGATGCGTCAGAGCGGGCGGGCCGCCGAACGAGGCCAGCAGGAGGTTGGCGGCCGTGTTGTCGCTGAGCGTGACGGCGGCCTCGCACAGCTCGGCGACCGTCATTCCGGAATCGAGATGCGTCTTGGTGACCGGGGCGTAGGACAAGATGTCGGCCTGGGCGAAGCGGATGCGACGCGCGAGCTGCTCGGCGCCCGCGTCGACCCTGGCGAGGATCGCTGCGGCGGCCAGCACCTTGAAGGTGCTGCACATCGGAAAGCGCTCGTCGAGGCGATGGCCTGCAAGCTCGCCGCTTGCCGTGTCCAGCAGTGCGACGCCGAATCGGCCGCCACTATCGGCTTCGAGCTTGGTGAGCGCGGCGTCGACGCCGGCGAGATCGCGCGCCCGCGCGCGCGGCGTGAGACTGACAGCGAGGAGTGGAGAGAGGGCAAGCGGAAGGAGGTCGCGTCTGCTGATCATGATGAGTGATCCTCGGGGGAAGGTTGAAAGCCTTACGCCGCTTCGAGATCGAAATCCGCCCAGATCGGCACGTGATCGGATGGCTTCTCCCAGGCCCGCACATAGCTGTCGATGCCGACCTCGACCAGCCGGTCACCGGCCTGCGGCGACAGCAGCAGGTGATCGATTCGCAGGCCCTGATTCTTCTGCCAGGCCCCGGCCTGGTAGTCCCAGAAGGTGTACTGGCCCGGCGCATCGGTGACCGCGCGCAGTGCGTCGGTGAGGCCGAGGCCCAGCAGGGCCTGAAAGCTCTCGCGGGTCTCCGGGCGGAACAGCGCATCGGTGACCCAGGCGTCCGGATTGTGAACGTCGACCGCCTGCGGAATCACGTTGAAGTCGCCGGCGAGCACCAGCGGCTCCTCGGTCTTCAGCCGTTCACAGGCATAATCGCGCAGGCGCGACATCCACTTCAGCTTGTAAGGATATTTCTCGGTATTGGCCGGATTGCCGTTGGGCAGATAGAGGCAGGCGATCCGGACCACGCCCTGCTTCAGGCTGACCACGCCCTCGATGAAGCGCGCATGCACGTCCTCGTCGTCCCCGGCAAGCCCCGACTTGGTCTCGTCGAACGGCAGCTTCGAGAGCAGCGCCACGCCGTTGAAGGTCTTTTGTCCGTGCGTCACCACATTGTAGCCCAGCGCCTCGATCTCGAGTCGCGGGAAGGCATCGTCGGTGCATTTGATCTCCTGCAGGCAGACGATGTCGGGCGAGCACTCCTTCAGCCAGGTCATGAGATGTTCGATCCGTTGCCGGACCGAATTGACGTTCCAGGTGGCGATGCGCATGGCGGAGTTCCGAAGGGGATGAGGCGGACCACGTGGTTAGACCAAGCCAAGGCGGTCTCGGTCAAGCCCGCTCGATGGCCTGTCCGTTCACGCGAACTTCATCACGGGTTCACACGCCGCCACTAGTTAGCGCTGCCATGCCGATGCGGCATGATTGACCGATTTGATTGTGAAGGATTCTCGATGAAGTTTTCTCTTACGTTGATGCGCTCAACCGCGCTGGCCTTTTCGGCACTGGCGATCGGTGCCACAGAGTTCGCGCCGGCTCATGCGGCCAGCGAGCGCCTGCAATTGGAGTGGCACGTGCCGGGGCATGAGCACGAGGATCATGGTGCCACGAAGCAGTGGAAGCTTGTCGAAGAGAAGCAGTTCTTTCTGCAGAATCCGCCGAACTCCTTCACCGGCCTGTATCGGTCGCAAGGCATGGCGACGGACGGCCGTCGCTGGTTCTTCTCCTGGCAATACGGCCTGGAGATCGCCGACCGCAAATTCAACTCGCTTCAACGCAACTCGTCATTCCAGTTGCCTGCCAACCTCGTGCCGGGGATTCCGGCAAACCTGCTCGCTCAGGGGTTGGATCACATCGGAGACATCGATTACAGCGACGGCGTGATCTATGCGTCGCTCGACACCACCCGCGGCTATACCAACGGCCATGTCGCGCTCTTCAACGCACGCGATCTGAGCTACACCGGGATCGTCTATGAGCTGACGGGCGCGCCGAGCAATCCGAAGAAGGATGTCGCGAGCTGGGTCGCCGTCGACGCCAAGCACCAGCGGGGCTATGGCAAGGAGTGGCAGAGCGGAAACACCATCAACGTCTACAATCTGCAGGACTGGAAGTTCATCGGCACCATCACGATGGACATGGCTCTGGAAAACATTCAGGGCGCGAAAGTCCACGGCGACTGGCTCTATATGTCTTCGAACAACACGACGCAGTCGGTGTACCGCGCCAATCTGCACAACGGCCATGTGGAAGAGTTGTTTCGTCTCCCCACGCCCGCCGGCGATCGCGAGGTCGAAGGCATTGCGTTGCAAGAGGGACGTGACGGCGAACTGGACATCTATGTCGAGATGGTCGTCGATCCGGACCGCTCCGGACAGAATCTCTCCAACGCCAATCTGCACGTCTCGCTGTTCCACTATCGCGAAGCAGATCGGCCGTCCTACGAAGTCGGCGAAAATCGTTAGCACCGGCGTACTCATCGCCAAGGCGCAGTCCTCATAGCAGGACGCGCAAGCTCATTGCGAGGAGCGTAGCGGCGAAGCAATCCGAAAGTCCTGTGCGCGGGTCTGGAGTGCTTCGCTTGCGCTCGCAAGATGTGAGACGATCTGCCGAACCCGCGCACCTTTGTGCGGCTGCGCTCGCTGCACGACGGGCAGTCTACGCATGAAGCGCACGCTCATATTGCCCGTCGTGCCAACGTGTCGCACGCACTACGGCTTGCCGTGTCGGGCAAATCAGAACGATGATCTCGCGCATCCCACCTCATGCAGAGCAACTGTGGTGATTTGGACCTGCGAGCGGCCGCGTTCAAGGCTTGCGCCGGACGAGCGCAGGCCTGCTGTCACATTCTCGGCTTTTTCGAGTGCGCCCAGAGCGGCCTCATAGGCGGCATTCGCTGCCTTCGCCATGCGACTGCTCCAGCCTGCGAACGGCCACCCATATTCGCTTTGCCACCATTCAGGTTTGCGCAGCTTGCTGACCGACGCAAACTCATCCCATGTCCGAATTTTTCCGCGTGCCTTCATCAATGTAGAGCACGCTCACAGATCAATTTCTTTCGGCGCTAGCAGGGTGTCATCAACATCGGTGAACTGATCGTCCGGCCCCAGTGGCTCCAAACCGGCCAACACTTCCAGCAGATTCTTGCGGCGGATCGGCTCGTAAGCCTCAGGAGCTATCAAAAGGGCAGACGATAAACGCTCAGTGAACGTAAGAGCGTATGCACTTCTCACACAGCCTGCAGAAGTTCTGCGGCAGCCTACTCCGACGAAGTGAATTGCGGGACCAACCTTGCCGAATTGGTGTCACCAGCAACTGCCTGCCAGCCGCGGGCGACTGCGCCGGCACAAGCATCTTCGATCCGATCGAGCATAGTGTGGAGGCTTTCGCGCTCGGCGTCCGACAGGCTCTCGAGGATACGCGCTTCCATCGCCTGACCGATGACGACTATCTCCTCCAGCACCTTGTAACCTTGGGGCGTCAATTCTACCGCCGAGAACCGACGATCTCCCATGCCGGCATTGCGCTGGGCAAAGCCGAGCGTGACCAGCTGCGCGATGCCGCGACTGACGGCGAACTGATCGAGCGCGCCAGCATGGCAAATTTCCTTGCTCGAAAGCCCAGGGCGGCCGCCGGCAATGGCGAGAATTCGCCAAGAGGCTTGGGAAAGCCCATAGCGCGGCCCATAGTATGAAGCGAGCAGCTCCGCGGTGCTGCTCGCCACGAGGAACATGCGGTAGGGTATCCAGCGGTCAAGCCGAAACGAAGGCTTGACAGCCTTCCCATCCTCGCGTTCCTCCACCGCTCTGCCTTCGTGTTGATTGTCTTTTAATTGCATTTTTCATCTATATTCCAACATCGTTCCGAAAACAAGCGACCGGCGGTCGCGGCAGTAATCAAGCGAGCAGAAGCCGATCTTCGGCAACTTCACCGCCACTGACCGCTCCGAATAGGGCGATCAGGTCAGGTACATCGTAGCCAGCCCGCTCGTCGCCTTCAACATCGAGCACGATGCGTCCTCCATTCATCATGATGGTGCGTTGACCGAAGTCGAGGGCATGGCGCATGCTGTGCGTGACCATCAGCGTCGTTAGTCGCTGACGTTCGCTGATCTCCGCCGAGAGTGCTAGGATTCGTGACGCTGCCTTAGGATCCAGCGCCGCCGTATGCTCGTCGAGAAGAAGTAGCTTCATCGGCAGCAATGTCGCCATCAACAGGCTCACCGCCTGTCGCTGTCCGCCGGAAAGCGTGCCGATCCGCGCCCTGAGCTTCGTTTCGAGTCCGAGACCAAGATCAGCGAGCTGTTCTTTGAACCGTGCGCGCCCCATCCGCCCACCGAGCGCAAGGGACAGCCCGCGTCGTCCAGCGCGCGCGGAAGCGAGTGCAAGGTTTTCCTCAACGGTAAGGGCCTCGCAGGTGCCAATCCGCGGGTCCTGGAATACGCGACCGATGAATCTCGCCCGCGTCTGGGTGGACAACCGCGTAACGTCGACGCCATCAATGACGATCCGGCCACGATCGGGTGCGACTGCGCCGGCAACAGCCGAAAGGAGTGTCGACTTTCCGGCGCCATTGCTGCCGATCACCGTTGCGAACTGACCCTTGGGGATGGCCAGCGATACGCCACGCAGTGCGGCCACTTCGAGAGCTGTCCCAGGATTGAACGTGACCGAGATCGAATCGAGGTTCAACATCATGAGGCAGCTCCTTCTGCTTTCGACGGCTCAGGCAGAGGGGTGCGCCTGATGGAGGGCAGCTTCTTCATCCGCGCTTTCGAAACCATCACGGCGACGGCGACCACGATTGCAGTCACCAGGTTGAGATCCTGCGCCTGGATCCCGATCATGCCGCCATCTAGCGCCAGCGCAATGACGAGCCGATAGATCAATGCACCAAGGATACAGCCGAGCGTGGCTCGCGCAACAGATCCTGCGCCGACAACTGTCTCGCCGATGATAACTGCAGCAAGACCGGTTACAATCGTGCCGATACCCATCGAGACATCGGCAACGCCCTGGCTTTCAGCATAGAGCGCGCCGGCAAGGCCGACGAGACCATTGGCGAATGCCATGCCCAGCATGACCATGCGGCCGTTGTCGACGCCCTGCGCCTCCGCCATTCTCGGGTTGGCGCCGGTTGCGCGCAAGGCCAGTCCGATCTGAGTGACGAGGAACCAATCGACGGAAACCTTTGCGGCTAATACAATGCAGAGAAGCAGCACCGTGTTGGCCCAGACTCCGAGTGCAGCGATTCCGTCAATCCAGGAGAATATGGTGTCGGTGCCATAGAGCGATATATTCGGTTTGCCCATGACGCGCAGGTTGATCGAGAACAGCGCAACCATGGTCAGGATTCCTGCGAGCAGGTTCATGATCTTCAACCGGACCGACAAGAACGCCGTTACGAAGCCCGCCACGGCGCCTGCGGCAAATCCTAGAAGCGTTGCGACGATGGGCTGCACGCCGGCCATGATCGCGGAAGCTGCGACCGAGGCACCGAGCGGGAAGCTACCGTCGACGGTCAGATCTGGAAAGTCTAGCATCCGAAACGAGAGAAAGACGCCAAGGGCGACAAGGCCAAACAACAGGCCTGCCTCGCAGGCTCCGGAAAGGGCGATGAGGCTCATTGTGCGATCACCTTTGCGGCCGCTTGTGTCACAGTCTCGGACAAGCTTACCCCCATCTTCTTCGCCGATGCGCTGTTCAGGTAAAGATCCTCGCTGTCGAGCGTGCCGACGGGGATGTCGGCGGGCTTTGCACCATTCAGGACCTTTGCGGCAATCTCACCCGTCAGCCGGCCCAGCTTGTAGTAATTAAACCCAAGCGCAGCCATCGCTCCGCGTTCAACGGAATTGGTGTCGCTGGCATAGACAGGGATCTTCGCATCGACGCCGACCTTGACCACGCTTTCGACGGCCGAAACTATCGTGCTGTCGGTCGGGAGCAGGATGGCGTCGGCTTTGCCGACGAGGCTGCGCGCGGCATCCGGCACAGCCGCCGACTGGGCGGCGGTCGCCTCGACGATACTCATGCCGAGCTTTGCCGCCTCGGCCTTCATGTCTGCCACTTGTGCGACGGAGTTGGTCTCGCCAGCATTATAGAGGACCCCGACTTTCGTTGCTGTCGGTGTGAGCTTGCGGATCAACTCAAAGGTCAGATTCAGGGGTTGCTTGTCGCTGGTGCCGGTGAGCGTGCCGTCCGGCTGCGAAAAGCTTTTGACCAACTTAGCTGCAACAGGATCCGTCACAGCGGAAAACACGATCGGGATTGCCCCCTTCGCCGCGGCCTGACAGGCCTGAGCCGACGGCGTCGAGATGGCCACGATCAGGTCCGGTGCTTTGCCGGCAAAAGTTTTGGCGATCTGCGTTTGCGTCGGCATGCTGCCTTGTGCGCTTGCAACGTCGAGAGTGATAGTCTTGCCGTCGACAAAGCCGGCGTCGGCCAGCGCATCGATGATTCCCTTGCGTGCGGCATCGATGGCGGGGTGTTCAACGATATAGGTCAGCGCCACTGTCTTGTCTGCTGCCGTGGCGACATTGGTGGCCAAAGGGACCAGAAAGGCTGACAAGGCCAGGGCATGCAATAAAACGATTCTGCGGTCCATCGGACAATCTCCTCGAAAGGGCTTTGTGGACGGCGGATCAGGCGGCAAAGGGTGACTGTGACCGCGGCAATGTGGACTCGCGAACCGGAACTTGCTCAGGTCGCATCAGAACCGGGGGAAATCGAAGCTTGGAAGGTCGGAGATCGGCAATGGTGGGTGCACCCATCATTGCCTGAGCGACGTCGAGTTCAGCGGCGATGATGCCGAGAGCCCGGAAAACCGCTTCCTCACCGCCACTCGCCAACGCATAGAGTGTCGCACGTCCGACCTGCACAGCCGTTGCGCCGAGCGCCAGCGCCTTGGCAACATCGGTGCCGCTGCGAAAGCCGCTGTCGACCAGGATTGCGAGCTTGCCTCCGACGGCGCTCACGAATTCCGGCAGGATGTCGATACTCGCAACGGCTCCGTCGAGTTGTCGGCCGCCGTGATTGCTGACCACGATACCGTCAAGCCCAAGTTCTGCTGATCGGACCCCCTGCCTCGGATTGAGCAGCCCCTTTAGGATCAACGGCCCCTTCCAGCGATCGCGAATGAAGGCGATGTCGTCCCAGGAGACGGTCGGGTCAAGCTGTTGCTCCATCACCTCCGCGATCGTTCTCGCAGATTTGAGGTCGAACTCGGCTGCCATGACCTCTAAACGCGGAGCACCGGCACGAGCCATTCGCAATGCCCACGCCGGATGAGCAAGGAGGCTCAAGAGCTTTCCCGGCGTCCAGCGGAACGGCAGTGAAAAGCCATTGCGGGCATCGCGCAACCGTCTGCCGGGAATGGCGTTGTCGACGGTGATCTCAATCGCTTCGAAGCCCAGCGCCTCGGCGTGTTTCAGCAGTCTGAGGCTTACTTCGCGGTCACGGAACAGGTAGAGCTGAAACCACTTTCTGCCTTCGCTGGCGGCTGCCACGGCTTCCATGGTCGCGCTGGCTGCCGAACTCATGACAAAGGGAATACCCGCTCGCCCGGCAGCGCGAGCCAGCGCTTGATCGCCTGCCGGCCAAGCCGCGCCAGCTAGCCCCGTTGGGCCGATGATGACTGGCATTGCGAGCGGTTTGCCGAAGAGCGTGATGGCAGCCGAGCGATGACCGACATCGACCGGTGCTGAACCGACGAGACGGATGCGATCCAATGCCGCACGGTTTTCGAGCAGCGTCAGCTCCGAGCCGGCGCCGCCGTCGAAGAAATCAAAGACCATTTTCGGCAACGCGCGCTGCGCGGCAGTTCTGAAATCGGCGATCGAAGCCGGGCCATGCTGCTTGGACATGAATGTTGCACTACCTCCCTGGTTTATGGATCTCGCTCAATTGAAAGGCGGCGCCTCGGCGAGGTTGAAAATCCTGCCTGGATTCATGATGTTGTGAGGATCGATCGCACGTTTGATCGCGGCCATTACCCGGATGATCGGACCATGCTCGGCGACAAGCGCTGCCATTTTGCCGTGGCCGATTCCGTGCTCGCCGCTCGACGTCCCTTGCAAGGCGATAGCAAAGCCTGGCTCGGGCCTCCGCCGACACTGCCGTATCAACCCGGCTGGCTCCGGTGGTATGCGCCTCCACCTCTATGAAAGGCAAAGCCGCCGCGGCTGCCGTGCAGTTCGATAAAAGGCGTTGGCTCGATCGGCAAAGAGAGTTTTGAATAACCGTTGACGGCCTCGACCTGCAGTTCATCGAGCAGTTCGATGCGTGCTAAAGTATCGGTTAGCCTCGTCGCAACAAGCACGAAACCGACCGCCTGTTCTAGCGTCGAGAAGCTTGCCGAAATCGCAACGACGTGGTCTGGAATTGGATGCAGCTTGACGGTCACCTCGGTCACGATGCCGAGCGTGCCTTCGGTTCCCACCCAGAGCCGTGTGGTCGTATCCTGCAGCCGACTTGCGCGCGTGGCTTGCGGTCCGAATCCGATCACCGTTGGGCAGAACGAGACCTAGTGAAATGACATTGTCTTTCATCGTGCCATAACGCATGGCATTCGTGCCCGAGGCGCACGTTGAGGCCATACCGCCAAGCGAGGCGTCCGCGCGGGGATCAACTGGGAAGAACGGACCTGTGTCGCGCAATTCGGCATTGAGGCGCTTGCGGGTCACTCCTACCTCGACGGTCGCTGTCATGTCGTCCGGCTGAACCATCAGAATTTGATCCAACCGTGAGAGATCGACGCATATTCCGCCCATGGGGGCTGCAACATGACCCTCGCATAATGTGCCGGTTCCAAACGGGATCACCGGCACGTCAAAGGCGTGGCAGGTTGCTACAATACGCGATACCTCATCGGCCGTTTCAGGAAAGATGACTGCGTCCGGCGGGTAGGAGGGATGCCAGCTCACGTCACGGCCCTGCTGATCTCGCACGGCCGCCGCCGTTGTGAGTCGATCGCCAAAACGCAGCTTCAATTTCGCGATTGCCGCATTGGCGAGATCGTTTTGGTGTGCGCTATGTTTGATCACGGCTGTCATCGCGGGTTTTCGCTTTCCTGTTGACGGTTGGACCATCGAAAGGCAGCCGGAGGCTTGGTTCCCCAAGAATGGAGATCTTCCTCGCTGCGGTTGCGCAGATGTCGGCTAGCCATCGGAAATGTGCCGAGAACAACGACCTCGTGTGCATGACGAGCGAGAATATCGAGCGCATCGGCCACCTCTGGCATGGCGGGATCACCCTCGAATTCGCAAAGGAAGCGGGATGGCACGAACTGACCGCCGACAAGATAGCTTTCGATCTTGGTCATGTTGATGCCATTGTCGGCAAATCCGGCGATGGCGTGATAGAGGCAGCCCGGCCGGTTCTGGGCACGGAAGACGATTGTCGTCAGAAGCTGTGTTTTGTGCTCGATTGCCTGAGGTTCCGCGGACAGCACATAGAACCGCGTCGTATTATGTGGATCGTCTTCGACATTGCGTTTGAGGATATTCAGTCCGTAGAGGTTGGCGGCGAGATCTGAAGCAATTGCCGCCTCGCTCGGATCCGCACGAGACGCCACTAGCTCGGCGGCGTGCGATGTCGTCGGAGCGGCAACGGCCTCGAGATCGAGCGCCGCAATAAGACGGCTGACTTGACCAAGTGCCACGGGATGCGAACGAACGCGCCGGATACTGGCGAGCGTGGTGCCTGCCGGCGCCATGAGGCAATGCTCGACGCGTTGAAAATGCTCACCGACGATATGCAAACCACTATCGGGCACGATCTTGTGCACGTCCGGCACGCGCCCAACCAGGCTGTTTTCGCATGGCAGGAGGATCCGGTCGACTTCACCGCGGACAGTACTTGCAATCGCGGTCTCTAAGCTCGGCATGGCGATGCGATCTGCGGATGGGAACGCCATCCTGCAAGCAACATCAGCAAATGCACCGGGCCGACCATTATAGCCAACTCTATGGACGGTGGTGTCCGAGCTGATTTTCTCGAGGTCTGGAACCAATGGACTGGTATCTGGATCGAAAGCGGTTCCGGGGGTAGGGGCCGTGGATCCACAGTTTGCGGCGGGAAATGTCATAGGCGATCTCCGAAAATTCGCACACGCTACGTCATGTCGCGGCCGGATTTGTCCCGGCCAGCGTCAAGCGCCTGTCATCGGCCATCTATGATTAACTTGCGGGTGGTAGCCGCGTCGTTTCCATCACTGTCATCGGCCAAAGCAGAGCGATGCCGTTACCATCGGAAACGACGTCAAGATGGCGTTCCGCTGCCACAAGGCAGTCGTCGTCGTCGAAAATCTCGGTTGCAGAGAACAACAATCGCAGAAAATGTCCGAGATCTGCTTTGGTGTCGAAGCGCCAGCGGGTGGTGACATCGGTGAATTGAGGTTTGTCCCATCCGGTCAGCGCACACAGGCTCGTTGCAAACTCCCGCGAGAGGAATGAGACCTCGTGGCCGCTACAGCAGCTGAGCGCGATGAAATCGTCGAAATATGCGGCAAGTCGCGTTCCGGCGAAGATGTCGGCAATCACCAGCTTGCCGCCGGGTTGGACATGGGTTGCGATCGCCTTCCAGGCAGCCGTCTTGTCCGAAATATGATGCACGGCGCCGCGCGACCAAGCCATGTCAAAATCACGAATCGGCAGGTCGAGCATGTGCGCTGCCTGACCGAAAACCTTAATCCGCCCGCCACTTTCGACTTCGAGATCCTCAAGCTGTTCAGTGGACGGATCGGTTGCGACCAACAAGCCTGCAGGGCCGATATCTTGAGCAATCACCCTGCTGAAATGACCATTGCCAGCGCCAATCTCCAAGACTCGCCGACCGTCGATCGGCTGCAGGAAGTGGCGCATGGCGGCAATATCGTCAAGCCAGGCATCGGGAAAGAGATGGAGTGCATCGCGGTAGGTTGCCGAGCGGCGACCTGAGAAGACGACCTCGGATTCCGTCGGTGTCGAGGACATATACATGGACATATGCCTTCCAGAGTTGTTGCGGTTCGGACGTCTCCCTAGGTTCGGATGTCTCCCTAGATTCTAGTTTTACGGGCAATCGCGATGCCTCTTATGATCAAAACTACAACATGGATTTGATAGGATATCAATTGCTATTTGCAAGTAATTTGGGCTAGCTTAAACTTTGTGCATTTGATCTTACCGGAGGCAATTTTACCGGAGCTAAGGGCGATATTCTTCAATGGACCGGTGCATTCTCGACTAGCGGGTGGGCCGTTAAACGGTACTCAAGCTGTGATCGCAACTCACGGGCCCCTCCGCTGACACATAGGGCTCCGATCGCAGAGGGCCGTGACTGATCGCTTCGATTCAGGCGTTGAGCACCAGGATATTGCCAAGAAGGATTGTCGCACCACCGAAGGCGAGGCGAGTATCGACGTGCAGGCCTTCGAACATAACGGAGATCGTTATGGCAACAATCGGAACAACCGTTAGCGCATAGGCCGCTCGCGCAGGGCCGACCTTCTCAATGAGGGTGAAATACATGAGAAACGTAACGCAGGATGCGACAATTGCCAGATAGGCAAGCTGTGCCAGATAGCCAACAGTTACAGGTATTGTGAGAGACGTGCCGACAATCACAGCCCAGGCGAATCCGAAGCCGCATCCACACAATGCACCCCAACCCATAAGCACTGGGATTGGCACGCCGCGCCGCTGGTTACGCGCAGCAATCGCCGTCCCCGCACCGGTAGCCATCGCCGCGATGCCGGCCCAGATAAAGCCCGTCACAGTTTGCGGATTGAGATGCAGTGCGAAGATCTGTGGGGCCGCCACGATGCCAAGACCAAAGAGACCACAAACTATGCCAATTGTTGTGCGGCGGCTTATCCGCAGTTTCAACAGCAAACGGCTGGCAATGGCGGCAAACAGCGAAGAACTCGACAGCACCAGCGCTGCGATCCCACTCGGGATACCCTTCGTCGCCTTGTAGAAGGCGATAAATGCAAGCCCGAAAAACAATATGCCTTGCATCATCACCCAAATGCGGTCGCTACGGGCAATCGTGATCGGTTTGCCGGTGGCGATCGAGAACCCGAGCATGCCTAACCCGACGAGAAACATGCGGATCGCCACCGACAACTCCGGAGCCGAAGCACTTGCCTGGAGGGACGTCACAATGGCGCCCGAACCCCACAAAAGCACGGTCGCGAGAAAGAGGGCTGCGGTCATGTTGTATCCTTTGCGGCTAGGTAGTGACCCGGATAATTGCCCCGCCTCACCGCGATGCGTAGGGCATAGCACGCAGTGTCAAATATATACTTGCAAAATGCAATTAATATTAAACGATATCTTCTTAGCCAGATATGACCTCTCCGCGTCGCCCACCATCGATCACCGCCCATCATAGGGCGTGTCGTGCGGTGATCGTTTGTGCGTATGCATTGCCTTCCGCGTCGAACGCTACTTTCCCCTTTCCGGCCCATAGGTCGCGGGCGCGTTGTCCATCGTTGCTTCGGAGCTTGTCGGCCATCCAGATGAACGCGGCGAGTTCGATGAGGTGGCGCGTGCGTTTGCGGCGTTCGACCTGCCACGTGCGCATGTCATGCCGCGCCCCTGCTGCCTGATGGCGATTGCGCGCCGCTCGGTTGCGCCGGAGCGCTGTCAGTGTCGCGGCCATTTGCCGGTGCAGGTCACCGTGACCGGCTTCGAAAAAACGTCGCCCCGCGCTTGGCCCACGCCGCCCTCTTGTCCGTATCTTTGGTCTCGGCCAGCACGATCAGAGCGCTCGCCAGTTCCTCAGTGCTGAGCGCGTCGGCTCCCGTAGCGATCGCCAGTTCTCCAAGCTGCTGCAGCTTGCGGGTTTTGAGTTCACGCGCCTTGTCTTCCAGTGCCTTCAGTTCGGCATCGAAGTCCCGTGGCTTGCGCAAGGTCGGCACGGACGGTCAAAGTCGTATGGTCCTGGCATCCCGACGCTGATGCCCCGCGCAACGCGTCTTACGCGTTGTCGCGGACGCGACGAAGCTTCGCTTCGCGCGGATATGGTGGCCAAAAAGCCCGGCGCACCAGGGAGAGTACGAAGCAGCCGTTAAAACCGTCGCGCGGGGAAGGCCGGGATGTCTCGGCCGAACCTGTGGTGACTGCCGCCTGCTTTCTTTTCTGCAGGCGGGCCATGGGGGCGGCGAGCTCCCGGCCTTCCCCGCGCCCTCTCGTTACCGAGGGCCACGTCTGATGCAGACCCCGGACGCGCTTGCGCTGCGGGACACGCCGCGGCTTGCCTGCTGAACGCACCAGATCCCGGTTGCGCTGCCGCCACCTGCCCCACGAGGCCCGGCCGGAAGGCCGAGGTCTACTGATCGGCGGGGATTACACGGAGAAGCTGGTGCCGCAGCCGCAGGAGGCGGTGGCATTGGGATTGTTGAGGCGGAAGGAGGCGCCCATCAGGTCGTCGACGAAGTCGAGTTCCGAGCCGGCCAGGAACGGCACCGAGGCCGGATCGACCAGGACGATCGCCTGGTCGCGCTGGATCACCAGGTCGTCATCGGCCTTGCTGCGGTCGATATCGAACTTGTACTGGAAGCCGGAGCAGCCGCCGCCTTCGACCGAGATGCGTAGCATGGCTCCGTTATCCTCCTTCTTGAGGATTTCCCCGATCCGGCGGGCGGCACGCTCGCTGATGGTGACGGCGGCAGTCATGGCAAAGGATCTCCTGGAGCACTCGTCATGCCCAATTCATTTGGTATCGGGCACGCCCCATAGTTAAGTGCATCGAACGCTGGAATCAAACCTTCGGAGGTCGAATCAGCCGTGTCGGTCGGAATGGCTGCCCCCCGCGCTCCCTATTCCTGCGATCCCGATCGCAGTCGGGGCAGGCTTGTCGCAGAGCCGCCGTCGCGGACCCGGAGTGCTTTCCGGCGGGATTGCGACCGGGTCATCCATTCGTCCGCCTTCCGCCGGCTCAAGCACAAGACCCAGGTCTTCGTTTTCCACGAGGGCGATCATTATCGCACGCGACTGACCCATTCTTTGGAAGTCGCCCAGATCGCCCGGGCGCTCGCCCGCCAGCTCGGGCTCGACGAGGACCTGACCGAGACGCTGGCGTTGGCGCACGATCTTGGCCATCCGCCGTTCGGGCACGCCGGCGAGCGGGCGCTCAACCAATGCCTGCAGGCCCATGGCGGCTTCGATCATAATGCGCAGGCTTTGCGCGTGATCACCTCGCTCGAGCAGCGCTATCCCGAGTTCGACGGCCTGAACCTGACCTGGGAGTCGTTGGAGGGTGTCGTCAAGCATAACGGTCCGCTCCAGGAGCCCATTCCGATCGGGATCGCCGAGTTCAATGCGGGCTTCGATCTGGAGCTGTGGAGCTTCGCTTCGCTGGAGGCGCAGGTTGCTGCGCTGGCCGACGATATCGCCTATGACGCCCATGACATCGACGACGGCTTGCGTGCCGGGCTGTTCGTGGTCGACGACCTCAAAGAGATTCCGCTGATTGCCGCCATGATCGACGCGATCGACCGGCATTATCCGGGTCTCGACGATATCAGGCGCGGTGCGGAGCTGGTGCGCGACCTGATCTCCTTCCTGATTGCAGATGTGGCGGCGGAAGCCCAGGCAAGGCTCGACCGCGTCAAGCCGATGTCGGCCCATGATGTCCGCCGGCACGGCGCGCCCCTGGTCGCGTTTTCTGCCGAGGCGGCCGCGGCCGAGAAGAGCATCAAGGGCTTCCTGTGGCACCACATGTACCGGCACGAGCGGGTGATGCGGGTGATGCGCGAGGCCGAACGGATCGTGGTCGACCTGTTCGAACGATACCGCAAGGATCCGGCGGCCTTGCCGCCCGAATGGCGCGATGGCCGTGACGGGGAGGGGGAGTGCGCCCGCCGCATCGGCAATTTCATCGCCGGCATGACCGACCGTTTTGCGCTCACCGAGCATGTCAGGCTTTTTGACTCGACCCCGGATTTACGTTAGGCGGCGCCCATGGTCGACAAAGCTCAAAACCTGCATCTTTTCGCCGACGTGCTGGCGCGCGTGCATGCGATCTGCGCCGCGCTCGCCAAGGACGGCAATTGGCCCGAGGGCATCGATTTTGCGCGCGTGGTGGTCGAGCCGCCGCGCGATGCCAGCCATGGCGACATGGCGACCAACGCGGCGATGGTGCTGGCGAAAGAAGCCAAGGCCAAGCCGCGCGATCTGGCCGAGCAGATCGCAGCAAAGCTGCGCGATGATCCGTTGGTGGCCAAGGTCGAGATCGCCGGTCCCGGCTTCATCAATCTGACCTTGCAACCCACTGTCTGGGCGGAAGAGCTCCGCACCGTCTTACGCGAGGTTGGCGACTTCGGCCGGGTCGCCTCGGTCCCGGGCGCAGCGAGGGTCAACGTCGAATACGTCTCGGCCAATCCGACGGGCCCGATGCATGTCGGTCATTGCCGTGGCGCCGTGTTCGGCGACGCGCTCTGCAGTCTTTTGCAATTCGCCGGTCACGACGTCACGCGGGAATACTACATCAACGATGCCGGAGCCCAGGTCGACGTGCTCGCGCGCTCGACCTTCCTCAGATATCGCGAGGCCTTGGGTGAGGACATCGGCTCGATTCCGGAAGGACTCTATCCCGGCGACTATCTGAAGCCTGTGGGCCAGGCGCTGGCCGCGGAATATGGCGACAAGCTGAAGGCGATGCCGGAGGCGCAGTGGCTGGGAATCGTGCGCGACAAGTCGATCGCGATGATGATGGACGCGATCAAGGAAGATCTCGCCGCGCTCAACATCCGCCACGACGTCTTCTTTTCCGAACGCTCGCTGATCGCCTCAGGCAACAACAAGGTTGCCGAGACCATCGATTTCCTGCGCCAGCGCGGTGACGTCTACGAAGGGCGATTGCCGCCGCCGAAGGGCGCGCCGGTGGAGGATTGGGAAGATCGCGAACAGCTTCTGTTTCGCGCCACCGCCTACGGCGATGACGTCGATCGTCCCTTGATCAAGTCCGATGGCACCTACACTTACTTCGCTTCCGACATCGCCAATCACCGCAACAAGTTCGAGCGCGGCTTTGCCGATCTGATCGACGTATTCGGTGCTGATCATGGCGGCTACATCAAGCGCATGCAGGCCGCGGTGAAGGCGGTCACGGCCGGGCAGGCGACGCTGGACGTCAAGATCGTCCAGCTCGTCAAGCTCTTGCGCAATGGCGAGCCGGTGAAGATGTCGAAGCGTTCCGGCGATTTCGTGACGTTGCGCGAGGTCGTCGATGAAGTCGGCCGCGACGCAGTCCGCTTCATGATGCTCTACCGGAAGAACGATGCAGTGCTCGACTTCGACCTCGCCAAGGTGATCGAGCAGTCCAAGGACAATCCGGTATTCTATGTGCAGTATGGTCACGCGCGCGGGCATTCGATCTTCCGCAATGCCCGGGCGGAGGTGATTCCGGAGCTGCCCGAGGAGCCTTTGGCGCGCGCTGCTTTCCTGGCGGAAGCGAGGCTCGAGCTGCTCGCGGACCCCGGCGAGATCGGCATTTTAAAGCGCTTGGCGCTATTTCCTCGCCTGATCGAAGGCGCGGCCGCGGCCCATGAGCCGCACCGGATCGCTTTCTATCTGTATGAACTTGCAAGTGAATTCCATGCGCAGTACACTCGCGGAAACAGCTTGCCCTATTTACGCTTCAGTTACCGTGATGATGCAGTGATAACCAAGGCGCGATTAGCCATGGTTCAGGGCGTTGTCTCGGTGCTGGGCTCGGGACTAGCTATATTGGGCGTCCATGCTCCCGAGGCCATGAAGTAGCCCGGGTCGGCGGATGCAGTTTGTGTTGGGGGCCTCGATCCGGCAAGGTCCGCCTTAGTACGCATTTGCGGTTCTCCCGCGGGGACGCTTTATTCGATGGCTGATCGGTACCAGGATAGACCCTTTCCCGCTGATGGTTTTGGTCGGGGTGGCGGGTCCGCGCAACCGGAGAGTGATCCGCTTGCCGAGCTCGCTCGCCTGATCGGGCAGAACGACCCGTTCGCTGCTCAGACCACGCGCAATGTTCCTTCCGGCGCACCGCGCGCAGCCGCGCCGCGCCCGTCAACGCCGCTGCCGCCGGTCGAGCCGGTTGCCGAGCCCGCACCGTCAGCTGGGCCGCCATCCTGGATCCAGCGCGCCAACCGGCAGGAAATCCCGCGAAATCAGCAGCGGGAGGCCCCAGCCACCGCGCGCGATCCGTTCGCGGAACTCGTGCGCGAGCCGCAGCGGCCTGCTGCCGGATATCCTGCGGCGGGGGGCTATCAGGATCCCAACGCCCTTTCGCGGGATTTTCCCGAACAGGATTTCGAAGCCCAGGAGTTTGCGACGCGGCAGAGTGCGGCGCGGCCGGAGGCTCCCCAATCCTATCCGCGGGATGATTTTGCCGATGACCTCGCCAAGCTGAACTTTGGCGCCACCGACCCGCATCGCGGCTTTGGCACCGATCCCGGCCTTCATCATGAGGCGGCGTTCGACGAACCGGAGCCGGATCCGTCTCGCTACGACGACGCGCTGTTCGGGCCGGCCGGGCATGAAGCCCAGGATTTTCACGGCGAGCAGGAATTCCACGAGGATCACTACGCCTACCAGGACGGCTACGACGAGGCCGACGAGGAGGAGGAGCCGAAGCGCCGCGGCGGTGGGATGACCACTGTGTTTGCGATCCTTGCGCTTGGCGTTCTCGGCACCGGTGGCGCGTTCGGTTATAAGACCTACTTCTCGACCACCCGGAGTGGCGAGGCTCCGATCATCAAGGCGGACAACAGCCCGACCAAGATCATGGCCTCGCCGGCAGACTCGACGCCCAAGGTTCCCGATCGGTTGATCGGAGATGGCGGCGAGAAGCTGGTGTCGCGCGAGGAAACCCCGGTCGATGTGAATTCCAGGTCCGTCGGCCCTCGGGTGGTCTTCCCGCAGCTCAATCAGAATGCCAATCCGCCGCCTCCGTCGAGCGTTTCGACCGCTGGCATGCCGCCCGCGGCTGGCGGCAACAACGGCATCTTGCCGAACAGCGACCCGCGGCCGATCAGCACGCTGCGCATCAGCGGCAATTCGGCCGGTACGACGTCGGCCGATGCCAGCGGCGGGGATGCCGCAGTCGCGGCAGCGCCTCCTCCTGCAACAAAGCCGGCGACCAAGCCGACGCGCAATTCGCCCGCCAATGCGAATGCATCCGTCAACAACGCGCCGCTCTCGCTGAACCCGCAATCGGCAGCTCCGGCGCCGTCGAGCCGCGTCGCAGCCGTCGCGCCGACCGAATCGGCGCCGGCTGCGAGCAGGAGCGGCGGCGGTTATCTCGTCTCGATTTCGTCGCAGGTCAGCGAAGAGGATGCGCTGTCGTCCTACAAGGTGACGCAGAGCAAGTATTCCTCGGTGCTGGGAAGCTATTCACCGATCATCAGGCGCGTGGATATGCCTGACAAGAGCGTGCGATACCGTGCCGCTGTCGGGCCGTTTGCGACGCGCGAGGAAGCCAACCAGATGTGCGGAACGTTGAAAACTGCCGGCGGACAGTGTTTCGCGTTTAGTAACCACTAACCCTGGCTTGACCGGTCTCGGGGCGAGGTCTAATCGGCCCCGATGACCATACGGGCCTTCATTACCGGCGTTTCCGGACCTGAGCTCAGCCCCGCCGAGCGGGCCTTCATCCGCGACGCTGCGCCCTGGGGTTTCATCCTGTTCAAGCGCAATGTGCAGTCGCCGGCTCAAGTGACTGCACTTGTTGATGAACTCCGGGATGCCGCAGGCCGCGCCGATGCCCCTGTGCTGATCGACCAGGAGGGCGGGCGGGTGCAGCGGCTTGGGCCGCCACACTGGCCGGTCTATCCGGCAGGCGCCGCGTTCGGTCGGCTCTATGACATTGATTCGGCGCTTGGCCTTGAGGCTGCCCGGCTCAGCGCCCGCCTCATCGCCGATGACCTCGGGCGGCTTGGGATCAGCGTGGATTGCCTGCCCTTGGCCGACGTTCCCGTCTCCGGCGCCGATGCCGTGATCGGCGACCGGGCCTACGGTGAAACGGCGGACAAGGTCGCGGCCATTGCCCGTGCCGTCACCGAGGGACTGGAGCAGGGTGGCATTCTGCCCGTGCTCAAGCACATCCCCGGTCATGGCCGCGCCACGGCCGACACCCATTTCCGGTTGCCGACGGTGGACACCCCCGAATCCGAGCTCGATGCCACCGATTTCGCCGCGTTCCGGCCGTTGGTCGACCTGCCGATGGCCATGACTGCACATGTTGTGTTTAGCGCCATCGATCCCGCCCATCCGGCCACGACTTCTGCGACAATCATCGAACGGGTGATTCGCAGTCGGATCGGGTTCCAGGGTTTGTTAATGAGTGATGACGTGTCCATGAACGCATTGGCGGGCTCGATCGCCGAGCGCACACGCGCGATCATCGCGGCCGGCTGCGACATCGTTCTGCATTGTAACGGCAAGCTCGATGAGATGCAGGCGGTCGCGGCCGAGACGCCGGCATTGTCGGGAGCGGCCCTGGTGCGCGTCGATCGGGCGCTCGCCTCGCGCAAGCCCGCGGGTGCCTTCGATCGCATCGCCGCGCGCACCGAGCTCGACACATTGATCAACCGGCTGGGATCAGCGAACGCATGACCGCGGAAATCCTGTCTTTCGAAACCGGCCGGCCTGCCGAGCTGTCCGAGAGCGAGCCGGCATTGGTGGTCGATGTCGAGGGCTACGAAGGCCCGCTCGACCTCTTGCTGGCGCTGGCGCGGCAGCAGAAGGTCGACCTCGCCAAGATCTCGATCCTGGCGCTGGCGGACCAATATCTGCAGTTCATCGAGGCTGCGCGGAAAATCCGGCTGGAACTTGCCGCTGATTATCTCGTCATGGCGGCCTGGCTCGCCTTTCTGAAGTCGCGGCTATTGTTGCCGGAGCCGCCTGCCGCCGAGGGGCCCAGCGCGGAGGAAATGGCGACTGCGCTCGCGAACCGGCTGCGCCGGCTGGAGGCGATCCGAGAGGCGGCGAACCGGCTGATGAACCGGCCGCAGTTCCAGCGCGACGTGTTTCCGCGCGGCAATCCTGAGCCGATCGCGGAAGTCCGTCGTCCGAAGTACTCGGCGACATTGTTCGATCTATTGTCGGCCTACGCCACACAGCGTCAGCAGCGCGTGTTGACATCGGTGCATCTGGCCAAGCGAACGGTGTGGTCGCTCGCAGAAGCGCGCGCCTCTCTGGAGCGTCTGGTCGGTATGACCGAGGTCTCGGAAGACTGGGGCTGCCTGGACGATTACCTCTTGAGCTACGTGGTCGAGCCGGCCCAACGCGCCACCATTTTCGCTTCGAGCTTCGCGGCCGCGCTGGAACTGGTGCGGGAAGGGCAGCTCGAACTGAACCAGAGGCAGGCGTTTGCGCCGCTGTATTTTCGCAAGCGTCCGCCCCAACCACCCGGTGCCATGAGCGCGCCGGATTTGACGGTTGAGTAACGAAGAAGGAGACCGTGCGATGGCAATCTTGGCGGAAGTACGCATGGAAGAGCCGGAAGACATCGCCGCCGAGCCGCAGGTGCGGCCGGAAGAATTGCGCATTCTCGAAGCTCTGCTTTTTGCATCGGCCGAGCCGCTCGATCAGGCTACGCTCGCCAAGCGCATGCCGGAAGGCGTCGATGTGAAGGCGGCGCTGGCGCAGCTCCAGGAGGAATACGCCCCCCGCGGCGTGAACCTCGTGCGCGTGGCCAACAAATGGACGTTCCGGACTGCAGGCGATCTCGCTTGGCTGATGACCCGCGAGAGCACCGAAACCCGCAAGCTGTCGCGGGCGGCGATCGAGGTGCTCGCCATCGTTGCCTATCACCAGCCGGTCACGCGCGCCGAGATCGAAGAAATCCGCGGCGTCGTTACCTCGAAGGGGACCCTCGACGTGCTGCTCGAAACCGGCTGGATCAAGCCGCGTGGTCGCCGCAAGTCTCCGGGCCGTCCGCTCACCTTCGGGACCACCGATGCATTCCTTACGCAGTTCAGCCTTGAGGCGCTCGGCGACCTGCCGGGTCTCGAGGAGCTGAAAGGTACGGGGCTCTTGGATTCACGGCTGCCGACCGGCTTCACGGTTCCGACGCCATCGGACGACCCGACCTTGCGCGAGGACGAGGAGCCGTTGGAGCCAGGGGATCTCGATCTGGCGCTGGCGCCTGCGGTCGAACCGGAGGCGATCCACGAGGATACAGAAAATACAGAAGCTTCCAACGAAACCGAGCAACCGGACGTTCAAGACGCGGCAGCCGATGACGCCACGGGCGTGCGTTCCGAAAGCGATGCCCCGGAACCCGGCAACCCGCAGAGTGGTGAGCCGGACGAAACCTCGGACTAGCTGGACCGAGGTCCCATTAACACTCGCATTATTGCGTAGTGCTGGCCGTCATTTGCCGGAGCTTAAGTGCTTGTTTTTGGGGCTTGTCACGCCTACCTTCCGCTCAAGATCGGGCTTGAAGCGTCAAGTCTTCATCTAGTCTTCCGTGTTTATGTTGCTGTTTTGCGGCCGGATGCTAGAAGCGAGGCGGCGCGGTCAGGTCCATGACCAAGCGTGGATTTGGCATCGCGCTCGAGCGGCGATCGCCGGTCTTCCGCGCTGATGTTTGGAGGGTTGCAGGATGGGTTCGCTTAGCATTTGGCATTGGATCGTGGTGATCGCGGTCGTCCTGCTGTTGTTCGGGCGCGGCAAGATTTCCGACCTGATGGGCGATGTCGCGCAGGGCATCAAAGCCTTCAAGAAAGGCATGCAGGACGACGACAAGGCACCGGAGAAGGCCGAGCCGGTCAAGTCGATCGATCACGGCAGCACGCCGACCGCAACCCGTACTGATGTCGGCAGCAAGGCTGTTTGACAACGGTGTGACAGACGTAGACGGCGCCGGATTCGACGGGCAGGGACCGGATCATACGGGGCTCGGCGGCACGGGATTGGCAGGCGACGTCTCGTAGGCGGATTGTTTCATGTTCGATATCGGCTGGAGTGAGCTGCTCGTCATCGGGGTCGTCGCGCTGATCGCGATCGGCCCGAAAGAGCTTCCCGGCGTTTTGCGCATGGTCGGGCAGTGGATGGGCAAGGCCCGGCGGATGGCAGCCGAATTCCAGGGCCAGTTTCAAGAGGCGATGCGCGAGGCCGAAATGGCCGACCTCAAGAAGAGTTTCGACGAGGTTCGCGAGGCGGCCAGCGGCTTCAGTCCGACCGGGGTGATCAGCTCGCTTCAGCGCGATGTCGACAAGGCGCTGGATATCGAAGGTATCGACAAGCCGGCGGATACTCCCGCCGCGTCGAACGAGGCCGTCGCATCGACAGTGGAGGCGCCGGCAGTGCCGACCACACCGGAGCCGCCGCACCCCGAAACGTTTGTCGAGGCGGAGGCGCACCCGGTGTCGAGCGAGCCGCTGGCGATCGTCCGCGAGATCAAGTCCGAGCCAAACTCGGAGGTCCAGCCTGAGACGATCGGGGCGGAGGAAGCGGATCGGTTCAAGGACGCCAAAGCGTCATGACCGCTGAAGATATCGAAGCCAGCAAGGCTCCTTTGATGGATCACTTGATCGAGCTGCGCGCGCGGCTGATCAAGGCATTGCTCGGATTTGGCTTGGCCTTCATCTTCTGCTTTTTCTTCGCCAAGCAGATCTACAACATCCTGGTTCTGCCGTTCGTCTGGGTTGCCGGGCCGGAGAATAGCAAGTTCATCTACACGCAACTGCTCGAATATTTCATCACCCAGCTGAAGCTCGCGCTGTTCGGCGCAGGCTTCATCTCGTTCCCGATCGTCGCGACGCAGATCTACAAGTTCGTCGCTCCCGGCCTCTACCGCCACGAGCGCCACGCGTTCCTGCCTTACCTCGTGGCCACGCCTGTGTTTTTCGTGCTTGGGGCCGCACTGGTCTACTTCGTGGTGTTGCCGATGCTGGTTCGCTTCTCGCTCGGCATGCAGCAGATGGGCGGTCCGGACACCGCGCAGATCGCACTGCTTCCGAAGGTCGGCGAATATCTATCCCTGATGATGTCGCTGGTGTTCGCCTTTGGCATCGCCTTCCAGCTCCCGGTCATCCTCACCCTGTTGGGGCGGGTCGGCATCGTCACCTCGCAGATGTTGCGCGAGAAGCGCCGCTATTTCATCGTGGTCGCCTTCATCATCGCAGCCGTGCTGACCCCGCCTGATGTGTTGAGCCAAGCCTCGCTCGCGATTCCGCTGCTGGCGCTCTACGAGGGCGCGATTGTTGCCGTGCGCTTCGTCGAGAAACAGGCCGCCGCAGGCCGATCCGGCAGCAGTGCGTCGCCTCCGGCCGATCCGGCCGAGTAGCGCTGGGCGGCCTGCCGGCCTTGGCTGTTCCCATCAGGCCATAATCAGGGTACTGCAAGCCGCCCGCGCGGCCGAGGGCGACTCGACCGTAATTCTTCGTTCCCAGGACCGAACGATCATGCACGACATCAGATCGATCCGTGACAATCCGCAAGGCTTTGACGCCGCGTTGAGCCGCCGTGGCTTGGCGCCTTTGTCGGCGCATCTGCTTGTGATCGACGAACGGAGGCGTACAGCGATCCTGGCATCCGAGCAGGCGCAGGCGCGGCGTAACGCTGCTTCGAAAGAGATCGGCGAGGCGAAGAAGGCCAAGGACGAGGCGCGTGCGAGCGCGCTGATGGAGGAGGTCGCCAAGCTCAAGACCAGCATGCCGGAGCTCGAAGCGGCGGCCAAGCAGGCCGACGAAGATCTGGCGCGCGAACTTGCCGCGATTCCCAATCTGCCGCTCGACGAAGTGCCGGAGGGCAAGGACGAGCACGCCAACGTGCAGCGCCATGTCTTTGGTGCCAAGCGCAATTATGCCTTCACGCCGAAGCCGCATGACGATCTCGGCGACGATCTCGGCTATATGGATTTCGAGACCGCGGCGAAGCTGTCGGGCGCGCGCTTTGTCGTGTTGAAGAAGGGGCTGGCGCGGCTCGAGCGCGCGATCGGCCAGTTCATGCTCGACCTGCATACCAACGAGCATGGCTACACCGAAATCAATCCGCCGCTTCTGGTCCGTAACGAGGTGATGTTCGGGACGGGGCAATTGCCGAAATTCGAGGACGACCAGTTCTGGGCGATCAAGGGCGAACTGCTGGCGTCGCCCGATGAACGGCTCAAGACCGATCGTCTCGGTCTGATTCCGACTGCCGAGGTCGCGCTCACCAATCTGGTCCGCGAGTCGATCTTGGATGAGAAGGAGCTGCCGATGCGGCTCACCGCGCTGACGCCGTGCTTCCGTGCCGAAGCAGGCGCCGCCGGCCGCGATACCCGCGGCATGATCCGGCAGCACCAGTTCAGCAAGGTCGAGCTGGTCTCGATCACGACGCCGGAGACCAGCAAGGACGAGCATGAGCGCATGCTGGCCTGCGCCGAGGAGGTGCTGCGGCAGCTCGACCTGCATTACCGGGTGATGACGCTGTGCACCGGCGACATGGGATTTTCCTCGCAGAAGACCTACGACATCGAAGTCTGGATGCCGGGGCAGGGCGATGGCGGCGCTTTCCGGGAGATCTCGAGCTGCTCGGTATGCGGCGACTTCCAGGCCCGCCGCATGGATGCGCGTTATCGGGCTGCCGACGGCAAGCCGCGCTTCGTCCATACGCTCAACGGCTCAGGGACGGCTGTCGGCCGGGCGCTGATCGCAGTCATGGAGACCTATCAGCAGGAGGACGGCTCGATCGCCGTGCCTGAGGTGCTGCAGCCCTATATGGGCGGCCTGAAGGTGGTTGCGGCCGAGCGATAGAGACCGGCGGAATATTGCGGTCTTTCCGCTCCAGAGCGGTTGCGCTGCCGCCGCCCGCCGATATCCTCCCTCTGCACCAAGCAGCCGCTTTGCAGAGCCGCGATCGATGCCCCTGCACCGGGATATCTATTGGGTTGGGAGGCAATGGGCCGTCACCGGCCACGGCATCCAGGCCGTGGACCAGCGGTTGAAGGGCGCTTTCGACGTCGATCTCTCTCGGATCTGGCGCGACGATCTGCAGGATGGTTTGCGCGGGCTCGCCTGGTTCAACGAGGCCGACTTCGAAAAGGCGTTGGCCTCGGCGCGTGCGCGTTTTCCCAAGCTGGCGCAGGAAGCGCGCGAAGGGGCGGCCACAAGCGAGCCTGTGATGTCGGCGACCGCGCCAAATGCGCGACTCCAGTTGCGCACCCAGGGGCAGCTCGCGAAGTTCGTACCGCAATGGCGGATCAGGCGTTAACCGGATGCAACGTCCGACTCCGCATTTGCGGAGCGGATTCGCTGGATTTTTCTGGATCGCGGCGGGTTTGCCTCGGGTGCCGGCAGGGGATATGACACCTGTAACCTGATCTCGACTTCGCTTAGAGGTGGCCGGCAGCATGCGCATTCTTTGCACCAATGACGACGGCATCCATGCCCCCGGTCTGAAGGTCATCGAGGAGATCGCGCGCGCTCTGTCCGACGATGTCTGGGTGGTGGCGCCCGAACTGGATCAATCCGGGGTCTCTCATTCGTTGTCGCTGAACGATCCGTTGCGGTTGCGCGAGGTGGGACCCCGGCACTTCGCGGTGCGCGGGACGCCGACCGATTGTGTCATCATGGGCGCTCGTCACATCCTCGGGCCGAAGCTGCCGGATGTGGTGCTTTCGGGCGTCAACAAGGGGCGGAACGTCGCCGAAGACGTGGTCTATTCCGGCACCGTGGCCGGTGCCCTCGAAGGCACCATCCTCGGCCTGCCATCCTTTGCACTCTCGCAGGAGTTCTCGCTTGAGACCCGGAACAAACCGGTTTGGGATACGGCGCGCAAATTCGGACCTCAGATCATACGCAAGGTGCTCGAAGCGGGCGTCCCGAAGAACACGGTGGTCAATGTCAATTTTCCTGCCCGGACGCCGGAAGAAGTCCATGGCATCCGCGTGACCCGTCAGGGCAAGCGGAATCTCGGATTTCTTAACGTGGAAGAGCGCCGCGACGGGCGCGGCAATCCGTATTTCTGGATCGGCTTTGAGCGCTCGGCCGTGCTCGATGCGCCGGAGCAGGGAACGGACCTGGAGGCTCTTGCGGCGGGCTACGTATCAGTCACGCCGCTGCGGCTCGACCGTACCGACGAGGCCTTCTCTGGCGCGCTGAGCGGGATTCTCGGCTAGTTGGGCCTGCGCTTATGACGATGTCGCGCCACGCAGGACATTGTCGATCGCCTTGCTGAGCGTTTCCAACTGGAACGGCTTCTGCAGGGCGGGGCGGTCGCGATATTCCTCCGGAAGCCCAGCCGAGCCATAACCCGTGGCAAAGATGAACGGGCGATTTCGCGCCTTGATCACGTCGGCAACGGGGGAAATCACCTTGCCGTTGACGTTGACGTCGAGGATGGCGACATCGAAATAGGTGCTCTCGGCGAGCCGCATGGCCTCGCCGATCTCGCCGGCCTCTGCGACGACGGTGTAGCCGAGCTCTTCGAGCATGTCGGCGACCATCATCCTGATCATGACTTCATCTTCAACCAGAAACACGGAGCCGCGTGGTGGCCGCGGTGCAGTCATGAATTTCAGTCCTCGCCTTTACCGAGAACGACGTTCGCAAATTACCGCAAACGGCGCAACGTCAACAGCGTTGTCCCCAGGCGGATCGTCCCAGGTCTGGTCACTCTGGCCGTGGCAGGTTCTACGCTCCCAACGACGAACTCTCCGGCTTGTTCCGGCAGCGGAACACGTTTTTGTGTCAGGACGGCCGGAGGTGGGAGCCTGATGCGGAAAACCGCTGCTCCGTCGCCAAGATGATGCTTGTATAGGTCGGTATGCAACGAGATGGCGCGATGGCTCCGAAAGCTCCTCCGGAAAAGATGATGTTTCAGCTGACCATGCGTCGGCGGGGGATCAGCGATCAATCCGTGCTGCGGGCGATGGAGGAGGTGCCACGGCACGAGTTCGTCGGGCCCGCGGACCGGGCCGACGCTTATCGCGATAGCGCGCTCGCGATTGCGTGTGGCCAGACCATCAGCCAACCCTTCGTCGTGGCCTATATGACCGAGCAGCTGAAGCTGCAGAAAACAAGCCGCGTGCTCGAGATCGGGACCGGGTCGGGATACCAGGCCGCCATCCTGTCGCGCTTGGCGGGGCAGGTGTTGTCCATCGAGCGCTTCCGAGCCCTCGCCGATGCGGCACGGGAGCGGCTCGAGAAGCTCTCCTGCTTTAACGTCGAGGTCATGTTGGGGGATGGATTTTCCGTCCCGCCCGGCGCCGGGCAGTTCGACCGCATCATCGTGACGGCCGCGATGGAGGATGTCCCGCAAAGCCTGCTCGACCGACTCGAGCCCGACGGTATCCTGATCGCGCCGGTGGGGCCGAATCACGGCGTCCAAACTCTCGTGCGCGTCACCCGCACGGGTGAAAATTTCGCGCGAAAGGAGCTCGTCGACGTGCGATTTGTGCCGGCAATTCCGGGAATTGCACGTGAACTCTAAAGACGCGGATTAGCTGGCGCGACAACACCTTATCGGCAGCTTAAGCGGTTATTTACCGCGGGCGTGTTTACTCAAATTCGTAGTTTGTTGCGTACGAGTGAGTAACCATGCCTGTGATTATCGAGTTGCTTCGCTCGCGCCGCCTTCCGCAGGTCACGGCGCTGGCGGTCATGTCGTTCGGCTTTGCCGGCTGCAGCGCCGATATGTCGACACGGCTATCGCAAAGCCAAAACTCATTCTCCAATCCGTTTGCATCCGAGGCAACCGGGTCGGTGCAGCCGCCCGCTCCGGTCGAGCGGCGCCCCGCCGCGCAATACAATCCTCCGGCGCCGGCCGCCTATTCATCCTCGGCACTGCCGCCGCCCGTTGCCGCGCCGCAGACCTATCCGTCGGGCGGAGGCTCGGGCGGGGTGTCTGCGGGCGGGCGAGGCGTGGCGTCGTATGCGCCGCCGGCGCCCGTCTATGCCGCGGCTCCGGCGCCAGCGCAAACCTACGCTGCCCCGCGCCAGCCGCATCTTGAAACGACCGGCACGGTGCCGCCGCGTTCGGTCGCAGCGGTTCGGCCCGCCGGCGGCACCAAGATCATTGTCGGTACCAGCGATACGCTCGAGATCCTGGCGCGCCGCTATCACGTGACGCCGGCAGAGATTCTCGCTGCCAACGGTTACAAGGGGCCGCGCGTGCTCTCGCCGGGGCAGCAGCTCATCATTCCAAATCCTGCCGCCGTGGCCGCGGCGCCGGCAACGATGGCGGCGCCAGTCGCCGCTGCACCCAGGTCGGTTGCCGTGGCGGCTCCAGTCGCCGCGCCGAGCGTGCACTTCGTCAATCGGGGCGACACGCTGGCCAGCATCGCGCATCACAATCATATCTCCATCGCCGAACTTGCGCGCGCCAACGGTTTGACGCCGACCTCGCCCTTGAAGCTGGGAGCCAAGCTGACCATCCCCGGAAAGACGGTGGCTGTAGCTACGCCCGCAGCTCCGGTCGCAGCCGTACCCCAGGCGGCTGCGACCGTGCCGACGCCGGCGCCGACGACCAGGGTCGCCACGGCGGGTCCCGTGCAGACCGCGCGGCTTGCCCAAGCCAATCCAGCCCCGGAGAAGGAAGTCGAGCCGGCCAAGCCGGCTGAGACCACCAGTGCGCTGCCGACCTTCCGTTGGCCCGCCCGCGGCAAGGTGATCACCAGCTACGGCGCCAAGACCAACGGCAAGGCCAACGACGGCATCAACATCGCGGTCCCCGAGGGCACGCCGGTGAAGGCCGCCGAAGACGGTGTGGTCGCTTATGCCGGCAACGAACTGAAGGGTTACGGCAATCTGGTCCTGGTGCGGCATTCCAACGGCTATGTCACCGCATATGCCCATGCGAGTGAGCTGATGGTGAAGCGCGGCGATACGATCAAGCGCGGCCAGGTCATTGCCAAGTCGGGTCAATCGGGCGAAGTGGGGTCGCCGCAGCTCCATTTCGAGATCCGCAAG
Source organism: Bradyrhizobium sp. SZCCHNGR1005 (assembly GCF_032489995.1). Lineage (NCBI taxonomy): Bacteria > Pseudomonadati > Pseudomonadota > Alphaproteobacteria > Hyphomicrobiales > Nitrobacteraceae > Bradyrhizobium > Bradyrhizobium sp. SZCCHNGR1005. Next base: position 217,622 of record NZ_JAUEZC010000004.1, read on the forward strand.
GGATCGACGCCGGTTGACCCGCTGCAATTCCTGAATGGAGCATGACGCACGGCGCCGCTGGTTAAAGCGGGCGATCCGGTGCTCCGTGACGGTCCATGCGTGATCCGGTACGCCGCCGCATACCGGCTTCCCCGCCTTCGCGGGAGATGACTGCGGCTTGGCTAGCTCACTCCGCTGTCAGCCTGACGCCGCGCCGTCCGGCCAGGTCCTGGATGAACTGCCAGGCAACGCGGCCGGAGCGCGAGCCGCGCGTGGTGGCCCATTCCAGCGCCTCGTGCTCCAGCTCCTGCTCGTCGACCTTGATGCCGAAATGGCTGCAATAGCCGTTCACCATGGCCAGATATTCGTCCTGGCTGCAGCGGTGGAACCCGAGCCATAGCCCGAATCGATCGGACAGCGAGACCTTCTCCTCGACGGCCTCGCCCGGATTGATCGCGGTGGATCGCTCGTTCTCGATCATCTCGCGCGCCAGCAGATGGCGGCGGTTGGAGGTGGCGTAGAGGATCACGTTCTCCGGCCGCCCCTCGATGCCGCCCTCCAGGACCGCCTTCAACGACTTGTAGGAGGCATCGTTGCCGTCGAAGGAGAGGTCATCGCAGAACACGATGAAGCGGAACGAGGACGCGCGGAGGATGTCCATCAGGGCGGGCAGGCTCTCGATATCCTCACGGTGAATCTCGATGAGCTTCAGCCGATCGGTGCCCTTGCGATCCAGATTGATGGTGGCGTGCGCGGCCTTCACCAGCGATGATTTGCCCATGCCTCGCGCGCCCCAGAGCAGCGCATTGTTGGCAGGCAGGCCGTCGGCGAAGCGCTCGGTGTTCTCGATCAGGATGTCGCGCATCCGGTCGACGCCCTTCAGCAGATCGATCTCGACGCGGCTGACCCGCGGCACCGTGCCGAGCCGTCCGTTCGGATGCCAGACGAAGGCATCGGCGTCCTCGAACGAGGGGAGCCTGTTCGCAGGCGGCGCCGATGCGGCGAGGTGCGCCGCAATGGCCTCCAGCGCAACGGCAATGCGCTGGGGTGTGTCGTCCGCCGACGTGCCGAGGCGTTTTGCCGCGACTTTCAGTTGCTTTTGCAATGCGGATTTGGCGGGCTTTCGGGAGCGGGCTTTGACGGCTTTTTTTGACATGCTGCAAGTTCCTGACCGTGCAGCCATATCGACCCGGGGCGGCGGTCGCAAGCTTGCCTAAATGAAAGGCTGGTCCACGTTGCAATTGGGACTAAGGCCGCTATATTCCGCGCGAATTTCCTGCCTGTCCGGCCCGCCGCCCGGCGGCTCGCCGGCGATTCCCGTCTCCCGACGAGACGGACCTCACGAGGACCAAAGCGCATGCTGATCACTCCTGCCTATGCCCAGGCCGCGGCCGCCGGCGACACCAACAGCATGCTGATGTCGCTGCTGCCCTTCGCGCTGATCTTCGTGATCATGTACTTCCTGATCCTGCGGCCGCAGCAGAAGAAGGTCAAAGAGCACGCCGACCTCGTCAAGAACGTCCGCCGGGGCGACACGATCGTCACCCAGGGCGGCTTGGTCGGCAAGGTCACCAAGGTCGTCGACGATGACCAGGTCGAGTTCGAGATCGCCGACGGCGTCCGCGTGCGGCAGATGCGGCAGATGATCACCGGTGTCCGCACCAAGGGCGAGCCGGCCAAGGAGAAGGCCGACGCGAAGGACGAGAAGGCGGCGAGTTGAATTTGTCCTTACGGATTCGTGGCGCGTCGGTGTCGCGCCGAACGGTCGCTCTGATCTGACGGATCACGCAAATGCTTTATTTCACGCGGTGGAAGGCGCTGGGCATCATCCTCACGGCGCTCGTGGTGTGCCTGTGCGCCGTCCCCAATTTCTTCCCTGAGGCGACCGTCAAGAGCTGGCCGCTCTGGGCGCAGCGGCACCTTGTGCTGGGCCTCGATTTGCAGGGCGGCTCGTACCTGCTGCTCGAGGTCGATTCCAACTACATCAAAAAGGAGCGGCTCGACTCCGTCCGCGATGACGCGCGCCGCACGCTGCGCGATGCCAAGATCGGCTATACGGGCCTTGCCACACGCGGCGATGTCGTCGAGGTCAAGATCAGCAAGGAGACCGAGGTTCCGACCGCGCTGTCCAAGCTGCGCGAGCTGTCGCAGCCGCTCGGCGGCTTGCTTGGCTCCAATGGTCAGCGTTCGCTGGAGGTCTCCGACGCCGGGGGTGGACTGATCCGGCTGACCATTCCTCAGGCCGCGATCACCGATCGCATCCGCCAGACCATCGACCAGGAAATCCAGATCGTCGAGAAGCGTGTCAATGAGCTGGGCACCGTCGAGCCCGTCATTCAACGGCAGGGCACCGATCGCATCCTGGTCCAGGTGCCCGGCCTGCAGGACCCGACCCAGCTGAAGGAGCTGCTTGGTAAGACGGCCAAGATGGAATTCCGCATGGTCGATACGTCGGTCCCGGTGGACCAGGCGCTGCAGGGCAGGGTACCGGCGGATGACGAGGTGCTGCAGAGCGCGTCGGCACCCAACCAGCCTTATGTGATCAAGAAGCAGGTGCTCGTCTCCGGCGGCGATCTCAGCGACGCACAGACCGGCTTCGACCAGCGCACCAGCGAGCCGATCGTCACCTTCCGCTTCAATTCGGCGGGCTCGCGCAAATTCGCGCAAGCGACCACTGAAAATGTCGGGCAGCCGTTTGCGATCGTGCTCGACAACAAGGTGATCTCAGCGCCGGTGATCCGCGAGCCGATCACTGGCGGCTCCGGCCAGATCTCCGGGAATTTCACCGTCCAGTCCGCCAACGAACTTGCGATCCTCTTGCGTGCCGGCGCGCTGCCGGCGCCACTTACCGTGATCGAGGAACGCACGGTCGGTCCGGGCCTTGGTCAGGATTCGATCGCCAAGGGCGAGCTCGCGGCCTATGTCGGCTCGATCCTGGTCGTCGTCTTCATGCTGCTGACCTACCGGTTGTTCGGCCTGTTCGCCAACATCGCGGTGGCCGTGAACGTGGCGATGATCTTCGGCGTGCTGTCGTTCCTGAACGCCACGTTGACCTTGCCCGGTATCGCCGGCATCGTGCTGACGGTCGGCATCGCGGTCGACTCCAACGTGCTCATCTATGAGCGCATCCGCGAGGAGCTGCGCGGCGGCCGCAACGCCATCTCGGCGATCGACGCCGGCTTCAAGCGCGCGCTGTCGACCATCCTCGACTCCAACATCACCACCTTCATCGCCGCCGCCGTGCTGTTCTACATCGGCACCGGGCCGGTGCGCGGCTTCGCCGTGACGCTCGGCATCGGCATCATCACCACGGTCTTCACCGCCTTTACCCTGACCCGCCTGATCGTGGCGTGGTGGGTGCGGTGGAAGCGGCCGCAAAGCGTGCCCATTTAGGAGCTGCCGTGACACACTGGATTCTTCTCGGGCTTGGCATCCTGATCGTGGTGCTGGCGGTGGTCAGCGCACTTGGCGTGCTGCCGTCGCTGCGCATCGTGCCCGACAACACGCATTTCGATTTCACCCAGTTCCGGCGGATCAGCTTCCCGATCTCGGCGGTGCTGTCGATCATGGCGATCACGCTGTTCTTCACCCACGGCCTGAACCTGGGCATCGACTTCAAGGGCGGTACCTTGCTGGAGGTCCGCTCCAAGTCGGGACCTGCCGATCTCGCCACCATGCGTGCGACGCTCGGCAAGCTTGGCCTCGGCGAGGTGCAGCTGCAGCAGTTCGGCGGTCCTGAAGAGGTCCTGATCCGCGTCGCCGAGCAGCCCGGTGGCGACACCGCGCAGCAGGAGGCCGCCAACAAGGTGAAGGCCGCGTTGGGCGATGCGGTCGATTATCGCCGCGTCGAGGTGGTGGGACCGCGCGTCTCGGGCGAATTCCTGGCCTACGGCATGCTCGGCCTGATGCTGGCGATCGTCTCCATCCTGATCTACCTCTGGTTCCGGTTCGAATGGCAATTCGCGCTCGGCGCCATGATCGCCAACGTCCACGACATCGTGCTGACGATCGGCTTCATGTCGATCAGCCAGGTCGATTTCGACCTCACCAGTATCGCGGCGCTTCTGACGATCCTCGGCTACTCGCTCAACGATACCGTCGTGATCTACGACCGTATCCGTGAGATGTTGCGCCGTTACAAGAAGATGCCGATGCCGCAGCTGCTCAACGAATCGATCAACTCGACGCTGTCGCGCTCGATCATCACCCACGTCACCGTGACGCTTGCGCTGCTCGCGCTGCTTCTGTTCGGCGGCCAGGCCATCCACAGCTTCACCGCGGTGATGATGTTCGGCGTCGTGCTGGTCGGCACCTACACCTCGATCTTCATCGCCTCGCCCATCCTGATCTATCTTGGCGTGCACTCGGTCCGCGCCGAGGCGCAGGAGGACAAGCCCGCGCCGAAGAAGAAGTCGCCCTGATCCGGAATCCCTCGGATCATATCCGAGGGCCGCAAGTTAGGTCGGGCATGGCCAATCCCAACGACACCCCGCATTTTCCACGATCGGCGCCGATTGACGGCTACGGCAAGGGCGGTTTCGTCTTTGCCGGCATGTCGCATCGCGGCTCGCTGCTGTGCCTGCCGGATTCGATCTGGGCCTGGGACGTGACGCAGCCCGGCCAGATCGATCGCTATTCGCTCAAACGTGTTTTCGATGCGGCCAATACCATCGACACGTTGATCGTCGGCACCGGAACCGAGGTCTGGATCCCGCCGAATGACCTGCGCGCGGCTTTGCGTGCGCTGCGGGTTGTGCTCGATCCCATGCAAACCGGTCCTGCGATCCGCACCTATAACATCATGATCGGTGAGCGGCGACGGGTCGCCGCCGCGCTGATTGCCGTTCCATGAGTGGAACGGTCGATGGCGACGGTGCCGCGGCGTTCTGCGCTGCGCTGGTGCGCGAGCATGACTTTGATCGCTATGCGGCAACGCTGTTCGTCGCGCCAGATCTGCGGCGCGCGCTGCTGGCGCTCTACGCTTTCGACGTCGAGATCTCCCGCATCAGGGATGTCGTATCCCAGCCTCTGCCTGGCGAAATTCGCCTGCAGTGGTGGAGCGACGCCCTCACAGGCGAGGAGCATGGCGGCGTAGAGGGCAATCCGGTCGCGGCCGAGCTGCGATCGGTGGTGCGCGCGTTTTCATTGCCGCTCGATCCCCTGACACGATTGATCGACGAGCATCAGTTCGATCTCTACAACGATCCAATGCCAACCATGGCGGCGCTCGACGGCTATCTCAGCGACACGCATGCGGCGCTGTTCGCCTTGGCGGCAAGGATTACGGCTCCGCCGTCGTCCGAGATCGACCATCTCGTGCGTCACGCTGGGCTTGCACAGGGAATTCTGCAGCTGCTGGCATCATTGCCCCGAGATGCTGCTCACCGGCAACTCTTCATTCCCCTCGATCTTCTGCAGCGTCACGGCAGCAACCTCGAGGAGGTCTTCACGGGTCAGCTGACGCCCGCACTTCGCGCGGCGCTGGGCGATTTGCTCGCGGAGGCACGGCAGCATCTGGACATGGCCCTGGCGTTGCTTGCTGAGGCGCCGCGCGAGACTCGTCCAGTATTCCTGCCGCTGGCGCTCCTGCGCCGCGACCTTGCACGCGCTTCGCGTCCAGATAACGATCCGTTCCGCCCCCAAGCACGCTCGCACCTGTCGGCCTTGTGGACGTTATGGCGCGCTTCGAAGTCGGGGCTCTTCCGCGGCCGCTGAAGCTGGATCAAGCCGGTCCAATCGAGCTCCAGATCTCGGCACTATGCAGCAGCCGCTGCGGCGGCGGGATCGCGACATCGGCGCGATGGATCGTGCAGCGAGCATCCCAGACCAGAAGATCGCCTTGCCGACCGACATGGCTCCAAGCGAATTCCGGGCGGACCGCGAAATCCCAGAGCTCGTCGAGCAACGCATCCGATTCGGCAAGCTCCAGGCCAACCAGATAGGCATGGCGTCGCGAGCCGAGCGCGAGCAGGGACCGCCCGGTATCGGGATGGATGTTTACCAACGGTTGCACGGTGCCGCTGGTCGCGGACTGAATGGACCCGACCGGCCAGAGCGGGGGCCCCTCGTCTGCGGTGAGGAGTTGTCTCGCTTTAAGATGCGCAATCCGGCTTCTGAGCCGAGGCGGAAGTGCGTCATAGGCGGCATACAGACTGTAGAACGTGGCGGCTTTGCCGAGGGTCGCGCCAAAGGGCGTGTAGATGACGGCCGCATTTCCGAAGCGCCGGCTGAGCGCTGTGCGTTCATGATCGGATAGAGTCTGGCCGCGAACGAGCAGTACCTGATGTTTCAGCAGCGCCCGCATGAAGCCGGCAAAGGCCCAATCATCGAACGACCGAAGATCGACGTCGCGGACTTCGGCGCCGAGCGCTCTTGCGGTCGGGATGACCTCGATCAAGCTGCCTGACACCTTCTGCGCGACGTTGCGTCCGAGATTCACGCGCGATCTCCCTCGTTTTACTCAGTGAGGGAAATCAAAACACGGTAATTTGTCGGGCTTGTTTCGGCGGCGCGGCATTTCGCGGGAGGACTGCGCCGAGATCTGCAAATTGTCGGCGCAGTTCGGCGACATGAGTCAAAAGTTGGACGCGGATTAACGCAACCTTGCGTTAAGACGGCTTACGCTGGGCGTGCCGTTCCTTTGATCTGGGTCCGATGCATGATCCGCCTGGAATTGTCGTCGAACGGATCGCGCCGGTGCATGGTGCAGCGGTTGTCCCAGATGACGAGGTCACCGACCTGCCAGACATGCTCCCAGGAAAAATCGGGGCGCGCGGCATAGGTCCAGAGTTCGTCGAGCAGTGCCTCGGACTGCGAAAGCTCCAGACCAACCAGGTAGGCGTTGCGACGGCGACCAAGATAGAGCATTCGCCGGCCTGTATCGGGATGGATGCAGACCAGAGGATGAACCGCGCCGGGCGAGGTGCGCGGATCGTCCGTTGGCGTCACACCTTGACGTACGAAGCCGCCGCTGTTGTAGGTGCCGTCGTGCTTGATCTTCAGGTCCGCGATGCGGCGCTTCAACTCGTCCGGCAAGGCGTCGTAGATCGCATACATGCTGCAAAACGAAGTGTTGCCGCCGACTGGCGGGATCTCCAGGGCATAGAGTGCGCTCGCGATCGGCGGCATGTCGAGATAGGACATATCGGTGTGCCAGACCGCCTCGCCCGAGCCCAGGCTGCCGATCGCCTCGCCATTCTGCTTGACGTTGGAGACGATGTAGATTTCCGGCAGTCCCTCGACGAAGCGGCGACCATTCTCCTGCACTGGTGCCCAGTCGAGTTCGCCGAAGCGGCGGCTGAAGGCGATCAGATCCTGGTCTGATAAGGTCTGACCGCGCACGAGCAGCACGGAGTGCGCGTGGAAAGCGTGCAGGAACGCGGCGAACGTCCGGTCGTCGAGGCGCTTGATGTCGATATTTCTGACCTCCGCGCCGAGTGCCCGCCCGGTCGGAACGATCGTGAGCGACGCAGATTCATCTGCGCGAGGGGTATCGATGTCCATGACCGGATCCTCCGTTAAGAGCTTTGGATCCACCATAGCAGATTTTGCCGATCGGATGCGTCCGGTAAGCAGGGTGTTGCACGTCCTTCCTGTCCCGTGACGGTTATGATCCGTCGCCGAGAGAGTTCGCTTCGATGGAGCGCGACGGCAACCTCGTTGCGATTAGGCCGGCAGGTGAAGCCTCAGCCGTCCCATCAGTGGGACGGCTGCCGAAGGTCAGCCTCGAAATTGAAGCGATCGCGCAGGTTCTTCCGGGAGTCCAGGATGTCCTTTAAAAACGCGCGGTCGGTCTCGCTTGTCATCATCGGCTCGATCAGGTCGAGCTGGTTCATGGCGACGAGCTGCAGGATTTCGGTGCGCGGCTTGCCGCTCGCGTCCCGCGGCAACGCCTGCACGACCTGGATATGTTCCGGCGGTTTCGGTCCCTTCGCGGCCGCAAGTTCGCTCTGCAGCTGAGCCTCGAGCGAACTCCGGTCGGCTTCGACAAAGGCGTAAAGGCCGACCCCTGTACGGCGATCTGCAAAGGCCACGATCGCGGCGTCGCGGACATCGGAGTTCTTGCGGATCAGCTCCATCAAGACCGGAGCATCATTGACCAGACGGCGGCCACCGCCCTCGCGATCGGTGAAGTTGAAGATGCCGCGGGTAATCCCCCGATACACTTTCTTGCCGGTCATCAGCCAGATCCGGGCAAACGCTGACTTGCGCGCCAGGATCTTGCGTTCCTTCGGGGTCAAAGCCTCCGGCGCGTAGGTGCGCTTGTGCTTGAGCATGTGCCGCAGGTCTTCATAGGCGGCGATCCGAAAGAGACGGCTGCGCGTCGAGAAGCACGCCGCGAGCTGAAAATCGGTGACGTAACAGCGGCCGTTGCGGCTCACCAGCCAGTTCTGTTCCTTGGCGAGATCGTTATGCGTGATGCCCGCGCGATGCAGCCGGTGCAGCGCCTGCTTGGCCGAGCGGAAATAGGCGACATTGCCGCGCGGCTTGGCAAGATGCAGTGCGACGCCGTCGATGAAACCTCGCACCAGTGCACGGTTTCCGGCCCACAAGAGACCAGGACCAACATCGAGGTCCTTCGCCAATGTCAGTGCCTTGCGTTCCCTGGCGAACAGATGCCGCGCCAGCAGGAACGACCACCATGGCACTTCGTCGAGCCGGCGCAGTACGGCGTCGACCTCGCCGTCGTCCGTGCGAAAACGGCCACGCTCGACCGTCGAAAACACATCGCGCTTGAGCAAAACGCCATCGCTCCAGCGCGACGACAGCACCCTGGCGTCGTCCTTCGGCAAACTCATCGGAAACTCACGCAGCGGCTGCGATATGAAGATGGTCCGCGATCCAGCGGTCGAGATCGGCGAGGGCCCGGGCGCTGAGCGCCTGTTTTTTGGCAATCGTCTTCTCGTTGCCGCGCAGGCGCGTGCCGTCAGGCTTTTTGGTCGGCGCGCTCGCGAGCGGCGGGAATAGCCCAAAGTTGATGTTCATCGGCTGGAACGAGCGCGGGCCGGCATCGACGGTCTCGATGTGGCCCCCAGTGATATGGCCGAGCAGCGCGCCAAGCGCCGTGGTCGGCGGGGGCGGAGCAAGCTGCTGGCCACATGCATCGGCCGCGGCATAGAGGCCCGCGATCAAGCCGACGCTGGCCGATTCGACATAGCCTTCGCAGCCGGTCATTTGACCGGCAAAGCGCAGCCGTGGTTGTGCGCGAAGGCGCAACTGCTCGTCGAGCAGCTTCGGCGAGTTCAAGAACGTGTTGCGGTGCAGGCCGCCGAGCCGCGCGAACTCGGCGTTCTCAAGGCCTGGGATGGTCCGAAACACCCGCTGTTGTGCGCCATACTTCAGCTTGGTCTGGAAGCCGACCATGTTGTAGAGCGTGCCGAGTTTGTTATCCTGGCGCAGCTGTACAATCGCATAGGGCTTGACGGTTGGGTTGCGCGGATTTGTTAAGCCGACCGGCTTCATCGGGCCGTGACGCAGCGTCTCGTGGCCGCGCTCCGCCATCACCTCAACGGGCAGGCAGCCGTCGAAATAGGGAGTCTTGGTCTCCCATTCCTTGAAATCGGTCTTCTCGCCCGCGAGCAGCGCGGCCACGAACGAATCGTACTGCTCCTTCGTCAGGGGACAATTGATGTAGTCCGCGCCTGTGCCGCCGGGACCGACCTTGTCGTAGCGCGACTGAAACCAGGCCACCGACATGTCGATCGTTTCCTTGTGGACGATCGGCGCGATCGCATCGAAGAAGGCAAGCGCGTCCTCACCGGTCAGAGCCCGGATCGCTTCGGCGAGGGGCTCGGAGGTGAGGGGGCCGGTCGCGACGATGACATTGTCCCAATCCGCCGGTGGCAGGCTGGCGATCTCTCCGCGCCAAAGCTCGATTCGGGGATGTTCCTGCAGCGCCTTGGTCACCGCAGCGGAAAAGCCATCCCGGTCGACCGCCAGTGCGCCACCGGCCGGCACTTGGTTGGCATCGGCGGCGCGCATGATCAAGGAACCGAGTTTGCGCATCTCCGCATGCAAGAGGCCGACGGCGTTGTTTGCGGCGTCATCGGAGCGGAAGGAATTGGAGCACACGAGCTCGGCCGGCGAGGCGGTTCGGTGCGCTTCGGTCATCCGATCCGGGCGCATCTCGTGTAGAATCACACTGACGCCCGCTTCGGCGAGTTGCCAAGCAGCTTCAGAGCCGGCGAGGCCTGCGCCGACGACGTGGACGGGTTCGCGAAGTGATTTGGCAGTCATGGGCGGACAGGTAGCGCGTTTCCTGCTGGAGGGAAATGCGCCATGAGACGTCGATCACGCGGATCGATCGGAACTCCGGCCTCGGCCTCCCAAACGACAACGCCCGCCAGAAGGCGGGCGCTGTCCGTCAAGACGTCGGAACAGGCTATCAGCCGTTGTAGTGACCGGCGGCGACGCGCGGAATGTCAGCGCGGTCGAGACCGATGTCCGCGAGCTCGCGATCGCTAAGCTGCGACAGTTCGGCAACGTTGCGCTGATACTCCCGGAACGCCTGGATCATGCGAATGAGCGAGAGCAACATGAGAATCTCCTTGTATTCACGATTCAGCTTTTGGTCAGAGCCGTATCGTTAAATGAATATAGATAGGATTGCTGCGATGCAGAAGCGCAAATGGTGCGCTGCAGCTAAACGATCAATGCATAGCTTTGGTAAGGGACCATTAAGGGATCGTGAAATCTCATAAATTAAAGTAACTTCAACATGTTGATGGTCTATCGAGCGAATCGGCCGGGTCACCCGAGGGGCAGACGGTCGGGCTCATCGCATTTTCTTGCGTAGGCGCTCCCGTATGAGTGAATTATAGTTCACTTCGCTGATGCATCGAGAGCCATGGACGAGATGCGAGCGGGCTCGGTCATCGGATTTTTCTGAGCCGACCTCCACGGAGCCTGAACTGTTGTCGGGCTTCATTACAGGCCTGTTATCGAAATACTTGGTCCTGCATGCGCCCTTGCGGCCGGCGCGCATCACATTTTCCTCGCGGCGAATTCATTGGGAGGCGGAACTCGTTATGCGACAAAATGTCGCATGGCCCGGCAATGGCGTCGGGGCCGGTCAATAACTGGGGAAATCGCATGAAGATGAAGCTCGTGGGCTCAGCCGTGTTGGTCGCTTCGCTGAGCGCAGTGCTGCCTGCGCAGGCCGCGAAGGTGGGCGGCGGTTGCAGCGGCGCAAATCTCGAGAAGACGGAAACGGCGATCGAGGCCATGGCCGATGGCGACAGCAAATACACGGCCGAAAAGGAAGTCGCTTTGGCGCAGGATGCGTTGCTCAACGGCAAGATGGGAGTTTGCGCCGTGCACCTGTCGAAGGCCGCGCAGGCCGGTTTGGCGAAATAAACGTAGCCGTTTCACTTAAGATATTCGGCCGATCGCCATGGCGATCGGCCTTTCTTATTTCCTAGCCGCCTATGGCGCGTGCGAGAGTTGAGTGGCGAACGCGGCGATGGTGCGGGCATAGACGTCGCTCTTATTCCACTGCTGCAGAACCGCGAAATTAGGACCGCCGGGTTCCCAATCCTTGCCGCGCTGCCAGCCATGGCCTTTGAGATAGTTCGCTGTCGAGGCGAGGACATCAGGCGCGCTGCGCATGAGGTCGCGCCGACCATTGCCGTCGAAATCGACTGCAAATTTGAGCCAGGAGGAGGGCATGAACTGGGTCTGCCCGATCTCGCCGGCCCACGCGCCGCGCATCTCAGTCGGTGACAGATCGCCGCGCTCCACGATGCGCAGAGCGTCCATCAGCTCGGCGCGGAACTCGTCAGCCCGGCGGCAATCGTAAGCCAAGGTCGCCAACGCGCGGATGGTCGGGAACTTGCCGATGTTGACGCCGAAATCAGTCTCCAAGCCCCAGATTGCCACCAGGACCTCGCCCGGCACGCCATAGGCCTCCTCGATTCGCGACAGCACCGAGCCATATTGCTTCAGCATATTGGAGCCGCGCATCAGCCGCGGCGGGATCATACGGCCCGAGAACTCCTCGAAGCTTTGCGTGAACACCTTCTGCGAATGATCGCGCGTCAGCACGCTTTGATCGAACGTCACCCCGTTCAGGCCTGCGGTGACGGCAGCTTGCGAGATGCCTTTTGCCGTAGCCTCCGTCTTGAAGTCGGCGAGCCACGCATCGAAGCTGCCACTGCCACAGGCCGCCGCTGCGCGTGCCGAGTCGAAGGGGGTGAACGCGAATGCCGCGCACAGGGCGACGGCGGGGAAAAAGCGAAAAGCGGACATCGAACGCACCTGGGATGAAATCATTTCAACCGGTATCACGCGGGTCGCCATGTTGGGCGTAACCGCGGCCAGACCATGGCCCACCCATCACGTTGCCGTATGGGACAGGCTGACCTGTCGGCGCAATCATATAAGGATTGCTTAACGCGCCGATAGCGACGCGCGTGGAATGCGGTCTTGAGCAAAGCGAGGCCGCCGCCGACCTCCTCGGCGGCGTAGATCTTGTCAGGGTTCATGGTGTCCTAGACGCCATCGTCCGACCGCCATGGGAACAAGTTGGCAGGGAAATCCGCGGCCGGCTTGCGCCGCGGGGGAGACGGCGGCGCCAGTCGTTCCGCGTTCGGGTCGACCGCGATCACCTCACGATAGAGGTGCCAGGTCGCGTGACCGAGCAGGGGGATCACCACCGCAAGTCCGAGGAAGAATGGGATCGTGCCGATGACCAGAAGTGCGGCCACGACGAGTCCCCAAGCCGCGACCGCAAACGGGTTCTTGGCGGTGACCCGGAGCGAGGTGACCATTGCTTCCAGCGCGCCCGCACGGCGATCCAGCATCAGGGGGAAGGACACGACGGTGATGCAGAGCGTCAGCAGCGCAAATAGAAAGCCGGTGCCGCAGCCGACCGCGATCAGCCACCAGCCTTGCTCGGTGGTGAGGACGCGGCGGACGAAATCGCCAAAGCCGGTCGCCCCGCCATAGCCGAACACGGCAATATAGATCGTCTGCGCTATGGCCACCCAGGTGACGAACAGTGCCAATAGCAGCGTGCCCAATCCGAGCATCGCGCCGAACGAAGGTGAGCGCAGCACCTCGAAGGCATCCCAGGCCGAGCTCACCATCCCGCTTTCGCGTCGGCTGCTCAGTTCGTAGAGTCCGACCGCGGCGAACGGGCCGAGCAGGGCGAAGCCCGCGGCGAGCGGAAACAGCAGCGGAACCACCGAATAGCCGAACGCCGCGCGTGCGAGGATCAAGCCAAGCACAGGATAGATCGCGCACAGCATCAGCGCGTGGCTTGGCATCGCCTTGAAGTCGTCCCAGCCGAGCCGCAGCGCGCGCCACAGGTTGGAAAGATCGATAGTCCGGATGGTCAGCTCGGAAGCGACCGCGTCGCCTGGCCGAGCGTGTGATACGACATTGCCGTGGTAAGTCGCCATGGTCGTTCGCTCCCTTCATCCTGCCTTGCACGTTGCCGGAAGAGGCAGGCACGCCGGTTTCGGAAAGCTCGCGATCTGGCCAGGCGCGACGAACCGACGGATGGCCTCTCGCGAACTGAAGTCAGAAGCATACTCGAAATCATCATCCTCCGCGCTCACGGCTCGGTGACGGTGGATTATATCGCGTTGCACACAACGATGCGTCATTTCGCCGTCATTCCGCCTTGGGTAAGCTTCAACATTGGCCGCGCTGCAGGCGTTTACCGGCGGCGTGGCGGCGGTGGGCCCCGTTTCGTCGTCACGCAACAAAAGGCAGCCGATCAAGTTCTTCACACAAAGTCGAAATCCATTAGGAGCCATTGATGAGCGTCTTTGGAAAAATCATGAGCGCGATTTTCGGCCATCATGCCGAGGCCGCGCCGGCTGGCGGAGCAGCACCGACGCCAGGCTCGACGCCGGCTTCGTCGGCCGCGCCCGCTGCGCCAAGTTCCGCGCCAGCTGCCGCGCCGCAAAGCGTCGATGTCGCGGCCATTGTCGACAAGGCTGCCGCTGCCAAGCATGAGAAGCTGGAATGGCGGACATCGATCGTCGACCTGATGAAGGCCCTCGATATCGATTCGAGCCTCGCCGCCCGTAAGGAGCTGGCCAAGGAGCTCGGCTACACCGGCGACACCAACGATTCGGCAAGCATGAATGTCTGGCTGCACAAGCAGGTGATGGCAAAGCTTGCGGCCAATGGCGGCAAGCTGCCGCCGGAGATCAAGCACTAGGTCTCGTCTCGCTCGTCGAGTGGAACCCTGAAGGGCCCGCCTCGGTGCGGGCCTTTTTGTTGTGGCTGGATTAGCGAATTGTTGTGGCTGGATTAGCGAACATCCGGGTCTCTCCCGGTCGTCGGGTTCGTTGTAGCGCCTGAGGTACGTCTACGGAACCGTTCAGGCCGCGAGATCGCGGTATTCGGGATGCCGGCGCAGATAGACAGCGACGAAGCTGCAGCCTGCGATCACCTTCCGTCCCTCGGCACGGATCAGCTCCAGTGCGCCCTTGACCAGGTCAGAAGCAATGCCGCGTCCGCGCAACGCGAGCGGCGTCTCGGTATGGGTGATGATGACGGCCTGCGGCGTCAGCCGGTAATTGGCGAACGCGATCTTGCCCTCGACCTCGAGTTCGAAGCGGCTTTGTTCTCTGTTGTCGCGCACCGGCATTTGCATCTCTCGCATCACTGATGCCTTTATGTAAGCAGGCTGCTTGGGCCTGCAACATCAGCTCTTCAGCGAAGCCGCGAGCATGGCGCGGACCGACCATGGCTGGCCATCGACCGTGCCTTTGATGTCGTCGATCTTCCATTTGTCCCCCTCGCGCACGAAGTCATAGCGGATGATCTGGTCGGCTTGGTTCTTGCGCTCGGTGCGGTGGCCCGTGAACGATACGGCGAGGGTCGCCTTATCGGCCTCCATCTTCTCCTGCGTGACCTTGAACGAGGCGACGTCCGGATCCTGCGAGTTGGTGACGGGATCGAAGTCGACAGGCCCCACATCGCCCTTCGGCGTATGGGCATCGGCCTTGGCCCAGAGTGCGATTAGCGCCTTCGACAGGAATTTCGCTTTTGCTGCTTTGCTATCGATGATGAAGCCGCCGCCCTCATCTCCCTTGCCGCGGGCCGCGCGGGTGTAGATCGCGGTGAGAATCGCGACGGGATCGTTGGCCATGGGCGCCTGCGCCAACACAGGCGAGGCGAGGAGCGCAGTTGTGGCGGCGAGAACGATACGGCGGTTGAGCATGGCTGTCCTTAATCAAAATACCGCGCGTGCCCCGATGTTGCAGGCAGCGCCCAAGGTTCGTTGTCATGGTTTGTCGTGCAGCACGCCTTTCCGTTCGATGTCGCGGAACGGATCGGTGACATTGTCTTGCTGAGCTTGCAGGCGATTGCAGGAAGGAGATAAACAGAGGGTAAAGAGCGGCGCGGCCGCCACGTCGTTATCCCACGAGGAAATGCCCATGAAGTCTGAGCTCTTCGACATCGTCGCAACGGAACGTCCATGAGCAGCGGCGCGGCGATGGAATTCGCGCCGAACGGCGGGCTGCTTCGGATGTCGCGCCGGGTCATGAATCTCGCGCACATCGTGACGCAAAACGGCCGCAGGCTCGGCGATCGCATCGGCTTCGTGTGGGGGGAGCGATCGTGGACGTGGCGCGAAATCGACGAGATGGTCTCGGCGCTCGCCGCTGCGCTCGCTCAGCGGGGCATCGTCAAGGGTGACCGCATCCTCGTGCATTCGAAGAATTGCGACGAGATGTTCGTCTCGATGTTCGCGGCGTTCCGGCTCGGCGCGGTCTGGGTGCCGACCAATTTCCGCCTGATGCCCGATGAGGTCGCTTATCTCGCCAGCGCCTCGGGTGCGAAAGCCTTCCTTTGTCATGGCGACTTTCCCGGCCACGCAGCGGCCGTGACCGGTCCTGCCTTCACTTGGCGCGTCGGCGAGGCCGGCACGTTCGGCGAGCGCGCGGTGGGCGAGGCGATGAAGGCGCATGCGGGGGTGAGAATTGAGAATGCCGCGGTGGAACACGACGATCCCTGCTGGTTCTTCTTCACCTCGGGGACCACGGGCCGCTCGAAAGCCGCGGTGCTGACGCACGGCCAGATGGCCTTCGTGATCACCAATCATCTCGCCGATCTCACACCGGGCACGACGGCCGATGATGCCTCGCTCGTGGTCGCACCGCTGTCGCATGGCGCCGGCGTGCACCAGCTGATGCAGAGCGCGCGCGGCGCCAAGACGGTGCTGCTGCCGAGCGAGAAGTTCGACATCGCGGAGGCCTTCCGGCTGATCGAGACGCATCGCGTCAGCAATCTCTTCACCGTGCCGACGATCCTGAAGATGATGGTCGAGCATCCCGCCGTCGATCAGTTCGATCATTCCTCGCTGCGTCACGTGATCTATGCGGGTGCGCCGATGTATCGCGAGGACCAGAAGCGGGCGCTGAGCAAGCTCGGCAAGGTCATCGTCCAATATTTCGGGCTCGGCGAAGTCACCGGCAACATCACCGTGCTGCCGGCGCCGCTGCATGAGGAGGAGGATGGGCCCGAGGCGCGGATCGGGACCTGCGGCTATGAGCGCACCGGCATGCAGGTGTCGATCCAGGATGACGCAGGACGCGAACTGAAGCCGGGCGAGACCGGCGAGATTTGCGTGATCGGGCCGGCGGTGTTCGCGGGCTACTACGACAATCCCGAAGCCAACGCGAAGGCGTTTCGCAACGGCTGGTTCCGAACCGGCGATCTCGGCCACATGGACGCGCAGGGCTTCGTCTACATCACCGGCCGCGCCTCCGACATGTACATCTCCGGCGGCTCCAACATCTATCCGCGCGAGGTCGAGGAAAAGATCCTGACCCATCCGGATATCGGCGAAGTCGCCGTGCTCGGCGTGCCCGATCCGGTCTGGGGCGAGGTCGGTATTGCCGTGTGCGTGGCCCGCGAGGGCATCACGGCTCCATCCGAAGCCGACATGGCCGGCTATCTCGCCACCAAGCTGCCGCGCTACAAGATGCCGAAACGGTTCTTCTTCTGGGATGCCTTGCCGAAATCCGGCTATGGCAAGGTGCCGAAGCGCCTGGTACGGGACGAATTGGTCGCGCGCGGGCTGCTTGACTTGACAACGAGGCAGGGCTGAAGCGCGATGCGTCAGGTTCGTCAACCCGGGCCGCCGGTCGCGGAGCGCATCCAGTGGGTTGCAGCGCGCGGCCGTGCGTTCAGTTTCACGGTCCCAACCGGTCTGTCGCTGCTGGAAGCGGTGCGGCAGGGATTTGCCGCCTACGGCTTTGCGGGTGGTGTCGCCAATATCGCCAGCGGCGCACTCGGTCCGTTGGCCTATGTGATGCCCGCGCTCTCGCAAACGCCGGAGCATGCGGCGTTTTACAGCGAGACGTACCGGCCGTCTGGGATCACACGGCTCTCGACGGCGACGATGACGCTGGGGATCCGTGACGATGCGCCGTTCTTCCACTGCCATGCGCTGTGGACGGAAGAGGACGGCCGCAAGGGCGGCGGGCATATCCTCCCTGAGGAGACGATCGTGGCTGAGCCGTTCGTGGTCGACGCCTTCGGCCTGGACCGCGCGGTCTTCATCGCCGAAGCTGATCCGGAGACCAACTTCAAGCTGTTCGGGCCGGTCCAAGTCGCGCCGAGCGATGCCGAGACGACCTGCCGCGCGTTCGCGCTGCGGCTGCGGCCCAACCAGGATTTTGCGGTCAGCCTGGAAGAGTTCTGCCGCGCCCATGACATCAACAGCGCTCGCATCTGCGGCGGGGTCGGCTCCACCATCGGCGCGCGCTTTGCCGACCGCAGCGCGGTCGAGGCGTTCGCAACCGAACTGACCGTAACCTCCGGTGCGATCGTCCCCGGCGAGAGCGGAAAACCAGAGGCCACCCTCGAGGTCGCGCTGGTCGACTACACCGGTGCGTTGTCCCAAGGCCGGCTGCTCCGCGGCGACAATCCAGTGCTGATGACGATGGAACTGGTACTGCAGGTTTTGGAGTAGGACCTCCGCGTTAGTTCTTGTTTTGTTCCATTGAAGGTGCCATTGTGCCTTACATTTTTCGGAGGTTGCGGGGACTGCGGCATGGCCAGGAAGCAACGTGAGATCAGGCTGCCCGCGCCGTACCTGAAACGGCTCTGGCTCGATCCGTCCCGCATTCCCGATCGCACCGCCTATCCGTTCTGCCTGCCGTTCCTGCAGGACGATTTCGAGCTTCGCTTTTCGCATGCGATCACGATCATCGTCGGCGAGAACGGCACCGGCAAATCGACGCTGCTCGAAGGCATCGCGGCGCTCGCCGGCTATGACGAGGCCGGCGGCGGCAAGGGTTATCGCCCCGTCGATCATTCCGAAGCGATTGAGATCATGGGCGGCGAACTGTCGACGGCGTTGCGGGCAAGCTGGCTGCCGAAGATCACCAAGGGCTGGTTCTTTCGCGCCGAGACCTTCTTCTCCGTCGCGAGATATCTGGATGCGGTCGGATATGGGCCGGATTTTCTGTCGCACTCCCACGGCGAAGGATTCCTGCGCTTTTTCGAAGAGCGCTGTCAGCGGCAGGGCATCTACATTTTCGACGAGCCGGAATCGGCGCTGTCGCCGAGCCGGCAGATGGAATTTCTCAAACTGATGCGGCGTATGGACGAGGCCGGCTACTGCCAGGTGGTGATGGCGACGCATTCGCCGATCCTCATGGCCTATCCCAACGCCACACTGCTGCGCCTGACCAAATACGGGTTGGTGCCGGTGCGCGTGCAGGACACCGATCATTTCAAGGCGATGCGCGAATTCTGCGACGATCCGCAAGGCTTCGTGGAGGCGGTGTTCGCGGAGTGAGGTTGCGACGCCATGCATTGGAATTGCCGTGTCGAGAGGAGCTTGCTCAGTTCGCCGTCATTGCGAGCGAAGCAATCGAGGACCATACGACGGCTCTGGATCGCTTCGTCGCTTTGCTGCTCGCGATGACGGAGACATACGACCAGTCCTTCCCGCGGCGTATCACGCCCGGGTTTTGCATCGGCGTTCGCTCCCCTCGAAAGAAGAGGGAGCAGGGAAGGCCGGGCATCGACTGATACCCGCGGCCCCCGTGCGTGAAGAAGTGCACGGGGCAGGAACCACAGGCTCAGCCGGATCGCTCCGGCCTTCCCTGCGCGATGGTTTGAGCGGCTGCTCCGAGCTCTCCCCGGGGACCGGCTTTCTTGCCCCCGTCTCCGCGTGATGCGAAGCATCATCGCGTCGCGACAACGCTGACGCGTTGCGCGGGCGTCAGCACCGGGACGCCAGGACCACACGGCTTGACCGTGCGCATCGGGATTGTTCGTCGGCATGAGATCAGTCACGCTGCAATCCGATGCGCCCCATCGCAGCCCGCACTCGACGTTCGTGACGATCGCGAAGCGTCCCTCATGTGAGGCGGGATGACATGAGTATGCATGAATTCTGAAAAAACGAAAGTGAAATATTTTCGCGGCAGGACCGCACAAGGGCGATCGCTCTGGACGACTTCGCGAAATCAGGTTTTCGGCGCAGATCGTTTTCGCTATCGAAGACGTCGCGAAGCGGCGATTTGCGCGTCCACGCGCCTGACGGGCAAACCACCCCGTCGCGGAAAGAGTCGTACATTTGAATAAGAACGGACGAGCAAGCATGCTGGATCAGAGCCGCCGCGACCAGTTGGAGCACATCCTGCTTGCGCTCGACGATCGGGCGATGGTGCTCGAAGAGCTCGACGGTTTCATCGCCGGCTTGCTGGTCTGTCCCGAGCCGGTTCCGATCGGCGAATGGTTCGCGGTTGCTTTCGGCATGACCGGGGGGCCCACGTCGGTATTCGACACGATCGACCAGGCCAATCGGGTTCTCGGCCTGGTCACGAACTATTACGACGATGTCGCGCTTACCCTTGCGCGACAGCCGGAAAGTTATCGGCCGCTGTTTCCCATCGATGAGCGCAATGGCGACGTGTCGTGGGAATTGTGGATGGAAGGCTTCGCGGCGGCCATGGATCTGCGTCGCGGCGCGTGGACGAAGCTTCTCGATGTCGGGGGCGAAGTAACCGCAGCCACGGCGGGCCTGTTCATGTTGGCCGATATCGCCCGCGAGAACCGCCATGAGCTGCCGGAGGATGAGGTCGCGCGCTTGACGCGGCAAGCGCCGAGGCTGATCCCGCAATGGATCGTGGCCTTATATAGGCGTCGCCTGAACAAGCCCGAACCGGTACGCAGCCTTGCCGATCAGCCCGCCCCGTTCGTCCCTGGGCGGAAGATCGGCCGCAATGAGCCATGCCCCTGCGGTTCCGGCAAGAAATACAAGCGCTGCTGCGGCGCGAATTGAACCGCACTGCGGTCACCGGGCCGTGCCGAGATGATTGCGGTCCGTGACTTTTTTGTTGCGGCGCCGATATCGCCTGTAAGATGATGGCAGGACGCGCTCGGCGCGGCGTAACAAGAACGATCGAGGAAGCGATATGAGGGTAACAATGGCCAGGGCCGTCGCGGTGCTGGCGGCAGTTGCGGTGGCCACGACGGCGTTGACGGCAGCGTGGGCGCACGGCCCCACCCGGCGCAAGGTCCAGGAGCACGTGGAGATCAACGCCCCGCCGGCCAAAGTGTGGGCCGTGATCGGCAATTTCCAGGACATGAGCTGGCTTGGCCCCGTCGCTAAGACCGAAGGCGAGAAGGGCAACGAGATCGGCGCGACGCGACGCCTCACGCTCAAAACCGGCGCCACGATCGAGGAGGAACTCTACAAATACGACGCCGAGAAGATGAGCTATTCCTACCGGATCACCGCTGTCGATGTGAAGGTGCTGCCGGTGACCAATTATTCGTCCACCATCACGGTGTCGCCGAGCGCCGACGGCAAGGGCAGCCTGGTCGAATGGGCCGGTGCCTTCTATCGCGGATATCCCAACAACGATCCGCCGCCGGAGCTGAGCGACGAGGCGGCGATCAAGGCGGTCACCGACCTCTATCATGATGGCCTCGACGGACTGAAGAAGAAGGTCGAGAGCGGAAGCTGACCGGTGCGGGCTCTGCTGATCGCGGTCTGCCTCGTGCTCTCTGGCGCGGTGCAGGCGGAGGAAGCGTTCGTCACCAATCAGCTCAGCGATGACCTCACCGTGGTCGATCTCGCGACGTTGCGGCCGTTGGCCACGATTCCGATCGGCGGCAAGCCGGCCGGGGTCGCGGTGGCGCGCGACGGCCGATTTGCCTACGTGACCAGTCCCGACGACAAGGCTGTCAGCATCGTCGATGCGGCGGCACGGCAGGTGACGGGGCGGATCGAGGTCGGCGGCGGACCTCTCGGAGTTGCGGTCGCGCCGGACGGTGCCAAGGTCTATGTCGCGGACTGGTACGCGGCGGCGATCCGTGTCGTCGATCCCAAAGCCCGAGCCGTGGTCGCGAGCATCGCAGTCGGCGCCTCGCCCTCGGGGCTCGCGCTCACGCCGGACGGCAAGCTGCTGCTGTCAGCGGACCGCGACGATGACAGCGTCTCCGTCGTCGACACCGCGACGCGCGAGCGCAAGGCTGTGATCAAGGTCGGCACACGGCCGTTCGGCGTCACCATCGATGCCGAGGGCCGGCGTGCCTACACCGCGAATGTCGGCTCCAACGATGTCTCGGTGATCGACCTTGCTGATAACAGCGAGGTCGGGCGGGTGAAGGTCGGGCTAAGGCCCTATGCGGTCGCGCTCGCGCAAGGCAAAGCCTTCGTCACCGACCAGTACGACGGGACCGTCAGCGTGTTCGACCTGGCGAGCCTTAAGCCGCTCAAGCGCATCACCGTCGGCGACTATCCGGAGGGAATCGCGGCAACGGGTGACGGCCAGCGCATCATCGTTGCGAACTGGGAAAGCAACACGCTCAGCATCATCGATGCCGTTGAGCTGAAAGTAGTGAGCGAGGTCAAGGTGGGTGACGGCCCGCGCGCGTTCGGGGCGTTTCTGCGGCGGTGAGGGCGCCGCGCAAGCGTACTTGGCACAGTCCCGTAGGGTGCGCAAAGCGAAGCGTGCCGCCTATCTTCGCCACGGCAAGCATGGTGGGCACGGCGCTCTTTGAAGTCCGACAACCGCCACCGCAATCTCCTCCATGTGCTCGAACACCACATCAGGCCGGTGCGCGATCAGCGCTGGTCGCGCCGCATAGCCCCAGGTGACCGCGCCGCAGGTAATGCCGGCGGCGCGCGCGGCCTCGATGTCGCGGATCTCGTCTCCGATCGAAATCGCCTGCGCCGGTTCGAGCCGGGCGCGCCTCAGCACGCGGCGAAATTTCTGTGCCTTGCCGAAGACCGATGCAGAGCAATCGAAATCGGCAAACAGCGCGGCCAGCGGCCCGAGCTTCTGTCGCGCGTTGGCTTCCGTATTGGAGGAGACCAGCGCGAGAGTGACACCGTTGGCCACGAGCGCGCCGAGCATGGTGTCGACGCCATCGAACAACGGAATGGTCGCGGCAGCAGCAGTCTTCAGCTTGCGCATGTGGCGCGCGATCAGCGGCAGCTTCCACATCGGCACCTCGAGGAAGTCCAGGATCTCGCGGGTCGAGGCGTGCCGCAGCGTCTCCACGTCCTCTTCTTGCACGCGGCGGAAACGATAGCGGTCGGCAACCAGGTTCACGGTGCGCGCGAACCAAGGGAAGCTGTCGACCAGCGTGCCGTCGAGATCGAAGATGGCGAGGGAATAGGGCATCAAGGGCAGGCGAGACTCTCGTTGGACAGCTACGTTACTCTTTCGCGCGTGACAAGCCGAAGAATGGTCAGCTCCCAGCGATCCGATCGCGCCTTCGTCGCCGCCACACCTGCACTGTTGCTGCGAAGGCGCGCGTGCGCGGGGACCCATAATCCCGGAGCTCTCGTTGGACGTGAGATGTCGCTGCAACACAGCGGCGGCGGTGATCATAGGTCCCTGTGTCTGGAAAGTCGGCTCAAGGCCGGGACGACAGTTCGCATGCGGCAGGCAATGAGGGTCTGATCGCTGTCCCATGTTGCGAAAGTAAGATCATCATCACGGCCCATCACCTTCGCTCACGTCTTTTGTGCGGTGGCAGACGGAACGCTCCCGCGGTGCAGCGGTTGACCTGTCACACAGCCAAAGGAGCATTCACATGCTACGCAAGACACAATTTGCCGCAGTGGCGGCCGCAACCCTGATCGCCGGAACCGCCGGCGCGTTCGCGCAGGGCTATGCCCATTATGACTCGATGGCCTGGGTTCCCGGTCCTGGCTATGCCGCCGGCCCGGCTGACAGCTATGACGCCGTCCCGCCGCGGCCGACCTATTACCGGAGCTATGGCTGGAACGGCTACGGCACCTACGGTAACGGCACGAACCACCCGACTCCGGGCTCGACCCAGGGCGACGTCGGCCCACAGGGCAACAACAACGGCACGGTGACGGGCGTCTATCGCTACCAGCCTTGGTGACACCGGCAAGAGTGATTAGCTCAACAAAGACCCGCCGCTCGTGACCGAGCGGCGGGTCTGTTCGGTGACCTCTTAGGCTTCTAACTCACTCCGCCGCTTCGCTGGCACTGCCGCTGCGCTTCTTCGGCTTCGATGACTTTTCCAGCACTGGCTTCAGGAACTGCCCGGTGTAGCTGCGCGGCGCCTTGACGATGTCCTCCGGCGGACCCCAGGCGACGATCTCGCCGCCGCCGTCGCCGCCTTCGGGGCCGAGATCGATCACCCAGTCCGCCGTCTTGATGACTTCGAGATTGTGCTCGATCACCACCACCGTGTTGCCCTGCGCGACCAGCTCGTGCAGCACCTCCAAGAGCTTTTTGACGTCGTGGAAGTGCAGGCCCGTGGTCGGCTCGTCCAGGATGTAGAGCGTGCGGCCGGTCGCGCGCTTCGACAATTCCTTGGCGAGCTTGACGCGCTGCGCCTCGCCGCCGGACAGCGTGGTGGCTTGCTGTCCCACATGGATGTAGTCGAGCCCGACGCGGTGGAGCGTCTTGAAGGTCTCGCGCACGCGGGGCACCGCCTTGAAGAACTCGGCGGCTTCCTCGACCGTCATGTCGAGCACATCGGCGATCGACTTGCCCTTGAACAGCACATCGAGCGTCTCGCGGTTGTAGCGCTTGCCCTTGCAGACGTCGCAGGTGACGTAGACGTCGGGCAGGAAGTGCATCTCGATCTTGATGACGCCGTCGCCCTGGCAGGCCTCGCAGCGGCCGCCCTTGACGTTGAAGGAAAAGCGGCCGGGCTCGTAGCCGCGCGCCTTCGCTTCCGGCAGGCCGGCGAACCATTCGCGGATCGGCGTGAAGGCGCCGGTATAGGTCGCAGGGTTCGAGCGCGGGGTGCGGCCGATCGGCGACTGGTCGATGTCGATGATCTTGTCGATATGCTCCAGCCCCTCGATGCGATCGTGCGGCGCGGCCGCCTCGTTGGCGCCGTTGAGCTTGCGGGCGATTGCCTTGTAGAGCGTGTCGATCAGCAGGGTCGACTTGCCGCCGCCGGAGACGCCGGTGATGCAGGTGAACAGCCCGAGCGGAATCTCGGCCGAGACGTTCTTGAGGTTATTGCCGCGCGCGTTCACCACCTTGATGGTGCGGCGATGGTTCGGCGGGCGCCGCTCCGGCACCGCGACCTCGAGCTCGCCGGTGAGATATTTGCCGGTCAGCGATTTCGGGTTGCGCATGATCTCGGCGGGCGTGCCCTGGGCGATGATGTGGCCGCCATGCATGCCGGCGCCGGGCCCGATGTCGAGCACGTAATCGGCAAGGCGAATGGCGTCCTCGTCATGCTCGACCACGATCACGGTGTTGCCGAGGTCGCGCAGGCGCTTCAAGGTGTCGAGCAAGCGGGCATTGTCGCGCTGGTGCAGGCCGATCGAGGGCTCGTCGAGCACGTAGAGCACCCCGGTCAGGCCCGAGCCGATCTGCGAGGCCAGGCGGATGCGCTGGCTCTCGCCGCCGGAGAGGGTGCCGGAGGAGCGCGACAGCGTCAGATAATTGAGGCCGACGTCGAGCAGGAAGGTCAGACGCTCGCGGATCTCCTTCAGGATGCGTGCGGCGATCTCGCTTTGCTGCGCATTCAGGCTCTCCGGAACGTCGGCGAACCATTCGCCGGCAGCCTTGACGCTGAGATTGCTGATCTCGCCGATGTGCTTGCCGGCGACCTTGACGCACAGCGCCTCGGGCTTGAGCCGGTAGCCGTTGCAGGCGGCGCAGGGCACGTCGTTGAAATATTTGCCGAGCTCTTCGCGCGCCCATTCGCTCTCGGTCTCGCGGAAGCGGCGCTCGATATTGGTGATGACGCCCTCGAACGGCTTCTTGGTGTCGTAGGAGCGGACGCCGTCCTCATAGGTGAACTTGATCTCGTCGTCGCCGGAGCCGTGGAGCAGGGCGTTCTGCACCTTCTTCGGCAGGTCCTTCCACTTGGTGTCGAGCGTGAACTTGTAGAATTTGCCGAGCGCGGTCAGCGTCTGCAGGTAATAGGGCGACGACGACTTGGCCCAGGGCGCGATGGCGCCCTTGCGCAAGGTGATATCCTTGTCGGGGATGACGAGATCGGCATCGACATGCTGCTCGACGCCGAGGCCGCCGCATTCCGGGCAGGCGCCATAGGGATTGTTGAAGGAGAACAGCCGCGGCTCGATCTCGGGAATGGTGAAGCCGGAGACGGGGCAGGCGAACTTCTCCGAGAACAGGATGCGCTCGGGCCCGCTCTTGTCGTGGATTTTGGCGGTCTTCTTCTTCTCCTCGGCCGGCGCCGAGGCGGGGGCATCCGCGAACTCGATCACCGCCAGCCCTTCGGCCAGCTTCAGCGCGGTCTCGAAGCTCTCGGCGAGCCGCTGGCCGATGTCGGAGCGCACGACGATGCGGTCGACCACGACGTCGATGTCGTGCGGAAACTTCTTGTCGAGCGTGGGCGCCTCGGCCAGCTCATGGAAGGCGCCGTCGATCTTGACGCGCTGAAAGCCCTTCTTGAGATATTCGGCGAGCTCCTTCTTGTACTCGCCCTTGCGTCCGCGCACGACCGGCGCCAGCAGATAGAGCCGGGTGCCCTCGGGCAGCGCCAGCACGCGGTCGACCATCTGCGACACGGTCTGGCTCTCGATCGGCAGCCCCGTGGCGGGCGAGTAGGGCACGCCGACGCGCGCCCACAACAGTCGCATGTAGTCGTAGATCTCGGTGACGGTGCCGACGGTGGAGCGCGGGTTCTTCGAGGTCGTTTTCTGCTCGATCGAGATCGCCGGCGACAGGCCGTCGATCTGGTCGACGTCCGGCTTCTGCATCATCTCCAGGAACTGGCGCGCATAGGCCGAGAGCGATTCGACGTAACGGCGCTGGCCCTCGGCATAGATGGTGTCGAAGGCGAGCGAGGATTTGCCCGAGCCGGACAGGCCGGTGAACACGACCAGCTTGTCGCGCGGGATCTCGACGTCGATGTTCTTCAGATTGTGCTCGCGCGCGCCACGAATGGTGATGGCGCGGAGGCTGGACGGGTTGCCTTGCTGACGCTGCTTGGCCTTGAGCACTTCATCCATTGCGATTCGTCCCACGGCGCGGCTTCCGGCGCCATCGTTGCGGCGCGCAGACCCGCACGCCTCAGGTTCAGGCGCGCTCCGCCGGGAACCGGCCATCGGACGCCAAAGGAGAAGGTAGACCTGGAACGTAGGAAGAACGGCGGTGGATTTCCAGTGCCGTCCGCGAATCATCAACAATGCGCTGGCGGAATGGCAGGGCCTGTCAGCAGGGCTGAACCGTGGTCACCAGAAATCACGCAAAGAAAAAGCCTCCGCTCGCGGGAGCGGAGGCTTCGACCGTGGCCCGTAAAGGCCAGCGATTCTTAGAAGTGGTAGTTGATGCCGACCTGACCGGAGTGGAAGTTGGTCGTGCCGGTTCCACCGTTCAGGCCCGGGAGGGTCGCGAACGTGTAGTTCTCGTTGCCAAAGCTCCGGTAGAGGTACTCGGCTTTGACCGACCACTTCGGGGCGAACATGTATTCTCCGCCCGCGCCGACGGTCCAGCCGCTGTGGAAGTGGCTATCCGAGGACGAGGTGAGCGGGGTGGCGAAGCTGATCTTGCTGTCAGCCCAAGCATAACCGCCGGTGACGTACAGCAGTGCAGGTCCCCAAGCGTAGCCAAGGCGGCCACGCACGGTGCCCCAATCCTGGATCTTTGCGTTGCCGGTGAGCGGCGTGAAGCCCAGACCGGGGACGAGAGCCAGACCCGAGGTCGAGTTGTTGATATCAGCCCAGAGCGCGTCGGCCTCGAGGCCGAACACCACGGGGCCCTGCTGCCAGTTATAGCCGATCGTGCCGCCGGCGGAGCCGCCCTTGCGGTTGAAAGAGTTCGAGCCGTTGTCTTCGCCGGCATAGCCGCCCACGGCACCGATGTAGAAGCCGGCCCAGGTCGGCAGCGGCGCCATCACCGGCGCCTTGGTGTAGGTGCGCGCGGCCAGATCGGCGGCGACGGCAGGGGCCATTCCCAGCGCGGCAAAGGCCACAGTCGTCAGCAGAATTTTCTTCATAATTTTCAGTCCCATTCTTCCTCGTCGCTCCCGCCATAGGTGTGACAGGAACGTACCCGTTCAGATTGACGGAACCGCTATAACCGAGGTCTGCTCGAAAAACCGTCACTTCCGGGCCACAGTCGTGTCCAAAGCACGCCATTGGGAGCAAAAACCGGAAAGGCTTTGCAGCTCAGCCACATCTTCTGCAGGGGGCCGAAACGGCCGCCGCCCGGCCGACGAAAAAGGCCGGCGTGCCGCCGGCCTCTGAATTCGACCTGCTGCGCGATCGATCAGTATCGGGTCAGCGCCGGGCCGCCGAAGCGGTAGTTGACGCGCACGGTCGCCATGTCCACGTCCTGCTTGATCGTGTCGGTGCGGGCATTGGCGACGGCGGTGGCCGGGAAGCTGACGTTGCGGCTACCCATGAACAGGTGATCGTACTCGAGCGCCACCGACCAGTTCGGGGCGAAGCCATACTCAAGGCCGGTGCCGACGGTGCCGCCCCAGCGTGTTTCGCTCGCCGAATCGATCTCCGCACCGGTCAAGGTGGCCAGCCCGCGATACTTGTTGTGGGTGACGGCAGCGCCGCCCTTCACGTACCAGAGCACATTGCCCCAGGCGTAGCCGACCTGGCCGGTGAACAGGCCGATCGCATCGGTCTTGGTCTGGTTGGTGACGCCCGCGGCCAGCGCTGCCGTACTGACATTCGAGGACTTCAGGTCCGTCCAGTCGCCCTGTGCTTCGAGGCCGAACACCCAGCTCGCGGCCTGCCAGCGATAGCCGATCTGTCCGCCGACCACGCCGCTGGTGGCGTTGTGGCAGCCCTCAGGTTGTGTGACCGCCAGCGGCACGCCGGCAACGTTGTTCAGCGTCCAGCAATTATGGCTCCAATCGGCGCCACCGTTCGCGCCGATATAGAAGCCGGCCCAGGTCGGCAGCGGCGTCACGTAGGCCGGCGGAGCCTTGGTGTAAGAGCGCGCAGCCAGGTCAGCGGCGAATGCAGGCGCGATCCCGACGGCCGCGAAGCTCGCAGTCAGAAACAGCATTTTCTTCATTGTCGTCTCCAGTCCCATTGATCCTCTTCCGGACCCCACAGTCCGGTCCCACCCAAGTGGCTGGAGCAGAATTCTAACGAAGTCGCCTTTCAAAGCTGTCACCGCCGTGCTGCATCGAGCGGAAGCTACTGATCGTGCTTAAGGATTGGTAAGCGTTTCGCGCACCGGCGAAACGCTACGGCGCACCGGGGTCGAACTACGGCAAACAAGTTTGTTGTTCGTCAGCTCGATCGCGGCCGATCCTGGCGATTGAGAGCAGGGCAGCTACTTGTCAGTGCTTCGCGACGACCGGACCGCCCCAGCGGTAGTTCACGCGCAACGTCGCGAGGTCCGCGTCCTGGCTCACCGTCTCGCCGCGCGAGGCCGCACCAGCGGGAACGCCGGAGAAATTGAGCGCGCGGTTGCCCATGAAGATGTGGTCGTATTCCGCGGCGACCGACCAGTTCGGCGCAAAGCCGACCTCGATGCCGGTGCCGACGGTGCCACCCCAACGGGTCTCGGCGGCGCGATCGAACACGGTGCCCGCAACTGTCGCCAAGCCGTTGTATTTGTCGCCGACCACGGCCGCGCCGCCCTTCACGTACCACAGCGCGTTGTTCCAGGCGTAACCGACTTGGCCGGTGAACAGGCCGACGGAGTCGATCTTGGTCTGATTGGTGGTCGCCGCCACGGCCTGGCTGGCATTGCTGCCCTTGAGATCGGCCCAGTTGCCCTGCGCTTCGAGGCCGAAGACGAAGGCGCCGTTCTGCCAGCGGTAACCGATCTGGCCACCGGCGAGAGCACCAGTGGCGTTGTGACAGCCCTCTGAGGTCCCTGTTGCCGTGTTCGTCCAGCAGGTGTGGGCAGAGCCGCCCCCGGCGTTCAGGCCGACATAGAACCCGCCCCAATCATAGATGGCGGCGAGCATGGCAGGCGCTTTGGTGTAGGTGCGCGCGGGCAGATCGGCTGCGATCGCCGGCGCCGCCCCCAGCGCCAGCAACGTTGCCGCCCCCAGCAACATTCCCCACATCGCAGTCCCCAAGTCCCGTCCGACGCCCGCACGCACACCAACACCCCCCGCCGCTGGGGTCTATAGCCGTTTTCCCTGTCAGTGGCCGTCACCGAAATGCCACAACGACTAGCCAAGTTCCACAGCTGTCGCGTCAAGCCGGTAGCAAACAAAAGGCCGGCGCGAGGCCGGCCTTCCGGAATTGGTATTTGCCGCGCAATCAGTACGCAATCAGTACTTGGCGATGACCGGTCCGTTGAAGTGCCAGATGATACCGGCCTTGACGGTGTGAACCGTATCCTTCCACTCGGAACGATTGGTCGGAACAGGCGAGTACTGGATCGTGCTTTTGCCGAAATCGATGAAATTGTATTCGAGCTTGGCCGACCAGTTCGGGGCGAACATGTATTCGCCACCGGCGCCGACGGTCCATCCCCAACGCCAGTCGTTCTGAGAGAAGGAGTTGGCCGCACCGCCATTGAGGGCTGCGTCGTAGCGATGCTGGAGGTCGCCGACAGCCGCGCCGCCGCTGATGAAGAGCAGCCACGGGCCGTTCGCCCAGCCAGCGCGGCCCTTGATGTCGCCGAAGCTGCGCAGCTTGGTGAAGTAAGTGTCGCCGAGACCTGCATTGACCACACCCGAGCGGCCGCTGATGTCGGACCAGTGGTAGTCGCCCTCGATGCCGATCAGGTAGTTCCCGAACTGCCAATTGTAACCGGCTACGCCACCGACGAAGCCGCCGGACGTGTTGTAGCTCTGGGTGCCCACGAAGATTGCCGTGTTCGGCGCGCCGAAGAAGGTCTCTTTGCTGCGACCCCAGCCGCCGCCGCCTTGGACACCGATGTAGAATCCGGCCCAAGTGGGCGGAAGCGGTGCGGCGATAGGTGGCGCCTTGGTGTAGGGCCGGGCGGCCAGGTCGGCGGCGCTGGCCGACGTCACCAGTCCAAGAGCAATCAGGCTAACAGCACCAAGCAAAAACTTTTTCATTGCATACCCTTTCAAATTTGCGCGCTTCGTTACGTGCGCTCGGAAGCGCGGGTGTTCGTGTTGGCCGCACTCGCGTTCCGATTGAATATACGACGATTCAACCCATGATGCTGTGTCCGAAAGGCAACAATGGCGCCCAATCAGCGGCGAAAGCCGGGCCATTCGCGTACCACGGCATCTTGGTCCAGGCTTCAACCGATCTTGGATGGCGCCAGTCATCGGCGGGGCGACGCGACCCCAGCAATATTCCACGCATCGCGCAGTTCCCAGCCAAGGGGGCGTCGAACCAAACCGGCAACCAACAAAAAGGCCGGCGCGAAGCCGGCCTTTCCGAGAAGAGGATTTGCGCGTTTAGTAGCGGGCAATGATCGGGCCGCCGAAGCGATAGTTCAGCCGAACCAGGCCGATATCGGCATCCTGTTTGATGCGATCGCTGGCAGAAAACGCGCCAGCCGGCGTGACCGAGTCGACGGTATGCCGGCCAAGGAAGAGGTGGTCATATTCGACGCCCACCGACCAATTCGGAGCAAAGCCGTATTCAAGGCCGACGCCGATGGTTCCACCCCAGCGGGTGTTGTCAGCGGAGTCGACGAGGGTGCCCACAACGTTGAAGGTCCTGAACCTGTCTCCGACAACCGCGACGCCGCCCTTCCCATAGACCAGAACATTGTTCCAGGCGTAGCCGACCTGGCCGGTGATCAGGCCGAATGCGTTGATCTTGGACTGATCGGTGAGGCCTGCGGCAACAAGCGCGGTGCCGCCCAGCAGATTGACGTTGCTGCCACGGAAGTTGGCCCAGTTGCCCTGGCCTTCGACGCCGAACACCCAGCTCGCCATCTGCCAGCGATAGCCGATCTGGCCGCCGGCCGTCGCACCGGTCGCGTCGTGGCAACCCTCGTCCAACGGTGTCGCCAGCGTACCGAAGCCTGCGGTGGAAACCAGATCCCAGCACTTATGGCTCGAACCGCCGCCGGCGTTGATGCCGATGTAGAAGCCGCTCCAGTCATAAAGCACCGGCGCAACCGGAGGTGGGGCTTTGGTGTATGGACGTGCAGCGAGGTCGGCGGCACTTGCAGGCGTGACCAGTCCCAGGGCGATCAAGCTCACGGCACCAAGTAAAATCTTTCTCATCAGAAGTTCTCCCGCATTGCGCGCTTTCATTTGGGTCCCCCGGAAAGCGCCAACTAACAAATCTGTCCGACCGCCGAGGCGGCTTGTCATTGCTTGTGTAGGATACGCGATTCAACTCAAAATGCTGTCGCTAAAAAGCCACACCCTGGTCGCGAAATGGGAGTTCTGATGGCATCATAAGTTAATGAAAGTGCTTAAGTATCTGGGATGCCATGGAACTTCATTCCGGTTCCCGGCGGGAATTTGGTCAAATTTCGCCTCAAACGGGAACTCTACGCATGGTTGTGGGAATAGGATTCGAACAAAGCTGGAACGTGGCGCGACGGCTTGCTATATGTGGATAATCAAGGAGAAGGCGGGTCGCCGGCGCGACAAGCGTATAGGGTCCGCCGACTGAGGAAGGACCCCAGCCGCCGCATGCCGATCGGCCGGTGGGCACCGGTCCAGGAATTCGAGCCGCGGGAGAGTGTGATGGCGGGAAGTGTGAATAAAGTGATTCTGGTGGGCAATCTCGGCAAGGATCCCGAGATTCGGCGCACCCAGGACGGGCGGCCGATTGCCAATCTCAGCATCGCGACCTCGGAGACATGGCGCGACAAGGCGACAGGTGAGCGCAAGGAAAAGACCGAGTGGCACCGCGTCGTCATCTTCAACGAGGGGCTTTGCAAAGTTGCCGAGCAGTATCTGAAGAAGGGCGCGAAGGTTTACATCGAGGGCGCGCTGCAGACCCGCAAATGGACCGATCAGAGCGGCGTCGAGAAGTACTCCACCGAGGTGGTGCTGCAGGGGTTCAACTCGACGCTGACGATGCTGGATGGCCGGGGCGGCGGTGGCGGCGGCAGCTTTGCCGACGAGCCAGGCGGCGATTTCGGCATCGGTGGGCCGTCATCCGCACCAGCGCCGCGCCGGCCGGTTCCGGCCGGTGGCCGCAACAGCGACATGGACGACGACATTCCGTTCTGATCGCCGGCGGGGCGCGTTGAGAAACGCGGGTCTGGCGCCGCATTTTCCTCGACCGACGAGCGCCTTAAGTCACTGGAAAAACGAACAGAAAAAGCCGCCCCTTCCGTGCGGGGAGGGGTGGTTTGCGGGGCTGCGATGCGCTATATGATTCGCATCGATTTCCGCGTGCAAAACTGACCGGATCCCCAATTGTCCGACACTGAAGATGAGAAGCCCGGCGAGCCGGGCGGACCTTCCGACATTCGCCCCGTCTCCATCCTCGACGAGATGAAACGCTCCTACCTCGATTACGCGATGAGCGTGATCGTGGCGCGTGCGCTGCCTGACGCGCGTGACGGGTTGAAGCCGGTGCACCGCCGCATCCTGTACTCGATGTACGAGCAGGGGCACACGCCGGACAAGAAATACGTGAAGTCCGCCCGCGTGGTCGGCGACGTCATCGGTAAATATCACCCGCATGGCGACCAGTCGATTTACGACGCCATGGTCCGCATGGCGCAGGACTTCTCCATGCGCGTGCCGCTGATCGACGGCCAGGGCAATTTCGGCTCGGTCGACGGTGATCCGCCGGCAGCCTATCGATACACGGAAGCGCGGCTGGCGAAGTCGGCGATCCCGCTGCTCGACGACATCGACAAGAACACGGTCGACTTCGCTCCGAACTACGACAACTCTGACAAGGAGCCGTCGGTCCTTCCGGCCAAGTTTCCGAACCTGCTGGTCAACGGCGCCGGCGGCATCGCGGTCGGCATGGCGACCAACATCCCGCCGCACAATCTCGGCGAGGTGATCGACGCCTGCGTGGCGCTGATCGACAATCCCGCGCTCACGATCGACGAACTGATCAACATCATCCCGGGCCCGGACTTCCCGACCGGCGGCATCATTCTCGGACGCGCCGGCATCCGCTCCGCTTACCATCTCGGCCGCGGCTCGATCGTGATGCGGGGCAAGGTGACGATCGACACGATCCGCAAGGATCGCGAGGCGATCATCATCTCGGAGATCCCCTATCAGATCAACAAGGCCACGATGGTGGAGCGCATCGCCGATTTGGTGCGCGAGAAGAAGATCGAAGGCGTCGCCGATCTGCGCGACGAGTCCGATCGCGAGGGCTACCGCGTGGTGGTCGAGTTGAAGCGCGATGCGGTACCCGACGTGGTGCTGAACCAGCTCTACAAGTTCACGCCGCTGCAGACGAGTTTCGCCGCCAACATGCTCGCGCTCGATGGCGGCCGACCGCAGACGATGAACCTGAAGGATTTCCTGACGCTGTTCATCGCCTTCCGCGAACAGGTGGTGACGCGGCGGACCAAATATCTGCTCGGCAAGGCCCGCGACCGCGCCCATATCCTGGTCGGTCTTGCGGTTGCGGTGGCCAATATCGACGAGGTCATCCGGGTCATCAGGACGTCGCCCGATCCCGCCACGGCGCGCGACGCGCTGATGTCGCGCGACTGGCCGGCGCGCGACGTCGAGTCCATCATCACCTTGATCGACGATCCGCGCCATCGGCTTGCCGACGACGGCACGATCCGGCTGTCGCTGGAGCAGGCCAAGGCGATCCTCGACCTGCGCCTGCAGCGGCTGACGGCGCTCGGCCGCGAGGAGATTTCGGACGAACTCGACAAGCTGAAGATCGAGATCAACGACTATCTCGATATCCTGCGCTCGCGCGCCCGTGTCCAGGGCATCATCAAGACCGAACTCGCGGCCGTTAAGACCGAGTTCGGCACGCCGCGCAGGACCGTCATCATCGAGCAGGAAGGTGAGGTCGAAGACGAGGACCTGATCCAGCGCGAGGACATGGTGGTGACGGTATCGCACGCCGGCTACGCCAAGCGCGTGCCGCTGTCGGCCTATCGCGCCCAGCGCCGCGGCGGTAAAGGCCGCGCGGGCATGCAGACCCGCGAGGAGGATTTCGTCAGCCGACTGTTCGTGGCCTCGACCCATACGCCGGTCCTGTTCTTCTCCTCGCGCGGCCAGGTCTACAAGGAGAAGGTCTGGCGGCTGCCGGTCGCCGCCCCCAACGGGCGCGGCAAGGCGCTGATCAACATCCTGCCGCTGGAGCAGGGCGAACGCATCACCACCATCATGCCGCTGCCGGAGGACGAATCCTCCTGGGCCAATCTCGACGTGATGTTCGCCACGACGGGCGGCAATGTCCGCCGCAACAAGCTGTCGGATTTCGTCGAGGTCCGCCGTTCCGGCATGATCGCGATGAAACTCGACGAGGGCGAAGAGATCGTCGATGTCCAGATCTGCACCGAGCGCGACGACGTGCTGCTGACCGCCGCCGGCGGTCAGTGCATCCGCTTCCCGGTCAATGACGTCCGCGTCTTCACCGGGCGCACCTCGATGGGCGTGCGCGGCATTGCGCTGCCATCGGCCGACAAGGTCATCTCGCTGTCCATCCTGCGCCACATGGAGGTCGACTCCGAGGAGCGTGCCGCTTACCTGCGCCGCGCCAATGCCGTGCGCCGCGGCGGGGCCGATGAGGAGACGGGGATCGATACCGAGGAGGCAGCAGCCGGCTCGACCGTCGAACTCGGCGAGCAGCGCTATGTCGAGATGTCGGCGGCGGAGCAGTTCGTGCTGACAATCAGCGAGAACGGTTATGGCAAGCGGACCTCGTCGTTCGAGTACCGCACCACCGGTCGCGGCGGAAAGGGCATCGTCGCGATGTCCGTCAATGAACGCAATGGCAAGCTCGTTGCCTCGTTCCCGGTCGAGGACGCCGACCAGATCATGCTGGTGACCGACAAGGGCCAGTTGATCCGCTGCCCGGTCGAGGACATCCGGATTGCCGGCCGCTCGACGCAGGGCGTGATCGTGTTCAACACCGCCGACGACGAGAAGGTGGTCTCGGTCGAGCACATCGGCGAGGAGTCGGAGAACGGCGCCGGCGGAAACGGCCACAGCGACCAGGGAAACGGGGATCAGGCGAATAGCGAGTAGCCGAATGGTGAACAGGGAGGGCGAGCAGGATCGAGCCTATTCGCTACTCCCCATTCGCTATTCGCAGATGTTCGCTGCAGCTTGTTTCACTGCGGCTTGTCGACCGCCACGACCCGTGCGTCGTTAACCACTGCCTTCGTTCCCGCGGTGCGTAGGCACGCCGCCTCGAAATTCGGCCAGGCTTGCTCCGAGCAGCCGCGACCGATCGGGCGGATGTCGAGGCGGTCGCTTTTGGCGAGCGGCTGCGGCACGCTGGCTTCGACCTTCGGGGCGAAACCGGGCAGAATGGTCAGGGCAGCAGCCACGAACGCGGCCACCGCGATGGCAGAAAGCGCTTTGATCACGACGATCCCCTGTCGAGGGCCGTTCTGGCCCTTGTTGTGGAGGTTGAATACAAAGTGCGGGTTTCTAGTCTCCTTCGCAAAAGCCTGAAAATGGTTTCATCCCGTTAGGATTTGTTTCTTGGCGCCGCGGCGGGCGAAACAAAGGGCGGCTTGCCGGTCGTTTGCAGCGGGTATAGGAGGGGCCTATGCCGCGCATTGCCCTTTATCCCGGATCTTTCGATCCCGTCACCAACGGCCATCTGGACGTGGTCCGGCAGGCCGTCCACCTCTGCGACCAACTCGTCGTCGCGGTCGGAGTCCACTCCAGCAAGAAGCCGCTGTTCTCCACCGAGGAGCGGCTTGCCATGGTGCGGGAGGCGTTCGGCCCCGTTGCGGCACAGGCATCCTGCGGCTTCGACGCCACCACCTATGACAATCTTACGGTGACGGCGGCGCAAAAAGCCGGAGCGATCCTGATGATCCGCGGCCTGCGCGACGGCACCGATCTGGATTACGAGATGCAACTCGCAGGCATGAACCAAGTCATGGCGCCGGGAATCCAGACCGTGTTCGTCCCGGCCTCCGTCGCCGTCCGTCCGATCACCGCCACACTGGTTCGTCAAATCGCTGCCATGGGCGGCGATGTATCGTCTTTCGTGCCGCCATCCGTCGCGAGCAGCCTCGCCGCCAAATTTCGCTGATACGGCACGTCGCGCGCAATCACCGACTTCCGTCCTCCACCCTCCGGAGTTTTCATGATCCGAGCTATCGCCGTTATCTTCGCCCTCGTCTTTGCCGTTCCGGCCTTGGCGCAGTCGCTGCCCGCAGGGCTCGACAAGCAGAACGCGCTCGTCATCGACACCACCAAGGGCCGCATCGTCATCAAGCTGCGCACCGACCTCGCCCCGCAGCACGCCGAACGATTGAAGACGCTGGCGCGCGAAGGGTTCTACAACAACGTGCCGTTCCACCGCGTCATGGACGGCTTCATGGCGCAGACCGGTGACGGTCAGAACTTCAACGGCACCGGCGGCTCGAAATACCCGAACCTGAAGCAGGAATTCTCGAACGTGCCGTTCAAGCGTGGCACGGTCGGCATGGCCCGGCGCGGCGACAGCGTCGATTCCGCCAATTCGCAGTTCTTCATCTGCTTCGGCGATGCATCGTTCCTCAATGGCCAATACACCGTCGTCGGCGAGGTCGTGCAGGGCATGGACGTGGTCGACAAGTTGAAGAAGGCGCCGTCCGGCTCGTCTTCGGGCAGCGTCACCGATCCCGATAAGATGGTGAAGGTCCAGGTCGCAGCGGACATGAAATGACTTCGAGTGACTTGGCGCGCGGCACCCGCGGGTTGAGCGGTGCCGCAGTCCGGCCTGCGCCGGTGCGGGACCACACCGGTGCAGCGCGCTTAACGAAATCTTTGCCAAGCGGCCCGGCTCTTGGTACGCCGACCGACAATGCCATTTATCGAGATATGGGCCAGTGCGATTGCACGCCCGCGGGCATTTAAGTTCCCCCTTCGAACGAGTTCCCGTATCCCGTCGAACTCAAACCATTGAGAGACAAGCATGGCTGTCACCGAAAACACCTTGATCCTTGAGACCACCCAGGGCCCCGTGACCATCGAGATGCGCCCGGATCTGGCACCCAACCACGTGGCGCGGATCAAGGAGCTGGTGCGGGAAGGTTTCTATGACGGGATCGTGTTCCATCGCGTCATCGACGGCTTCATGGCTCAGACCGGCTGCCCGCAAGGCACCGGCACCGGCGGCTCCGGCAAGAAGCTGAAGGCCGAATTCAATGCGGAGCCCCACGTGCGCGGCACGGCCTCGATGGCCCGCGCGGCCAGCCCCGATTCCGGCGACAGCCAATTCTTCATCTGCTTCGACGACGCCCGCTTCCTGGACAAGCAGTACACGGTCTGGGGCAAGGTCACCGAGGGCATGGAGAACGTCGACAAGATCAAGCGCGGCGAGCCGGTGCAGAACCCGGACAAGATCGTCAAGGCGTACATGGCCGCAGACGCGCAGTAATGGATCGATCCTCATGGTGAGGAACGTGCGCCGCACGCGTCTCGAACCATGAGGCCCCAGACATCCCGGCCTCATCCTTCGAGACGCCCGCCGGCGGCGGGCTCCTCTGGATGAGGGTCGGCTTGGTGCCGAGCCAACGATGCGCACCGAACTGTTCGACTTCCATCTTCCGCCCGAAAACATCGCCCTGCGGCCGGCGAGCCCGCGGGACTCTGCGCGCATGCTGGTGGTGCAGGGTGATGGCGTGCTGCGCGATCGGCTCATTAGCGATCTGCCGGACTGGCTCGAGCCCGGTGACCAGCTGGTCGTCAACGACACCAAGGTGATCGCAGCGCAACTGTCAGGCCGCCGGATCGGGCGCGAGACCGAGCCGAAGATCGAGGCCACGCTGATCAAACGGCTCGATGGCTCGCGCTGGCAGGCACTGGTGCGGCCGGCCAAAAAGCTCGCACCGGGCGATACGATCCGGTTCGGCAATGAGGGCAGGGTGTGCCTGCTGGGGCACCTGGACGCGTCCGTCGAGGCCAAAGGCGCCGAAGGCGAGGTAACGCTGTCGTTCTCCTTCCATGGCCCGATGCTGGACCAGGCGATCGCGGACCTCGGCCGACCGCCGCTGCCGCCCTACATCGCCGGCAAGCGCGCCGCCGATGAACGTGACGCCGACGACTATCAGACCATGTTCGCGGCGAAGGAGGGGGCTGTCGCTGCGCCGACGGCAGGCCTGCATTTCACGCCGACGCTGGAAGAGCGTTTGCGCGCCCGCGGAGTCGGGCTGCAGCGGGTCACGCTGCATGTCGGGGCCGGCACCTTCCTGCCCGTGAAGGTCGAGGACACCGAAGGCCATAAAATGCATGCGGAGTGGGGCAGCGTGTCAGAAGCGACCGCTGCAGCACTGAATGAGGCGCGCGCGCGAGGCGGCCGCATCGTGGCCGTCGGCACGACCTCGCTGCGGCTGTTGGAAAGCGCGGCCAGAGGCGATGGCACGATCGCAGCCTTTGAAGGCGAAACCTCGATCTTCATCACGCCGGGCTACCGCTTCCGCGCCGTCGACATCCTGCTCACCAATTTCCACCTGCCGCGCTCGACGCTGTTCATGCTGGTCTCGGCCTTTTCTGGGCTCGACGAGATGAAAGCGGCCTACGCACATGCGATTGCGAGCGGCTACCGCTTCTATTCCTACGGCGATGCGTGCCTGCTGTTCCGCCGCGGTGAAGAAGATGTGCGGAGTCCGTAGGTATCGCCCCAGACGTTGGCTCGTCATTGCGAGCGAAGCGAAGCAATCCAGTCGTGCCGCGGGAAAAGAACTGGATTGCTTCGTCGCCTTCGGCTTCTCGCAATGACGCGCGGGTGTCGTTACGCCATCACGCGTTCCGGCAGCAGCTCCGCGATCTGCACCGCGTTCAGCGCGGCGCCCTTGAGGAGCTGATCTGCCGAGACGAACATCGCGATCGAATGCCCGGACGGATCGGAGAGGTCCTTCCTGATCCGGCCGACCAGCACGTCATCCTGGCCGGAGGCGTCGACCGGCATCGGGAAGTAGTTCTTGGCGCGATCGTCGACGATGCGCACGCCGGGTGCGGTGGCAAGAATGCGCCGGACGTCGTCTTCCGAGATGGGCTTCTCGCATTCGAAGGTGATGGCTTCGCAATGGGCGCGCAGCACCGGAACGCGCACGCAGGTGACGCCGATCGCGATGGTCTCATCCTCGAAGATCTTCCGGGTCTCGTTGATGACCTTGGTTTCTTCGTCGTTGTAGCCGGTCTCCGGATCGATCGCCGTGTTGTGGCTGAACAGGTTGAAGGCGTAGGGATGCGGCATCACCTTCGGGGCATAGACCTGCCCGTTGAGATTGGCGCGGGTCGACTGCACGAGCTCGTCCATGGCGGCCGCACCGGCGCCGCTGGCGGCCTGGTAGGTCGAGATGATGACGCGCTTGATCCGGTTCTTCTGATGGATCGGCCACAGCGGCACCAGCGCGGTGATGGCGGCGCAATTCGGATTGGCGATGATCCCCTTGTGGTCCCGAATGCGGCCCGCGTTGATCTCCGGGATCACCAGCGGCACGTTCGGGTCCATGCGGAAGGCTGAGGAATTGTCGACCACCACGGCGCCTGAGCGCACCGCGATCGGTGCGAACTTCCTGGAGATGCCGCCGCCGGCCGAGAACAGCGCGATATCGACGCCCTCGAACGAGCGCTCGTTGAGCTCCTCGATGGTGACCGTCTGGCCGCGGAAATTCAGGGTCTGTCCGGCCGAGCGGGCGCTCGCCAGCGCCTTCAGCTTGCCGACGCGGAAGTTGCGGCGGTCCATGGTGGCGATGAATTCGGCGCCGACAGCGCCGGTCACGCCGACAATGGCAACAACGGGGTCGTTCTTCACGTCTCTGTCTCCAGTTGGAATTTAGGCAATAAAAAAGCCCCGGACCTTCATCAGGCGGGGCTTCGGTTCGAAGATGTCGCGGCTAGGTTCGTCTACGCGCGCACGCCTCCCGAGGCCCTGCTGGGCTTGGTGGTTTTCGTCGTGCGTTTGGTCGCGGTGAACATGGCGCAGGACCATAGTGGCGGCGGGAACCGCCGTCAACGGACTTTGTGACCGGAATTGGGCTCGACCAGGTTGAAACCGGCTCCGCGCTGACGCAATAAACCCGTCATGAGCCTCCCAGAAGACACCAGCCTTCCCAATCATTTCGAGCTGCTTGCGACTGACGGCGCTGCGCGCACCGGCCGCCTCACCACGCCGCATGGCGTGGTGCGAACGCCCGCCTTCATGCCAGTCGGCACGGCGGGTGCCATGAAGGGGATCCATTGGCGCGAGGTCCGCGACGCGGGCGCCGACATCGTGCTGGGCAACACCTACCACCTGATGCTGCGTCCGGGCGCGGAGCGGATCGCGGCGCTCGGAGGCCTGCAGCGTTTCACCGGCTGGGGCGGGCCGATGCTGACCGATTCCGGCGGCTTCCAGGTGATGTCGCTATCCGAGCTCCGCAAGCTGACGGAAAATGCCGTTACGTTTCGCTCCCATATCGACGGCACCAAGATCGAGCTGTCGCCGGAGCGCGCCATCGAGGTGCAGCGCCTGCTCGGCTCCGATATCGCGATGCAGCTCGACGAGTGCGTGCGGCTGCCGGCCGGGCGCGACGACATCGAGCGCGCGATGCAGCTGTCGCTGCGCTGGGCCGCGCGGTGCCGCCGCGCCTTCGAGACTGCGCCGGCCGGATACATGCTGTTCGGTATCGTGCAGGGCGGCGACGTCCCAAGCTTGCGGGAGACGAGCGCACGCGGCCTGGTCGAGATCGGTTTCCACGGCTATGCGATCGGCGGCCTCGCGGTCGGTGAGCCGCAGGCGGTGATGCTCGCGATGATCGAAGCCACGGCGCCGGTGCTGCCCGCCGACCGGCCGCGCTATCTGATGGGCGTCGGCACGCCGGATGACTTGCTGGAGTCGGTCAAGCGCGGCATCGACATGTTCGACTGCGTGCTGCCGACCCGCAACGGACGGCACGGCGTCGCGTTCACCCGTTTCGGGCCGGTGAATCTGCGCAATGCGCGCCACGCCGACGACCCGCGTCCCCTCGATGAGGAGAGCCCGTGGCCGGCGGCGCGCAGCTATTCGCGCGCATATCTGCATCATCTGGTCAAGGCGGGCGAGACGCTCGGTGCGATGCTTCTGTCGGAGATCAACATCGCCTACTATCAGCAACTGATGGCCGGCATGCGCGGTGCGATCGCCGCCGGCACTTTCGCTCAGTTCTATGCTGAGACGCGCGCAAACTGGTCACGCGGTGATATCGCCGCGCGATGACACTCCCAGCTGATGGAAGCCGGCTCAGGACGACAGGGCAGCGCAGGCGAACCGCTTGTGGACGACGTGCTTGGTCACAAAGCCGTAACCGCAGGTGTCGCAGGTCCAGAGATAGCTGATCGCGTTATCGGCAAGATAGGCAGACGCTTCGGCCGCAATCATGGAATCTGCACAGACCGGACATGTCGGAAGATCGCTGCCGCGCGGATTTGGCCTCGGCGTGCTGGTCGACATGAGTTCAGCAAGTGCTGACATGGTGACCTCCGTTGCGATCTTAGAGCGGGGATCTCAAGCGTTGCGATCTCTCAAAGGTGGAGACGTCGAGCGTGGGATCGCGTTCTTGCGACCGATCAGCGCGTCAGCGCCCGACATCGTGGTTACTATACACTCAGATGTTTGACCTTGTCGCAACACAAATACGTTGTTTTTGCGTAATTTAGCCGCGACAAGTTGTGCGCCGCAGCGGCTCTCATGTCGCAGAAACGTGCTTGCGCAGTGCAACACCCTGTCCAATGATGCGTTACGAAAACTTAACCTGTCGCGCCTGCGCGCAAGGAGTGTCTCAATGGATGCGTCATCTGCTGCCGAAAACACGCCGCGTCCGGGCCGAGGACGCGTGTTCGACTCGATTGTCGACGCGATCGGAAACACGCCGATTGTGCGGCTGCGAAGGCTGCCGGAGCAGCACGGCGTCAATGCAACGATCCTTGCCAAGCTGGAATACTTCAATCCAGCCGCGAGCGTGAAGGATCGCATCGGCGCGGCGATGATTATCGCGATGGAGAAGGCGGGCATCATCAACAAGGACACCGTGCTGATCGAACCGACCTCGGGAAATACCGGAATTGCGCTGGCTTTCGTTGCGGCGTCGCGCGGCTACCGGCTCAAGCTCGTGATGCCGGAATCGATGTCGATCGAACGTCGCAAGATGCTCGCCTTCCTCGGTGCAGAGCTGGTACTGACGCCCGCCGCACAGGGAATGAAGGGCGCGATCGCGACTGCCGAGGAGCTATTGAGAACCACTCCGAATTCGGCGATGCCGCAGCAGTTCAAGAATCTCGCCAATCCCGAGATTCATCGCCGCACCACCGCCGAGGAGATCTGGAACGACACCGGCGGCAATATCGACGTCTTCGTCGCGGGCGTCGGCACCGGCGGCACGATCACCGGCGTCGGGCAGGTGCTCAAACCGCGCAAGCCGTCGTTGAAGGTGGTGGCCGTCGAGCCGGAGGAGAGCCCGGTGCTGTCAGGCGGGATGCATTCGCCGCATAAGATCCAAGGCATCGGCGCCGGCTTCGTCCCGGACATTCTCGATCGCTCCGTGATTGATGAGATCGTCAAGATCAACAGCACGACGGCGATCGAGACCTCTCGTGCACTGGCCCGCAACGAAGGCATCCCCGGCGGCATCTCCTCGGGCGCGGCGATCGCCGCGGCACTTGCGATCGGCAAGCGGCCGGAGAGCGCGGGCAAGACCATTCTTGCGATCGTGCCGTCCTTCTCCGAACGCTATTTGTCGACTGCGCTTTTCGAAGGAATGTGAATGATGGCGAACCAACCGCGACGTCCACGCACGCTCGCCGACGCCCGCACGGAAGCCGAGGCCGCGTTCAAGAAGGTCACGACCAAACCCGTCGAGGCACCGCCGAAAAAGGCGGCGATCCCCGGCGTCAAGGAGCAGGTGACCTTGCGGATCGACCAGGACGTGCTCGAGCATTTCCAGGCCGGAGGCCCCGGCTGGCAGGACC
The DNA here is from genome assembly GCF_032489995.1 of Bradyrhizobium sp. SZCCHNGR1005. NCBI lineage: Bacteria > Pseudomonadati > Pseudomonadota > Alphaproteobacteria > Hyphomicrobiales > Nitrobacteraceae > Bradyrhizobium > Bradyrhizobium sp. SZCCHNGR1005. Next base: position 260,972 of record NZ_JAUEZC010000004.1, read on the forward strand.
GCATCAACGCCGCGCTGCGCAAGGCCGCAGGCCTGTAAGGGCAAAGATTAGCCGCTCAGCAGGTCCGCGCTCTTGCATACCAGTTGCGACTACCTGCGCAGTGCGCCGCCGAGGACGCCGCCCATCATGCCGCCGATGAAGGCCGCACCGGCGGCGTTGCCAGCATTGTCCGGCGGCGGGTTGCGGTACACCGGCGCGGCGCTCGGCGGCGGGGCGCTGCCGGCTGCGACATTGCCGCTGGGCCTGGCACGGCGAGGCTTGGCTGCGGGGGCGCTCATCGAAGCCGTTGCCGGGGCGGGCTGCGGCTCGGCGAGCAGCGCCTTGTGTTGCAGCCTGGTCAGATAGCCTGTCGAAGGATAACCGCGTGCCGCCTGCCAGCGCTTGACGACCCCTCGGGTCTCGTCATCGAAGATGCCGGTCATCTTGGTGTCGAAGCCAAGGCCGGTCAGACGGCGCTGCACGTCGCGCCGCTTGCTCTTGTCGAGACCGATCTGATCCTCGCTGACCTGGCTGCCTTCCTCGGTGAACACAGCGGGATCGACCCCCTTGGCGACGTTCCGCGTGGCATTGTTCGCGGCGCCGCTTTCGATCGAGGCGATGCGAGCGAGTGCCAGCGTCTTGAACTGGCCGTTGGGATAGGTCGAGAGGTAGGCGTTGAGCTCTTCCGGCCTGTTGGAGTCCTTCACCGAGCGCCAGAACTCGAGCTCGGCCTCGGCATTGGCCGAAGAGGCGGCATTGGCCGGAACATTGCCCGGGATGGCAGCCGCGCTCGTTGCCGGCGTTGCAGCGGGATTGAGATAAACCGCGCCGATCAGATTGGTATGGCCCCAGGGCAATTGGCCCTTGCTGGTCTCCTCGTTGACCTGGGCGCGCACCTCCGTCATCGCCTGCTGGATTTCGACGCCTGGCTGGGCGATGTGGGCGATCAGGGCGCGGGTGAACGGGCTGTTGGCGCCGGCCTCGCCGTCGAGCGCGGTCTGGCCGGGGCCGGTGGCGAATGCGATCAAGGTGCCTTCACCCGATTTCATTTCGGCAAGGCCCGTCTGGACCGCGACGCTGCGGGTCGGCGAGTTCGACTTGATCTTGGCAGCGAACGGATTGTCGCGGCAGGCGTCGAGGAAGACCAGCTTGACCTTGGCATCGCCCATCGTCTGATCGAGCGTCACGTCGATGTTGATGGCGGAGCCGAGCTTCACGTCCATCTCGGATTTCAGGTCGGCATCGACCGGCAGCAGGTAGTTGGTGCCGGAGATCGCAATGCCGTGCCCGGCATAATAAAACACCGCGATATCGGCGCCCTGTGCCTTCCGGCCGAAGTCGAGCAGCTTTTCGGTCATCTTGTCGCGGGTGAGATTGGAGCCCTCGACCACGTCGAAACCGACATTGCGCAGGGTTGCGGCCATGGCCTTCGCATCGACCGGAGGGTTCGGCAGCGGCGCGACGTTCTTGTAGGCGCCATTGCCGACCACGAAGGCGACACGCCGATCCGCTTTGGCAGCTTCCGCCGTCAGCGCCATGCAAAGCAGCGACAGACCGATGGTGAGACAACGCATCAGGACATCCCCCAGGAGAAGCGAAGTGATCACTGCGACATTAGTCGCGGCGGACGCGAAAAGGTCTCGTCGCCGATGCCAAAAAAATCGATCGAGACTTGATTTTTGCGCAGCTGTTGCGCGGAAATTCACGTTTCCGGGGACGCGGCTATGTGATCGGATCACACGCGGGGAGCCGCAATGAGGGATGTTCGCGCGACCTCAGCTCCGCGCGCGCACGGCGACCGGCTGTGCCGGCCGCAAGTTGAGCAGGTTGCCGCCAAGGATCAGCGCCGCCCCCAGCAAGGTAAATGCATCGAGCTGTTCGGCATAGAGCAGCCAGCCGGCGGCCGCGGTCAGCGGTACGCGCAGGAAGTCCATGGGGACCACGATGGTGGCATCCGCATAGAGCATCGCGCGCGCCATGCAGAGGTGCGAGAATGTGCCGCAGATCGCGATCACGACAATCCAGCCCCAGATCGTGGCCGAGGGCGAGGTCCAGAGCGCCAGCGTCGGCACCAGGCCCGCCGCGGCCTGGATCGAGAGCATCCAGAAGATGATGGACACGGTCGGCTCGGTGCGGGTGAGGGACTTCACCAACACGATCGAGATGCCGAACCCCATCGCCGCACCAAGTGCGATCAATTGGCCGGGGTTGATGGCACCCGCATCGGGACGAACGATCACGAGCACCCCGATCAGGCCGAGCATGATGGCGGAAAGCTTGTAGATCGTGAGCCGCTCGCCAAGAAAGCTCGCCGCGAGCAACGCAGTCCAGATCGGCATGGTGAACTCGATCGCGACGACCTGACCGATCGGGATCAAGGTAAGCGCGAAGAACCAGCCGAGTTGAGCGACGTAATGCACGAGATTGCGGGCGATGTGCTGGGGCAACCGCCTGGTCCGCAAGGTGGCGGGACCGCCGCCCAGCCAGACCAACGGCGACAGCATCACAAGGCCGAGCAGGCAGCGCAGCTCCATCAGCTCGAACACATTGAGCTCGCGCAGCGCTTCACGGCCGGCCACGGCCATCACCAGCATGAAGCTGAGCCAGCCCGTCATCCATGAGGCGGCCATCATCTTGGAAGCAGGTCGGTGCATGGGCGGGAAGGGAAGGTGACTGCCTGTAACAAGGGCAGGGCTGTATCGCCTCCCAGGTATAGCTTGCAAACGAAATCGGCAGATGTGCCGCAATCAGGCGGGCAATGGAACTGGCAGTGGCGTAACAAAAGCATGGAATGCGGACGTGTTCCGTCCTAAAGCGGGCGCTCCGAGCAGGCCAAAAGAATATCCAGAAGAGACAATCACGACATGTCCGACCGTCCCACCTCCGCCGATTTTCTCACGGCGTTCGCGACCGGCTGGCCCGAGAAGGAGCCGCATCTAATGGTGTTGTCGCTGACCACGCACAAGGGCGTGCAGGACTTCGCCATGACCAAGGAGCAGGCGCTCTTGATTGCGAAGACGATCAAGCAGACCGCGGCGCAGCTGGCCACGCCAAAGGCGGGGACGCCGCTCCGCGGCTAGGCTCGCTCAGCGCGACAACGAGATATTGGCGCCGCGGAACTGGCTGTCGGCGCGGATCGAGACCGACTGCCGGTTGCCGCGCGTTGCGAGCGTGATATTGGCGTTGAAGCCGGCAGCGCTGGCGGCTAGCTGGAAGTTGCCGCCGCCGCCACGGCCCTGGAGCATGCCATTGATGCCGCGGCTCGATTCGCTCCAGCTGCCGGAGATCGCAGAGCCCTGTGCCACGACGTTGGCGGAGAGATTGAACTTATAGGCGTCGCTCGCGCAGGTCAGCGACAAGTTCAAACGCGGACCAGATACGGCGTAGCTGGCGCGGCAGCGGATCCGCTCCGTCGAGCCGTCCTCGAGCGCCACCGTGCCGCTGCCATGCCAATTGCCGGCCATTCCAGTGAAGGGGCCGGGGTCGGCGTGACTGGGAGCGCTGAGACCGCTCGCACCAAAAAAGACGGCGGCTGTCATGAGCCGCCGAACCGTCTTCAAACTCGAAAAACGCGTGTTACAGCCGCGACGCCTGCCAGCGTCCGCTGCACGGAATGCCCGCTGAAGCGCCATTCCACTTACCCGAACCGGAATTGCCATTGAGCTGACCATTTGCGTATGCCCCGTTGATCGAGACCTTAACCAGGCCTTCCCGCCCAATCGAACCAGAGACGTTGGCACCCGGCGCCGAAATTCTACCGTCAGCGACGGTCAGGGTCGAGCTTGCGGAGGGCTCACAGCTGCCGCTATTGGTCACAATTGTAACCTGCCATTGTCCATCATAGGGGGATTGGGCAAAAGCAGGGGCCGCAGCACTGCCGGCCAAGATGGTCGCCACCAAAGCCATTCCGATGCGATCAAGACGCATGAATCAGTTCCTCAAATGTGAGTGATGGCTTCAGCTTATTTGGAAAAATTGTGACGAAAGTTTGCCGCAGTGCGGCGGTAAAAATTTCACGAATAATATCAATATGATAAAGATTAATCGTCTTATCGGGCCAGCGGCATCCGAGCCAAGCTCAGGGCCGCAATTGGCGCGTCCCTACTTGAATACCGCGCTGGGCTTTGCGTGGGAAGCCAGATTCCGGGCGGACGCATGCGCAAACTGCGCGTGCGCCAATCGCCTTCGACGTGCTGCCTTCAAGACGGCGTGAGGCTCGGGGCCTTGGTGGCGAACTGCTCATCCTGCGGCTTGGCGGGGATGGAGCCATGCGCCTTGGCGTAATCGATGACTTGGCCGAGCAGCTTCAATCCGAGCGGGGCAAGCGCGCGCTCCCACAATTCGCGGGCCGTCTCGCCCTTCTTGACGAAGCACCAGTCCTGGGCGGCAATGGCGCCTGCATCCATGCGCTCGGCGAGGTGATAGATCGTTCCGCCCGCGACCGGGTCGCCCTCCTTGATCGTCCATTCGACCGCGGCCTTGCCGCGGTGACGGGGGAGGAGCGAGGGATGGTAGCCGATGCCGCCGAGCTTGGCAGCGGCCACGGCCGCTTGCGCGACGCGGGCATGGCTATGCGCCGTGACGATCAACTCGGTCCCCGGCGCGATTTCTTCCGGAGTGACGAGGTGCGGATCGGCCTGGACGACGACTTCGATGCCGGCGGCGCGGGCTGCGGCGGCCAAGCGGTCCTCGCCATCATGCACGACCACGCGCGCGATCTCGACGTCCTTGTCCCGCAACATGTTCAGTGTGGCCACACCGAAATGGCGGGAGCCGACGAGGGTGATACGCATGATGGATTTGTCTTCCGAGGTTGAATTTCGACGGGGCAGGCCAAGGACGGATGACGGCGGGGCTAGAGGAGTGGATCGGACCTCGCGCCCTGCCGGCGCAATATCCAGGCCCGTACCAAATCCAAAGCCCCACGACCGTCAACGAGATAGCTCGCTCGGTCAAATCAATCCTGGACCCGCTCGTCAAGCAGCTCGTGCTTTTTCATCACAGGTCCGCGCTGCCGGTTGCAGGCCGAAGCAAATCGAACGGCCGAGAAGGCGGCGCGAGCGGAAATGGCTCACCGGAGCAGGTGCGGGCGGCCGGCAGATCGCGGAGACGTGGAGAATTGGGATGCGCAGCTTGGGCGTCGAATCGTCCAGTCGCTTTCCTGATTTCTTAGAACAATTCGTTAAATTATTGAGGGTAGTATCAAATCGCCGCGACCGCCGCGCGGCCAAATAGCCGGGTGCCGCCCTGTCACCTGTTCCCTGGGGCCTGCGCGCCCGGTTATTTGCCGCTCGCCAATCCTACTATTTCAGCGCGGTCTGCCGCCCGGTCTATAGACCGAGCGCCTCGCGCAGCGGCCCAAGGAACTTCTCGTATCGCTTCCAGCTTCCAACCGAGCGGCGGTAGAGCGGCTCACGCACCTGCATCAGGCTCGCGGTGCGCACCGCGCGCTGGGTGCTGTGGAAATCGCGGCAGGCGTCTTCCCATTCCAGGCCGCAATGGGTCAGCACGCCGCGCGACGTGACCTCGAGATCGTCGACCAGGTCCTCATATTGGACGTCCATCAAGACGCCGGGCGGAAGCACCTTGTGCCAATGCGCCATCACGGCCTCGTAACCCCGGTAGTAACGGCCGAGCTCGGTCAGATCGTAAGCGAAGGGCTGGCTGCCGGTGAACAGCAGCGAGTAGCAGGAGACGCAGGTGTCGAGCGGATCGCGCCTGACATGGATGATCTTGGCGTTCGGAAGCGCGGCATGGATCAGGCCGACGAACATGAAATTGAGCGGCATCTTGTCGACGATGCGCTCGGCTTCCGGCGCGAGCGCCCGTACCCGCGCGGTGTACTGCTGCCCGAGCTCCGTCATCTGCTCCGGGGCGAGCAGAGTGATGAGTTCGGGATAGGCCGGGAGGACGCGCTGGCGCTTGGCGCATTCGCCGATCAGGTCCTTGAAGGTCTCGAGTTCGCCGGCCCCGAACACCTTGGAATGGCTGGCCAGCACCTGTTCCATCAGCGTGGTGCCGGAGCGCGGCATGCCGACGATGAAGATCGGCGACCAGGAGGCGTCGCCGTGCCCTGCGGTCGACCGGAAGAATTCCGGCGTGAACTTGGTGGCGATATTGGCCATCGCCGCCAGCCGCTGGCCTTCATCATAGTCGAAGGTTTTTCGCTTCAGCGCATTGCCCTTCTGGAGATGGGCGAATGCGGCGTCATGGTCCTTCAGATCGGCCAGTGCCTTGCCCATCGCGAAATGGGCGGCAATCTGCTTTTCCTGGTCGAGCAGATCGACGCGGCCGAGCAGGCGGTGCAGGCCGGGCAGGCGGCGGTCGTCCGGCTTGAACTTCGCCATGTTCGCGAGGTTCAGGTGGATCGGAGCCTCATCCGGCGACAGTTCAAGCGCGCGTTCGAAGGCCGCAGTCGCTTCGTCGAATCGGCCGAGTGCCTGATAGGCCACGCCGAGATTGTTGTAGGATCCGAAGCGATCCGGTTTGATCTTGAGGGCGAGCAGGTTCTGCTCGATCGATTCCTCGAGGCGGTTGAGCTCGAGCAGCGCGTTGCCGAGATTGCCATAGGCATCGGCATATTCCGGCCTGCTCGCGATGGCCTTCTTGTAATGCTCGATGCCGCGCTCGGGATGACCTTGCCGCAACAGGACATTGGCGATGTTGTTGTGGGTCTCGGCGTGATGCGGGCTATAGTCGAGAACCTTCAGGTAGCATTTCGCCGCCTCGATGTCCTTGCCTTCGGCATAGTGCAGGTTGCCTAGCGCGAAATGCGCGTCGAGGTGCTGGGGCTTCAGGGCAATCGCCCGCTTCAGCATCGCCATGGCTTCGTCGCTCTTGCCCTGGCTCTGCAGCGTCATCGCATAGGCGTAGAGGATGCCAGGATGATCGGGCGCGAGTGCCAGCGCCTTGAGATAGTAGCCGACCGCAGCCTCGAACCGGCCAGCCGAGGCTTCGACCGCCCCGAGGCTGCCATGCGCCTCGGCGGAGCGCTCATCGATGGATGCCGCCTGGAGAAAATGACGCCTGGCCTCGTCCAGACGATTGGCCTGCGTGCAGATCGTTCCGAGGCCGACCAGGGCGCCGAAATGATCCGGCTGACTCGCCAGGATGAAGCCGAACAGTTTCTCGGCATCCTCGTGGTCGCCGCGTTGCTGCAGCTTCTTCGCGACGGTGAACGCTCGTTCGGCCTCCGCCTTCAACGCACCCTGCCGGGCGACGAGATCGATCGGGCGCGCGCGGTTGGGCTCGGCGATAACAGGCGCAACGACATTGCTCGGCGCGGGACGAGTGGCCTCTTCTTGCGTGACCGCGGCAGTGTCGGTGGGCGCGATGCTCGGACCGAGCGTGTCGAACAACGGCTTGAGCCGATCGCCGTAGAGTCGCCAACGGCCGACCGAACCGGTGAAAAGCGGCTGCCGGACTTGGACCAGGCTCGCGGTGTTCACCGGCCGCTCGGTCTGATGGAACGAAAGACATCGGGCGTCCCAGTCAAGGCCGCAATGCGCTACGATGCGGCGTGCCTCGGTCTCGAGGTCACGCACCACGTCTTCGTAGGTGACTTCCAGCATGACGCCGGCCGGCAGCACCGCGCGCCAATGATCCATGAGCGCATCATAGGCCCGATAATAGCGTCCGAGTTCAGCGAGGTCATACGCAAAGGGCTGCGGCTCGGCGAACAGGATCGAATAGCAGGAGAGGCAGGTGTCGATCGGATTACGCTTGACGTGAATGATCTTCGCACCCGGCAGCGCGAGATGGATCAGACCCGCGAACAGAAAGTTCGAAGGCATCTTGTCGACAATGCGCTCGGCTGCCGCATCCAGACCGGCGAAACGTGCCAGATAGGCCTTGCCAAGCTCGCGCAGATCGCCATCGGACATTCTTGCAAGCATTTCCGGATATTCGCCGCGCGTGCGATCGGCGAACAGCTCCGTACTGGCGGCAAAATAATTGACTTCCCCGGCACCCTCTGCCGCAGGATGGCTGGCCAGGATCTGTTCGATCAGGCTCGTGCCTGAGCGCGGCATGCCGATGATGAAGACTGGCCGATTTGAGGGCTCGCCCGTTCCCGACCGGGCCTCGATGACGTCTCCGTTGAAGACGCTGCGGATGCGCTCCAACTGCTGAAGGGCTTGGTTCTCGTCATAGCGGATGCGTCGGCGCTCGAGGCGGTTGGCCGTGTGGAAATGAAAGAGTGACCGCTCTGCGTCCTTGATATCGGCGTAGGCCCGGCCCAGCGTGAAGTGCAGCACGATGCGCTCATGCTCAGCCAGCGTCTCCTCGCGCCGCGCCAGATCCTGTAGAGAGGGCCAACGCGGGTCGTCGGCCATAAATCGCTTGATCGCCGCGTAGTTGAGATGGATGCCGGCATTTTGCGGCGCGATCCTGAGGGCAGTCTCATAGGCCGATGCGGCCTCGTCCAGCCGGCCGGCGATCATCAACACGCTGGCGAGATGATTGAGCGTCTTGGTATCCCGCGGCGCGTGCGCAAGGGCTGCCTGGTAGCTGGCCACGGCATCGTCGAAACGGTTCATCGCCCGCATGGCGTCACCGCGATTGCGATAGGCATCGGCATAGCCGGGCTGCTGGCGGATCGCCTCGTCATAATGTGCAATGGCCTCACGATGCGTCCCGCGCGACTGCAGCGCGTTGGCCAGATTGTTGTACGCCTCGGGAAAGATGGGGCGTTCGGAAATGGCGCGCTCGTAGTGGAAGACGGCGGCGGGCCAGCTGTTCGTCTCCAGATAGAGATTGCCGAGATTGAAATGAGCGTCCGCCGATTGAGGGCTCAGCGCGAGCGCCTGTTGAAAACTGCGGATCGCGGCGTCGAGCTGCGCGGTCGCGTGATAGCAGCCGCCGAGATTGAGCAGCAGGGCCGGCGCCTGAGGGTCGATCGAAAGCGCGCGCTGGTAGTGTGTAATCGCATCGTGATGACGGTCGAGCCGCCGACAGGCATCTCCAAGTCCGGCGAAGCCCGCCGCAAGATTCGGCCTGAGCGCGATTGCGGTCTGGTGACAGGAAATCGCGCGTTCGAGTTGTCCGAGCTGTTGGTAGCAGAGTCCAAGGCTATTGTGCGCATCGGCATGGCGGTCATCGATCGCAATGGCGCGTTCGAAGTGCGACGCTGCATTGGCGGCGTCGCCGAGATTGGCATACGCCTTGCCGACCATCAGATGTGCGTCGGCGGATTGGTCGGCGAGATCGGCGGCCCGGCCAAGCAGCCGGCGAGCCTCGTCCGTATCGCCGCGCTGGAGGCGGATCATTGCGAGGCTGCAGAGTGTTCGGACGTGGCGAGGCTGCACGGCAAGAAGCTGGCGAAAAGCCTGCTCCGCCGCCTGCAAGGTGCTTTCCTCGGTGCCCGGACTGATGGAGGGGGAATGGGTAGGCGACGTCGAAATCAGACGTGGACGGAAAGCTACGGCTTGGTCGGTCATGAGAATGATTTGCCACGAGGTTGGACGCAGCCGTTGTCCGCACAGAATTAAGCGAAACGGAGGCTTGAGCTGAGCTTCACTGTGGCGGAGCCATAGAACCGTTCACCGCCGGGAGGTGGTCGCGATGTAAAAAAGCCGGCGCAGAACTTGCGTTCTGCACCGGCTGGTGTCGATCAATGATCGCCGGACGTCAGCCCCACACGTGGGCCATAACGTGATGGTGAGACATGTCGGCCTGCTGGGCCGCCGCCACTTCGTGGTGCTCGTGGCTGCTATGATCGTGGTGGTCATGGTGACCGCCGCAATGGCTGGCGCAGCCACCGTTATTGCCGCCCGTTGTGCCGCCGCCGGTCGAACCACCCGTGCCCGTGCCACCACCGGTGGTTCCGCCTCCAGTGGAGCCACCTGCGCCGGTCCCGCCGCCCGCCCCAGTGCCGCCTCCGGCCGGAGGCGTCGTGGCCGTACCGCCGGTGCCATTGGCGATGTTCGGGTTCGCCGTGACCGGGATGGTGCCGTGGGCCGTGCCGTGGATCGAGGTGGCTGCTGACACGGTGGTCGCCGTGCCGACATAGGTCCCGCCATTCACCGGAATGTTGTTGCCGGAGACGTCCATGGCGTCGGCGGCAAAGCCCTGGCCGGCCGCGGCGAGCATCGCCTTGTCGGCCGCGAGTGCCGCGCCGGTGTCGCCGTTGAGGATACCCTGCAAGCCCTTCACCGCGGCTGCGGTATCGGCCTCGAGCGTACCGCTGAGCAGTTCGTTGTCGAAGCGACCCTGGAACACCGCGCCCTGTGCCGCGTCGAAATTGGCGCCGAACTGCTGATAGTTCTGAATCTGTGTGATCAAGGTCTGGCTGGCCTGCGCGCCGCCGGTCGCGATCTTCTGCAAGGTCGCGTTGATGGTGTTGGCCTCGGCCAGGAAGGCGGCCCAGAAATTGGTCTGTGCCTGGTTGTCCTGGAATTTGGTCACGGTGCCGGTGAGCCCGCCCGGATCCTCGGCAAAGCCGCCGGCATGGCCTGCGTTACCATTGCCGCCGGCCGCGATGTTCAAGTTGGCGTCGTTCTGGATGATGTCGATGCTGTCGAGCAGATTGTCGGCGGTGCCGCGCAGCGCAGCCTGGCTGCCATTCGCCTCCGCGGCAGCGTAGTTCTTGAGCTCGAGATTGACCTGGCCCAGCACCGTCTGCAGGTGAATCGTGGTCAGCGCGGCGGCAATCGAGGTTTCGCCTTTCTCGATCTGCGCCAGTTGGGTCTTGTTGTTGAGGATGGTGGTGAGGCCCTGCGACACCGCGGTGAGGTCGGTCGTGATTTCCTGCAGGTTGCCGGAATTGATGCCGCCGGAGGCCAGTTCGACGATTTTGTTGAAGACGACGCCGACGTCCTTGAGGCTGTTGCCGGCTGTCGCCGCGGCAAGGCTCGCCGGATCGTCGGCCCCTGCAGGCGAAGCTTGGAAGGCGACGTCGGTCGCGCCGGTGTTGGCCAAGTACGTCACATTGTTGAGCGCGGTCGTGAGGTGCGCGTCGTTGTGGATCTCCTGCAGGATCTCCTGCTGCACAGCATGAATGGTTTGATTGGCCGCGGCCGCGGTCGTGGCGTTGGTGATCTGCCCCGCCGCGTTGAGCAAGATCCCGAGCTGGGCCTCGACATTGGTGAGGACGGCGGTATCGGTGGCGTTGAGCGCGAAGGTCTTGCCACCGAGCGTGACCTGGCCGGGATTGGCCAGCATCGCGGCGATGTCGGTCTGCACTGCAGTGATGTCAGCTTGATAGCTGCTGAGGAAAGTGGGCGAGTTGCCGCTGCCGGCGAGACTGAACAGGCCGAGCGAGTCACGGACCGCGTCGTTGAAGACGACGCCGGCCTGCACCAGGTCGGTCGAGTGCTGCAGAGCGGATGCGCGCACCAGCAGGTTCGATGTGCCATTGGCGAGCGCGGTCGGACTGAAGTTGATAGGCGTCGGGGTGCCGCCTCCACCGCCGCCGGCCGGAGGCGTCGTCACCGTGCCGCCGGTGCCATTGGCGATGTTCGGGTTTGCCGTGACGGGGATGGTGCCCTGAGCCAGGCCGTGCACCGATGTCGCGGTCGAGACCGTGGTCGCCGAGCCGACATAGGTCGCGCCGCCGATCGCGATGTTGTTGCCGGAGACGTCCATGGCGTCGGCCGCGAAGCCTTGGCCTGCGGCGGCGAGCATCGCCTTGTCGGCGGCAAGCGCCGCGCCGGTGTCGCCATTGAGGATGCCCTGCAGGCCCTTCACCGCGGCTGCGGTATCGGCCTCGAGCGTACCGCTGAGCAGCTCATTGTCGAAGCGGCCCTGGAATACTGCGCCCTGTGCCGCGTCGAATTTGGCGCCGAACTGCTGATAGTTCTGAATCTGTGTGATCAGGGTCTGGCTGGCCTGTGCGCCGCCGGTCGCGATCTTCTGCAAGGTCGCGTTGATGGTGTTGGCCTCGGCCAGGAAGGCGGCCCAGAAATTGGTCTGTGCCTGGTTGTCCTGGAATTTGGTCACGGTGCCGGTGAGCCCGCCCGGATCCTCGGCAAAGCCGCCGGCATGGCCTGCGTTACCATTGCCGCCGGCCGCGATGTTCAAGTTGGCGTCGTTCTGGATGATGTCGATGCTGTCGAGCAGATTGTCGGCGGTGCCGCGCAGCGCAGCCTGGCTGCCATTCGCCTCCGCGGCAGCGTAGTTCTTGAGCTCGAGATTGACCTGGCCCAGCACCGTCTGCAGGTGAATCGTGGTCAGCGCGGCGGCAATCGAGGTTTCGCCTTTCTCGATCTGCGCCAGTTGGGTCTTGTTGTTGAGGATGGTGGTGAGGCCCTGCGACACCGCGGTGAGATCGGTCGTGATCTCCTGCAGGTTGCCGGAATTGATGCCGCCGGAGGCCAGATCGACCACCTTGTTGAACACGACGCCGACGTCCTTGAGGCTGTTGCCGGCTGTCGCCGCGGCGAGGCTGGCCGGATCGTCGGCCCCCGCAGGCGAATTCTGGAACGCGACGTCCATGCCGCCGGTATTGGCGAGGAACGGCACATTGTTGAGCGCGCCGGAGAGATGAGCGTCGTTGTTGATTTCCTGCAGGATCTCCTGCTGAACCGCATGGATCGTCTGATTTGCGGCGGCCACCGTCGCCGCATTGGTGGTCTGTTGTGCAGCAGTGATCAGCGTTCCCAACTGGGCCTGCACGTTGGTGAGAACCGCAGTGTCGGTGGCGTTGAGCGCGAAGGTCTGGCCGCCGAGCGTGATCTGGCCGGGATTGGCCAACATGGCGGCGATGTCGTTCTGCACCGCATGGATGTCGGTCGTGTAGACGCCGAGGAATGGGTTTTGGTTGCCGCTGCCGGCTTGAGTGAACAAGCCCAATGAGGCGCGGGCCGCGTCGTTGAAGACGACGCCGGCCTGCACAAGGTCGGTCGAGAGGTTGAGCGCGGACGCGCGTACCAGCAAATTCGACGTTCCGTTCGCCAGCGCGGTTGGGTTGAAGGTATTATTCGCCATTATGAATCTCCCCGAGTTCACGCCGGCTCGTGCCTGGTCCTGGTACGTGTGACAGGCAGCCGAAGTGAGTAGAACGAACGCCCCGCAGCCGGCTCGACAGGACTAGGTGTCCCGCGTGCCAGGTGCGAATTATTCGCTCTATTGGGGCCAAAAGAAGCGTGGCGAAGTTCGCAACTATGTTGTTGTTCGGGCGGTTTCCGATTGTTGCCGTTCAGCGACGGATTGTTGCCAAGTCGTTGATCTCGTAGGTGTCATCCGAAGCACAGTCTGGGTCGATTCGACGGGCGTTGCATGTTGCAGCCCAGATGTCGCCCCGATTTTTCACTTGGTCTCGAGGAGGCCAGTGCAGAACGTCATTCTGCACTGGCCGCTCGCTCTCTGATCGTACTCGGAGGTGAGTAGCGGATCAGCCCCACATATGGACCATTGCGTGGTGATGCGCGGCGCTGGTGGCATGACTAGCAGCCGTGTTCGCTGAAGCGGCCGCCGTGTGGCTGTGGTGGGAATGGTGGCTGTGATGGCTCGCCGCTGTCCCATGATTGGCCGCCGTCGTACCGCCGCCCGTCGAGGTCGTAGTCCCGCCGCCAGCGGCCGTCGTGCCGCCGCCGGCTGACGTGGTGCCGCCAGCGGCCGCTCCACCGGCGCCTGCCGCACCACCTGCTGCGGCAGGCGTTCCTCCGGCCCCAGCCGCCGTCGTACCGGCTGCCGCCGTGCCGCCGGTGCCGTTGGCGATGTTGGGAGTCGCGGTCACCGGGATGGTGCCGTGGGCGAGGCCATGGACCGAGGTTGCCGCCGAGACTGTGGTCGCGGTGCCGACATAGGTCGCACCGCCGACCGCGATGTTGTTGCCGGAGACGTCCATGGCGTCGGCAGCAAAACCCTGGCCGGCTGCTGCGACCATCGCCTTGTCAGCCGCAAGCGCAGCTCCGGTGTCGCCGTTGAGGATGCCCTGCAGCCCCTTCAACGCGTTCGCCGTATCGGCCTCGAGCGTGCCGCTGAGCAGCTCATTGTCGAAGCGGGCCTGGAAGACCGCGCCCTGCGCGGCGTCGAAGGCGGCGCCGAAGTGCTGATAGTTCTGGATCTGGGTGACCAGGGTCTGGCTGGCCTGCGCGCCGCCGGTCGCGATCTTCTGCAAGGTCGCGTTGATGGTGTTGGCTTCGGCCAGGAAGGCAGCCCAGAAATTGGTCTGCACCTGGTTGTCCTGGAACTTGGTCACGGTGCCGGTCAGTCCGCCCGGATCCTCGGCGAACCCTCCAGCATGACCTGCTGTTCCATTGCCTCCAGCTGCGGTGTTCAAATTCGCATCGTTCTGAATGATGTCGATAATGTCGAGCAGGTTGTCGGCGGTGCCGCGAAGTGCCGTCTGATTGCCGGCGGCGGCAGCGCCGTCATAGTTGTTCAGTTGCAGGTTGATCTGTCCGAGCGCCGTCTGGAGATGGATCGTGGTCAGCGCAGCCGCGTTGGCGGTCTCGCCTTTTTCGATCTGGGCCAGCATGGTCTTGTTGTTGAGGATGTTGGTGAGGCCCTGCGACACCGCGGTGAAATCGTTGGTGATCTCCTGCAGGTTGCCTGCATTGATGCCGCCAGCCGCCGCCGCTTCCGCCGCGTTGAACACCGCGCCGACCGCCTTGAGGCTCGTGCCCGCCGTCGCCGCAGCCAGCGAGGCGGGATCGTCGGCGCCTGCGGGAACGTTCTGGAACGCAACGTCGGTGGCCCCGGTCGTGGCCATGAACGTCACCTTGTTCAGCGCAGCCGACAGGTGCGCGTCGTTGTTGATCTCGCCGAGGATCTGGCTCTGCACGGCGTGGATGGTCTGCTCGGCGGTCGCCAAGGTCGCGGCATTGGTGATGCCTGCCGCCGCCGTAATCAGCGAGCCCAGCTGGGCCTGGACATTGGTGAGAACCGCAGTGTCCGTGGTGTTGAGCGTAAAGGTCTGGCCGCCGAGCGTGACCTGGCCAGGATTGGCCAGCATCGCAGCGATGTCGTTCTGCACCGCGTGGATGTCGGTCGTGTAGCTGCCGAGGAACGGATTCTGGTTGCCGCTCCCGGCCAGGCTGAACAGGCCCTGCGAAATGCGGACAGCATCGTTGAAGACGACACCTGCCTGCACCAGGTCGGTGGACTGGTTGAGCGCGTCTGCGCGCACCAGCAGGTTCGACGTGCCGTTCGCCAGCGCGGTCGGATTGAACGTATTATTTGCCATTGATCATCTCCTCGAGTGGTCTCGCTCTTGGACCGACAGGCGGCAGCATGTGTCAGACTGTCGCAATACCGCGTCAAACTGTCGCGGATGAACTAATTGCCGCAATGGGGCCGAAACAAGCAGGGAGCGGTCCGCAATTATGATGTTGTTCGGGCAGATTGGGACCGTCGTGGCCGAGGGGCCGCCGTGACGTCACAATGATGTTCAGGCCGGATCGCGTTGCGGCGAGCTTTGCGCGGCGTGCGCCACCAGAACATCGGCCAATCGCGCCTGGCCCCAGGCCAGATCGCGCTGCAGGTCGGGGTGGTGCGGCGCCGAAGCCATGAGGTGCTGGACCAGACCGAGGCTGCGCCGGTACTGATCAGCCGCGCCCGCATGATCGCCCAAGGCGGTCAGCACCGCCGCAATTCGATTCCAGCTCACCGCCTGGTCGCGCAGGAGAGGAATGTTATCCGGCTCGGCTGTGGCGAGGCGCTGCATGATCGCGGCTGCTGCCTGATAGTCGCGCAGCGCGGACGCGTGATCGCGTTTTCCGGCCGCGTGGTCACCGGCACGGACATGGCTTGCGGCCAAATCACGGAGCGCTCCGGCGCGGGGCGTGATGCCCACCGCCATGCCTCCGCGAGGAATTCCGATCGGGGCCGGCGCGGGCAGGGCGGCCACCGTAAACGCCTCGTCGATCGGCGGCGCGAGGGCACCGGCTGTGCCGTGACCGAAGCCCGGAATCCGCGCCAGCGCCGCCTTGACCTGATCCGCGGTGATCAGGCGCGTGCACTCGAACTGACGCGGCGTATCCCGGTGACGCGGGCACCACAGGAAGTCGCCATGGTCGAAACGGTGGCGTACGTCGTTCCAGCAGCTGTTGCAGGCGTGATAGTTGATAACGCGATAGGGCGTGGCGAATTCGTTGACCGGATGGGTGAAGCCGCTGATCATCACGACCGGCGTACCCGCCGCCCACGCAAGCCAAGACAGCCCGCTGGACAGGCCAACGAAGGCCGCGGCGTGCTTGAGCCAGCGCGCGCGCTCCTGCAACGGCCGGTCGCCGGTCTCGTCCGCGGCGCCCTCGGGAATTTCGGTCCATACCATGCCGCGGCCGTGCCTCGGCTTCTGGTCGATGCAGACGACGCGGTAGCCGAGCGCCTTGATGTAGTCGACGATCTCGGGCCAGCCGTGAGGATTATTCCAATATTTGCATTGCGTCGTGGCCTGCACACCGATGCAGACATAGGGATCGGCGATCGGCCGTCCGGCGTCTGCAAGCGCGATGCGCGGCGGCTGCTCGGCGGGATCGACACCGAGAATATAGGCGGCGGTCCGGTGCAGTCCGACCTGGCGAAAGTCTGAAGGTTGATACGCCTGCTCATGGTCATCGAAGAACAGCGCGACGCTGTAGGTCGCGTAGAAGCGCGCTGGCTCGACGTCGACGTGAGAGACGAAGCGGACGTCAGGATAGGCGCCGCGGAAAAGAGGAATCAGCGGTTCGCCAAGGGCGCAGGTGAGCCGGCACCGATGCAGCTCCTTGAACCTCATCGCATAGGAAAGCCAGCCGATGATGTCGCCGATCGTGCCGACCGGAAACTGGATGAGGACGTCGCGATCAGCTGCATGGTAGTCGTGGCAGAGCACCGGTTCGTTGCCGCTCCAGACCTCGAGCCGGAAACGGACGAAGTAGCGCTTGGCGCTGTTGACATGGCCCGATCGCAGCTCGACTTCGTACAGCAGGTTGCCGGTGTCGAGATCACTCAGGCGAACGCGCCAGGGCCGGCCGGTCTCGGGCAGCATGACGCGGCAGCCATCGTTGAAATCATAGCGCAGACCCATCGGCCCGAGCTGAGTCGGTAACGTCGACGGTCGCGGCAGCCGACGGCTTCCGGCGGGGTTTTCGACTTGGTGCGTGGTCGAAGCATGTATCGGCGTTGCACCGGCGTGGCGCAAGGGCATGTCGGTTGCGCCAGACGGCGCTGGGGCGGAACTCGATGCCGTCCTGAGGCTCACGGCCCGGGCGCGCCTATTCCTCGACGAAGGCGCGACGCCACTGCTCCATGATGGGCTTCATCAGATAGCTCAGCATCGTGCGCTTGCCGGTCTGCAGGAAGACTTCGGTCTGCATGCCCGGGATCAACTGCGCACTGCCCAGGCGATGCCGCTCGTCCTCCGACAAGACGACCCGGACCGTGTAGAAGGTTGAGTTGCTGCGCTGATCCGTCGTGGTGTCCGGCGAGACGAACGAGACCTGTCCTGTGACCTGGGGCGTCGTGCGCTGGTTGAACGCCGAAAATCGAACGAAGGCGTCCTGACCTGTGTGCACATGGTCGATGTCCTTCGGCTGGACATGGGCTTCGACCTGGAGCTCATCGGAGTCGGGAACGACTTCCATGATGGTTTCGCCCGCCTTGATCACGCCGCCGATCGTGTGGATCGAGAGCTGGTGGACGGTGCCCGAGTTCGGCGCTCGGATTTCGATTCGATCGAGCTGGTCGCGCGCGGCCACGCTTTTTTCGATCAGTTCGCCTTCCTTGGCCTGCGTCTCGCCAAGGTCCTTCACCACTTCGGTGCGGAAGTCCTGATCAGTCTTGACGATCTGCAGCTCCGCTTCGTTGATCTTCGATCGGGTCTCGGCGATAGCCGAGGTGAGCTGGCCGCGTTCGCCGTCGATCCGTGCTGCCTCGCGCTGCAGCGTCGTGAGCCTGGTCAACGGCACCAGCCGCTTGTCGTAGAGATCCTGCACCCCGGCCAATTCGCCGTTGATCAGCTCGATCTGCTTGCTCTTGGAGTCCGACTGGGCTTCCATGCCGGTGATCTCTTGATTGAGCTGAGCAATCCGTCCCTGAAGCAGGTCCTTTTGACTTTGCCGCGTGCTGAGACGCGCCTTGAATAGCGCATTCTCGGAGGCGATCACGCTGCGGACATTGGCGTCATCCGTATGAGAGGTCAGCTCCGGCGGATATTCCGGCTGCTCCAATCCGTCGCGTTCGGCGACGAGGCGGGCGATCTTGGCCCGCTGCTCGTTCAATTGTTT
This sequence comes from Bradyrhizobium sp. SZCCHNGR1005, assembly GCF_032489995.1. Classification (NCBI taxonomy): domain Bacteria; kingdom Pseudomonadati; phylum Pseudomonadota; class Alphaproteobacteria; order Hyphomicrobiales; family Nitrobacteraceae; genus Bradyrhizobium; species Bradyrhizobium sp. SZCCHNGR1005. The sequence continues at coordinate 279,100 of NZ_JAUEZC010000004.1, forward strand.
CGCGATCGCCTGCTGATTGGCCTGCACCTGCGTCGCGTCCAGCCGCACCAGGAGATCGCCGGCTGCGACATGCTTGCCGTTCTCCACCTTGATGCTCGCAACGATGCCGCCGGTCGGGTGCTGGATCGCCTTGACGTCGGACTGCACGACCAGATTGCCGGGCACAACGACGGCGCCGGCGAGCGGCACCATCGTCAGCCAGCCGCCTCCGAGCGCGCCGGCCACGAGCAGAACCCTCAGTCCGGTACGCAGCTCGTTCTCGAACATATGGCCGACGCGGGGGATCAGCGATTCGTCGGAGCCATCATCGAGCTGGGCCGCAGTGCCTTGACTGGCGATGAAAGTGACGCCTGTGGTGAGCGCCAGACTCGCGGTCCCGACCAGCCGGCCGACCCGCGTCTGCGGTTCGATTAAGGCCGGCACCAGCGCGCCTGCAGGCGGACGTCGGCTGGATTCCGGTGCAAGCTCGATGGTCGGGGCGGTTGCCCTCAAATTCATCGGCAGCGAACCGTCATCCCGCAGGACCGAACGCGGCCGCGACGGAGGCGATATTTCGGGCTCCCGCATCCAGGCTGGCCGCTGCTCGCGCATCGCTTCGGGATGACGCTGCGGGGCACGGGCCGGGCTCAATCCGAACAGCGACAGCGAGATATCGAAGGCCCGCCCCACCTTGCCCTTCTTTCGCTTTGCGAGGCGCTGTGCCGGCTTCTTGCGGCCGCCGCCGGCCGGCGGTGGTCTTCGACCTTTTTTGCTGTCATCGCGGGGAGCGCGCCGACCACGCGGATCGGCCGGCTCTTCGTCGTCGAATGCGCCTCGCAGGCGCTGTAGCTCCAGGATCAGGGCATCGCCCTGGGGACCGACCGTCCGGCTCTGCGGCATGCCGCGCCAATTGGGGTCGTTCTCATCGTACGGACGGAGGTCGTTGACATGTTTCATGCGGGAGCGCCTTCCGCGGTTGCCGCGCGACGAATGGCTCTTGCGTTCGGTGTGGGAGCCGCCTTCGCGACCGCCGGCGGAGCTTGAGCGGGCTTAGCTCCGGCGATGCGGGCGAAGATCTCCTGGCAGGGACCGAAGGCAATGGATTTGCCTTCGTAAAGCACCATCGCCATGTTCAGCACGTTGAGCGCGCTCGGCCGGTGCGAGATCACGATGACGATCGACTGCTTCTGGCGCATGATCGCAATTGCGCGGCTCAGGGCATTTTCGCCGTCGGCGTCCAGGTTCGCATTCGGCTCGTCGAGCACGATCAGGAAGGGGTCGCCGAACACCGCTCGGGCAAGCCCGATGCGCTGACGCTGCCCGGCAGACAACGACATGCCGCCCTGACCGATTCGGGTCGAATAACCTTCGGGCAGCCGCAGGATGATCTCGTGTACGCCGGCGATCTGAGCCGCATGCAGGATCGCATCGGAGCTCGCATCGTCGTCGAAGCGGCAGATATTGTCCGCCACGGTGCCGTCGAACAATGCGACGTCCTGCGGCAGATAGCCCACGTGGCGGCCGAGATCCTCGTTGCTCCATTGATCGAGCGCGGCGCCGTCGAGGCGCACCACGCCGTGCTGTGCGGGCCAGATTCCGACCAGCGCTTTCGACAGCGAGGTCTTACCCGATGCGCTCGCGCCAAGCAGGGCAAGTCCGGTGCCGGCCTTGATCGAGAACGAGATGTTCGAGACGATCGGTCGGTCCTGGCCGGGCGCCGTGACCGCAAGTTCCTGCACTGCGAGCTCGCGGCAGGGTCTTGGCAGCGCTACCGGCGGAGCCGGGGGTTTGGCAGTCGCCTTGCAGATGTCGCGCAGCCGAAGGATGCCCTGGCGCGCGGCGACCAGTTGCTTCCAGCTGCCGAGCGCGACTTCGACCGGGGCCAGCGCACGCCCCATCAGGATCGAGGAGGCCATCATGACGCCGCCCGAGGCCTGCTCGGACACGACGAGAGCAGCGCCAATGCCGAGCATGCCGGATTGCAGGATGAAGCGGAGCACCTTCGCGGCGGAGCCGAGATTGGCATATACGTCGCTGGAGCGGATGTTCTCTTTCAGGTAGCGCTCGTTGACGTCGGTCCAACGGGCCGAGAATCGCTGCATCATGCCCAGCGCGCGGATCACCTCGGCGTTGCGCTGCATCGCATCCGCCAGCACCTGACGCGCTGCGCTGGTCTCGCTCGCCGATTTGCTGGCGCGGCGCGACAGCCGCTCGGTCACGACCGTCATCGAGATGATGGCCGCGGTGCCGATCATGGCCGTGACGCCGATCAGCGGATGAAACATGAACAGTCCGATCAGGAAGATCGGAATCCAGGGCATGTCGAGAAACGCGGTCGGTCCCATGCTCGACATGAAGGCACGCAACTGATCGAGATCGCGTAGCGGCTGCTGCATCAGCATCGGCTTGGTGCCGCGCAAAGGCAGGGTTGCGAGCGCATGATGGATCGCATCCTGCAGGCCGGCATCGAACATTGTCGCCACCCGGCACAGCATGCGCGCACGCAGCGCGTCGAAATAGCCTTGGATCACGTAAGCGGTCAGAATCATGACCGACAGGCCGGCCAGCGTCGCCAGATTCTTGCTTGGGATGACGCGGTCATAGACCTGCATCATATAAACGGAGCCGGAGAGCATCAGGATGTTGATGACGCCGCTGAATACGCCGATGCCTGCCATCCGCCGTGCGGCTTGCCGCAGCCCGCGCGTCACGGGATCATCTCCCGCCGCAAGAAGGTCCGTTAAGCCTGCCGTCGCTCGTGTTCGCGGACGGTCTTGAGCGACACTCATTCGGTCGCGCCCTCTCCACATGTCGTCGGGATAATGATCGATCAGGCTTTGGTGACAGCCGATGCAGACGATTTTCCGGCAACAATGGGACGAGGGGAGATTTCTGTTGGAAAAACGAATGCGCGTCGGTCCTAAAAACGTAGTCGGGACGACGACAACAACGCAGTGCAAAAAAAAATTCAGACGATGCGAGAGAAATTTGGCAGCGACAAATTTCGAAGGTCGCACAGAGAGTTCGGCCGTGCTCGCCGTGCGGCCGAACCGACGGCGTCATAGTTTCGTCCGTCTATCACCTTGCTTCTGCACGCATTGGTCGCTGTGCGGGCCGAATGACGCCATGAAGCCAAATAAATCTTCGTGAAATGCAATGGACGCGCCGATCACTTCTTGGTTTTCGGTATCCGGGGATAGAAGCAGATCATGAGCATGACGATGAGGACGAAGCGGAGTGGGGTGCAATCCGACTGAGACGCTCGCAAAACTATATCTACGCCGTCCGCCGCGGCACCGGCTCGCTCGTGCCGTGTTGGAACGATGTAGACGGGGAATACGCTAAGGGGAAGCGTATCGGTGCGACGCCGTACTGCGACGCCGTTCGCACCATTGTTGATAGACCCGAACACCGACGCATGACGGTGAACGAATGCGCCGTCAGGGGCTGTCCGGTCGTTTACGAGGCGATGTCCTCGCGACGGCAGAGTAGAAAGCTCGCTTGCCAGAACAGGCATCTGGGGGACGAATTGCTGAACGATATGATGATCGACCGGATCGGTGCGGAGCTCGACGCATACGGATGTTCGAAGCGCGGCTACGCGCGTCGCGTTCGTCTGCGGAGCAGGAGCGATGGCGCTCGACGCCCGGCCGGTTCTGCAATCTGCATGTGCGCGGGTCCGCGAGGAGACGGCCGCGCATGAGGGTCCGCAAGACAGACTACGGAACGATCATCCTGCACTGGCTGCTGGTCGGGGCAACCGTGGTCGATTTCACCACCGGGCTGCGCATGGCCACAGAAGCGCCAAGTCACGCCTGGATCTCCGAGCATCTGGATTGGGCCTTGCCACGCCAACATACCTGGACGTGGCACATGCCGGCCGGCGTGATGCTGGCGAGCGTGGCGATCGCCTACATGATCTATATCGCCAAATCCGGCCTCGGCCGGCGTGTGGCCGTCGACAAGATGCGGATCAAGGGCCTGATGGGCCGAAGGCCAGCGCGTCTTGGCTCCATCAGCGTGTTCCTGCATTGGGTGCTGTTCATCACCATGGCCGCATTGATCGTGACCGGCGGCTTGTTGTTCTTCGGTATCGAGTCGGGATACGTGACCATGATGATTCACTGGTATGCGACTTGGGTCGTGCCTGCGTTCATTCTCCTGCACATCCTCGTTCACTACGGCATCGGCGGGGCATCACAGTTGTACCGGGTATTCCGGCCACAGGCGCTGCCGCCGCCGCCGCCGCGTCTCGACCCGGTTGAGTTGCTGACCATGCTGGTCGAGCAATCCGAGCGACTCGAGGAAAGCGAGGCCCCGATCAAGGTCTCTCCGGCGGCTCCGGCCATGAGATCGGCCCGCGAACAGATGCCCGCAAGTCGTTCGGAGGATTTGGTTCGCGGCCGCGTGGACGCGCGCAATGGCGCGGTGCGTCCGCGGTCGGCGGCGCCGCCGACGAGTGGCGGCAGGGGCAACGTCAAGGGCAATACGAAGGGCAATGCACGGCGGCGCAATCCGACCTTCCAGGCGAATCCGTTCGTGGTCGCTGCGGCGGTCGCGATTTTTGCGGGGTGGGCGATGGTCGCCGCCGACTACTATGCCGAAGATTCGGTCACGGTTCACCGGATCGAGAACGCGGATGCGCCGACGCTCGACGGCGATACCTCGGACCGGGTCTGGCGCAATATCCAGCCGCACATGGTCACCACCAACCAGGGCGACAATTTCGACGGCACCGGCGAGTCCAAGGTCTGGATCAAGGCCGCGCATGACGACAGCTGGGTCTATTTCCTCGTGATCTGGGAGGATCCGACCCGTTCGCTGAAGCAGCTGCCGCTGATCAAGCGCGCCGATGGTTGGCATCTGCTGCACAACGGCTATGAGAAGGGCGACGAGAACGACTACAACGAGGACAAGTTCTCGCTCTTGTTCACGACATTGCCGATCACGCTTGCGGCTGACCGCACCTTCCACATGAGCTCACAGCCGATGCCGGACAAGCCGGCAACGCTGTCCGGACGTGGCATCCACTATACGCCCGCGCCGAACCTCTATGCTGATGCGTGGGAGTGGAAGGCGACGAGCGGCGGTCCGACGGGTTGGATGGATGACGATCATTTCGGTCCGCCGGCCGAACCGACTCCAGAGCAGGTCAAGGGTCTCGCGCCCTACAAGGGGGGCTTCGGCGCGGACCCTGGCAACGCCAACTATTCCGACAACTTCGTCATCGATCGCGACGCAGAGATGCTCGGCAATCGTGGTGTCAGGCCGAAGCGGCTGCCGAAGGACGTTACTGCGATGAAGGCCGCCATGGGCGAGATCAATCTCGATCCCAACATCGGCGAGAGCGATGGGGCGCGATGGTTCATGACGGAGGCCGAATCGGTGCCTTATACGATGGAAGCCGACGCCCAGATACCGGTCGGCACCGTCGTGCCCGGCGTCATCATCAATGGCGACTTTTCCGGGGACCGGGCGGACATTCGCTGTGCTGCACGTTGGGCATCGGGCCACTGGACGCTCGAAATTGCCCGCAAAATGGACACACACAGCAAGTACGACGTTCCGATCAAGAACGGCGTGTTTATGCGAGTCGCTGCGTTCGATCACACCCAGATCCGACATACGCGGCAGATCCGGCCAATGCGACTAGAGGTGGAGTGATGGGGAAGATTTGCAAGGTTCAGTTCAACAAGGAGACATTCTACGCCAATGTGGGCGATCTCCTGCTTGACAGCGCGATCTCCAGCGGCGTCGAACTTCCCCATGATTGCCGCAGCGGCATCTGCGGCTCCTGCAAGGTACGCGTCGTCGACGGCAAGCTGTTCGGGGGCACCGAAGGCGACATGGCGCATGCCTGCCAGGCCCGTGTCGTGTCAGACCTCAAGATCGTGACCGAACCGGTGCCGGACACCGTGACGATGTCGACCGAAGTCGGCGATCTCGTCCGGCTCGCGCCTGACGTCATGGGTGTGACGCTGGATCTGCCGAAGCCGCTGCGCCATTTCCCCGGGCAGTACGTCAAGGTGCAGTTCCGCGGCTACCCAGCGCGCTGCTACAGCCCGACCTTTCCGATGGCCGGCGCGCCCGACAATCACCTGCTTTATCTGCACATCCGCAAGCTCAAGGACGGTCTGGTCTCGTCGGCGCTGGGACGTGACATCCAGCCCGGCCATCGGGTCAAGCTGATCGGACCGCTCGGGACCGCGTTCTTCCGCCCGAAGCATCGTGGCCGCATCGTGCTGGTCGCCAGCGGCACCGGGTTCGCGCCGATGTGGTCCATTGCGGTGGCGGCCATCACCGAGAATCCGAAGCGCGATATGGTGTTCATCGTGACGGCGCGCACCCTGCAATCCTTCTACATGCACCAGGCGCTGTGCCGGCTCGCGCGCTTCCCCAACGTCAAGATCATCCCGATCGTCTCCGAACCGCAGAACATCTCGCCGGCACTGCGCACCGGCCGGCCGACCGAGCACATGCCGGACCTGACGCCGAACGACGTGGTCTATACTTGTGGCGCGCCAGCGATGACCGATGCGGTGGCGAAAATCGCCCGCGCTGCGGGCGCGCGCTGCCATTGCGATCCGTTCGTCTCGTCGGCGCAGCCGTCCGAGCAAGGAGGCAATCTCATGGGCCGCCTTGCCGGTTGGCTGGACAGCCAGCGCGGCCGCCCCTCGATGTTGCAGGCAGCGGAATAAGGCAAAGGATTGGGCGGCGACGGCGGTTTGACGCCGTCAGCCGGCCACGAATGCGAGCAGCGTGCCATTGGCCGCAGCAGGCGGGACGCAGATGGCTATGCCGCTATGGACGCCGCTTGACCCCAGCGCCGCTTCGGTCAAGGCCAGATCGCTCGATCCGATCACCAGGCCAGCACCGCCATGCTCTGGCAATCCAGCCAGCGAGACGGCCGGATAGCGGCTCGCCAATTGATCCCTGGTCAGAAAAGCAAAGTCCGCTCGGCTCCCGCCGGACGCCACCGTGACCACACCGTCGGTGTCGGCACGTCCTTCGCGGTCGATCAGGCGTGACAGATGCGCAGCGTCTCGGGCCGGCGCCGGCGTTACGATCAGCACCTGCTTCAGGCACCTGGCTGCGTTGGCGTGCCGCATCAACTCTGGGATCCAGACGGTCTCGCGGGTCTTATGCTGGCACGCGAAGATGCGCAGGCCGCCGGGCGCTTCCGTCAGCGGCCAATGAAAGACGCGGAATTTCGCGGCCGAGAGGCTGCCGTCGGGCATCGGCACCGGACGCTCGAAATCGGTCGGGCCGATCGGCTCAAAGCCGCGGGCCCTGATCTCCTCGGCTCCCTCAGCCGCATCGACCGCAGTGAAGGCGATCCGCTCGATGCCTTCGCCGCGCCGCGCCAGGAAGTTTCGCGTCGCCACGTTGTGATCGGTTTCTGTCAAGACCCCGAGCAACTCGATATAATCGGGGTCGAGCATGATCGTGTAATTGCCCGTGCCCATCTTGGCGCTGTGAGTGCCGCGCGGAGAGAGCGTGAAGCCGAGCCGCCGCCAGCACTCCGCTGCCGCGTCCAGTCCTGTGACCGCGACGACGGCATGATCTATACCGATGATGTTCTTGAGGGCCACGTGTTGCTCTCCCGAGCTTCCGACTGTCACGGTCAGATAGGCTGATCTGACGTGGCGGGCAATAGGCGCGGCCAGCTTGGTGCTGAATGATCCTCGATCCCGTTCGCATTGTGCGGGACTGGAAAGTTCATCCGATCGGAAAGCGTAGCACAAATGCGACGCCTTGCTCGGTCGGTTCGAGTGCAATCGTGCCGCGATGGCTGGTCATGATGGCGCGCACGATCGCGAGACCCATGCCGGTGCCGCCGCTATCGCGGCGCGTGGTGAAGAAGGCGTCGAAAATCCGGTCGCGGTTCTGCGGCGAGATCGGCTCACCGTCATTGCTGACGTTGAGCACGAGCATGTCCCCGTCACGGTGCGCCTCCAGCAAGATGTTACGAGCCTGATGGCGACAAGCGTTGTCGGCGAGATGCGACAGCGCGATCAAAGCAGTCTCCGCCGACATCGCAATCACGGATTCGAATGAGCCCCGCATCGTGATGTTCGGCGCACTGAAGCGCTCGCGCAATTTGCTGATCACCGACACCAGATCCACACGCTCGTGCTGCGGGGTGATTTCGGCGCGAGCGAGCTCGCGCAGGCGCTGGGTCATGGCCTCCAGCCGCTCGGCATCGCCGAGAATGTTGCCCAGGAATTTCTCCTGCTCGATGCGGGTCAGAGGGTTGGAAAGGGTACCCAGCGAATCCAGCAGCAATTCGGCGGCTCCTTTTATCGAGGTCAGCGGTGATTTCAGCTCGTGGGTCAGGTGGGCGGAGAAGCTCGCGATGTGATCGGAGCGTCGCGCCAGCTGCTCGGCCATCGCGAAGAACTGCCTCGATAGCTCGGCGAAATCGCGCGTGCCGTAGTGAGCAAGCGGACGGAAACCCTCGGGGTCGCCGCGACCGATTCGTCCGGCGCGCTCGATCAGCTCATGCATCGGATGGGTGATCGTGCGCGCCACGATGAAGCCGATCAACAATGTCGTCAGCGCGACAGCGGAGCCAGCCGCGATGAACTTGCCGCGCTCCTGATACAGGTGCTCGAAGATGTTGCGCGGCGTGCGCGAGGTGTAGATGACGCCGGCCACGTGGTTATCGACGATGATCGGCATCGCAGAGAAGACGTGGACGCCGACGCCGCGGCTCAGCGAATAGATCGGCGGCGGCGCCTTGTCGGGCTTGCGAATGCGCAGCGCGGCCTTGTATTGCCCCTCCAATGCGGTCGCGACTTCCTCGATATGGGCCAGCGACTGGCCGACCTCATCGCGGCCCGCAATCACCACCCCATGCGGATCGAGAATGCGGAAGCCGGCCAGCGTGACCTTCTGAGTCTCCAGCAGGATCGGCATCAGCCGGGCGCCGATCGCGACATAGGCGGGATCGGCGGGGTGGGCGGCCGGACGCGCATCCGGTCGCCGCACGAACAGGTCGTCGGCGGCCAGATCGAGCAGTGGCCGGATCGGCGTAACCGCATCTGGGGGATCGGGACGCAAGTCAGGCGGAATCTCCGCGCCGAGCGGAATTCCGGCGCCGAGCCGCGCAGTCACTTCCTCGGCGTAGAGCGCGGCGAGAACACGGCTTTGGGCGATCAACTCGGCCTGGGTCTGGCGTATCAGCTGGTTGTCGTAGATACGGAAGAAGAACAGGCCGACCAAGGGCAGGGTGGCGACGAGCGCTAGCACTCCGAAGACGATCTGGCGCAGCGAGGGCCGCCACTTGCGGCGGGGTGCGATCATGCCGGGCCGCCGCAGCGGCCGAGCCGGAAGCCGACCCCATGGACCGTCTCGATCACATCGTCGCATTCGGCAGCTGCAAGCTTGGCTCTGATGTTGCGGATATGGCTGTCGATGGTCCGGTCGGAGACCTGAATATTCATCTGATAGGCCGTCGCCATGATCTGCTCGCGGCTGAATACGACGGTTGGACGGCTCAGGAACGCCCGCAGAATGCCGAACTCGAGCGCAGTCAGGCGCAGTGGCATCTCACCGAAATGCGCGGCGTGCTGCGCTGGGTCGAGGCGAAGCCTGCCATGATGCAGTTCGACCGGATCCGCGCGGTCAAGTCTACGCGACGTTGCCCGCCGCAAGATCACATTGACGCGCGCGACCAGTTCGCGCGGGCTGAATGGCTTGGTGACGTAGTCGTCGCCGCCGATCTCGAGTCCTAAGATGCGGTCGATCTCCTCGTCGCGCGCCGACAGGAACAAGATCGGCAGGTCTGAGTTGCGGCGAATTCGCCGGCAAACTTCGAGCCCGTCGAACTCGGGCATGCCGACGTCGAGTACGATCAGATCGGGCCGGTCGCGCTCGAAGCGGGCGAGGGCCGCCTTGCCGTCGGCTGCCTCGGTTACGTCCATGCCGGCCTTGCTGAGCGCAACCCGGATCACCTCGCGGATATGCGGGTCGTCGTCGACGACGAGAATACGATGGGTCATGGTAGCCTGCGTGCAAACAAAATCAGCTCGGCGGAGACGGTACCGGATGAGTGTTGAGATAATGCTGCAGGCGCCAGCCGCGGAAGCTCCAGGTTCGCCAGGATGCCATGTCGCTGGCCTGTGCCTGCAGCAGCCGGTCGCGACACGCCGAAAGATGGGATTCGGATAGGTGGGATGCGATGGCCCGATCGATGGCAGGGAGCGCCTGGGGACCGAGGCTCGCGAGATAAGATACATCGAGCATCACTCCCTTGCCGCCCGCGTCCCGGCTGTGGGTCACATTGTAGCCGGCAATGATGGCATCGAAATTGGTCAGCGCGCATACATAGAGAGTCGCGGCCACGGCCAGCAGGTTCATCTGGAGAAGCCAGCGATGAGAGCGATTCATCGTGATCCGCAGTGTGATCAAGATCAGGCCGAGAGCGACGAGACCCATCCAGAGTAGGGCCGCGATGCGCCAATAGGTCAAGAGGTAGCTGTCGACATAGAGCTTGAGCCGCAGCATCGAGGATATGACGAGCAGCAGGTTTTGGCTGACCCAGAGATAGAGCAGGACGCGCGCCGAGAGCGATTGCGGCTTGGTGTCGTTCGGACGGATCGCGAGGACGACGAAGGATGCGGCGAGCAAAGCCGTGAAGACCAGCGGATAGGCGCCGCGATGTGCATAGCTTGCATAGGTCAGCCCGTCCGGCAGTTGTACTCCTCCCCAGAGATAGACGAGATCAGTTGCGCTCTGGACGGCGAACAGCAGGTTGAACAGGAGCAGCGAGTGCAACACGGTGCCCGGTCCCAGGAGAGCGGCCTGCGCCGTCGCGATCGATCCCTGTGATGCTGCCGCAGCGGGCGCGAAGCCGGTAGGGCGCACCGCCTTCGGGCGCCATCGGAGATGGATGAAGGGCCAGATCAGCGACAGCATCGCAAGCCAGAACAGTACGTGGATCTGATCGAAATCCGCAGCCACTCTGTGAGGCCTCAGCATGTCCACCCATTGCTCTATCAACGGGTTGGCCTCTGCGAAGAGAGCCAGAAACACCAGCCCGAATGCAACGGGTACGCACCATCCGAGAATGGAGCGGGATAACCCGGGGGCACGCATGGCCGCCAAGATATCTGGGCCAAGTCTGAACGGGCCAATCAGCAGGAACTGACGGAACGCCGTGAGCGGCGCCCTCGAGCCGACGATCGCCGGATTGGTCCATAGTGCGATACTGCTGATCGTCCCAAGCAACAGGAACAGGAACGAGAGCGTGCTCAGCTGCTCGACGGCGGGCAACACGCTCGCAACGAAGATGATGCTCGCCGCGACTGCGCGCTTTCGATCGAGCTGGGCCCGGTTGGTAATGAGCGAGGCCGCGACCAGTGCGATCGTAAAGACGGTCAACGACAGTCCGATCCGTTGATCATAGAACAGTGCATCGGCGAGTGCGGCGAGGCCAATGGCGATCGTGAACTTGAGCGCAAAATTCTGTTGCGGTGTATTCTCCACGGCCGGCGCGGCAAAACCTGTCATCTGTGGTCCTCGCATGAGTCATCGTTCGGCCAGCTGTCGGCTGGCGAGATGAACCTTGACGCGGGATGGTGCAGCGACCGGGGAGGGGTTTTGCAGGCATTCAGGATTGTTTTGCAGATTTCGTGCAGGCACCCGTTCTCGACTGGTGCGTGCGCGAAGGCGCTGCTAGGCGAGCAACAGGTCCAACGACAAACCGATTTACGCGATGATCAAACGTCTCCGCATCGTGGCGCTCTGGCCGATGGCGCTGCTTCTGGTCGTCGTTGCCGCAAACAGCAACGAACCCTATCTGGTCCATCTTCGTGGTGCGGGCCAAGTGGTTCTGCTGGTTGTGAGCGCCGGCGTTCCCATTCTGCTGCTCCGGTGCGGTGCATGGCGCGAGGGCAGGGTCGCGAGCCGGATTCTGCTGCTGCTCTGGTGTATGCCGCTCATAGCCTTCGTCGCTGCGCAGACGTCATTTGCCTGGCGCAAATACGAGGTGCTGACGAGTGATGCTGCGGTCGCGCGGCTGCTCGGCGCGCATTTCGTGGTCGGCTATGCCGCGCCGGAGGAAGCCGCGGTGCTGGCCGAGCGAGGACTGATTGGCGGCGTCTATGTGACCCGTCACAACGCAAGCGGGCGGACGGCTGCCGAACTGAAGGCCGAGATCGCGGCGCTGCAGGCGAGGCGCGCCGGCGCAGGCTTGCCGCGCCTCATCGTGACTGCTGATCAGGAGGGCGGTATCGTTGCGCACCTGTCGCCGCCATTGCCGCACGAGGACGCGCTGTCCTCGCTCGCCGATCTCGCGCCGGAGCGGCGCCGCCGTGAGGCCGGGGCGGTCGGCCGCCGCCAAGGCGCAGCGCTGGCGGATGTCGGCGTCACGCTCAACCTGGCCCCGGTGCTCGATCTTCGTCCGGACCGGCAGCATATTCGTTTCGACTTCAACACCCTGATCGGCCAGCGCGCGATCGCCAGTGATCCCGCCGTCGTCAGCGAGATCGCGACCAGCTACATCCACGGGCTTGCGGCCAGCGGGGTTGGTGCTGCCGTGAAGCATTTCCCGGGCCTTGGGCGGGTGACGGCCGATACGCACCAGTTTGCAGCACAGCTGCAGACGCCGGTTGCTGAGCTCGCGGCTTCGGATTGGCGCCCGTTCCGCGAGGTTCTCAAGGAGACGCAAGCCGTGCTGATGGTCGGCCACGTCAAGCTCGAGGCCCTCGACCCGAAGCGGCCGGCGTCGCATTCGAAGGCGGTGCTCGATGGTCTGATCCGGCAGAGCTGGAACTATAACGGTATCATCATCACCGACGATCTCGTCATGGGCGCCATCTATGGCGGCGACGTCTGCAAGGCCGTGGTCGAAGCGCTGAACGGCGGGGCCGACCTCTTGCTCGTCGCTTATGACGGCGCGCAATTCTACCGCATCTTCGGCTGCGCGCGACGGGCGCTCGAACAGGGACAGCTCGATTTCGCCGCGTTGGCGCGCAGCGAAGAGCGGCTGCGACGCCGGCACCTCAGCGAAGCGGATTAGCGTTGCCCGTTGCCGGTCCAATCGCGCCAGGACACGCGCGACAGGCTGCGCAGATCTGTGCCGAGCGGCCGTCGGGTCTGGCGTTCGTGCTGGGCGAGCACCTGTTCGGATTCACGGATTTTGGCTTGAAGGTCCGAAAACTGCCGCTTGGCCCGTTCGAGCGCCTTGGCATCCGAGCTCTCACCGATCGTGAAGCGTGCGGTTTCGATCTGCCTCAACGCCGCACGATTCTTCTTGAGCTGTGCGCGATGCCAGGCGATCCTGCTGTCACTGTCCGCAACCATGCTGAACTCCTCGGTCGTTCCAAGAGTAAACAACGCAGCGGTGATTCGCGACATTTTCGCCCCTCATCGAGCGCTCCGATCAAGGACGTTCATCTCGCCGGGCTCGACAGATACACGGGAAACTGGGATGGCCCTGCCGGCTGTGCCGGACCGAATCGCCAACGCGAGCGCGTGATGTGGAGTCGGCCGATCCTCCAGGAACATCCATCTGGCCGCCTCGCTTGGATCGGACGGCTGAAAGGTGATCGCGGTCGGCGCGAAAGCAAACGAGAAGCTGTCGAGTGCGCGCGACAGACCCTCGCCGGTCGCCTTGATCAGCGCCTCCTTCAACGTCCAGAGACGGAAGAAGATCATCGCCCGGTCCGCGGCGGGAGCAGCCCGCATGAGGGCAACTTCGCTTGCGCTGAAATAGCGCTCGGCGATGTCGAGGCTGGCGTGCTTGGGCGCAATCCGTTCCACGTCCACCCCGATCTCGGCGTCATAGCCGACGGCGCAGGCGACAAATCCCCTGGTGTGCGACAGGTTGAACTTGAGGCTCCCATATCCGAGCCCCGGCGCGATGCGCGGCTTGCCAAATTGCTCGCTCGCGAACTGCCAAGCCTCCGGCGCCAACGGAGCTGCGTGGCTCAGCGCCTGCCGGAGCAGCCAATGCGCGGCGAGGTAGATCTCACGGTCGGCGTCGAAGTAGAACCGGTCGGCGCGCGCCAGCTCCTGCGCGTTCAGGCAAGCGCGCCAATGGGCCAGCAGTGCTGGCGGAGCAGCATCGACTTCCATCAGCCAGAGGCGGATCTCATTGCATTTGGCGGTCATGCGTTCTGCCTGATCAGCGCGGGGCTCGGACGAAAATCAGGCATCAGGGTGACCGTCAATTTTGGACCGCGGAGCATCGCGTCATTTGTCGATGCCGGCTTGCTCACGCAACCGATCGATCAACTCCGATGCTTTCGCCTTGGTCAGTTGCTTCCCACTCGGGTCTGGCGCGTGCGCCTGCTCGCTTTGAGTTTTCATATAGGGCGCCTGGGCGCCGGTCATTGGGTCGCGCCCTGAAACCCAATCGTCAGGGTCTTTCTTCATATTGTCAGCCATATAGTTCTCTAATTGTATCAGGGCCCGAACGGCTCCGACGACCGATTGTTCCTGATATGTTCTGGCGTCGATATACTCGCTTTACAGAGACGCCGCCGATACGGACAGTTACAGATCGCGCGACTCTTTGAAACCTGGAAGACTACTATCCACTTTTGATCAGGAGGAAGTGCGAAGTAGCAATGGCGAAGGCATCCAAGCTCGTTGCGGTCAGACGCGGCAAGGTTCTCCTGGTTCGGCGGCGAGTCGACGGTCTGTGGATGTTTCCCGGCGGCCGCAAGCGACCTCGCGAGACGGACAAGGCATGTCTCAAGCGCGAGATCAAGGAGGAGCTGCCCAAGCTCAAGCTTGGCCGTCTCAGGCTCTGGAAGGAGGTCACGGCCAAGAACAAGCGGTCCGGGCGGAGGATGAGTGATGCCATCTTCATCGCCAAGTATGCCAAGGGCCGGCTCGAGATCGGTGATACCAGGGAGCTCGATCGCGCCGAATGGCAAAAGCCGCGTGGCGTCCGCCTGACCCCGACTTCGCGCTACATCTGCGACCGTCTGTTTCCGAAGCGGGACAATTAGATTAGTAGCGCCGGTGATTGGAAGGCTTGCAAGCCGCAGCAGGATCAGACCTGATGGGCCCGCTTGGAGACCTGGCCCGGCGAGGAAAGGCCGGAGATCGATGGCGACAGAACCGGGCGCGTCGGGCGTTTGGAGCGATACCAGCACTGAAAATTGAAGACCGAACCGACCACCAGCAGCGGCGCGGCCGCGATCAAGGCGAAGAACGGCGAGAGCGGTTTCGGCGTGATCATTTCGAGCACCATCTCGGACGCCATCCAGACGGTCGCGAACACCACGGCGAAGTCGAGCGCCGGGATCCGCAGCCAGTACAGCACAGCCGTGACGAAAATGGCCGGCGCCAGGGCCGGGCCGATCATATAGACGTTCAGCTCGGGCGGCGTCAGGGCATCGAGGAGCATCGAGGCCAGGAGCCACAGGCTGACGAACATCACTACGGCGTCGACATGTCTCACGCGCCACCTCCGCTGTGACAATTGGGCGCATGAATTTGTCAGGCTTGTGACCCCCGCCGTCAAGTGTCCGCGTGCCGCTTGCGGCTATGGTGCCCGATTTGTCAGCATCCGAGGCGCAAATTGGCCTCCGCTCCGGAACATCTGGGCCCGACCGGCGTTGAGAGTTCATGTCAGACAAGACCCCAATCCGTCCGCCACGGATCCTGACGCCCGAAGAACGCCGCGCCCGCGATGCGGCGCGCAGGGCCGATGCCGAGCAGGCCATGCGCGAACATCAGGAGGCCCAACGGGCGTTTAATGCCAACCGCGAGCGGCTCAGGGCCGAACGCTTGGCGCGCGAGGCACAGAAGGTGGAGTAGCCCGTCACCGTCGGCCGGTCAGCGGCTTCGCATCACGTTGGCCATGCGCAGGAAGGCCTGGTCGAGCAGCGCGCGCATCTCTGCCGGCAGTTCGCAATCAGCCATCGCAGCCCGCATGCACATCATCCATTCGTCGCGCTCGGCCTCACCGATCGGATAAGGCCGATGCGCCGACATGATGCAACGGTGCGGGGTCCGATCGAAATAGAGCGGGGGACCGCCGAGCCAGCCGCTCAAGAATTCGAACAGCATCTGCTTGATCGGGCCGAGGTCCTCGCCATGCATGGCGCGGATTCGGCCGGCGTCGGGACTGCTGTCCATGATCTCGTAAAAACGATTGGCCAGCCGCCGCACGACGGCCTCGCCGCCGATCAGTTCATAGGGCGTGGCTTCGGGAATTGCGGCATTGCTGGTCGCGTCGGTCGCTGTCATCACGTCTCTTCCCGGTCGGTCCAGATCGGACCCAATAGGCCGCAGGCGGATGATGCGTTGATCTGCATCAATCCGTGCCAACTCATCGCAACCGGCGATATTGACGTGGCTTTCAGCGGGCCAGGGCAGGCGTGCATCCGAGGCGTCTCATTCAATTGCAGGCAAACAAAACCGCTCTCGCGGCGCCGTCGGCGTCCGAGGTGAATCCATGAAACCTTCCGTCCGAGACGGAGGGCGCAGGGAATGCCGGGTGAAGGCCTCACCCATGGCCCGCCTGCAACAAGAAAAGCAGGCGGCAGTCACCACAGGATCAGCCGGATCATCCGGCATTCCCTGCGCGATGGCTTTACGGCTTATACGTGATCTCCCTGGTGCACCGGGCTTTCTGGCCACCATGCGCGACAACGCACCGAGGCGCGTTGCGCGGGACACCAGCGTCGGGGTGTCAGGACCACACGATTTCGCCGTCCGCTGCTGCGTCAGTCGTCTTGCGCAGATGCGCCTGACGCAACACCGTCCATCGCAGCCCGCCTCTACGTATCGTGACGACGCGTACGCCCCTCGCGCGAGGCGGGATGCGCAGATGAAAACATGATTTCTGAAAAAGCGAAATAGAAATATTTGACGCTGAGGACGCAATTGGCGCGACCGCGTTGATACGGTTGTCGAAATAAGTTTTCCCGCGCAACGCCGATGAGGCCCGCGACGGAGGAGTTACGATCTCAAGATTTCGAAACGCGCCTGTCGGGCAAACCACCTGCGGCGCCCCAGGCCCCATCGGGCGTCGTAGCTTGAGGCGTGCCCGCCGAGATGACCGGCAGCTACGCCTTCCATAGGTACATACGTAGCGGCGGTCATGCGATCCGCCCGTCTTACCCGCATGTACACGTCGTCGTTCATAACGCGCCAGCGTGCCGATCATCGCCGCGTTTCAAACGGCTGTCGAACTACCTCCAGGTGCTTGATTGATTGTTCTTTGTTTGTTCTAATTCGTTCCTCTGAGACGGAGGTCGACATGCAAGGCCGATGGTTCGATGACGAAACGAATCCCCCGCCATTTCTGAAAGCCCTCAACGAGGTGCGGCGCCAGGCCGGGCGAGAAGGGTGGTGCTACCACCACGTCCAGGCGATCATTGTCGCGATCGACCAGTATGCCGAGGCTGCGACAGGAAATCGCGAGTACTTCTGGAATAAGCCGCATTCAATCGGTGGCAGCCGCAAGCGCGGCGATGTGCCTTAGCGGACGTGATATCCGTTCCACTCGCGGTGCTCGTTGTCGACAAGCATCTTGCTTCGGCAATCGCACGCAGCGGCTCACTATGTCTGTCGCGCTTGGTCGTGTAGCAAGACCGTCGGGCGCGATAAGCGGTTTCCTGGTAGGAAGGATCATCGTTCCTGCGGCTCGGGCGCGTGATGATCGCTCCGAAAATTCTGCCTTCCTTGCTGATGGCCGCAGGCTCCGGGTTGCTGGCCTGACGCAAAGACCATCCTGGATGCCTTGATAATGTCGCAGCTGCGCCGCGCAGGAGAATTTTGCGCGACTAACTTCTGGTCCTTGGTTTCGCGCTGATCGCGATCTCGGGCTCGATGCGCGCGATCAACCGCCGCCGAAATTGGAGGGGTCGAGATTTCGGTTCTGCTCGGGAGGGATCGGCTGATAGCCGGGAAACTTGTACCACCCAGGTGGGATCGCGCCTGGAATCGCGCCGCTCGGGACCGGACGCGCGACGGTATGATGGCGTGCCCGGGCGTGATGTGCCGGCGCGGCCTCAGCAGGCTCGATCAGGCCGATCAAAGGACCCAAAGCAAAAAACAATGCAAATGCCCGATACATCGAACCGGCTCCGGACGATAGCTTCGGCTCCAATGTAGGAACATCGCCGCGGTGCTCCAATCCTCAAGGGGACGTCATAACCCGTCACATCGTCGCGAATGGGAGTTGTCGACCCGCGCTCAAGGCAGCATCAGAGCGGGCTGCGAGTTCAACGCTCGAAAGCCGCCCGTGTCCTGACATCGCGCGGACGGCGACAGACCTGCCATGCAACATGTGGAGGATAGCTGCAGTGTCGCTCATCATCTTGGTTCAGGACGCATTAATCGGCGTCTGGCAAGGTCCCGTTCGATAGAACACGGAAGCGAAGCGAATGTTGAAAGACGGCGACTATGCCGCTTGGTTCAAGACGCCTGCCGGTGAGGGAACCGGCACTGTGCATCTCGATACCGGCAGGATCTCGGGTCGCGACAGCATCCTGACCTATGCCGGATCCTATGAGACCGACGGCGAACGCTTCACCGCGGTCATCCGAACCAAGCGCCATACGCCGGGCCATCGAACCGTGTTCGGTGTTGATGACCTGACCCTGCGGCTCACCGGACACTGCAAGGACACACTGGCTGTCTGCACCGGCGCGGCGGACGAAGTGCCCGGCATGCCCTTCGAGGCGACGCTGATGCGATCGCAGGGCGAGGAGCCCGAGCCGCGGCGGGAGTGGGCCCCCGTCAAATTCGATCCCGACCGGCTGCCGAAACCACCCTCAAGGTAGCAAGATCGGCTCGATTGCGCCGGACCTTGTCTCGCGTCTGATCTCGCCACACTGCCCCCATGAGCGCCGAGCCGGCACGGCGATCGGTCGCATCGACGAGAGCGCAGCGGAGCTGCTGGCGTCGCCATTACGTTCACCCCTGCAATCGTTCTCCTGACGCCATGTGATGGGGCCAACTCGTCCCGACGTCGCAACGGTATGGTGAAGTTTGGGTTAGCCTTTGCACGGGTTCTTAACGCGCCCGAGCTATTTTTGACGATGGGGGGCATATTCAGGATCGGGGTGGGGCCGTGGATTGGCTGCTTTGGGTGCCGCTCGGGCTGACTGTCATGTTGGCCTGGTGCAGTTGGTCGATTGGACGTTCCTATTACGAGAGGGGACGCATCCAAGGGATGCGCGAGGCTGCGCAGCAGATTCGATTGGGGATGACATCGCAGCTCGATCAAGGTGCGATCCCCAGCGATCTGGCGAAGGCCGAAGTCGCGTTGAAGATTGTCCTGGACGATGCCGCGCGACGGCAGGATCTGCCTCCCGACACCATCCACGCGCGGCTGTGGGCTTTGGGGGCGGCCTTGGGAGACGCCTGCTGGGTCAAGGGCCATGCCGCAGGCGTTAGACGTAAGGCTCCCGCAGAAGGCCGAATCCGGCTCGACCTTTCTCTCGTCGAAATGCTGCAACTGGGAGGCCTCGCCAATTTCGGTTTTCAGCACATGATGCCGAACGTCCGGCTGATCGATGCCCGCCGGTTTGCCGACAAGAACGATGCGATCGAGGCGTCACGTTCCCTGAGCCGGTTGGAAGCCGCCCTTCCAAGGGACTATCGTCCCGACCTTCTGGATCATGCTCGCATGCGCGAGGATCTGATCAATGATTGGTGGCGACCGCGGGCGATCGCGTAGTTGGCCGAGCGTGCGCGAACAGGCGCATCGCGCACAGTGCTCGGTACTCATTAGTTGAGGCAGATGGCATCATTCAGCGACTCCTCGCTGTGCTTCCTTCCGCTATGCCCAGCCTCAACTGATAAAACGAGCTGTCACGCGGCAACCCCGACTGCGGGGAGCGCCGCACTAGCCTCGCCGCTGCTGCAGCGTCAGTTTCGCGTCTCACCGCTGTTCGCATCCGGCCACCAACATCGCGCCCCCGATTTGCGCCGACGGACTGCTCGAACACCGTGGCGACCAGACGATCGCCGCGGCGAGGCAGAGCGGGGCCAGCATCACGAGCAGCACGAGCAACACGGTGCGGCTTTTCGTCCTGGTCTGTGATTGCATCGACAAGCTCCGAGATCACGCAGATGGCGTGCCCCGCCGCTGCCAGCCCTGTGCAAGCAATCGCGCGCGACACGCCTCTGGAGACACGCTGCCGACAGGGTATTTTCGGGACGATCTCGTTTCAGGACGTAAGTGATTGTTAAGTTGAATGAGGACGCTGGGTTCGAATCCAAGGGCTCGCGATGAGATCCGACATGATCTGTCACGATCTACGGGCGAAGCGGTGGAGCGTCCCGGAGATCGTTCGATGCATATGTGTAGGAGACCGGTCCGGAGCGCAGGTGTCTGTTTGGCTGCGCTCCCGCGAGATCATGTCCGTCGCAAGCGTTTCAAACGGCAAGCGATATTCCCGAACGGCTGCCTGCATTGGACCGCATCCGCTCGCGCGTCCCCGACAATCTCGATTGCGTCACCCGACACGGTTCACTGGCCCTCGCGGAAGTTAGAGATCGCGGACCATGAAAGCGGTGTCCCGGCCTTTCCAGTTGGTGCGATCGGCGAGCGACCAACCGAGCCGCGCATAGAATCCGGCTGCCTCCGTGGTGTAGAGATGCAGCCGCGGAAAGCCGCGCTGTCGCGCTTGATCCTCGATCGCCCGAACCAACACAGCGCCCGCACCCTTGCGCCGATGCTCCGGGACGACAAACAGGCCTGCAAGCCATGGCGCGACATCGTGGTTCGGCTCGATCTCGGACTCGACCAGGAGGCAAGTTCCTATCAGCTCACCATCGGCCTTCGCCCCCAGCGCGACACCGTGGCTCTGATCCGAAGCAAACAGCTCCAGCGACCTCAACTCCTGCTCGAAGGTCGCTTCGAGCACTGAGAAGGCGTTTGCACGCCATCGCGCGCAGATCGCCAGCTCAGGGGTGCCTGGCGCCACGACGAAGGTCTGAACGTCCGTCATTTGATCCCTCTCTCCCTCCCGCACAGTCGCATTCGTCTCGGTCGCCCAGGAAGCGATGTCAATGACAATCTGGCGCGCACAAAGCGCGTGCAGCCGCGAAGAAGATATTTAAGAACGAATCCAACATCCAGTTTTTGAATCCGACCTACAATTGTATTTCTGTCATAAAGCAATGATTGCGAGTTGCGTCTGGAGGGTGTTAAGAGATTTTGTTTCTATCTGTTTCGGGTGGGCTCTCATGGGCATGAATTTGGATGCTCCTATCTACTTGCAGCGACAGGGATATTTGTCGCCGGCCAGGAATAGGATTCTGGATATCGGTCCCCAGACCATCTATTTCGCACGGCCGGAACAGATCAGGGAAATCGTCGAGCGGCAGGGCGTGTCAGCCTCGGACACGGCAACCGTAGAGCGCCTCGTCTATTTCTCGACGCCGCGTCCGGGTGAGCGGACCACCATGCTGTCGGAAATCACCGACCTGGCCAATATCGAATATGCGTCCATCGACGTGTGTCCTGGCCTGAAGAACACGCACATCCTGGATTTGAACTTCGATGTGCTGCCGGACGCGCTTCGCGGACGCTACGATGTCGTTTTCAATTTCGGGACAACCGAGCACATCTTCAACCAGTGGAACTGCTTTGAAGTCATCCACGATGCCTTGAAGGTGGATGGGGTCGTCTACCATCAGCTGCCGGCCAGCGGGTATCTCGATCACGGATATTTCTGCTATACGCCCTTGTTCTTCCGGGAATTGGCGGCCGCGAACGCCTATACGATCGAGCAGATGATCGTAACGCACGCGGGCGAAAGCAGGATCGACGAACTCGGCCTGCCATCGCTGGACGGCGAGACGCTATTGAAGCCAGCCGGTCACTTGAATGGAAACAATCGCATCCCTGCGCTGAACATCCATGTCATTCTGCGCAAGACAATCGACGCGCCGTTCCGCGTCTCCCTCGAGATCGCGACGGCCCACTCCGTTGCCGACCGGAAGATGTTGAGGCGTTACCGGAAGGGCGGCAATCGCACCATTCCGTTTGTAAATCGGTTGGGTCGGTTCTTCACGTCAAACGGCCGATGAAGCGGATCCGGCGATCGAAGGCGCGATGGCGGGACATCTGCCGCTATTTGTTGCGGTCGGTTTGCACCCTGGGTTAACGACCGAGCGACGTGAGAGGTTTTATGGACTTTGGTTGGTGAGCGCGCTGGGGCTCGAACCCAGGACCCCGTGATTAAAAGTCACGTGCTCTACCGGCTGAGCTACGCGCTCGCTCCCAAGGCTAGACCGACGGTGAGGTCGTCGGGCCCGGTCGTCTGCAGTCCGCCATCTCAACGTCGGCGGTGCTCCGGCGGTTCAGCGGCTCCTTGCGGGAACGGCACCAGCCGCGCCCAAAGCCGGTCACGGCCGTTCGCACGCGCTGTGTAGGGGGCAGGGCGGTTTCGGTCAATAGGGCTCGCGGGCAAACCACAGGGGCAGTTGAAGGGCTCCCCTGTGAGCCGCGGGTGCGAACGAGCGCGGCAACGGCCCATATTCTCAGCGCTCCGTGTCGAAGCTCACCCCACCCAGCTCTCATCGCGAGCGAGGGCAGCCGAACCCTCCCCTCCAGGGCAGGGTAGTCTGGCCGGCGTCGCGCGATTCAGGGGAGCGGCCCCGGCCGTGGACGGCCGAGCGCATCAGGGCGGCACGGCTTAGACCTTCTCGGCGACCTTGCCCGCCGGCTTCTGCGCGACCAGGGCGGCGAGCTCCGGCACATAGACCGGGCGCAGGCCGATCAATTCGGCGGTGCGCACCGCGCTGTAGCGCCAGAATTCGAAGGAATTGAGCCGCGACATCTCCAGGACCGCGATCGCTACCGCCGACAGGAACGGCAGGCTCTCCAAGATCAGGACGGCCGCGAAGATGTAGAGCTCGGTGATCTGGTAGGTGTTGGTGCCGATCAGGATGCCGGCGCCGATCAGGAGCAGGGCGCCGATCACGGCCTCCCAGAACGCCTGGAACTCGATCGACATCCGCGACAGCCCGCCCTTGGAGGTCCGGGCGAAGGCGATGTGCTCGGTGATGAGGCCCTGCGCCACCGCGCGGGAGACCGTCCATTGCACGCTCATCGCTGCCACCATCGCTCCCAGCATCTGCCACGGCCCGATCCTGACCCGCAGCCGGTACAGGATGAGAAAGTGGGCGAGCGAGACCACGAAGGCGGCGATGATCGGGATGGTCAGGATCTTGTCGGGAATGGCGATGCCGGCGAATGCGACGATCGGCACCCAGATGAGGTTGAGGATCGCGACCACCACGCCGAGGCTTTCGGCGCCGAGCCAGTTCAGCCAGCCGAGCAGAAACTCGCGCTTCTGGTCGCGGGAGAGCCGGGTCTTACCCGGCAGGAAACGCCGCCAGTGCTTCTTGACGATCTGGAAGCCGCCATAGGCCCAGCGGTGGCGCTGCTTCTTGAAGGCTTCATAGGTGTCGGGCAGCACGCCGCTGCCATAGCGGGTGCTGGTGTAATGGGTAGTCCAGCCGAGCTCCTGGATGGCAAGGCCAAGATCGGTGTCCTCGCAGATCGTGTCGCTCGACCAGCCGCCGGCCATGTCCATCGCCGCACGGCGGATCAGGCACATCGTGCCATGCACGATGATCGCGTTCGCCTCGTTGCGCTGGACCATGCCGATGTCGAAGAAGCCGGCATATTCGCCGTTCATGATGTAGTGCATCAGCGACAGGTCTTCGTCGCGATGCTCCTGCGGCGCCTGCACCAGGCCGACCGATGGATCGGCAAATGCCGGCACCAGGTCCTTCAGCCAGTTCTTCTCGACAACATAGTCGGCGTCGATGATGCCGATGATCTCCGCATCGGCCGCAGTGCGGTCCATCGCGATGCGCAGCGCGCCGGCCTTGAAGCCCTTGACCTTCTCGGCATTGATGAACACGAAGCGCTCGCCGAGCATGCGGCAGTGATCCTGGATCGGCTGCCAGAACGCGGGATCAGGCGTGTTGTTGATGATGATCACGCATTCGTAGTTCGGATAATCGAGCTGCGCCAGCGCATCGAGCGTCTGCTTCAGCATCTCCGGCGGCTCGAAATAGGCCGGGACGTGGATCGAGACCTTCGGACAATAGCCTTCCGGCGCGGCCTTGGTGTTCTCGGCGACCTTGTCCTTGGTCAGCAACCGGCGCGGCGGATGGCCGAAGGCAACCGCCGCGATCTCCTCGATCCGCGCCATTGCGATCAGGATCAACGGCACCAGCAACGTGAGGCCGAGGGTCAGCGCGAAGGCCGATCCCCAGACGAAGTAATGCACCGCCCAATAGGCGAAGATCGTGGAGACCCAGGCGCCGACGGCATGCGCGGCAACAGCCAGCACGAAGGCCTGCGGCATTGTCGCGCGCACGATCCGCAGGATCGGTAGCGACAGCAGCACGCCGACGAGCAGCGCAATGGTTGCGAGCTTCCAATAGTCGGGATTCACGATCGGCCCGGTCCAGGAGAATTTCGGCTCGCGCGCCGCGTTGAGCACACCCCAATACGGCCCGACGCCACCCTCGAAATATTTCCAGGGCTGATCGATCGCCTCGACGATGTTGTATTCCATGCCGATGGCCGAGGCCTGGGCCAGGAAGTTGCGCAGAACCTTTGCCTGTCGAAACGGACCCGGCACGGCGGGACCACGGTTGTCGCCGCTACGGTTGTAACCCTGGCTTGGCCAGCCGAATTCGGCGATCATGATGCGCTTGCCGGGGAACTGCTTTTTCAGGAGCTGATAGCGGTCCACCGCCTGATCGACGGCCTGATCGTCGGTGAAGAACTCCCAATAGGGCAGCACATGCGCGGCGATAAAATCGACATTGGAGGCGAGTTCGGGATTGTCGCGCCATGTGTTCCAGACATCGCCGGTGGTCACGGGCACGTTAACCGATTTCTTTACACGCTTGATCTTCTCGATCAGCTCATCGACCTTCTGCGTCGCCGTGAGGATGGTCTCGTTGCCGACCACGATGCCGATTACATTGCTGTTGTGGCGGGCGAGATTGATCGCGGACTGGATCTCCCGCTCGTTGCGATCGGCATCCTTGTCGATCCAGACGCCGAGCATGACCTTCAGCCCAGCCTCAGCCGCGAGCGGCGGCACCACTTCAACGCCGCCGGTCGAGGTGTAAAGCCGGATCGCGCGCGTCATTGTGGCCAGCTTCTTCATGTCCTCCCGAATGCGTTCCGGCGGCGCAACCGTGTCGATCGTGGGTGACCCGGTCCCTTCGTGCGGATCGTATGACATGCTTTGCAGCAGGCCGGTGAAGTCGGGGGCCTGCTGCTTTTCCTGCAACAATCCCCACAACGCGGCATGAGCTGCAGTGACGAACAGCAGGACGGCGACGATCGCGCGCATCGATGAAGCAACCATTCCGGGGTCAGGTGACAGGACGAAGCGAAACTGTCCGCTGCTGTCCCACCCCGCGGGTGCGATCGCCTGGCAAACCCGTCAGCGAACGTCGATTGGGAAAGGACACCAGAAACCTACTCGTCTCGTGCGGTTCCGGCTCAGGCACGTTCTGTGAGCGCTAACGTGTTCCGAGAGCATCATGACCCCAAGACCGCTACCGCTCAAACGCTGAACAGGACCTGAACCGCGGCGCGAGGTTCGACCAGCACGCCCGCGATTTCAAGAACAATACTGCGACGCTAACCCGCCGAATTGCCCTTGCTCCTATGGGCGCGGCGCATACGCCGCCGAGCCCGCTATTTCGCCGGTGGCGGGGAGGGTTGCCCCTGCGGCGCCGGCGGCTGTGCCGCAGCGCCTGCGCCTGGGGACACCGCCTGCGGAGCCGGCGTTGTCTGCGGAGCCGGGGTCGGCGCGGCTGCGACTTGTGGTCGCGCGTCCGGATTGATCCAGCAGGTGTGGACGTGGTTGCTCAGCGAGTTCTGCACCTTCGGGTCGATCTGCGCGATGAAGCGCGTCAGGCAGCGGAACGCGGCCTGGACGTGACCGCCCGGGCAGCCGAACCGGTCGTACAGGTCGAGATGGCGAAATGCGGTATCGAGGTCGTCATTATACATCAGCTGGACGACGCGACGGCCGAGCCAGACGCATTCGGGATTGCCGGCGGGGCCGCCGTTGAGCGCCTGGGCCGCTTCCGCGAACTCGTCGACCTTGCGCTGATTCTCCTTCGAGAGGTCTGCCGGATTGGCGGCCTGCTGCTTGTTTTGATCCTGGCCATGATTGTCACCGCCGCTCTGGGCGATGCTCGCCTGGCTTCCCATCAGCAGGACGAGCCCGGCGGCGGCGAGATGGCGCACGATCGAAACCTTGAACTGAAGCACGCGTCGACCCATAAATTCCCCGATAGTTGCCTTCATGCCGTCCCGCTGCGGCCGCAGTGTTGATGCCGATCAAATGGGTCCCGAATGCGGCGGGTGGTTGATTCCGACTGCCGCATATCGTTCCTCAAGGATGGCATTGCGAAGCGACCGCTTGCCGAATGCCAATGACCGGAATCGCGGATTTTGTCCAGCAATGCCACAGCCTAATCGGCGCATCCTCGCCGCATCGTAAAGGCGCGGCCCGGGCGGCGGGACCGAACGCCGCAGGTGCGTCTCCAGCACCAGGTCCGGGCACTAGGTCCTGGCACCAGGTCTTGGCACCAGGTCTTGGCAGACGGCCAGCAACCGGGTAAGCACCGGTCCCCTGGCTGGAGAATGGAACTGAAATCTCTTCGCACACCGCTGGCGCTTCTGCTCATATCGCTGGGTGCAATCGCTGCCATGTGGTGGTGGCTGGCCACGCCCATCAAGCTCGCGCGCGCCCCGATCGAACCCGCCGCCAAGCTGCAATGCGTGTCCTATGCCCCGTTCCGTGGCGCGCAGACCCCGCTGGATCCGACCACCTATATCGACGCCGATCAGATCGAGCAGGATCTGACGCAACTCGCCAAGATTTCAGAATGCGTCCGCACCTATTCGATCGAGAACGGTCTCGACCAGGTGCCGGCGATTGCAGCCAAGGTCGGCATCAAGGTCATCCAGGGCATCTGGCTCGGCAGCAACAAGCTCAAGAACCAGGAGCAGATCGCGGTGGCGGTCAGCCTGGTGAAGCATTATCCGCAGGTCATCACCGCCGTGGTGGTCGGCAATGAGGTCCTGCTGCGGGGGGAAATGACCACCGCCGACCTCGCCGCGATCATCCGCAGCGTGAAGGCGCAGGTCACCGTTCCCGTCACCTATGCCGATGTCTGGGAATATTGGCTGCGCAACCGCGAACTGTACGACCTCGTGGATTTCGTCACGGTCCACATCCTGCCTTACTGGGAGGATTTTCCGGTCCGCGCCAAGTTCGCGGCAGTCCATGTCGATGCCATCAGACGACAGGTCGCGGTCGCGTTTCCGAACAAGGAGATCCTGATCGGAGAGACCGGCTGGCCGAGCGAGGGACGGATGCGCGAAGGTGCGCTGCCGTCGCGCGCCAACCAGGCCCGTATCGTCTCGGAGATCCTCGACCTCGCCAAGCGCGAGAATTTCCGGGTCAACCTGATCGAGGCCTATGACCAGCCCTGGAAACGCCAGCTCGAGGGCACGGTCGGCGGCTATTGGGGCCTCTTCGACGCCGCCAAACGGGTCTTGAAATATCCGCCCGGAGAGCCCGTCAGCAATTATCCGCTCTGGAAGTTGCAGATGGGCGGCGGGATGATCTTGAGTTTTGCCGTCTTCCTGGTTGGCTGGCTCACCGTCCGCGGCAGGCCTTGGGCTCCGCATTGGTCGGCCTGGCTGGGCGT
Source organism: Bradyrhizobium sp. SZCCHNGR1005 (assembly GCF_032489995.1). Lineage (NCBI taxonomy): Bacteria > Pseudomonadati > Pseudomonadota > Alphaproteobacteria > Hyphomicrobiales > Nitrobacteraceae > Bradyrhizobium > Bradyrhizobium sp. SZCCHNGR1005. Next base: position 306,769 of record NZ_JAUEZC010000004.1, read on the forward strand.
TGCGGTCTCGGCAACCTCGACCGGCATCCTGTTCGGGATCGCGGCGGACAAGATGTTCTACGAGAGCCTTGGCGTCGGCGGCTGGGTGCACTGGGGCGCGCTGCTGGCGGCCGGGGTGTTGGCGCCGCTGTTCGGTGCGAATGCCGCCATGGCCGGCCGGCCGCTGCCGACCTTCCTCGACTTGCTGGGTCCGGCCGACGGGCGCAAGCATACGCTGGCGACCTATCTGCTTGGCCTGATGCTGGTCGTCACCGTGCTGATCGCGGCAGAAACCGCGCTCGGTTTCGTGTTCGACCCGCGCTACCGCGACTTTCCGTTCGCCAGCCTGACCATGGCGGTGGTCCCGTTCGCGCTGCTGCTCGGCAATCGCCCCGTGCAAGGGCCACGACCGATCGCCGAGGCGACCTTTGCCGGACTGCTCGCGGCGTCCGCGATCTATATCCTGTTCAACGAGGGCCGGGAGAACTGGCAGGCGCTGTGGACCTGTGCGGCCTACCTCGTGCTTGCCTTTACGCTGTGGCGGGCGCGGGCCGCGCAAAGCCCAGAATGAGCAAGCCGATCGCAAGGCCGGACAGCACGATATTGTAGAGCACGATTCCGAGGCCGGCCGCGATCACGCCGCCGGTCAGGAGCACGATCGACGGCCGCATCACGTGCAGGATCGCGATCACCAGCGCCGTTCCGCCGAACACCGAACTCTTGAACAGCGCAGTCGCCACCAGCCGCGCCTTGCAGATCGTGGTCTGCAAGCCTGCGTCGCAGGCGAGTGCGACAGTGGAGAACTCGATCGCGAGATAGCGCAGATAGAGCGCGTAGCCGACGGTGGCGAAACCGACGATCAGGAGCCATTGCACCTGATAGGGCGTGAGGCGGAACGGGGTCTTCTTCATGCGCGGACTATGCTGCGGAAAGGTGGCGTGGACAAGGGCCGAAAGGACTTGCCGGACTGCATCCGCAATCCGGCCGAGATCCTTGAAATGCCGGCACTAATCGTGATCAGGAACGCCGGAAGAAGGACGACAGCGTCGATGATTCCGCCGGCGGCGGGGCGGCGGCAGGAGGCGGCGGCGCCGGCGGGGGCGGCTCCTCGCGTGCTGCACCGTGATGCTGCTGCGGTGGCGGCGGCGGGGCTGCGCGACGCCGCTGCGGGTAAACCGGCTTCGTGGCTGTCGACGCGGCGGCCGGCTTGGCGGCATCGGGCTGGTTGGCGTCATCGCTGCGAATGGCGAGGCGCTGGCCGTCATAGACGGTGGTTTCACAAGCCCGCTGGCTTTCTGCAAGATTGGCGCAGATCCTCGCGGCCGCCGCAGCGTCGGCGAGCGGCCCGGCGCCGAGCCGGAGCTGCATCCCGAGGCCGCTGTTGCCTTCCTTCACGATGATGATCGGACGGAGCGCCGCAAGCTCCTTGTGGCTCTTGGAGAGACCGCGCCACAGCGCACGCAGGCCGTTCAGCGAATTGGCCGTGCCGAGATCGACCGCGAATTCGGTCTTCTGCACGGGGGTCGCGCCAGCATTGGTGTCGGCTGCGTCTGTCGGCTTGGTGTTCTCGGCATCGGCTGCAGGGGCCGGCTCGACATTCGCCAGCTTGTCCGGCCCGGCCGGCTTGCCGGCCGCCGAATCGGACGGGGCAGGCGCCGACTTGGCCGCGAACAATGAGGCTGCGGCCGATGTCGTCGGTACATTTGAACCAGCTTGGTTCGGTCCTGGGGAAGAGCCGGCAGGCATCTGTGCGTGAGCGGCCTGGACTGAACCGGCGCCGGGCTTGCCGCCCTCGGCGCGAAGAGGCTCAGAAACGCCGGGCGCGCCCGAAGCGACAGGCGCCACCGTCGGCGCGCCGATCACGTTTGCCACGGTCGGACCGCTCGCGGCAGCCGACGCCGATAAGGCCGCCTGTACAGGGGGAGGACTCGCCGCCGGCTGTGGCTCGGCAGATGCCACCACGGCTTGCGACGTCTTGCCGAGAATCGGAGCCGCCGCCGGGCCGGAACTCTGCTTGGCGAGCGCGCCGGTAACGGAATCCAGGCTCTGCTCCAGCACGGTGACTCGCGCATAGAGCCGATCGCGATCGTTGTTCAGGGTTTCGATCGCGGAAGCGAGCTGCCGCTGCTCGCTTTGGCTGTCACGGGCCAGCGACTGGATGAGTTGCGTCTGGCGCGCCATATCCGCTGCGGAAACGCGGTCGCGCCGCCACCCGAGAGCCGCCTGGTTGGCAAGTACGGCAACCACAACAGCACAAAGCGCCGCTGCAGCCCACCAGCCGATCCGCCACAAGGTGCGGCGATCGAATGCATTCTCCTCGGCAAGCAGTCCGGATAGTGTGCCGCCGGTTTTGTCAGCCCCGAGAGCACCGGCCTTTTTGTCGGAGTCCTTTACCATTCACCTGCAGCCCTGCCGAATCACGCCGGAACATTAACAGGAAAAGCACCGGTGGCCTTCGCCGGTACGGTTTGCTGCGAACAGAAAACCGCTTTAAGACGGCGCAAAATCCCGTGTCCCGCAACAAGGTGTCTCATGACCGCTCGATCCAGTCTCACAATTGTGCTCGCGGCAGGCGAGGGGACGCGGATGCGGACAACTCTGCCGAAAGTGCTGCATCCGATCGCAGGCGAGACCTTGCTGGCGCATGTGCTCGCGGCCGCCCCGAAGGGCGCGGGCGCGCGATTGGCGGTGGTGATCGGTCCTGGGCATGATGCCGTCGCACAAGAGGCCAAGCGACTGCGCGGAGATGCCGACATTTTCGTTCAACGCGAGCGGCTCGGCACCGCGCATGCGGTGCTCGCGGCGCGCGAAGCGATCGCGCGGGGGGCCGATGATCTGCTCATCGCCTTCGGCGACACGCCCTTGATCTCGGCGGAGACCTTCGCACGGCTGCGCGCCCCCCTGGCGCAAGGTGCAGCCCTTGCGGTGCTTGGCTTTCGTGCGGCCGATCCGACGGGTTATGGGCGTCTCCTGCTGAACGGCGATCGCCTGGTTGCGATCCGCGAGCATGCGGATGCGAGCGACGAGGAGCGCAAGGTCACCCTGTGCAATGCCGGCGTGATGGCGTTTGACGGCGCACGCGCGCTCGAGATCCTGGACAAGATCGGCAATGCGAACAAGAAGGGCGAATATTATCTGGTCGACGCGGTCGCGATCGCGCGCGAGATGGGACTCGATGCCGTCGTGATCGAAACCTCGGAAGATGAAGTGCGCGGCGTGAACACCAAGGCGCAGCTTGCGGAGGCCGAGAGCGTGATGCAGACCCGACTCCGCCGTGCCGCCATGGATGCCGGCGTCACCTTGATCGCGCCGGAGACGGTGTATCTCGCCGCCGATACGACGTTCGGCACGGATGTGACGATCGAACCGTTCGTTGTGATCGGCCCCGGCGTCTCGATCGGCGATGGTGCCGTGATCCACGCCTTCTCACATGTCGTGCAGTCTAGCATCGGCCGAAACACCTCGGTCGGGCCATATGCGCGGATGCGGCCGGGCACCTCGCTCGGCGATGGCGCGCGGATCGGCAATTTCGTCGAGACCAAAGCAGCTGTTCTGGAGGAGGGTGTCAAGGTCAACCACCTCTCCTACATCGGAGATGCCGAGGTCGGCGCCAATACGAATATCGGCGCCGGCACCATCACCTGCAACTATGACGGCTTCCTCAAGCACAAGACCATGATCGGCAAGGGTGCCTTCATCGGCACGAACTCATCGCTGGTCGCGCCGATCAAGATCGGTGCGGGCGCCTATATCGGCTCAGGCTCGGTGATCACGCGCGACGTTCCCGACGACGCGATGGCGCTCGAGCGCAGCCAACAGACCATTCGCGAAGGCGGCGCTACGCGCTATCGCGAGGTGAAATTGAAGGCAAAGAAGGCCAAGACCAAGGAATAGGAGGCCGCGTCTAATCCTCGCCGTCCTCGAACTCCGAGAACATCGCCCGGGTCAGGCGCCACCCACGCCGCGTCGAATGCTTGATTGGCTCGCTGGTCTTGTGCTTGATGGCCATCGGCTTCAGCTCGCGGCCCATGCTCGGCGGTGGCCAATGGGCGAGATGGCTGCCGGTGTCGTGTGCATGCAGTGGGCTGGTGCCTTTGGGGTCAGGCCATTTGCGATCGGTCATGGGACAGCCTCCGTGCCCGCATTGTTTGCCCAAAGCCTTGATGGCGCGTTAAGGCTCGTGCGCGGTTCGGCGGGTTAGGCTTTCCACTTAACCCTGTCGCAATCCGCAATAATTATTGAATCCTGAATGTGATCGGATTTCGTTAAGAGAAACCGAGGCTTTTGAGTAACTTTTCGACGATTGGGGAAGGCGCGGAATGTGCGGGATTGTCGGCATTTTGGGACGCGGGCCGGTCGCCGAGCAACTGGTCGATTCGCTCAAACGTCTCGAATACCGGGGCTATGACTCGGCTGGCGTCGCGACCCTCGAAGGCGGGCGCCTGGAACGTCGGCGCGCCGAAGGCAAGCTGAAGAATTTGGAAGCGCGGCTTCGTGCCGAGCCGCTCAAGGGCTTCACCGGGATCGGGCACACGCGCTGGGCCACACATGGCAAGCCGACCGAGACCAACGCGCATCCGCATGCGACCGAACGCGTCGCCGTCGTCCATAACGGCATCATCGAGAATTTCCATGAGCTGCGCGAGGCCCTGCAGAAGAAGGGAACGGTGTTCGCAACCGAGACCGACACCGAAATCGTCTTGCATCTCGTGGACGAACTGCTCGGCCAGGGCGTGCCGCCGGTCGATGCCGTCAAGGAGACGCTCGGCAAGCTGAAGGGCGCGTTCGCGCTTGGCTTTATCTTCGCAGGCCAGGACGATCTGATGATCGGCGCGCGCAATGGCCCGCCGCTTGCGGTCGGCTATGGCAAAGGCGAGATGTATCTGGGCTCGGACGCGATCGCGCTGGGTCCGTTCACGGACAACATCAGCTATCTGGAAGACGGCGATTGGGCGGTGCTGACGCACGACGGTGCGACGATCTACGACCGCAACAATGCCGTCGTCAGTCGCGAGATCGTCAAGCACGGTCCGGCGACCTCCCTGGTCGACAAGGCGAACTTCCGCCACTTCATGGCCAAGGAGATCCACGAGCAGCCGGAAGTCGTCGGCCACACCTTGGCGCGCTATATCGACATGGCGAGCGAGCGCATCGCGCTCCCCGCCGCCTTGCCGTTCGACTTCAAGGACATCCAGCGGATTTCGATCACCGCCTGCGGCACGGCGAGTTATGCCGGCCATGTCGCCAAATACTGGTTCGAACGCTTCGCGAGACTGCCGGTCGAGCTCGATGTCGCCTCCGAGTTTCGCTATCGGGAAGCGCCATTGCGCAAGGGCGACCTCGCGATCTTCATCTCCCAGTCCGGCGAGACCGCCGACACCTTGGCCGCGCTCCGCTACGCCAAGGCACAGGGCGTGCACACGCTGTCCGTGGTCAACGTTCCGACCTCGACGATCGCGCGTGAAAGCGAGATCGTGATGCCGACGCTCGCTGGTCCCGAAATCGGCGTCGCCTCGACAAAAGCATTCACCTGCCAGCTGATGGTGCTGGCGACCCTCGCGGTGGCGGCTGGCCGCGCCCGCGGCGAATTGTCGGAGACCGATGAGGCCAAGCTCGTCCATAGTCTGGTCGAGATTCCGCGGCTGATGACGGCGGCATTGTCGATCGAGCCCCAGATCGAACGCCTCGCCCGCGACATCGCAAAATCGACAGACGTGCTCTATCTCGGCCGCGGCACATCGTACCCGCTGGCGCTGGAGGGGGCGCTGAAGCTGAAGGAAATCTCCTACATTCACGCCGAAGGCTACGCCGCCGGCGAACTCAAACACGGCCCGATCGCGCTGATCGACGAGAACATCCCGGTCGTGGTGATCGCGCCGCACGATCGCGTATTCGAAAAGACCGTATCCAACATGCAGGAGGTCGCCGCCCGGGGCGGCAACATCATCCTGATGACGGACGCGAAGGGGGCGGCCGAAGCGACGGTCGATTCGCTGGTGACGATCACCTTGCCGGATATGGGCTCGACCTTCACGCCGATGGTCTACGCGATTCCGGTGCAGCTTCTTGCCTACCACACCGCCGTGATCATGGGGACGGACGTCGACCAGCCCAGAAATCTCGCGAAATCGGTGACCGTGGAATAGCCACGATCTGCTTGCCGATCGAAGCGGCTTGGGATCAGCGGAATCCGTAAGACAGACCGTTGCCTGCGTCCGAAGGTCGCGAGCGGCAAAGAAGCCGATTCGAGGACGGAAAGGGGGCCATTCCCCTTCAAAAATCTGCTAAGAGGCTTAGCTGAGATTTGATCCGACCCGGAAGCCTGCATGAGTTCCCGCGACGACTTGCCGCCCCAGCCTGAGCCTCCGGCCGATGCGCCTGCCGAAATCACCCACCACGGGTTGATGTTTCGGTTCCGCAACTATTTCCTGACCGGCCTCGTGGTGGCCGGCCCGGTGGCCATTACGCTCTATATCACCTGGTGGTTCGTCACCTGGGTCGATGGCTTGGTGCGGCCGTTCGTGCCCTCCGCCTACCGGCCCGAAACTTATCTGCCGTTCGGCATCCCCGGCTCCGGACTGATCGTTGCGGTGGTTGGCCTGACCTTGCTCGGCTTCCTCACCGCGAACCTGATCGGCCGCACGCTGGTCGATCTCGGCGAACGCATTCTCGGCCGGATTCCGGCGGTGCGCGCCATCTATCGCGGCCTGAAGCAAGTGTTCGAGACCTTGTTCTCCGGCAAGGGCTCGAGCCTGCGCCGGGTTGGGCTGGTCGAGTTTCCCTCGCCGGGCATGTGGTCGATCGTGCTGATCTCGCAGCCGCCGAACCCCGACATCGCGAACAGCCTGCCCGGGCAGGAGGATCACATCTCGGTGTTCCTGCCCTGTGCGCCGAACCCGACGACCGGCTTCTTCTTCTACGTGCCGAAGAGCAAGATCGTCGAGATCGACATGAAGGCAGAGGATGCGGCGACGCTGATCATGTCGGCAGGCGTGGTGCAGCCGGGCTCCGATCCGCAGAAGAAGGCGGCGGCGCTGGGCAACATGGCCAATATGGCGCGGATCGCCAATTCATCTGCGCGCACGGATGCGCTCGAGCCTGAGCCGGCGAAGGCGGATTGATCTTCATTCAGCCAAGGAGCGCAAGTCCGCGCTGCTGGTAGAGGGCTCTGACGTTTCGACAGTTCATGCTTGGGCGGAGTCGCGTACTCTGCGATGTGCAACGACCGGAGCCGTCGATGATCCCCAGCATTGCGATTCTTGCGCCCGGCGCCATGGGCAGCGCGGTGGCGGCGCGGCTCGCCGAGCATGGCGCGAAGGTTTTGACGTCGCTGGAGGGCCGCAGCGCGGCAACCACGGCACGCGCCGCGAAGGCCGGCATGATCGCGGCCGACGCCGCCGCGATCGTCAATGCCGACATCATCCTGTCGATCGTGCCGCCGGCCGAGGCGGTTACGCTGGCCGGGCAGTTGGCAACCCTGATCACGAAGAATGCGAAAAAGCCGGTGATCGTCGACTGCAACGCGGTCAACGTCGAGACGATCGCCAAGATCGAAGCGATCGTATTGTCCGCTGGTGCGCGCTTCGTCGATGCCGCCATCATCGGGCTGCCGCCGAAGCCGGGCACGAAGGGGCCGGCGCTTTACGTCAGCGGCGACAGCGCCAAGAACGTCGCGGCGCTGCGTGATCTCGGGCTCGATCTACGCATCATTGATGGGCCGGTCGGCGCGGCGTCGGCGCTCAAGATGTCCTATGCCGGCATCAGCAAAGGCCTGACCGGGGTTGGCACGGCGATGGTGCTGGCGGCGACGGACGCCGGCGCGGCCGATGCGCTACGCGACGAACTCGCGCTGAGCGCGCCAGCGGTGCAAGCCCGTCTCGCCAACGCGCTGCCGGACATGATTCCGAAAGCCTATCGCTGGGTCGCCGAGATGCGCGAGATCGCGGGCTTCCTGGGAGAGGATCATCCGGCGGCTCTGATCTACGAAGGTTTTGCCCGCCTGTTCGAGCACATCGCGGCCGATGCGCAGGGCGCAGGAACCGAAGGTGCCAAGCTGGTCGCTTTTGCCGAGAGCTGCAAGGTGAAGAAGTCCGCGTAGCTGTCTCCACGCAATATTGCGATGGATGCGAAGCCATCCAGAACTCCCTCTCGTCGTCCCGGGCAAGCCGCGACGCGCGCCAGCGCCGTCGCGGCGCCGATCCGGGACCCATACGCCGCGGCGGATCTGGCAGGCGAGCCGGTCAACGCCCGCCCGCCTCAAACTGCTATCCGGGATTATGGGGCCCGGCTCAAGGCCGTGACGACAGCGTTGTTAGTCGATGCAGAAGGCGAAGGGTGGGCACGGCGGGCCTCCCACACCGGCTGAGGCAGAAGCACCGTTCAACGCGCCTTTGCGCAGCCTACGGAAGCACGCGCCGATCTACCCCGCCGTCAGCAATGGAATCGCCTCGTCGCGTTCGTAGAGATAGAGCAGACAACGCAGCGCCTCGCCGCGCGGGCCCTCAAGCTTGGGGTTCTCCTTCAACACGCGCAGTGCCTCGTCGCGGGCCTGCGTGATCAGCTGGGCGTGCACCTCGGGGCGCGCGATGCGATAGCCGGGCAGGCCGCTCTGGCGGATGCCGAGCACGTCACCTTCGCCGCGCAGCTTCAGATCCTCCTCGGCAATGCGAAAACCGTCGGTGGTTTCGCGGATCACGGCGAGCCGCGATTTCGACATCTGCCCGAGCGGCTCGTGATAGAGCAGGATGCAGGTCGAGGCTTCCGAGCCGCGGCCGATGCGGCCGCGCAATTGATGCAGCTGCGCGAGCCCGAAGCGCTCGGCATTCTCGATCACCATGATGGTCGCTGCCGGCACGTCGACGCCGACCTCGACCACGGTGGTGGCAACCAGAAGCCGGATTTCATGAGCTGCAAACTGGCCCATGACACGGTCTTTCTCGGTGCCTTTCATCTGGCCGTGGACGAGACCGACGCGATCGCCGAAACGTTTTTGCAGGCTCTCGAACCGCTCGGTCGCATTGGTCAGATGATCGGTGCCCTCGGCCTCGGATTCCTCGACCAGCGGGCAGATCCAATAGACCAGCTTGCCGGCGTTGAGGGCGCGGCCGACCGCATCCATCACCTCGCCGAGGCGCGTGTCCGCGACGGCGCGGGTGTCGATCGGCTGACGTCCGGCCGGCTTCTCGCGCAGTTCGGAGATGTCCATGTCGCCGAAATAGGTCAGCACCAAGGTGCGTGGGATCGGGGTCGCGCTGAGGACCAGCACGTCCACCGCCTCGCCCTTGGACGTCAGCGCCAGCCGCTCCCGCACGCCGAAGCGGTGCTGCTCGTCGACGATCGCGAGCGCCAAGGCCTTGAAGACGACATCGTCCTGGATCAGCGCATGGGTGCCGACCAGGAGATCGATCTCGCCGGCCTCCAGCCGTGCGAGAATATCGCGACGCTCCTTGCCCTTCTCGCGGCCGGTGAGAATTGCCACCTGCATGCCGGCACGTTCGGCCAGGGGAGCGATGGTCTTGGCGTGTTGACGTGCCAGAATCTCGGTCGGCGCCATCAGCGCCGCCTGCTTGCCCGCTTCGGCGACGGCCGCCGCGGCCAGCAGCGCCACGACGGTCTTGCCGGAGCCGACATCGCCCTGCAGCAGCCGCAGCATGCGCACGGGCTTGCCGAGATCCTCCGAGATCGCGGCCATCGCCTGGGCCTGCGAGTTCGTCAGTGCATAGGGCAGGGCGTCGATGATCTTGCGGCGGAGATGGCCGTCGCCGGCGTGGCGGTTGCCCGCGGGACGGCGCAATTGCGCCCGCACCAGCGCCAGCGCCAACTGGCCGGCGAGCAGTTCATCGAAGGCCAGCCGCGACCAGTATGGATTTTCCGGCAGCACGTCCGTCAGCTCCTGCGGAACGTGCACGCGCGTCAGCGCCTCCTTGAGCGGCGGGAAGCCGCAGCGGCTCAGAACCTCCGGGCTGATCCATTCCGGCAGGTTCGGCAGCTTGGTGAGCGCCAGCGCGATCGCGCGCCGCAATGAGCCTAGCGCGAGCCCCTCGGTGAGCGGATAAACCGGATCGATGCCGGACAGCTTTGTGAACGCAGCTTCATCGAGGATGCGGTCGGGATGAACGATCTGCGGCATCCCGTCATAGCGCTGGATGGTGCCGGAAACGTAGCGCTTGGCCCCGACCGGCAGCTGCTTCTCAATGTAGTCGCCCTTGGCACGGAAGAAGGTCAGTACGACGTCGCCGGTGTCGTCGCTGGCATAGACCAGGTAAGGCGCCCGCGCATTGCGCGACGGCCGGTGCCGCTCCACCGTCACCTCCAAGGTCACCATCGTTCCGACCTCGGCATCCCGGATCTTGGGCCTGTTGCGGCGGTCGATCACGCTCGAGGGCAGATGCAGCAGCAGATCGACCAGACGCGGGGTGTCGGTCGTGCTGAGCAGGTAGCGCAGCAGCTGGTCCTGTTTCGGACCGACGCCGGCGAGGCTCGTGACCGGAGCAAATAGCGGATTGAGCAGAGCAGGGCGCATCGACGACACTTAAGACCGTTTCGGCCGGGCATATCCGCTCCTTGGCCGGCGTCCACCTGTTTTTTCGTCCGCGAACGGCCCGAACATGTCGGTTCTGCGTCGGACAGGGCTGACAGGACCGGGGACGGTCGCTATATGAACCGCGCCCGGCTCCGTCCGGGCTTTTGGCGTTGTACCGCAAGGATATCGCGATGACTGGGACGACCCGATCGAGCCAGGGGCTTGATGACCGCCGCAAGCGGCTGCTGTTTCGCTGCTGGCACCGTGGCACGCGGGAAATGGACCTGATCCTGGGCCGTTTCGCCGATGCCGAGATCGCGACGCTTGCCGATGACGAATTGGCCGAGCTCGAGCAGCTGCTCGAAATTCCGGATCAGGATTTCTACGCGGCGGTGACTGGCCACGGGCCGCTGCCGCCCGAGGCGGCCGGCGCGCTGTTTCTGCGCATCAAGGCGTTCCGCGCCGTGGGTTTGGATTGATGAAGAGCCCTGTCAAATCGCCTGCCGAGCTGCTGGCGCCTGGACGCGCGCTGACGCTCGCCAATGTCGCGGAAGGCGCCGAAGGTCTGGTCGCCGCCGATCTTGCCCGTGCCGTTGCCGCGCGGCCGAAGCCGCCGGCGGTCAGCCTTGCCGTGATCTGCCGCGACGGCGCACGGATGCAGCAGCTCGCGCGTGCGTTGGAGTTCTTCGCGCCCGATCTGCCCGTGATGCAATTCCCGGCCTGGGACTGCCAGCCTTACGATCGCGTCTCGCCGCATGGCGGCATCCTGGCGCAGCGCGTCACCACGCTGGCGCGGCTGTCGCGGCTGGCCGGCAGCGACAAGCCGCTGATCGTGCTCACGACGGTGAATGCGGCCGTGCAGCGCGTGCCGGCGCGCGAGACCATGGCGGGACAGGCGCTGTCGGTGGCGCCAGGCCATGTCGTGCCGATGGACTCGGTCGTCGCCTGGCTGGAGCACAACGGCTATAATAGGTCGTCGACGGTGCGCGAGAGCGGCGAATATGCCGTGCGCGGCGGCATCCTCGATCTGTTTCCGGCCGGGCTCGATCAGCCGGTGCGCTTCGACTTCTTCGGCGACTCGCTGGAGTCGATCCGCACCTTCGATGCGGAGACCCAGCGCACGCTCTTGGACATGCGCTCGCTCGACCTGGTGCCGGTCTCCGAATTCCAGCTCGTCACCGACACCATCCGCCGCTTCCGCATGGGCTATGTCGCCGAGTTCGGCGCGCCCGAGCGCGACGATGCGCTCTACGAGGCCGTCAGCGAGGGCCGCCGCTATCCCGGCATGGAGCACTGGCTGCCGCTGTTCCACGACAACATGGAGACGCTGTTCGATTATCTCGCCGGCACGCCCGTCATCATCGAGTCGCAGGGCGAGGATGCCGCGCGCGAGCGCTTCAAGCAGATCGCCGACTATTACGACGCGCGGCGCGAGGCGATGGAGCATCCCGGCGGCGGCGCGATCTACAAGCCGCTGCCGCCTGACCGGCTCTATCTGAGCGAAGCCGAATGGACGGCGCGGCTCGATGCGGCGCCGGTCGCCAAGCTGACGCCGTTTGCCGTGCCGGAAGCGGCTGGCGTGGCCGACATCGGCGCCCGCCAGGGCCGCAATTTCGCGCCCGAGCGCAACGATGCCGCGGTCAACGTATTCGAAGCCGTCGTGGCGCATGTGCAGGCGCTGCAGGCGCAGCGCAAGAAGGTGGTGATCGCGCTGTGGAGCGAAGGCTCGCGCGACCGTATGACCAGCATGCTGCGGGATCACAAGCTGACGCTGGTCACCAGCGTCAACACCTGGCGCATGGTGCAGGCCACCCCGCGCAACGAGACCATGCTGGCGGTGCTCGGGCTCGAGACCGGCTTCGAGACAGACCAGATCGCCGTCATCTCCGAGCAGGACATCCTCGGCGACCGCCTGGTGCGGCCGCGCCGCGCCAGCCGCAAGCTCGACAATTTCATCTCAGAGGTCACCAGTCTTGGCGTCGGCGACATCGTGGTCCATGTCGATCACGGCATCGGCCGCTTCGTTGGCCTGCAGACGCTCGAGGTCGCCGGCGCGCCGCATGACTGTCTCGAGCTGCGCTATGCCGGCGAGACCAAGCTGTATCTGCCGGTAGAGAACATCGAGCTGTTGTCGCGCTACGGCTCCGACCAGACCAATGTCGAACTCGACAAGCTCGGCGGCTCGGGCTGGCAGACCCGCAAGGCCAAGCTGAAGAACCGCATCCGCGAAATGGCGGGCGAGCTGATCAAGATCGCGGCCGAACGCATGCTGCACGAGGCGCCGAAGCTGCCGGTCCAGGCCGGGCTCTACGACGAGTTCTGTGCGCGCTTCCCCTATGATGAGACCGAGGACCAGCTCGCCGCGATCCAGGCGACGCTCGGCGATCTCGAAGCCGGACGTCCGATGGACCGGCTGATCTGCGGCGATGTCGGTTTCGGCAAGACGGAAGTCGCCCTGCGCGCGGCGTTCGCGGTGGCGCTCGACGGCAAGCAGGTCGCTGTCGTGGTACCGACGACGCTGCTCGCGCGCCAGCATGCCAAGACCTTCACCGAGCGCTTCCGCGGCTTTCCGGTCAATGTCGCGCAGGCCTCGCGCCTCGTCTCGACCAAGGAGCTCAACCAGGTCAAGAAGGGGCTGACCGACGGCTCGGTCGACATCGTGGTCGGCACTCACGCGCTGCTCGGCAAATCGATCAAGTTCCGCGATCTCGGCCTGCTCATCGTCGACGAGGAGCAGCATTTCGGCGTCAGCCACAAGGAACGGCTGAAGCAGCTGCGCGCCGAGGTGCATGTGCTGACGCTGTCGGCTACGCCGATCCCGCGCACGCTGCAGCTGGCCCTGACCGGCGTGCGTGAGCTGTCGATCATTGCTTCGCCCCCGGTCGATCGCTTGGCCGTGCGCACCTTCGTCGCGCCGCATGATCCCGTGATGATCCGCGAGGCGCTGCTGCGTGAACGCTATCGCGGCGGCCAGGCCTTCTACGTCGTGCCGCGCATCGACGATCTTGCCGAGGTCAAGGAGTTCCTCGACAAGACCGTGCCGGAGATGAAGGTCGCAGTCGCGCACGGTCAGATGGCGCCGACCGTGATCGAGGACATCATCTCCGCCTTCTACGACGGTAAGTTCGACATCCTGCTTTCGACCACGATCGTGGAATCCGGCCTCGACATTCCCAGGGCCAACACGCTGATCGTGCACCGCGCCGACATGTTCGGCCTCGCCCAGCTCTATCAGCTACGTGGCCGCGTCGGCCGCTCCAAGCTGCGCGCCTACGCGCTGTTCACGCTGCCGTCGACGCACAAGATCAGCGCGCAGGCGGAGAAACGCCTGACCGTGCTGCAGTCGCTAGAGACGCTGGGCGCGGGATTCCAGCTCGCCTCCCACGACCTCGACATTCGCGGCGCCGGCAATCTGCTCGGCGAGGAACAGTCCGGCCACATCAAGGAAGTCGGCTTCGAGCTGTACCAGTCGATGCTGGAGGAGGCGATCGAGAACCTCAAGGCCGGCGTCACCGAGCCCACCGTCGACCGCTGGTCGCCGCAGATCACGATCGGCATGCCCGTGCTCATTCCGGAGGACTACGTCTCAGATCTCTCGGTGCGGCTGTCGCTGTATCGCCGGCTCGCAGATTTGGAGACCGACGAGGAGATCGAGAACTTCGCCGCCGAGCTGCGCGACCGCTTCGGCAAGCTGCCGGACGAGACGCGCTATCTGTTCAAGGTCGCGGCGATCAAGAACTACTGCCGCAGGGCCAACGTCGAGAAGGTCGATGCCGGTCCGAAGGGCGCGGTCATTGCCTTCCGCGACAACAGCTTTGCCCACCCCGAGCGGCTGGTGGCCTTCATCAAGCGCCATGGCCAGGCTGCCAAGGTGCGGCCCGACATGAAAGTGGTGTTCCTGCAGGATTGGGAGACGCCGGAAGAGCGGCTCGCGGGGGCCACGGATATCCTGAAGGACCTTGCCGAGCTCGCAGAGAAGAAGAAGGCGGCGTAGTCCTGCAAAGGCTCGGCATCAGATGAATATGAGACAATACCCGATTGGGATTGAATGTACGTGGCTTGCGTCCGATCGCCAGGGACATCTGGCGCGTTCATGACTGCAGGTGCCGGACCAATCCCCTTCGATCGCATTGGAGGTGTAGCTTCTCCCGATAGAGAATCTTGAAGAGCAGTTGTGCCGTTTGCCGGTCGTATCGTCCTATCGTCAGCTTGTCGGGGTGCCGCGGCCGGACAGCTTCATCGCGTTGTGCGAAAGAGGGCTATTCGTCTACGATTGGACCGACGTCCATCGTACAGGAAAGAATGAAACGGGCGGTTATGAGCTCGTCGCCATTCCCGATGCTCCGATCGGCTCGAGTCGGCTTCCTGCTGAGCTATTGGACGTTGCGGATACACTGAAGCTTTCGGCGCCCCTTTTTGGCGGAGAACGCACCGTCGCAATCAGATCGCTTCTGAAGTGCGTGGAAGCTAGGTGACGGCTTATCTCAGCAACCAGCCGAAATGCAGCGCACAGGTGGCGACAGCGAAGACCAGAACGATCACGATCACGCTCACCCAGTCGGTCTCGTCGCGAGATTGTTGTTTCTGCACGTGCAATGCTCCTCTGTACAGGAGGCCCCCAGGTCCGAAACGACGAAATCAGACGAGTGGGGCGAATGCGCGGTCGCGGAATGTAGGTGTTGGGTTGAGATCGTGATGAAGCCGGCGGCAGCGAGCGTCCGATATCAGCAAGGCATTGCGAATGGAGCGCCGTCTGCCAGATTCAGCCGTCATTGCGGGCGCAACGAAGCAATCCAGTATCTCGCGCCATAACGGCGATGCTGGATTGTTTCGTCGCTTCGCTCCTCGCAATGACGGCAGTGTGCCTTCGACTATATCAAGACGCTGCGCGGTGTGTCTCGTCGTACAGCCGCGCGAGCAGGCTGCGTGCGGTATCGCCCGGCTGCAGCGCGGCGACGGTGATGGATGGCTCAGCGCGTGCGTCACGTTTGCCGTGCGAAGTGTGGCGCATCACGCTCGTCAGGCGACGCGCGATCCCGTGCGCGGCGCGCAGATCGGTCTCGGCGAACACCACGATCACCGAGCCGTTGTCCTCGCGGGTGCCGAAATCGGTCCGCCGCATCAGCCGGCCGATGATCCGGGCGCCGTCGAACTGCGCGCGGGGATGCGTCGGGTCGAAGGCAAAGCGTGCGGCTGCAAGCCCGCTGCCTCGCTTCAAAGCCTGGCTCACGGCGGTCGCGAAGTCGCGGGCGAAGGCAGACTTGGTCAACAGACCGGTCTGCGGATCGAGCATCCCGCCGGCTTCGATTGCCCTGAGCGTCCGGTTCAAACGCGCCTCGAGGGCGTGCTGACGGATCAGCGGCAAGGCGTTGGCGGCAATGTGCGCGGGGTCGCCGGTGACGACCTCGAGATTGGCCAGCGCGACCGGCGGCGCGGGAACGCTGCAGGTCACCACGACGGCCAGGCTGCGGAAGCGCGTGTCCTCGGACAGCACGGTGAGAAAGGCATCGACGACGCGCGGCGTGAAGCCGTCGCCGAGCACGACCCCATCGATCTCGCGGCTCGCGAGATGCTTGGCGGCCGCCTCGATACTGAGCGCGCCGACCACCGCCATGCGCTCGCCGAGCGCGACCGAAAGCTCTGGATAGGACGTGCCGCGGCCGAGCAGCAGCACGGTGGCGTCGTTGAGCGGATCGCTATCCGGCAGGGAGATGGGTTCGGCACGGGCTTCGCTGAGCCGCCGCAGCACCGTTGCATGCAGGCCGCGAAGGCGGAGCGCGGCTCGCACGCGGGCCACGAGACGGTCAGTGTCGTTCTCGGTCCGGAAAGGCACGGCATTATCCGGCAGCTGGCCGTGAGGCCCGAGCGCGATCACCGGAACGTAGGGTTTTCGCGCGACCATCTGTCGCGCCACGGCTGCGATGTCGGCCTCGGGTGCACCGTCCAATGCCGCCAGCACGACTGCGGGTTGCAGCTCGGACGAAGCGCGCACCGCCTCGCGCCAGGTGGTCTGGACCGAGGGGGATAGCTGGGCTGCCTCGAGGGCGGCCACCAGCGAAGGCCGTGCGGAATTGGAGACGAGAAGAAGCGGGCCTTGCTGGGACATAAGGATACTCAGAAACGCAGGCGATTGGGCCTGTGATCCTAAGTTGCCTGCGTTAACGCGCCGTTAGCAATGTGTGCTGCTTCAGGCCGAAGTGCTGGTCCGGTCCCGAAATGCCTCTACCATGAGGGGGTTGAGCCCGAGCTCCGCCAGCGCCTCGCGGGCCCGCGCATTGTCCATGGCACGCCCAGCCAGCCGGTGGCCGCTGAGACGATCGGGCAGGGCGGTCAGCAGGGCCCCCTGGCCCAGCCGTCGCGACCACTCGTGCAGGTCCTGCGCCAGGAAGCGATAGCCGCCCACCGCCATTACGCCGGCCGGCGGCGCGGTGATCGAGATCACGTCCCGGACGCGGTCGAGACGAACGGCGTATTCGGTATCGACGTAATCTCGCGGTTGCGCCGGGACCAGAGAGTCGCTCGGCGGTGCCGGGGGCGCATAGGCTGCAACGACGACCATGGGGCCGCGCAGTCCGAGGGTGCCCTTTGGCGTCACCAGCACCTCGCCCGCAATCGAGGAGCCCGGCTGGTCGCGTGGCACGCCTTGCAACCCCGGCTTGACCGGACCGGGCGCGCCGTCCGGCGTCGTGCGACGAACCGCGAACATTCCGGCCTCGCCGAACAAATACACGTCGGTCATCTCGACCTGCTGCGAAATCCAGGCCGGGCTCGATCCCACCTGCTCGGGCGCCCGCCACATGCCGATGACGTGCCGCAAGCTTGGCAGACGAGCCGCGAGATCGCCCTCATCGAGCCGCAGCGCCAGCTGCGCCGGCGCGATCAGGGCATTGCAGCCGAGCTCGTTGATCTGCTGCTCCAGCGTATCGGAATCGAACGGATGATGCAGGGCGAGGCTGCCGCCCGATAGCAGCCAGGTGACGAGCGAGGAGGTGAGGCCGGCGAAGGACGACGGCACGAAGGCCGACATCATGTTGGCACCCTGCGGCAGATCGCTCTCCAGCGAGACCGCAAGTCCCCCCGCGATCAGGCTCAAATGGCTGCGCGGCACGGCGCGGAAGCCGTCGCCGGTGACATCGAAGGAGATGATCGCGGCCTTGCGGCCGTCCTGCAGGACGTTTCGCGCCGAGCGCGACGGCTTTGCAATCGCCTGATCCAGCGAAAACATGCCCTCCGGCAGCTCGCTGCCGAACCCGCAGACGTGGCGGATCGAGAACGCTTCCGCCGCAGCATGCATCGCGAGATCGGCATGGATCACGCCGTCGACCTTGGTGGTGGTGACGATTGCGCGAGCACTGATGCGGTTCAACGCCGCCACCAGCTCCGCCTGGCGCCACAGCAGCGGGAACACCGCTACGACGAGCCCGGCGCGATGCGCGGCGAGCACGGTCAGCATGAATTCCACGGTGTTCGGCAGCTGCACCGCGATCACCGAATTCGTCGGAAGCCCAGCGTCGATGAAATGCGCTGCGAGCGCGGCAATGATCCGATCGGCGTCGGCATAGGTCAGTATCCGCTGGGGCTGGCCGGTGACCCGCGGCTTGTTGACCGGATCTATCAATGCGACCGCATCCGGCTTACGCGCCAGGATACGCTGGAACAACCCGTCAAGCGTCGGCGATGTCGTAACCTGGTTCACCTGCTGCCCCATCATTCCCGGTGTGGCGGAAACCCGGATCTCCGAAAATGGTCCTGCCACAGCCGATCATTTCGGCGTCATGTCCGGCCGCCGCCACCAACTCTCGGGGAGCGATCCCGACAGAGCTGTTCGCTTTGGACGTTCTATCCGATTCCAGCGTGCAATCCATTCGTCGGCCGCATTAAGCACTGGAATTGCGTAGAAGCCAGCCATCAGCGCGCGGTCCAGGGCGCGGACGGCCGCAACAAAGTCGGACCTGTCGCGAGCGCGCAACAGCGCGGCGATCATCGCATCGATGGCCGGGTCCTTGGCGCCCATGTAATTGCGGCTGCCCGGCTGGTCCGCAGCCTCGCTCCCCCAGTAGAAGGCCTGTTCGTTGCCCGGCGACAGCGACTGGTCCCAGCGATTCTGGATCATGTCGAATTCGAAGCCGATCCGGCGTTGATCGAATTGCACGGGATCGACGACGCGCACCGCGGCCGCGATCCCGGCGCGCTTGAGGCTATCGGAGTACGCGAGCGCAATGCGCTCCTGATCCCTGGTCGTCACCAAGATTTCGAAGGCGAGCGGCGCATGGCTCGAGCGCTGCCGCAACACCGCGCCATCGAGCTGATATCCGGCCTCGGACAGCAGGTTCAGTGCGGTGCGCAACGTCTGGCGGTCGCGACCTGAGCCATCGGTGATCGGAAGGCGATAGCTGCCGTCGAGGATGTCGGGTGGGATCTCGCCGGCAAACGGTTTGAGCAGCTCTCGTTCGACCGTATCGGCGGGACGCCCGTAGGCCGACAGTTCCGACCCTGCAAAATAGCCGCCGCTGCGCTTGTACAGTCCGAAGAAATAGTTGCGGTTGATCCATTCGAAATCGAACAGCAGCGTTAGGGCGCGGCGCACCCGGATGTCGGAGAAGACCGGCCGGCGGGTGTTGAAGACGAGAAACTGCGAGGGCTGCGGCATGCCCGAGGTCACGGTATCGCGGACGACCTCGCCGGTCCTTGCGGCCGGAAAATTGTAGCCATCGTGCCAGCGCAGAGGTTCGTCCTCGACCCGGAAGTCGTAGAGCCCGCGCTTGAATGCTTCGAAGGAACCATTTGCCTCGCGATAGAAGTCCAACCGGATCTCATCGAAGTTCCACAATCCACGGTTGATCGGGAGGTCGCGGCCCCAATAGTCCGGATTTCGGGTCAGGGTCACGCTGGCTCCTGGCCGCACCGCGGTGACGCGATAAGGACCGGAGCCGATCGGCGCCGTCATCGTGGTCTCTTCAAATCTCGACACGTCGGTCGCATGCCGCGGCAGGATCGGCATCAGCCCGAGAATCAGCGGCAGTTCGCGATCTTCGACACCGCCGAAGTCGAACCGGACCGTGAGCGGGTCCAGTGCCTCGGCCTTGGCGACCTTGCTGTAATACTGCCGATGATTGGGCCGGCCATGGTCGCGGAGCAGCGCCCAGGAGAACAGAACGTCCTCGGCACGGACCGGCTCGCCATCGGAGAATCGGGCATGCGGGTCCAGCCGGAACGTGACGTAGGTTCTTGCGTCATCGGTCTCGACGCTCCTGGCCAGGAGCGCGTAGAGCGTGAAGGCCTCGTCATTGCCGCGGGCGAGCAGACTCTCGACCACGTAGCCGCGCACTTGCTGCACTGCAATACCCTTGACGATGAAGGGATTGAGGCTGTCGAAGGTTCCGAGCAAGCCCCAGGTCAGGCGACCGCCTTGGGGAGCGGCCGGATCGACATAGGGCAGATGGGTGAAATCGGCGGGCAGCGCCGGCAGGCCGTGCATGGCGATGGCATGGCTCTCGGTCGCGCCTGCAGGTGCAGTGTAGATCGTTTGCAACAGCACCGCGATAACAGCACAAACTGCCCCGGCGGCAAGCCGCATGCACCGGAGCATGAACATAGGAACGCAAGCATTTGATTCGGAACAGCTCACAAGCGTCTTTTAGCACAGGCCGCGAGCCGGTAGATCGCGCCGACGCAGGCTGCCTCGGCATTGATCTTTCCGCCCGCCACGTTATGAAGGCGGGCGATCGGGCAAAGCAGCAACGCCTGTCACTTAACCGCCTCAATTCCTGAGGAGACAGCCGCGCGAAACGGCTTGGTGTGGCGTCTTTGGCGGTCTCGGGCGCTGCCGTTCAGAAAGGGTTTTCCGCAATGAATTTCCGTGACTTGGCCTCGTCGGTTGGGCCGCGTGGGCGGCTCGTCGCCTTGCTGGCGGCAACCGCGCTGGCTGTTTCCTCTGCCGCGCAAGCCCAGGCCCCTGGCGCGAAGGGGAAGGGCCCGGCCGCGCCTAGAGCACCGGCTGCGCAGGCGCCTGGCGCGCCACCCGCTGCTGGCGCGCCGGCCCAGGCTCCGGGCCAGCAGCCGGCGCCCGACCAGCAGATCCAGCTGATCTATGCGCCCTGGACCAAATTCTGTCTCAAGGGGCAGGACGCGAACGCCAAGCAGGTTTGCTTCATCGGCAAGGACGGCCGTATCGAGTCCGGCCAGCCCGTGGTCGCCGCCGTCATCATCGAGCCGGAAGGTGAGCCGAAGAAGATCCTGCGCGTCACCCTGCCGCTTGGCATGCAGCTTCAGCCGGGGACCCGGATCGTCGTCGACAACAACCCGCCGATGCAGAACCCCTACGTGATCTGCTTCCAGAACGGCTGCATGTCCGACTATGAGGCGACGCCCGAGTTCATCGCCAGCATGAAGAAGGGCCAGAATCTGTACGTCCAGGCGATCAACTCCAACGGCGCTGCGCTGACCTTGCCGCTGCCGCTGCAGGAGAAGGATACGGGAAGCAGCTTCGCCAAGGCCTATGACGGCCCGCCAACCGACCCGAAACAGTTCGAAGAGAACCAGAAGAAGCTGCAGGAAGAGCTGCAGAAGCGCGCTGAGGAAGCTCGCAAGAAGCTCGAAGCCGCACCGCCCACAGCCGCGAAATGAGGCAAGCGGAGCGGACCTGACGTTCGTTCCGCACCTGCCACGCCACCGCAGTGGTGGCATCGGACTGTCGGACAAGCAAAAAAGGCGCTCGGAAGGGCGCCTTTTTTGTGGGTTCTTTGTTAGTTTGGACTGGTGGCCCGCGCAGATCGCGGGCAGCCGATTCAGTTCAAGGACGAATTACGCGGACGATAGCCGCCTGACTTGTCCTTGATGAAGAGGTCGGAAAGCTGGGAATGGCGGATCGGCTCGCCGGAGTTGTCGGGCAGCAGGTTCTGCTCCGACACATAGGCGACATATTCGGAGTCCGCGTTCTCCGCCAGCAGATGATAAAACGGCTGATCCTTGTGAGGGCGCACCTCTTCAGGGATCGACAGCCACCACTCCTCGGTGTTGTTGAATTCCGGATCAATGTCGAAGATCACGCCCCGAAATGAGAAAATCCGGTGCCGGACGATCTGGCCGATCTGGAACTTGGCAGTTCGCGCTTTGATCATCCTTTCCGAATAGACCAGGATTGCGGCTGACGCTAGTGCCCCCGGGACCGATTTAATCTAAGGAGGGGAGTCGAGTCCCGCCGCGCAAATACTCATCCCGACGCTTTCATGATCGATATCCTGAACCTGGCGCTGCCGTATTTCGGCGTCGTCTTCATCGGCTTCGCCTGCGGTAAATTGAAACGGCTGCCCGATGCCGGGCTCGCCTGGATGAATTTCTTCCTCCTCTACGTGTCGCTGCCGGCGCTGCTGTTCGGGATCATGGCGCGCACGCCGTTCGCGGAATTGAACAACCCGCCATTTCTGGTCGCCACCACGCTGTCGACCATGCTGGCGTTCGCGTTCGCGCTGGTGGTCGGGCGTGTCGCGGGGCGGCTGTCGTTGCGTGAGGCGACCATGGCGGGGCTTGCCGGTGGTTATGGCAATATCGGCTACATGGGACCGGGCCTGGCCCTCGCAGTGCTCGGCAGCCAGGCCGCCGCGCCGACCGCGCTGATCTTCTGCTGCGACAGCATCTTCCTGTTCTCGATCGTGCCGCTGCTGATCGAGCTGACGGACCGCGATCACCCCTCGCTGCTACACGCATTGCGTGTCGTGCTGCGTCAGATCCTCCTCAACCCGCTGATCATGTCGACCTGCGCCGGCGCGGTCGCCGCCGCGATGCATTTCCAGCCTCCGGTTGCGCTCGATCGCACCTTGCAGTTCCTGCAGAACGCAGCAGCCCCCAGCGCCTTGTTCGTGCTTGGGGTCACTGTGGCGCTCCGGTCCTTCAAGCGCGTGCCGTGGGAGGTGCCTGCCGTGATCACGGTGAAGCTGCTGATCCACCCGCTGCTCTCGTTCGGCCTGATGCTCGCATTCGGTCCGTTCGCCCAGCCCTGGGCGGCGACCGCTGTGTTGATGGCCTCGTTGCCGCCGGCGCTCAATGTGTTCGTGATCGCGCGTCAGAATGAGACCTGGGTCGAGCCGGCCTCGGTTACGGTGCTGATCGGTACATTCGCGTCCGTCGTCACGCTGACCAGCGTGATGTGGCTGATCCAAAGCGGCCGGCTCGTCTTTCCGTGAGACGGTCTGGCGCAGCTAAGACTAACTCGCGCGACGATGGGGGCCGATCGCGTTCGGCCGCCATGAGGGCGCCAGCCCCTCGCGCATCGCAAGCCGACGCAGCGGGCCGATCGAGCCGATCAGATGCATGCCGAACGCGCGCAGCGACTGCATCGGCACGAAATCGCTGAGCAGAGAGCGATTGGCGACATCGATCACGAAGGTGCGGCTCAAGATATCGGCGCGCCGCGCCGCGCCGTAGCGCGTAAGGACCGAGGCTGCACCGGGATCCTCTCCTGCGGCTCTGGCCTTGCTCACGATGGCCGCAATGTCCATCGCATCGCGCAGACCCAGATTGAGGCCTTGCGCGCCGATCGGCGGCACCACATGGGCGGACTCGCCGACGAGCGCAATGCGCCTGCGGGCATAATGATGGGGGCGCTCGATCGCGAGCGGGAAGAGATAGCGGCCGGGCTCGACCTGGACGCGGCCGAAGATGGCGTGCGACTGCCGTTCGGCTGCGGCCGACAAGGCGTCGTCGTCGAGCGCGAACAGCCGATCGGCCTCTTTCGGCGCGGCGACCCAGACGACACTGCAGCGGTCACCGGGAAGCGGTACGAACACGCACGGTCCGTGAGGCGTGTGGAACTCGGTGGACACGTTGTGATGCGGCCGCGCGTGGCTGATGTTGAAAGTCAGCGCGGCCTGGTTCAGCGCTCGCGTGGACACACCGATGCCGGCCGCATCACGGCACATCGAGTGCCGTCCATCGGCACCGACGACGAGCGGGGCGGATATGACCAGGCCCGACGGGGTTGTGACCTGTACCTCGTCCTCTTGCGGGAACACGCGTTCGGCCTCCTGGTCGATCCGGACCAGGCTGGGCAACTCCGCGGCGCGCTGCTCGAGCGCCTCGACGAGCACGCTGTTGGCGACGTTGTAGCCGAAGACGTCGAGCCCGATTTCGTCCGCGACGAAGCGGACTTCGGGAGCGCGGATCAGGCGGCCGGTGTCATCCACGAGCCGCATCGCCTTCAATCCCGCAGCCCGGTCCTTGCAGAGTTGCCAGACCCCGAGCTCATCGAGAAAGTCGACCGAGCCGCCGAGCAGGGCAGTGGTGCGGTTGTCGGCGTATGGGGCACGCCGGGCGACCAGAGCGGTCGCGGCGCCGCTTTGCGCAAGTGCGATGGCGGCCGCGAGTCCCGCGGGACCGCCACCGACCACGACGACATCGAAAGAGGCGGGTGTATCAGTCATGTTGGGAACATCGACCTTCTCGCGGACTTTTTCAAGCCTACCTAAGCATGACGGTCTATGTAGTAAATACGCGGCGATAGGGCGCAGCGGCCGATGTGCAATTCGTTCCGATTCCTGCTAGCACTGCCGTGGTCATGGATCAGTTGAAACCAGAGGGCGACGCATTGGCAACGCCGACGCACCGGGCGGCGGCATTTTCAGTTCACGTCTTCACCGCGCTCGGTGCTGGCGTGGCGCTGCTCGCCATGCTCGAGGCCGTCCGCGAACATTGGACGGCAATGTTCTGGTGGCTGGGTGTGGCTCTCGTCATCGACGGTCTCGATGGTCCGATGGCGCGCCGATTGGACGTCATGACAGTGCAGCCATACTGGTCCGGTGACGTGCTCGATCTCGTGGTCGATTTCGTCACTTATGTGTTCGTGCCGGCCTATGCGATCACAGCGAGCGGTTTGCTGCTGCCGCTCGCCGCGCCGCTGCTCGGGGTCGGGGTTGCCGTTACCGGTGCGCTCTACTTTGCCGATCGGCGGATGAAGAGCGACGACAACCATTTTCGGGGCTTCCCCGGCCTTTGGAATATCGCAGCCTTCTATCTCTTCCTGCTGCATCCGCCGGCGGCCCTGGCGAGCCTGGCTGTGGCGGCACTCATCGTGCTGACCTTTGTGCCGTTCCACGTCATCCACCCTGTCCGCGTGGTTCGGCTGCGCTGGCTGACGCTGGCGCTGATGGTGGTCTGGGGAGTGCTCGCGATCGATGTGTTGGCGCGCGACTTCGATGTCGGCCTGCCGGTCGTAGCGCTCCTTTGTGTCATTGGCATTTATGTCGTGGCGAGCGATTCCGCGATCCGTCTCCTGAGATCCCTGAAAGCATGATTGAACTTCTGACCAGCCCCGAGGCATGGGCCGCGCTGCTCACGCTCACCGCGCTCGAAATCGTCCTTGGCATCGACAATGTCATCTTCCTGTCGGTGATCGTTGCGCGCATTCCGCGGCCGCAGGCGAGGCTGGCGCGGCAGATCGGTCTCGCGCTCGCACTGATCTTTCGCATCCTGCTGCTCAGCATGCTGGTCTGGCTGATCGGCTTGACCGAGCCGGTGTTCTCGGTGCGCGGTCTCGGTTTTTCCGAGCAGTTCTCTTGGCGCGACCTGATCCTGATCGGCGGCGGCCTGTTCCTGATCGCCAAGGCGACGCATGAGATCCATGCGGAGGTGGAAGCGCAGGATGAGGCCGAGCAGAAGAGCGGCAGCAGCAGGGGATTCCTGTTGGTCGTCCTGCAGATCATCGTCATCGATCTCATCTTCTCGCTGGACTCGATCATCACCGCGATCGGCATGGCCCAGGAGCTCGAGATCATGATCGCGGCGGTCATGATCGCCATGGTCATCATGTATCTCTCGTCGGGACCGGTGGCGCGCTTCGTCGCGGCGCACCCAACCACCAAAATGCTGGCGCTCGCCTTCCTGGTGCTGATCGGCGTCGCCCTGGTGGCAGATGGCTTCAAGTTCCACATCCCGCGCGGGTATATCTACTTCGCGATCGTCTTTGCCGTCGCGGTCGAGTTCTTCAACGTGCTGGCAGGCCGTAACCGCAGGAAGCGCAACGTCTGAGCCGCGGTTGACAAGGGGGCCGTGATCGCCTTGGCTTGCGAGCAGGCAGCCGCGACCCCGTCCTTGGGCTTTGCACGGGGATATCGGCTGATCCTGATATTCTAAGAGAATCAGATATTTGTCACAATCTGTTCGGCCAGCCCCAGAACACGCGGCCGCAAATGCCCGGAGGAGCAGACGCAATGGTCAAGGCGGTGCGCGTACACAAGGTGGGTGGCCCGGACGCCCTCGTCTACGAGCCCGTCGAGATCGACGCACCGGCCGTCGGCGAAGTACGCATCCGGCAGCACGCGGTCGGCCTCAACTTCATCGACGTCTATTATCGCACCGGCCTCTACAAGGCGCCCGGGCTGCCCTTCGTCATCGGCAACGAGGCCGCCGGTGAGGTGACCGCGGTCGGACCGGGCGTCACCCATTTTCATCCCGGCGATCGCGTTGCCTACTACCACAACCTCGGCGCTTACGCGACCGAGCGCAACATTCCCTGGGAGCGCCTCGTCAAGCTGCCGGATCACATCACCTACGAGCAGGGCGCGGTGCTGATGCTCAAGGGCCTCACGGTCTGGTATCTCCTGCACAAGACCTTCAAGGTTGAACCGCATCACCGCGTGCTGATCCATGCGGCGGCCGGCGGCATCGGCCTGCTCGCCTGCCAATGGGCGCGAGCGCTCGGCGCACATGTGATCGGCACGGTCGGATCGAGGGCGAAGGCCGAGCTCGCACTCGCCAATGGCTGCGACCATGTGATCCTCTACAACGAGGAGGATTTCGTCGCGCGCGTCAAACAGGTCACCCGCAACGAACTCTGCGACGTGGTCTATGACGGCGTCGGCAAGGACACCTTTCCCGGCTCGCTGTCCTGCCTGAAGCCACGCGGACTGTTCGTCAGCTTCGGCAATGCCTCAGGCCCGGTGCCGCCGTTTTCCATCGCCGAGCTCAACAACCACGGCTCGCTGTTTGCGACGCGGCCGAAGCTCAACGATTATATCGGCAAGCGCGCCGAGCTGCTCGAAGGCGCCGATACGCTGTTCGCGGCGGTGATCAGCGGCAAGCTGCATGTCCAGATCAATCACGCCTATGCGCTGAAGGATGCCGCGAAGGCGCATGCCGATCTCGAAAGCCGCGCCACCACGGGCGCCTCGATCCTGAAGCCCTGACGGATACGGTCTGCTCTTGCGGTTCGCCTGCTGGGCCACTCGGGCAGAGGCCAGTCACGCTGTCGCCACCATCGCGATCCCCGCGGGTTCAAGGCTGTCCAATCCGAGCGTCCAGTCCCGCTCGCGCGTCCTGTCGCCGAGCGCGAGGACCAGCCCGTGGTTCAGCTCATAGAGGCCCGCGACCAACCCAGCGCGGCTCAACGCGGACCTGAGCGCATCCTGAATGAGACCGCGCAGCGCGAGGTGTGGCGCCGAGACCGGAACATCGACGTCCCGTCCGGCCATGGCCTGCGCACAAGCGCGCCGATCGAACGAGGCGTGCCCTCGACAGGCCAACGGCCGAACGGGGTGGATGATGCAGGCGCCGCGGACGAGGAACGGACAGGGCTGGCGCCGCGCCATGCGCTCGGCTTCGCTCAAGCCTTGCGTCGCCCGGTTGGCGTGCGTGATCCGACGCGACAAACCGACGGCCGAACCCGACGGGCTGTCGTCAATCTGGCGGACATAGCGCGCGATCAGGAAGATTTCTGCCGCTGTCGCGGTCACCCGGAGTGCGCAGCAGGATGGACAACCTTTGCAGCACGCGAGCGGCGGCAGATGCGCCGTCTGTGTGCCGATATTGGCTTCGAACAGGTCGAACGCCCGGTTGACCAGCGCCTCGACGAGGCTGCTTGAGCCGGACAATGGGGCCAGGATCGAGTCGAAGGCGACCTGCAGCCGGGCAAATGCGGCATCACTCACGGGCGCTCTCCGGCGCATGGTTGACGATGCGTATTGGCTCGTCGACCGCGGCGCCCGGCACGTCGCGGTCGACAGCTTCGGCGGTAGGGACGCTCACCGCCTCGGCAAGATCAATCGGATCAGGCGGCGGTGTCCTTCAGGATCGCCTCGAAGCGGGGACGGGGGATGCGGAAAAAGCCGCGACCGCCGGCGAAGGTCTGGTAATGCGGGCGGGCTTTCTCGAGCAGGAGTTCGTACCACGCATTCGCGGTCAAATGAGCAGGCTTCTCACCGATCGAATTGATTTCAGAGCTGGGGAAGAAGCGGACGTGGATCAGCACCTCCTCATTCACCGGGTTCGGCGCAACGGCCTCGCCGACGGGCGAAACCCGCGCCAGATTGTCTCTTGCCATCTTATCTCCTGTTCCGGCCGACCTCGTTGTCGGCCCGTTGATCTTCCGCTTGCTCCCGGCAAGTGCCGCTTTCCTCGGCAGGCTGGACATTTTCCGTGCAATCGTTATAGTCAAACTGATATAACGATGGTCAGCCATTCGCAGGTGTTCGGCGCGTAAACCATCCACGCGAACGACCGCCGCTGTCTTTGACATAAATCAAACCGCACAGGCTCGCGTCGTTCGACGTGAGCCTGCTTGCGTTTGACGTGAGGAAGGCTACGCGACGAGCCGGGCGGCGCCGGCTTTGGTCAGGATCGCGTCGAGCGTTGCGATCATCTCCGCGATCTCCTCCCGCGTGACGTTCAGCGCCGGCATGAAGCGCAGCGTGTCCGGCTGCGGCGCATTGAGCAGCAGGCCGGCTTCAAACGCCTGGCTCGCGATGGCGCTCGCTATCGGGAGTTTCAGATCAAGCGCCAGCAGAAGACCGCGGCCACGCACCTCGCCGAGCCCATGCCGCGCCGAGAGCCGCTGCAGTTCGGCCTCGAGATGCAGGCCGGTCTCGGCCGCGGACTTCATGAAGCCGGGACTACCGATCTCTTCCATCACCGCGAGCCCTGCCGCGCACATCAACGGATTGCCGTTGAACGTGCCGCCCTGGTCGCCATGCTCGAAGCAGGAGGTCTGCTCGGTCGCGAGCAGGGCGGCCAGCGGCACGCCGCCGCCGATTCCCTTGCCGAGCGTCATGATGTCGGGCGTGATCTCTGCATGCTCATAGGCGAACAGTTTGCCGGTTCGTCCCATGCCGGTCTGGATCTCGTCGACGATCAGGAGCAAGCCGTGCTGCGTGGTCAAGGCACGCAGCTCACGCAGGAACTGATCGGTGGCCGGCCACACGCCGGCTTCGCCCTGGATCGGCTCGAGCATGATCGCGATGGTCCGGTCCGAAATCAGCGCTTCGACGGATGCAATGTCATTCAGGCGAGCCTTTGGAAAACCAGACACCTTGGGTTCGAACAGCGGCTCGAATGCCTTCTTGCCGGACGCCGACATGGTTGCAAGCGTCCGGCCGTGGAAGCCGCCGGCAAAGGTGATGATCTCATAGGCGCCGTTTCTGTGGCGCGTTCCATATTTACGCGCCAGCTTGATGGCGCCTTCATTGGCCTCTGCGCCTGAATTGGCGAAGAACACCTGGTCGAAGCAGGATTGCTCGACCAGCGCCTTCGCAAGCTTGAGGCTGGTGTCGTTGAAATAGGCAGGGCTCGGCGTGATCAGCCGCGTCGCCTGGTCCGCCAGGGCCTTGGCCACCGCCGGCGGGGCATGGCCCAACGCGTTGACGGCCCAGCCCTGGATGAAATCGAGATAGCGTTTGCCGCTGTCGTCCCAAAGACGCGAGCCTTTGCCCTGGACGAATACGATCTTCGGACGCGCGGTGATCTCCATCAGCGCGTCGTAGGGGTATTGGGCAGTCAGCATCGCGGACACTCCTGGGGTGGGATGAGAATTTGGGGGCTGAAAAGCGAGAAGGCCGCTCCTTTGTGGGAGCGGCCTTCTCGAAACCTGAAGCTGATGTGCTGTTAGCTGATCAGCGTCGTGCTCGGACATGGCGCGCCCCGGCGTCGTCACGGCGGTGACGACGGCAAGCGGCGGCGCGGCGGCTGGTCCGAATGGTGATCATGCCGGAGCCATACAGTCGGAGCGCTGACGGTGTCAAGGTATGTTCCGGTTGGCGCCAGCGGCAATGGCGGAAAGCGAGCCGCTCGCGGCCGGGTTGAGGGCAATTTTACGAAACATTTAGGTAAAGACATCTACCTTGATCCGGAACATCGGAGATACAGGCGCTCGGAATGGGCGATGTCGACGCGAGCCGGACGATCGCTGACGAAGTGGAGGCGGCGATAGCTGCAGGCTCCGCCGATCGCTGCTGCGCAATGGCCGGACGGGTTGGCTCGCTGTTCGCGGCCTCCGCCGGCACTTTCGATCTCGAGCAACACGCGCTGTTTGCCGATATCTTCGAGCGGCTCGTCAACACGATCGAATTGCGGGCGCTGGCCGATGCGAGTGCGCGCATCGCTCTCGCTGAACTGAGCGCGCAGTTGGCGCCGGTATCCCAGGCTCCGGTATCGATCATCCGCCGGCTGGCTCATAGCGAGGACATCGCCGTCGCCGGACCCGTGCTGTCCGAATCGCCGCGACTGACCGCTTCCGATCTGACCGAACTCGCAGAGACAAAAGGCGAAAAGCACCTGCTGGCCATTGCGGGCCGCTGGTGGCTGCAGGAGGTCGTGTCCGATGCGCTGCTGGCCCGGCGCTACCCGAGCGTCAGCCATCGGCTGATGAAGAATCCGGGCGCGCGAATATCGGCGGCCGGTTTCGCGGCCATCATCGGGCAGGCCGTCGGAGACCCGGATTTGGCTGTCATCACCGGCATTCGTACCGATCTGCCGCCGGACCTGCGTCTGAAGCTCTTGCGGGGGGCGACGGAGGCGGTGAGGGCGCGCCTGTTGTCGTCAGCACCGCCCCATCTTTATGAGGAAATTCGCGCTGCGATCGCCGCTGCCTTGGCTGGTACAGCCAGGGACATGTCGCGCAGTCGCGACTTCGTCGGCGCCAAACTGACCACGGCGCGGCTGATGAAGGAAGGCAGTCTCAGCGATAGCACCCTGCACGAGTTTGCCATCCAGCGTCGCTACGAGGAGACCATCGCTGCCCTCGCCGAACTGTCGAAGTCGAGCATCGAGGTGGTGCGGCCCTTGATGCAAAGTCTGCGCAGCGACGGCATTCTGATCCCATGCAAGGCGGCAGGTCTACGCTGGGAAACAGTTCACGCGGTCCTTGATAGTCGCTTCATGTCGGGCGCCACCCACCCTGACGAACTCGACAAGCTCAGGACCAAATACAACGCGCTCACTGCAGAGGAAGCGCACCGGCTGTTGAAGCTCTGGACGGTGCGATTGGACACCCCGCCCAAGAAGCCCTGAGGCGAACGCAGATTGCCTCAGAAGCCGGCCACGGTGCCGTGCAGGTCATATTCGTCCGCGCGCTCGATCTTCGCCGTAACGATCTCGCCGACCCGAAGAGGCCGGCGGCTCGACAGATAGACGGCGCCGTCGATCTCCGGCGCATCCGCCTTGGAGCGGCCCTTGGCCACGGTCGGGCCGACCTCGTCGATGATGACCTGCTGCCGCGTGCCGACCTTGCGCTTGAGCTTGCGCGCGGAGATCTTCTGCTGACGAGCCATCAACGCGTCCCAGCGCTCTTGCTTGATTTCATCTGGGATCTGACCGGGCAGCGCGTTCGAGGTGGCGCCCGCCACCGGCTCGTATTTGAAGCAACCCAGCCGGTCGATCTCGGCCTCATCCAACCAGTCGAGCAGATAATTGAAATCGGCATCGGTCTCGCCGGGGAAGCCGACGATGAAGGTCGAGCGCAGGGTGAGATCCGGACATTGCTCCCGCCAGGCCTTGATGCGGTCCAGCGTCTGATCCTGCGCGGCAGGCCGGCGCATCGCCTTCAGGACGTTCGGGCTGGCGTGCTGGAACGGAATGTCGAGGTACGGTAACACCTTTCCTTCGGCCATCAGCCCGATAACCTCGTCGACGTGAGGGTAGGGGTAGACGTAATGCAGGCGCACCCAAGCACCGAGTTCGCCAAGCTCCCTGGCCAAATCAATGAACTTGGCGCGCACCGCGCGATCCTTCCACTGGCTCTCGGCATATTTCAGGTCGAGCCCGTAGGCGGAGGTATCCTGGGAGATGACCAGAAGCTCCCTGACGCCAGCGTCGACGAGTCGCTCGGCTTCACGCAGCACGTCGGCGGCGGGGCGCGACACCAGGTCGCCGCGGAGCTTCGGAATGATGCAGAAGCTGCAACGGTTGTTGCAGCCTTCCGATATCTTCAAATAGGCGTAGTGCCGCGGGGTCAGCTTGATGCCCTGAGGCGGCACCAGGTCGATGTGCGGATTGTGCACCGGCGGTAGCGCCCGGTGCACGGCTTCGAGCACGCTCTCATATTGCTGCGGCCCGGTGATCGACAACACGCTCGGATACGCCTGTTCGATGGCCTCGGGCTCCGCGCCCATGCAGCCGGTGACGATCACCTTGCCGTTCTCGGCCATCGCGGCGCCAATGGCCGACAGCGATTCCTGCTTGGCGCTGTCGAGAAATCCGCAGGTATTGACGATGACGACATCGGCGCCGTCATGCTTGCGGGCGAGTTCATAACCCTCGGCGCGCAGCCGAGTGATGATGCGCTCGGAATCCACCAAAGCCTTGGGGCATCCGAGCGAGACAAAGCTGATCTTGGGCGCTGCGGCCTGCTGCATCCTGAAACTGCCTGATTGATATCGGTCAGCTAGTCCCAATTGCCCATAAAGACAAGACTTTAAGCCGCCCCAGACCATGATATGGATGACAGCCCGGAGACCCGTCCAGCGATGACCGCCGAGCAATCGCCTAAAATCGTCATTGTCGATGAGAGCCCAATCCGCGCCGCGATCCTGGAAGAGGGGCTGCGCGAGGCCGGCTTCACCGGCGTGGTCCATATCAGCGAGATGCAGGGGTTGCTGGCGCGGATCTACGCGCTCGATCCGGATGTCATCGTGATCGACCTGGAAAATCCCAGCCGCGATGTGCTCGAACAGATGTTCCAGGTCAGCCGCGCGGTGCGGCGGCCGATCGCGATGTTCGTCGATCAGAGCGATGCGGCCTCGATCCAGGCCTCGGTCGAGGCCGGCGTGTCGGCCTATATCGTCGATGGCCTGAAGAAGGAGCGGATCAAGCCGATCCTCGACCTCTGCATCTCCCGCTTCAACGCCTTCGCCAAGCTGCAGGACGAGCTGGAGCGGACCAAATCCGCCCTCGAAGACCGCAAGGTGATCGACCGCGCCAAGGGAATCCTGATGAAGATGAAGGGCTTCACCGAGGAAGAGGCCTACGTCCTTTTGCGCTCCACCGCGATGCGCGAGAAGAAGAAGATCGGCGAGATCGCCCAGTCGATCCTGACCGCATCGGAGATGCTGAAATGAGCGCGCCCCTTCGGATCGGTTTCATTCCCCTGGTCGACGCTGCCGCGCTGATCGTGGCCGTCGACAAGGGTTTTACGGCGGCCGAGGGGCTCGAGGTCACCCTGATCCGCGAGGTCTCCTGGTCGAACGTTCGCGACAAGCTCAATATCGGCCTGTTCGACGCGGCGCATTTGCTGGCGCCCGTTGCGATCGCGTCCAGCCTAGGCATCGGCCATGTCAAGGTTCCGATATCAGCGCCCTTCAATCTCGGGGTCAACGGCAACGCGATTACGGTCACACCGGCGCTGCATGCCGATCTGATGGCTCATCTCGATGGCGATCGCTTCGATCCGATGGCGACCGCGCTCGCGCTCGCACGAGTCGTCGCCAAGCGCCGTAAGAAGGGCGCGGAACCCCTGACCTTCGGGATGACCTTCCCGTTCTCGACCCACAACTACCAGCTCCGCTTCTGGATGGCCGCCGGCGGCGTCGATCCGGACGAGGACGTGCGGCTGGTTGTCCTGCCGCCGCCCTACATGGTCGACAGCATCAAGAGCGGGCACGTCGACGGCTTCTGCGTCGGTGCGCCCTGGAATTCGATCGCGGTCGACCTCGGCATCGGCTACATCCTGCATTTCGTCTCCGACATCCTGGTGCGGGCCGTCGAGAAGGTGTTGGCGCTGAGGCAGAGCTGGGCAGAGAAGAATCCGGACACGGTCGCCGCTCTCATTCGTGCCTGCTCGCGTGCGGCGGATTTCATCGAGCACAATCATGCCGAGGCCGCGCATATCCTGTCGCAACCGGAAAGGATCGGGGTCGGCGCAGACGTCGTCCAGCGCACCCTCGATGGGCGATTGAAGATCGCGCCCGATGGTGTCTTGCGCGAACACGCGCGCTATCTCCTGGTCGGACGGGAGGGCGCGGGACGCCCCGATCCGGTGCAGGCCGCTTGGCTCTATGCGCAGATGGTGCGGTGGGGACAAACCCCATTGAGCCCGGATGCGTTGAAAACTGCGATGGCGGTCTTCAGGCCCGACATTTACGACCACGCACTCGGCGCGCCAGCCGCAGCCGAGGCAGCTCCCATCGGCGCCTTTGCCGGGCCGCCCTTTGCCGCTGACGATGTTCCGGGTCACCTGAAGGCGTTCAAGATCGGCCGCTGGACGGCTTGAGCGAGCGGCCGCACGGAAACGAGGCACTAGCCGGTATCAGGCTAATTTTTGGGCTCATTGCCCAATTGCAGTGAGCCCACCGTAGCAATCGGCATGAAGTGATTCCATCAGGCGATTGATTTATCACGCCCTTTTTTACATTTGGCGCTGGCACGCAATTTGAATGCTGCATTGCAGTCAGCCGCCGCAGATGCCGCTGACAGCAATCCGTGTTGGATTTCCGCAGCAACGAAGCTGGTCGGACCAAGCCAGGATCTACTCGGCCCGTGTCGAGTCGATCGAGGCGGGGTCAGTTCCCCAAATCCTTTGATGCCACCTGATGTGGCAGCTGGAGCTTCGTCGCAGACCATGAAAATCGAGACGCTTTCAGTCGACTTCACCGACGAACAGAAGCGCTATCTGGAAGGGCTGGCTGCAGGCCTCAAGGTCAGCCAGGCTGGACGCGCGCTCGGCGGCAGTGCCGCGTCCGCCGAGCCGAGCGGACCTGACGCCATCCATCTCAAGGCGCAGGACGGGGTGATCGCTGCCGGCAGAAAGCTCGCTGACCAGGAGAGGTTCAAGCGCGAGCTGCATCCGTTCGACGCTTATGAGCGGCTCAAGGAGCAGGCACGCAACAACGCCGCGCCGTCAGCGGCCGATAATTTCCGCTGGCGCTACTACGGACTTTTCCATGTCGCGCCGGCGCAGGATTCCTACATGTGCCGGCTGCGCATCCCGAACGGGATCATGAAACACTGGCAATTGTCCGGGCTTGCCGATCTCGCCGAGCAGCTCTGCGGACCGTATAGCCACATCACGACCCGCGCCAATCTGCAGCTGCGCGAGATTCCGCCCAAGCATGCGGTGGCGTTGCTCGAGGGCATCCAGGAGCTCGGCCTGTGCTCACGGGGCTCAGGGGCCGACAACATCCGTAACGTGACCGGCACGCCGACGGCCGGCATCGACCCGCACGAGCTCCTGGACACGCGCCCTTACGCGCGCGAGTGGCACTATCACATCCTCAATGATCGCTCGCTCTACGGCCTGCCGCGCAAGTTCAATGTCGCGTTCGACGGTGCAGGCAAGATCGCGGCGCTCGAAGATACCAACGACATCGCCTTTTCTGCAGTCGAAGTGGAGGATGGATTCGGTGCCGAGGCCGGAATTTGGTTCAAGCTCGGCATTGGCGGCATCACTGGCCACAAGGATTTCGCCAGGTCCACCGGCATCGTCGTCAAGCCGGAGGAGACGACTGCAGTGGCCGATGCCATCGTCCGTGTTTTCATCGAGACCGGCGATCGCACCAATCGACTGAAGGCGCGGCTCAAATATGTGCTCGACGGTATGGGTGTCGACAAGTTCATGGAGGCCGTCGAGCAGAAACTCGGCCGCAAATTCGCGCGCGTGCCGGAAGAGGCGCTGCTGCGACGCCCCGAAGCCGATCGCATGGCCCATATCGGCGTGCACAAGCAGAAGCAGGAAGGGCTGAACTGGATCGGCGTGGTCCTGCCGGTCGGCAAGCTCACCTGCGCGCAAATGCGTGGGCTCGCCAAGATCGCCCAGGATCTTGGCGACGGCGAACTCCGGCTCACCGTCTGGCAAAACCTGTTGATTTCGGGCGTGCGCGACGAGAACATTGCGCTGGCAAGCGCTGCGATCGAGCAGATCGGGCTCTCCGTGAAGGCGTCGCAGATCCGCGCCGGCCTGATCGCCTGCACCGGCAATGCCGGCTGCAAATTCGCCGCCTCCAACACTAAGCGCCATGCGGCGGAAATCGGCGACTGGTGCGAGAGCCGGGTGGCGATCGACACGCCGCTCAACATCCATCTGACCGGTTGCCATCACTCCTGTGCCCAGCACTACATCAGCGACATCGGCCTGATCGCAGCCAAGGTCCCGCTCGGCGAGAGCGACGAGACCGTGGAGGGCTATCATCTGTTTGCCGGAGGAGGCTTCGGGCCACAGGCCGAGATTGGTCAGGAGGTCTATCGCGACATCAAGGCTGATGATGCGCCGCGCACGGTCGAAAAGTTGCTGAAGGCCTATATCACCCACCGCGTCTCTCCCGACGAAACCTTTCTTGCCTTTGCCCGCCGGCATGACGGCGAGAGCCTGCGCAAGCTCGCCGAAGCTGAGGTGTCCGCATGAACCAGATCACCCCTCCCTCCAAGATCGAGATCATCCCCTCTAGCGCGCCGTTCTCGGATGCGCAGCGCGCCTGGTTGAACGGCTTTCTCGCCGGTGCCCTTGGGCTCGACGGCTCCGTACCGCTGTCACCGGCACAGAACGTCGCTTTATTGGCTCCCTCGGGCGAGGCCGATGATGGCGAGGAGCCATGGCACGATCAGACCTTGCCGATCGCCGAGCGCATGAAGCTCGCCGACGGTCGCCCCCTCCGCCGGCGGATGATGGCAGCGATGGCGCAGCAGGATTGCGGCCAGTGCGGCTACAATTGCCGCGACTATTCCGAGGCGATCGCCTCTCGCAGCGAAGCACGTCTTAATCTCTGCGTCCCCGGCGGCAAGGAGACCGCGCGGATGTTGAAGACGCTCCACGCGGAGCTGGATCAGGCGGCCGCCGGTCCTAGGCCGAAAGAGCAAGTCACTCCGGCTGCTGTCTCCGTTGTCGTCAGCGAGGCCGGCCGTTCGCGTGACAATCCGATCGAGGCGACGTTCCTATCGCGCCGGCTTCTCAACAAGCCCGGTTCGGAAAAGGAAACGTGGCACATCGAATTCGATCTGTCGGAAGCGGGCCTCGACTACGTCGTCGGCGATTCCTTCGGTATCTTCGCCAAGAACGATCTCGGCCTGGTCGATCAGATCATCGCGCTGCTCGGCGCCTCCCACACCACCGAGGTGAAGGGCAAGACGTTGCGGCAATGCCTGCTCGAAGACGTCTCGTTAGCGCCTGCACCCGACACGCTGTTCGAGCTGATTTCCTTCATCACCGGCGGCGCTGCGCGGGAGAAGGCGCGACGTCTGGCGCAAGGCGAGAATCCGGACGGCGATGCCGCGACGCTCGACGTCATGGCAGCACTGCAGAAGTTCTCCGGCGTGCGGCCGCACCCTGAAGCCTTCGTCGAAGCCCTCGAGCCGTTGCAGCCGCGCCTCTATTCGATTTCATCCTCCCACAATGCAACACCCGGAAAACTGTCGCTCACCGTCGACTGCGTCCGCTACGTCGTCGGCAAGCGCAAACGGCTCGGGCTCGCTTCGACCTTCCTGGCCGAGCGCATTACCCCCGGCGACAAGCTGAAGGTCTATGTGCAGAAGGCCCATGGCTTCGCTTTGCCGGCAGACCAGAAGACGCCGATCATCATGATCGGGCCGGGCACCGGCATTGCGCCGTTCCGTGCATTCCTGCTCGACCGCAAGGCGACCGGCGCGCCGGGGAAGAACTGGCTATTCTTCGGCCACCAGCGCTCGGATTGCGACTTCTTCTACGCCGACGAGCTCAACGCGATGAAGACGTCCGGGCTGCTGACGCGGCTGTCGCTGGCCTGGTCGCGCGACGGCGAGAAGAAGTTCTACGTGCAGGACCGGATGCGCGAGGTCGGCCGCGAGGTCTGGAACTGGCTCGCCGAGGGTGCGCATCTTTACGTTTGCGGCGATGCCAAACGCATGGCCAAGGATGTCGAGCGCGCGCTGGTCGATATCGTCGCCCAGTTCGGCGCGCGGTCGACCGACGAGGCTGTGGCTTTTGTCACGGAGCTCAAGAAGAAGGGCCGGTTCCAGCTCGATGTCTACTGAGGGAGTTTCCGGTTGAAGAGCTGAACCGGACGAGAATTTTTTCATCTGCCTGGAACCTTTGGCAGGGGGATCATCGTTATTTTGCCGGTTGTCTTGCGACCGGCCGCGAGAGCGCTTTTGTCATGGCCGGAACCCTCAGGAGGCCGGCCATGCGGACGTCAGAGCCCTCGCGTCAGATGCAAACCCGCCCGCTCGACCGGGTCGGCGCGGCGTGGCCGATCGTGGCGTTCTTCAGCGCCTTTGCGCTGATCGCGGCGATCGCTTTCGGCACCACCTCGGTCCATCCGTTCTGATCACCGCGCCGTCTTGAACGGCACCACCTTGATCCCGGCAGCGTCCAGGGCTTTGCGCACCTCGCGGGCGATCTCAACGGCTCCTGCGGTGTCGCCGTGGATGCAGACGGTGTCGGTGCGCATCTTGATGACCTTGCCGGTGACGGAAACCACGGCCCCATCCTGCACCATCCGTACCACGCGATCGGCAATCACCTTCGCATCGTGCAGCACCGCGCCTGGCTTGCTCCGCGACACCAAGAGGCCGTCATCGCCATAGGCGCGGTCGGCGAACACCTCATGCACCATCGGCAGGTTGGCCTTTTCACCGGCCTGCACCAGCTTGGAATTGGCAAGAACGACGAAGATCAGGTTCGGATCGACCGCCTTGATCGCGCTGGCGATCGCGTTCGCGGTCATGTCGTCCTCGCAGGCGACGTTGGAGAGGGCGCCGTGCGCCTTGACATGCGTGACCTTGTAGCCCGCCGCGGTCGCGATCGCCTGCAGCGCGCCGATCTGATAGGCGACCAGGTTCTCGATCTCCGATGATTTCAGGCCCGGCACCGGACGGCGGCCGAAACCGTGCAGATCGCGATAGCCGGGATGCGCGCCGACGCTGACGCCGCGGGCCTTCGCCATCTCGACCGTCCTGCGCATGATGTCGGCGTCGCCGGCATGGAAGCCGCAGGCCACGTTGACCGAAGTCGCAAGCTCGATCATGGCGGCGTCATTGCCCATTTCCCAGGGGCCGAAGCTTTCGCCGAGATCGCAGTTCAGATCGATGGTGCTGGTCATGGGAATATCCGCTCGTTGAATGTTCGAAGCAGGGACTCGTTCGGGCTAGTCGGGCTTCACCGCAAGCCAGGTCGCGGCGTCGGTGGCGCTGACGGCGTGTCCTGCGACATTAGCCGTGAACAGTGCATCGCAGTTCAGTGTCGTATCCGCGATATCGCTGACGTGATCGGGCAGCCTGCGGAGCAAATCCTTGAATTGCCGCGCCGCCGCCTGCGCCTCGGCCATGGTCACGGCGCGGAAGCGGAAGGCGGTGCCTGCCGGCGTCTGGGCCAGCCGGCCGTAATCGGCGGTGATGATGGTTGCGATCTTGGGATAGCCGCCGCTGGTGCCGCGGTCCGACATCAGGACGATCGGCGCGCCGCTGCCGGTCACCTGGATGCTGCCATCCACCGTGCCGTCGGACACGATGTTATGTCCGTGCATGTGGCGGATCGCCGGACCTTCGAGACGATAGCCCATGCGGTCGCTGGTGGCCGAAATCCTCCATTCGCTGTCGAGGAACAGCGCCTTCATCTCGTCGGTGAACTCATCGTCCTGCGGCCCGAGCACGACGCGGATCGGACCGGAAACAGGCTTGGGCAGTTCGATCCGGCGCTCGGTGGCGCCGTTGGGCGTCTTGGCGTCCAAGACATCGCCGGTGTGTAACGGCCGCGGATAGGGACTGCCGAGCCCGGCGCGGGCATTAACCGAAAGACTGCCGAACACAGCCTCGCCGGTGATGCCGCCTTCGATCGCGAGATAACTGAACGACGCCCCGCGGGCGAACCCCAGCGTCAAGGTCTCGCCCTCGGCCAGCGTCATCGACGTGTTGATCTCGACCGGCCGCTTGGCGATGTCGGCGGGGCGCGGCGCACCGGCGAGGCTCACGCGCACGGCGCCATCCTTGGCGGTAAAGGCCGCGCCGAACGGGCCGATTTCGATCGCGGCCGCCAGCGGTGCGTTGCCGACCAGCGCGTTCGCGGCGGCCAGCGACAGCTTGTCCATCGCGCCCGACGGCGTGAGGCCATAGCGTTGCGCGCCGAAGCGGCCGCCGTCCTGGACCGAACTGGCCGGACCGATGCTGGAGACGACCAGCGTGCTCATGCCGCAACTCGCTCAGCGATGATTTCGCCGGCCTCGGCGGCGCGCTCCTGCTCGGCGAACATCTTGGTGTCGATGGCGTAGAACGTCACCTCGTTGCCCGGCTCGAGCAGAAAGGTCGGGTCGCGATGCAACTGATAGGTCCTGACCGGCGTGCGTCCGAGCAGGTGCCAGCCGCTGGGACCGGCAAGACACTGGATGCCGGTCTGGATGCCGCCGATCGCGATCGTGCCTGCGGGCGTCAACAGGCGCGGGCTTTCGCGCCGCGACATGTGCAGGAACTTGTCGAGTCCCGAAAGATAAGACCAGCCCGGGGTGAAGCCGATCATCGCGACACGGTAACGGCCGGCCGCATGGCGCGCTACGATGTCGTCCGGCGTGGTCTTCAGCGCCTTGGCGACATCCTCCAGATCGATTCCGTTCTCACCGCCGTAGCAGACCGGAATGCGCCAGCGTCGCGTCTGGCTGTCGAGCGGGAGCGGTCCGGTCGCGAGGGCCATCAGCTGTGCACCGAGCGTGTCGTAGTCGACAGCGGCGGGATCATAATGCACCAGCAGCGAGCGATAGGTTGGCACCGTCTCCGTGATGCCGGTAATCGGCGCGGCCGCCAGCGCTCGGTCGAGCGCCAGCACCTTGCGGTTGGCCGTGTCGTCGATGGTGCGGCTGAACTCGACGGTGATGGCGGCATCGCCACTGGGCAGCAGGCGAGGGGGTGGAAGCGTGTCGGCCATGGCCTCTGGAACATCAACGTTCGATCGATCCTGCTGTAGCGTCTTTTGGGTGTGAGCGGAATTGGCCTCGCGAGAAAATTTGCCGTCAATTCAATAAATTAATCCGATGTCACGCGATAAATCGGCATTATCAATCTCCCTGCATGACACCATCCGTTGAACGCGTAGCCGCAGCCCTTGACGCTGACGCCGCGCCTCGCAAGATGCGCGCTTCCTTTCATCTCTCCCATTGGAGCCGAAGTCCGAAGATGTCCCTGACCCCCGACGCGATCGCCATCCTTTCCAACGTCACCACCGCGACCATTACGACGGTCCTGCTCAAGAAGGGATTGCGAAACGTCTGGATGCGCGGCGCGCGTCCGCTGCGGCCCGGCCAGAAGCGGCTGGTCGGCTCTGCCTTCACCCTGCGTTTCGTCCCGGCACGCGAGGATCTTGCCACGCCGGAATCCTGGGCCTCGCCGATCTCGACCCGTGCCGCGATCGAAGCGATGCCTGAGGGCTGCATCGCCGTCGTCGATGCGATGGGCACCAAGGACGCCGGCATCTTCGGTGACATCCTGTGCGCGCGCATGGCCAAGCGCGGCGTCAGCGCGCTGATCACCGACGGCGTCGTGCGCGACGTCGAAGGCGTGCTCGGCACCGGCCTGCCGGTGTGGTGCGATGGTTATGCGGCCCCGCCTTCGGTGGCGGGCCTCACCTTCGTCGGCTGGGGCGAGCCGATCGGCTGCGGCGGCGTCGCTGTGTTTCCGAACGACGTGGTGGTCGCCGACCAGGACGGCGCAGTGCTGATCCCACAGGCGATGCTCGACCACGTGCTGGCCGAGGGGCCGGAGCAGGAGCGCATGGAAGCCTGGATCGTCGACGAGGTGAACGAGGGCGCGGTGCTGCCCGGCCTTTATCCGATGAATGCGGAAACCAAGGCGCGCTACGCGGCGTCGAAGAAGTAGTTCGTTTTCGGCGCAAGGCCGGCGCTCCGTCTGTGCCGGCCTTTGCGACTGCAGGTGAATCAAAGGAGACAGAACATGGTGGACGTTTATCTCGCGGGCTCGCGCCCGACGCGCCGCGCTGCGGCCGAAAGCTTTACGGGTACGGTCTGGCAGGACCCGATCATCACGCCGCAGGCGCCGGCGCGCGTCGCCTCTGCGCGCGTCGCCTTCGAGCCGGGTGCACGCACTGTGTGGCACACCCATCCGCTCGGCCAGACGCTCTATGTGATTCAGGGCGTCGGGCGGGTGCAGGCCAAGGGCGGCCCGGTCCGCGAGATCAAGGCCGGCGACGTCGTCTGGATCCCGCCGGGCGAGAAGCACTGGCACGGCGCCGCGCCCGGCACCGGCATGGTGCATGTGGCGATGCATGAATCGCTCGATGGCGTTCACGTCACCTGGATGGAGCACGTCACCGACGAGGAATATGCGACGCCCGTCGGCTAGGGCTTTCGCATTGATCGAAACGCGAGGGCGCGGCGGATGACCGCGCCCCGCATTGTCATCGCCTCGATCAGAAGTCCAACGGCGCATTGTCCACCACCTCCTTCATCACGAAGAAGGTGCGGGTCTGGCGCACGCCGGGCAGCGAGATCAGCTGATCGCCGTGCAGCCGGTTGAAATCGTGGATGTCGCGAACGCGAATCTTCAGGAAGAAGTCGAAGTCGCCGGCGACCAGGTGGCAGTCGAGCACGAATTTCAGCTTCTTGATCGCGGCCTCGAAGGTGCGGAAGCTTTCCGGCGTCGAGCGGTCCAGCACGACACCGACCAGCACCAGCGCGCTGCGCTCGACCTTCTCCGGCGCCACCTCGGCGCGCACGCTCTTGATGTAGCCATCTTCGAACAGCCGCTGCGTCCGCCGATGGCAGGTCGCCGGACTGACATTCACCGCCTCGGCCAGATCGGCGTTGGTCATGCGGCCGTCCCGCTGCAGCAGATGCAGGATCTTGCGGTCGATCCGATCAAGGGATTCCGGGACGGAAGGTTCTTTCATTTTATGTCGTCCATGACGGATTAAGTTTCGCATACACGCTCAAGTCCGTACGAAAGCATAGGTTTTACGAGCAAGAAAGAGAGCACCTTTCTGCACTTTGAAACTATCTTTCCAGCCGATTTCCCTCCAGCAGCGAGATGCCAGGTGCTTCGGCTCGACAAGTTCAAGAAATATCCGCTTACCTTCGGACCCACGCCGATCGAGCATTTGCCGCGGCTGACGGAGGCCCTCGGCGGCAAGGTCCAGATCTACGCCAAGCGCGACGATTGCAATTCGGGGCTCGCGTTCGGCGGCAACAAGCTGCGCAAGCTCGAATACATCGTGCCCGACGCCATCGAGTCGAACGCCGACACGCTGGTCTCGATCGGTGGCGTGCAGTCGAACCACACCCGCATGGTGGCGGCGACTGCCGCCAAAATCGGCATGAAATGCGTGGTGGTGCAGGAGAGCTGGGTGCCGCATGAGGACGCGGTCTACGACCGCGTCGGCAACATCCTCTTGACCCGCCTGATGGGCGCCGACAGCCGCATCGTGCCCGACGGTTTCGACATCGGCATCCGCAAGAGCTGGGAAGAGGCGATCCAGTCGGTGAAAGACGCCGGCGGCAAGCCTTACGGCATTCCGGCCGGGGCGTCCGTGCACAAATATGGTGGCCTCGGCTATGTCGGCTTCGCCGAGGAGGTGAGGGCGCAGGAAGCCGAGCTCGGCTTCAAGTTCGACTACGTCATCGTCTGCGTGGTGACCGGCTCGACCCAGGGCGGCATGATCGTCGGCTTTGCCGCGGACGGCCGCGCCGATCGCGTGATCGGCATCGACGCCTCCGGCACGCCCGCCCAGACCCGCGCCCAGGTCCGCGAGATCGTCGACAACACGGCCGAGCTGGTCGAGCTCGGGCGCAAGGTGCGCGACGACGAGATCGTGATCCTCGAGGACTATGCCTATCCGGCCTATGGCGTGCCGAGCGCCGAGACCAACGAGGCCATCCGGCTTGCCGCGCGCACCGAAGCGATGATCACCGACCCCGTCTACGAAGGCAAATCGATGCAGGGCCTGATCGACCTCGTCAAGAAAGGCTACTTCCCCCAAGGCTCCAAGGTGCTCTACGCCCATCTCGGCGGCGCGCCGGCGCTGAACGGCTACAGCTACACGTATCGGAACGGGTGAGCTCATTAGTTCCTCCGCCGTCGCCCGGCTTGACCGGGCGACGCAGTCGGGCGATTGACGCTCAAGCGTCGCAGCACCTCACTGTCGTCCCGGCGAACGCCGGGACACATAGCCACCGGCCTTGCCGTTCTTGCGACTGCTGACAAGACCCGACGTACCTCAAACTGGGATCTGTGAGTATGGGTCCCGGCTCAGGGGCCGGGACGACTCCGAGTATGTCGACCGAGTCGATCCACACATGGCCTCACCTTCTCGCGGCGCTATTCGCGTCCGAGTGATGCATCATCGTGACCCTCTGCAATCAAGAGGGCGCAGGGAATGCCGGGCGCTGGCCTCGCCCATG
Source organism: Bradyrhizobium sp. SZCCHNGR1005 (assembly GCF_032489995.1). Classification (NCBI taxonomy): domain Bacteria; kingdom Pseudomonadati; phylum Pseudomonadota; class Alphaproteobacteria; order Hyphomicrobiales; family Nitrobacteraceae; genus Bradyrhizobium; species Bradyrhizobium sp. SZCCHNGR1005. Next base: position 350,827 of record NZ_JAUEZC010000004.1, read on the forward strand.
GCCCGCCTGCAACAAAGAAAGCAGGCGGCAGTCACCACAGGTTCAGCCGAACATCCGGCATTCCCTGCGCGATGGGCTTACGCCTTATACGTGATCTCCGCGGGGACCGGCTTGATTGCCCCCGTATCGCGACAACGCCGCGCTACGCGCGTTGCGCTGGCGCCAGCACCGGGGCGCCCGGACCACACGATTTCGCCGTCCGCATCATCCGCCGTTCGTCTCACGGCGCGACGCGGCCATCGCTTCCCCACCTCACGTGTCGTGACGATCGGCCGAAACGCCCCTCTTGCCGAGGTGGGATGGCTGCAGTCAACCACGAATTCTGAAAAACAGAAACAAGAATATTTTCACCAACAGGACTGGACAAGGTGCTTCGCCTTGAAAATGCTCGCGAACATCGTGTTTAGGCGCAGGACGTTTGGCTCGGTGGTGGATTGGCACTGATCGCTGCGTGGAGAGCTCTCGGCGATCGATCGCGGGCATCATTGAACGTCGTGGTCACTTGGACGCACGTCCGCTCTGGGCCAACTACGTACCTCTCATCAGAGTCCGGGAATGCCCGTTAAGGGCGAATTGCGGACGTGACAGGGCCGCCCGACTGGGCCGTGAATCGCCCCGGAGGCTGCCGACTTGCGGCGCTGCACCAAGTCGGCAACTATCTGAGGTACAAAGGCCGTGACGCTAGCTCGTTCGGGAAGGCAGCTCGTGACCCACAGCTGACTTACCCCAGTTGACGATCTAGGTGCCCTTCTGGGACACTCTTTGTACGATGGGCACACAATTCTTTCAGGTCGGGCGTTTACCCGTGCATTCAGATATGCCGGCGACTATTGCCGGGTTGCAGTTCGCGCTTTGGGGCGCGCTGACTGGCTACGATACAGCCGCTGAATATGAGCAGTTTCTCAGCGAAGCAGCCTATTCGAAAGGCTTGCCAACCGTTTTGGTGGCCAGGCGCGGCGAGAGCTTGGTTGGATCGGTTAATCTGCTTGCTCGCGAAATGACGATACGTCCCGCACTTTCGCCGTGGATGGCGCAATTGTTCGTGGTAGACGCGGAGCGTGGCAAGGGCGTTGGAAATGCGCTTGTGAAGGCTGCGCTCACGCACGCCACCGGGCTAGGTTTCCGACGAGTTTATCTCTACACGTCGGGTACATTGCCCCCTTACTATCGGGGCCTTGGCTGGACGGCTCTTGAAGATGTCGAATATCTGGGGAAGAGGCGCACCATCATGGCGTTCGACCCGGTGTAGAGCGTGTCCGGTGTTGGCCCTAAGCGGCCGACCCGACATGTCCGCCAGAAGTCTGCTCTTTTGGTTGAAGCGGACTCGATTTTTTCAACCTGAGTTCTTCCGGATGTGACCCTGGCTGGGTGAAAACCCAAAAGTTCAAAGCGCAACGAGAATGATATTCTTGATTTCGATTTCAAAATTGAATGCGCTTGCGATGTGGGCACATCAAACGGTCTTGAACGATGAACTTGTTCTATCGCGATTGTTCGCCTTCGCGTTTTTACACAGCCAAAACCCTTAGCTGACTCTCCTTGCCACAGCCATTGGGGCACACCAGATTAGCCGTGGTAAACCTCATGGGTGTTTTTTGTGATCGAGTTTCCCACGTAGACCTGCGCTGTTTGCTGTCCTCCCTTGAGTGGAGGATTTAGGCTCCACGCGAAGGAGAGATCAGCCTCATAAACGAACCTATAGGCCCACGCATCCTTTCTTGGCCCATAAGCGATCTCAATCTTCAATTTTCCAACGACAGGAGTAGGAGCGCCTACGCGGAAAATCGGCACCTTGATGTGCTGGATTGTCGCAAGATTGAAGGTTTGCGGAAAGCCGGCCGGGATTAGATGTATGTTCTGGTCAGCCTTGGCATCTTGATTCACTAAGTTCAGAATCGATAAGTCGCATCGGATAAACTTGAAGAAGATGTCGCGAACTCCCGTGTTCTGAACACCGACTTGCATCGTGATCGCATAGAACTCTTTAACGACATTCGATTTGATGTCAGCTGCCGCGTTCGCGATACCGATAGTTCCGATCCCGAGCTTAGAATATACCGTCGCGTTCCGAATTATCGATTGGACGAAAAACATCCCCATCGATCCCATGCCAAAAGCGATCATCAGCCCCACGAAGGCTCGATATGGATCACCGAAATAGAAGCCAAGAAATGTGCCCGCAGCGGAAACCACTGAAATGATCGCAAGCTGCCACGTCGTTGGCAACAACCCGTACAAGGTGTAGGCTGTAGAAACTCTGCGGAGATAACCTCGATAGTCCATCATTCGATTAGTCTCGGTTCTCCAATGTCGTTGCGCTCTCAACGACTCGGGATGTGCACGCATTGATTAGTAAACGTTGAGGGCTCGTCTTTCGCAATGGACGGCGCAAGCAAGCGTGGCACCTTCAATGCTATCAACAGGTGGTTGCAAGCGCTTGATCCGACTGAGTGTTTTCAAAGCCTCAGTGCCGCGCGCCCGTAGAAACCCGGATTTAGGTCACACGGTCGTGAAAGTAAGGCATTTCTCCTCATGCTATCGCGCTCGGTATTTCCGTTCCGTTCGGGCTAAGCAGCCGACACCAACGAGATCATCGAGTAGCAATGATCTTGCCGCGCTGCATGAGTCGGCTCATGGCCCATGGCTGCCGACTTGCGGCGCTGCGGCAAGTCGCCTGTTATCCGGGGTACACCGGCCATAGCGCCACCCCATTTCGGAGGATAGCCCATGGCCCGGCAGAGAAAGGCCGTCAGGGCCATGCCACGTCGGTTATTCGAGGTTGTGCAGAAGAGATCTACTCGGCATGAGAATTTCAGTCTTTGACCCGTTGCAGACGTTGCCACAATTGGAGACGATGTTTGCCGTTAACTCCCGCTAACGCTGCGGACCTGACGATGAAGTGCTTCTTTGCTGCCTTTCTCGGCCTAACCGCCGTCCTCACCATTGCCCCCGCATGTGCCGCCGAGACCGTCACCATCGCGGGCTCCCGCGCGGTACTGATCAAGCCGGCGTCTCCGCAGGCGAGCGTGATTCTCATGCCGGGCAGCGATGGTATAATCCAGGCTGGTAACCATGGCGAAATCCACGGCCTGAACGGCAACCAGCTTATTCGTACTCGCTACGCTTATGTGGCCCGCGGGCTCGCGGTTCTGGTCGTCGATGTCAGCACTGACCTTAGGAGCGCAGTCGATTATATGGCTGCGATCAAGCGGCCGGTAACAGTGATTGCCACCAGCGCTGGCACGTGGCGCGCGGCAGAGGGGATTGCCCGTGGTGCAAGGCCAGACGCACTGGTGCTGACATCGGGCATCCTCAGCCCGGAGTCGGGCCCGGCGTCACGCAACTTTGAATCAATCGTCGGCTCGCCATCGGCGCTGCCGCCCACACTCGTGATTCATCACCGTTACGACGGCTGCAATCTTACCCGGCCCGCCGGCGTTGCGCCCTTCATCGAATGGGCTGGCGGCCGCGCGCGTGTAAGCTGGCTGCTGGGCGGCGTCAACGAGGGCAATCCATGCTACGCGGACGCCTATCACGGATTCAATGGCCTCGATGGCCAGGTGGTTGAGCTCGCCGCTGGCTTTCATTGAACCATAGTTGTTCGGTGTCCGAATGTGGCCCATGGCTGCCGACCTTCGATGTCCGCGCTGACGGTCGCGACCGGAGGTAACCCGGACATAGTGATCCAGCTCGGTTCGATCGTGAATACCAGCAGCCCTCCACGTCCGTAATGGGCTGAATGCGGACGCCGGTGACTCGGTCGCAAAGGTCCGCCTTTGGTCAAAAAGCGACTTCGGGCGATGGCCCATCACGCATCGAAGATCAGGCAGGTGGTCGTGCCATGTGCGAGCAGGCGGCCGCCGGCATCGGTGATGCGGCCCTCGGCGGTGCCGACGCGGCGACCGCAGGTGAGGACGGCACCTTCGGCACGGATGGCTCCCGTCGCTGGCGTGATCGGGCGGAGCAAGGAAATCTTGAACTCGAGCGTCGTTTGGCTCAAGCCCTTGTCGAGCATCGACCAGATGGCAAGGCCCATGCAGCTGTCCAGCAGCGTTGCGGCGAGGCCGCCATGCACGGTGCCGGCGGGATTGAGATGGGCTTCGGTCGGCAATGCTGTTACGGCGACCCGCCCCTTCGATGCCTCGGCGACGTCGTAGCCAAGCGTGCGTGCGATGGTGTTGAGCGGCAGCGTTCCGTCCGCGAGCCCCTGGACGAACTGGAGGCCGCTCATCTCTTTTCGCCTGCTATCTTCGACAGTCCCGTAGGTCTTGCCCGACATATCCTGTCCTTTGCTGTTAGTGCGTCGTTCGCCTGCTTGCGCGTAGTCTCGATGGCGGACGACCGTAGAGACTGACGAAAGTCGCGCTCATGCGGCGCGGGCTGGAAAAGCCAGCGCGGCTTGCGATCTGCGCGAGCGGGAGCGTCGTGTCGTCGAGCAACCGCTTGGCGCGTTGGACGCGGAGCGACTGCGCAATCTGGGTCGGCGACGCGTCGAGATGCGCCGCGAACAGCCGCGTCAGATGGCGGGCGCTGATGCCGAGCTGGTCCGCCAGCGCATCGAGGCCGTCATGATCGAGCGCGCCGGCTTCGATCAGCGTCAGCGCGCGATCCACTGTGCTCTGCGTTCCCTTCCAGGCCGGGCAGAACGGTGCGGTCTCGGGGCGGCAGCGCAGGCAGGGCCGATAGCCGGCCTGTTCGGCGGCCGCGGCGCTTCGGTAGAAGCGGACATTCCGCGCCAGCGGCGTCCGCGCCGGACAGACGGGCCGGCAGTAGACGCCGGTGGTCTTGACGGCGACGAAGACGACGCCGTCGATCACCGGGTCACGGCGGCAAAAGGCTTCGTAGAGGGCGGCAAGATCGTGCATGGCTCGCGATGTAGCGCGATGGCCTTGATGGTGCGAGCGGGAGCTGATGACGAGGTCCGAAAACGACCGATCGCGTTTCCGGACCATCGACCCTATTCGAACCACGCCGCGTAGATCTTCTTGAAGCTGCCATTCTCCATCGAAATGTGCAGCCATTGATCGACGAAGTCCTTCAGCGGCACGTCGCGCTGCAGCCAGTAGGCTTTCTCGGCGAAGTCGAACGGCTTGTCGGGATGCATGGCGCAGAGCACCCCGGGATGGAGCTTCTGCTGGTAGCGGGTCTCGGAGGCGTCGGTGATCATCAGGTCCGCATCGCCCTTGGCGATCTCGTCGAAGATGGTGACGTTGTCGTTGTAGACCTTGACCTCGGCCGCCTTGATGTTGGCGCGGGCGAAGCGCTCGTTGGTGCCGCCGGGATTGACGATCACGCGGGTGCCCGGCTTGTCGATATCGGCGAGCGTCTGGTATTTGCCGGTATCAGCGCAGCGCGCGATCGGGGTCTTGCCTTCGCGCATGATGGGCGTCGAGAACAAGCCCTTCTTTTGCCGGTCGAGCGTGATGGAGACGCCACCCATGGCGATGTCGAACTTGTCGGCCTCGAAATCCTTCATCATCTGCGGCCACGCCGTCGGCACGAACTCGACCTTGACGCCCAGCGCCTTGCCCAGGGCATCGGCCATGTCGACATCGAAGCCGGTGAACTGGCCTGTCGTCTTGTCGAGATAGGTGAAAGGCCTGTAATCGCCGGTCATGCCGACCCGCAACGTGCCGCGCTGGATGATCTCGTCGAGCCGCGAGGCGGGCTCGGCGCTTGCGGAGACGTTGAGAAGGCAGGCGGCAGCCGCGACCAAGACGGAAATTGAAGCCTTCAGACCTTTCATCCCTTATAACCTTCCTTTGTTCGTGATTGGCGCCCTGTGTACACGAGGCGCAGTTCTTCGGCGAGTGGGAGAGCGACCTCTGTGAGCATCTCGATGGTTGAGGCATCGGTCGACGTCTTTGTCCCGTATCTGACCAATCTCTCCGGCCTGCTCGATCGCGCGGCGGCCTATGCCGATGCGCAGCACATCGACGCTGCCGCGCTGCTCGCGATGCGCCTTGCGCCCGACATGTTCAATTTGACGCGCCAGGTCTGCGAGGCCAATCGTCACGCCGTCATCGCCTGCGCATTGCTGGCGGGGCAGGCGGCGCCCGCGACGGAGGAAACAGATGCCGACATCCCGGAATTGAAGGCGCGGATCGGCCGCGCCGTCGCCTTCGTGCAGAGCCTGCCGGTGGAGGCAATTCAGGCCAGCGCCGATCGGGAGGTCGTGTTCACCTTCCGCAGCGGCGCCACACGCGCATTCACGGGGCGATCGCTGCTGCTGACCTTCAGCCTGCCGCAGTTCTTCTTCCACGTGACGACGGCCTACGACATTCTGCGCCACGCCGGCGTGCCGCTTGCCAAGCCGGACTTTCTCGGGCCGCCGCGATCGGTGTAGGGCGTTACTTCTCGCCGACGCCGGTTGGCAGGAACGGGACGATCGGGCCCCGGCCGGTCATCTCGCTCTTCAGGGCCTCGAACCGCGCATGTGCTTCGGCCGCGCGGTCGTCGGCGAATTTGATCGCTGCCCCGGCGCTCATCGGGCCATTGCTGACCGTCGCCGAACCGGCGCCGACGGTCTCGTCGACATAATGGCCATCGTCGCCTCGGCGTACGGTCCATTTGAAACGGATGGCGGCCATCGGTCCCGGGCCGGTCTTGCTGTAGCCGTCGGCGGCCGCGATCTGGTCGCTATCGAGTTCGGCGGCCGTCTCCACAACATCGGGAGACACGGCTTTGCCCGCGTCCGGCAACAATTCCGGCCTGTGCAGGATGCTCGCGATGGTCGCCAGCGCATGATCGGTCGCAACACTCATCAGCAGCACCCCCTTACTGACGCGCGCAAATGCGGGCTGCCTATGCCGATGGTTGTAGCCGGTTTTCGGGGTCTCCCGCAATATGACGATTGGATGGCGAAGCTGAATGGGCCGGATGTCACGCCGGGCCGGCCCAGAGCTGCCGACACAGTTTGGGAAATGGCCGCAAATCCTTGGACTCCTTGTCCGAATCCGGTGCGGCCAAGATCGTCAGAGCACGTCCTTGTTGATGACGTTCTCGGCGATCGGCGCGCCGTCGAGCACGCTCAGGATGTTGCGGGCGGTCTGCTCGCTCATCCGATCCACCGCCTCGCGGGTGACGCCGGCGACATGCGGGGCCATGATCACGTTGGGAAGGCTATGCAGCGCATGGCCGACCGGTGGCGGCTCCTGCTCGAACACGTCGAGGCCGGCGCCCGCGATCTTTTCCGTGACCAGCGCGTCGTACAGCGCCGCCTCGTCGATCAGGCCGCCGCGCGCGGTGTTGATCAGATAGGCGGTCGGCTTCATCAGCCGCAGGCGTGCCGCGTTGAACATGCCGACGGTCTCCGGCGTCTTCGGGCAGTGGATGCTGACGAAATCGGCGCGCGGCAGGGCGGCATCGAGATCGGCGACCGGCTCGCAACCGGCCGCCGTGATCTCCGCGGCAGGCTTATAGGGATCGTAGACCAGCACCTGCATCTCCATCGCGAGGCACCGCTTGGCGGTGCGGGTGCCGATGCGGCCGAAGCCGATGATCAGCACGGTCTTGCCGTAGAGATCGAACGGCAGCACGCCGAGCCGCGAGGCCCAGGTGCCGTCCTTGACCATCGCGTGCATCTCGTTGGCGCGCTTCGCCAGCGTCAGCATCATGAACAGCGCCTGCTCGGCGACCGAAGGGGAGTTCGCCGTGCCCGCCACCATCAGCGGCACCTTGCGCCGGCTCAAGGCGGGAACATCGACCGCGTCGTAGCCGACGCCGATGCGGGTCACGACCTCGATGCCGCCGGAGGAGTCGAGTTCGGGTTCGCCGAACCGGGTCGCGCCGAGCGCGACGCCGTGCACCGGCGCATGCGTCTGCAACAGCGCATTGAAGTCGGCGGCCGAGATCATGTTGGAGAACTCGACCATCTCGACGTCGTCGCGCGCCGCGAGCAGCGCGCGGCCTTTGGCTGAGAAGGATTCGGTGACGAGGACTTTCTTCTTGTTGCTTGCAGCCGTGTTCGTTGTCATTTCCTGCCCTTGAAGCACGTTCTTGTCGGCCTCGTCAGATGACGAGGCCTGTGGCTTCATTTAGCAGGTGCATATTATTGAGGTCCATCGCCATTCTGAGCGGGGCACCATCGCGCGCGGCGGCGTTCGGACTGACGCGCCCGCAGACCTGGGTGGCATCGAGCGTGAAGTAGACCAGCGTCTCCATGCCCATCGGCTCGGTCACGTCCAGCATGGCTTCGAACGGCTCCACGCCGGGCTCGGCATGCGGCCTCGCCTCGGTGATGTGCTCGGGGCGGATGCCGAGCAGCAGCGGCTCATTCCGCGACACGGACTGATAGCGCGCGGCCCGCGCCGGCGGCAGCGGAAACGCCAGGCGATCGGTCAGCCTCACGTGCAGCCGTCCGCTGGCCTCTTCCAGCCGGCAGGGCAGGAAGTTCATCGCGGGCGAGCCGATGAAGCCGGCGACGAAGCGGGTGGCGGGGTGATGATAGAGCTCGTTCGGGGTTCCGATCTGCTCGATCCGTCCCTTGTTCATGACCACGACGCGATCGGCCAAGGTCATCGCCTCGACCTGGTCGTGGGTGACATAGACCGTGGTGGTGCGCACCTTCTGGTGAACCTTCTTGATCTCGATCCGCATCTGCACCCGCAGCTTGGCATCGAGATTGGAGAGCGGCTCGTCGAACAGGAACACTTTCGGATTGCGCACGATGGCGCGGCCCATCGCCACCCGCTGGCGCTGGCCGCCGGAGAGCTGCTTCGGCTTGCGATCGATCAGGTCGGTGATGTCGAGCATGCGCGCGGCTTCCGTGACCCGGCTCTTGATCTCGGCCTTGGGATAATGCTTCAGCCGCAGCCCGAACGACATGTTCTCGGCGACCGTCATGTGCGGGTAGAGCGCATAGTTCTGGAACACCATCGCGATGTCGCGGTCTTTCGGCGGCACGTCGTTGACGACGTCGCCGCCGATCATGATGTCGCCGTCGGAAATATCCTCAAGACCCGCGATCATCCGCAAGGTGGTCGACTTGCCGCAGCCGGAGGGGCCGACAAGCACGACGAATTCGTGGTCGGCGATGTCGAGATCGATGCCTCTCACAGCCTCGACATCGTCGTAGCGCTTCACCACCTTCCGCAGGTTCACCTCAGCCATCGCGCTCAACCTTTCGTCGCGCCGGCGGTCAGGCCGGCAATGTAGTAGTCCATCAGGAATGCGTAGATGATCAGCGGCGGCGCGGCGCCAAGCAGCGCGCCGGTCATGATCTGCCCCCAGTTGAAGACGTCGCCCTTGATCAGGGTGGTGACGATGCCGACCGGCAGCACCAATTGGTTCTCCGAGGTCGTGAACACCATGGGATAGAGGAACTGGGCCCAGGAGACCGTGAAGGCGAAAATGGTCGCGGCGATCAGGCCGGGTAGCGCGACCGGAATGAAGATCCGCGTCAAGGTCTGCAGCCAGGAGGCGCCGTCGATGATCGCGGCTTCGTCGAGCTCCTTCGGGATCGAGGCGAAATAGCCGATCATGATCCAGGTGCAGAACGGCACCGTGAGGGTCGGATAGACCAGCACGAGCACGTACCAGCGGTTGATCAGCGGGATGCCGGTCAGCTCGCTGAAATGGGAGAACATCTTGAACAGCGGCAGGAACAGCAGCGAGTCCGGGATCAGATAGGTGAGAAACACGCCGGTGGCGAGCGTCGCCGAGCCCCAGAACTTCATGCGCGATAGCGCGAATGCCGCCGGGATGCTGATCAGCATCGTGATGATCACGACGAGGACGGAGACCAGTGCGGAATTGAGGAAGAAGCGCAGGAACCGGCTTGAGCCCAGCAGTTCGGCATAGTTCGACAAGGTGGGATGGAACACCCACCACGGATTGGTCGCCGCCGAGATCTCGGCGCTGCCCTTCAGCGACGTGATCAGCATGTAGAATGGCGGCGTCAGCGAGACGATCGTGAACAGGATCAGGAAGAAATAGGACCAGCGCAGTGCCCATGCGCGGTCGCGGCTGATGCTGCCGCGGCTGACCGTGCGGCTCGGGCCGGCCTTGTCGACGGTGAGCGTGCTCATCAGGCTTCGTTCCCTCGTTTGGAGACATCGCGCAGGATGAAGATCGCGGCGATCGCCAGGATCGGGAACATGAACAGCGACACGCTGGCACCGAGCGGAATGTCGCCGCTTTCGATGCCGAGCTTGAAGGCCCAGGTCGCGAACAGATGGGTGCGGTCGAGCGGCCCGCCCGAGGTCAGGATCCGGACGATGTCGAAATTGGCAAAGGTCACGATCAGCGAGAACAGCGTCGTGATCGCGATGATGTTGCGCATCATCGGCAGGGTCACGTACCAGATGCGCTGCCACCAGTTGCAGCCGTCGATCGCCGCCGCCTCGTATAGCTGCTCCGGGACCGACTTCAACGCCGCCAGGTACATGATCATGAAGAACGGCGCACCGTACCAGACATTGACGAGGATGACGGAGAACCGCGCCCACAGCGCGTCGCCGAGCCAGGGAATCGGGCCGATGCCGAAGAACGAGAGCGTGTAGTTGAACGCGCTGTAGGAGGGGTCGAACAGCCACAGCCAGGCCAGCGTGCTCATGGCGGGCGGGATCACCCACGGCACCAGCAGCATGCCGCGCCATTTGCGCTGGCCCTTGGCCGGGATGTAGTGCACGAAATGGGCGACGATGAATCCGATCAGCGCCTTGAAGACGACAGCCGTGATCGCGAAGATACAGGACTGCTTGACTACCATCCAGAACGTGTCGCGCTTGAACAGGAAGGTGAAGTTGCCGACGCCGACGAACTTCGTCATCGCCTTGTTCAGGGTCGCCAGATGCAGCGAGTAGAACGCGGGATAGACCACGAGCACCGCGATCAGGGCGATCAACGGCAGCGTCATCAGGAACGCGACGGTGGATTTGCGCTTCAGCGCCTTGTGCAGCGTCGTACGTTTTGCCGGCGACGAGCGGGCGATCCGGTTCTGTTGAAAGGCGACATCGGCCATGAAGCAGTCATCCTTGCAGGATTGCTCGCCGCCACGCCGATTGGTGCGACGTGATGCGGCTGATCGGGGGCAAACAGGTGAGGGCGGGGCGGCCGGCTGATGGCGCGGCCGCCCCTTCCGCAAACGGAGTCCGGCTAGCTGCGCAGGAAGCCTTCACACTCGCCCTCGGCCCAGGCGAGCGTGTCCTCCATCTTCTCACCTTGCGCATAGCGCAGGCACATCTTGGTCTGCGTGGCCTGGAAGTAGATCTGCTGCGCGATCTTGGGCGGCGCCGGCGATGCCGCGATCGACAGCGTCTGGTGATGGTAGGGGTTCGGATAGTGATAGAGCGTGCCCTTCGGCGGCTCGGCCTCCGCCCAGATCTTCAGCGTGGTCAGCTTCTCGAAGGCCGGCAGGTCGTAGCCGCCGCTGGCATTGACCATCTTCTCGATCGAGGCCGGCTTGGACAGATGCACCAGCAGGCTCTTGGCTGCCTCCTTGTTCTTGGAGAAGCTCCAGATCGACCAGAAGTAGGGCAGGAACGGCGCGTAGCGTCCTTTCGGGCCGATCGGGAAGCCGTGGGTCCAGAGCTGCTCGGCGACCTGCGGCGCGTCGCGCTTGGCCACCGCCCAGGCGCTTGGCGGGTTCATGATCATCGCGCCCTTGCCGGCGACCAGCCATTTGTTGTTGGAGGCGTCGTCCCAGGCCGCGACATCCGGCGGCAGGAACGCGATCAGCCGCTTGTAGAAGTCGAGCGCCTGCCGTACCGCATCGGTCTTGACCGTGATGTCACCTTTGGCATTGACGAGATCGGCGCCGAACGCCTGGAAGAATGCGCCGGCTGAATCGACGCTGTCGGTCGTTTCGCCGAGCCCGATGCCGAACGGATAACCGCCCTTGTGGCAGGCTTCGGCCGCCTTGAGGAACGCGTCCAGCGTCCAGTTATCAGCCTTGGGCGGCGAGCCTGCCGGATACATCTCCTGCACGTCGATCCCGGCATATTTCTTCATCAAATCGATGCGGGCGCAGGGGCCCTTGATCTGGCTGCCGACACAGGCCGGCACGCCCATCCACTTGCCATCGAGCATGCCGAGATATTTGACCGTGCCGTTGACATCGCCGTTCTCCTTGATGATCGGCTCCATGATGTCGTTGACCGGCTCCATGAGGTCCGAGTTGGAGTGACACCACCAGGTCGGCATTTGGAAGATGTCATGGCCGGACTTGGCCTGCGCCTCGGCGGCGATGGTCACGAGGTTCTTGTTGCCTTGGCTCGTGATGTAGTCGATCTGGACTTCGACCTTCTCCTTCTCGCCCCATTCCTTGACGAGATCAGTCGATGCCTGGTTGGCTCCGGGCACCCAGTGGTCCCAGAAGCCGATCGAGACCTTTCCGGCGGCATGGGCACTGCGGACGTAAGGCGCGGCAACGAGCGCGGTGGTGGTAGCAGCGGTAGCGGCAACAAATTGTCGGCGAGTAAGCTTCCTCCGTAACATGGCGTTCCCTCCCTGGTAGGCCAATCGGATTCTGTTTGAGAAACTCCCGTTGTTTTGAATTGCGGCCTCATGGGCCTGTTCGAGAGTTTGCTGATCGCAATCAGAGCAGAATTGCCGGCGGCTGTCGAGAAACGAGGTGAGGCCAAATGTTGAACTGATGGCTTGCGCCGAAAGTCGGAGACGGTAGCTGAAGCTGCATTGCAGCGACGCATCTTTCGCGCTGCACATCTGCAGAGACGATCGAGCGAGGTTGGCCGGAACTACCAGGATGCCTGTCCTACTCTTCTGAAGCGTGGCAATGCAGCGCGTTGCGAGAGATGGACTTGGGCGTTGCGAGACCGGTAAGATTCGAATCGGAAATCGGGATCGCCTATCCAATGATCTGGCGTCGGCCGACTTGCTCAGCTAACCCGCCACGGAGACCCGCCCATGACTTTCCCTATGCCGACGATGCGCAAGCGATGGCGGCTGTGCATTGCAATAGGGATCGGGCTGCTGACGAGCGGAACACTCAGCCTGCCGCGGCAGGTTGACGCGCAGGGGCTGTTCAAGGGAGTCGAGCAGGGCGCCCGCGAGGGTAACAAGGCTGCCGGTCCGGTCGGCGGTGTGTTGGGCGGCGCGATTGGCGGCGTGGTCGGTGTGGTCACCGGCGTGACCGGAACCCTCACCGACACCAACAGCCGGTCTGGCACCAACAACCAGAATGCTCAGCCTGCGCCGGCCCCCAACGAAGCGCAGAAGGCGAAACCGGCAAAGCCGGGCAAGGCCAGCAAGATGGCCAAGGCGCCGGCCATGCTGACCCAGCAAGGCGTACCGCAGCTCACCGCCGAGCAGATCGTCGCCAACAGCGACGCCAATATCGAGCGCATCAAGAAGGAACTGAGCCTCACCCCGGAGCAGGAGAAGCACTGGGGAGCGTTCGCGAGCGCGATGCACTATCTCGGCCACAATGGAGCCGAGCGCCTGAACCTGCGCATCGCCCGCGCCAAGCGCGATCCGCCGGACGACATCATCGAGCAGATGCGCAATGAGGCGCAGTTCCTGGTCGATCGCGCCGCAGACCAGCGCAGCGTCGCCGATTCCGCCGACCCACTCTATATGAGCCTCGACGATAAGCAGAAGCAGATCTTCATCGACGAGATGGTTCGCCTCAGCCACGAGCGCGGCCTGGACTAGGCCGGCGGGTAGGCCACGGGCAGGACGGATGAGCGCCATACGGCGAGCTGAAGTCGCGTGGCATAGGCCGTTCACCGGTCTCTACCCGCGGCCCGGGCGCCCCGCGTGCGCACAGAGTGCGGGCGCCTGGCGCCACGGAAATGGGATCGGCCTCTTACGGCAGGCCCGGCGCCCACATCAGGGCAAGCTGCTGGCCCTCGGCGATCTGAGCGGGCGACATCTTGAACGCCACCGCATTGCGCAGGCGCAGGTAATAGTCGCGGTCGCGCCGCGAAGCCCGGGCGGCGCCGAGATTGAGCCACTTGTAGGCCAGCACGAAATCCTGCGGAACGCCATGACCCTTGTCGTACATCAGCCCGAGCATGACTTGGCCGAAGGGATTGCCGCAAACCGCAGCCTTCATGTAGAGGTCGACCGCTGCCACATAGGCCTGCGGCGCGCCGTAGCCGTTCTCATACATGAAGCCGAGAAAGGATTGTGCCTTGGCATTGCCGCGCAGCGCGAGCGGGGTCAGGATCCGCACGGTCGTCAGATAGTCGCCGCGAGCGTAGGCCGAGGTCGCCCGCGCCACGCCGTCTGCGCGCGCCGGCTGGATCGAACCAAGGCTGCAGGCGACGAGCAGGCCGAGCACGAGTTGCGAACAGCGGAGCTTGATCCGGTCGGCCATGTCAATGAACCGTGTGCATGGTGAGGTCGTCGGTGCTCGCTCCCACGCTGCCGCGCAGCTTCGACCGCAGTTCCTCGGCCACATGGTGGGCATCGGTTCCGTTGCGGATGATCTGCGGCCGGATGAAGATGATCAGCTCGGTGCGCGTGCCCTTCTTGTCCTGATATCCGAAAGCGTCGCCGAAATGCGGGATCTCATCCAAAATCGGAATGCCGTTGCGGCTGCCATTCTGCTGCTCGCTGATCAGACCGGCAAGCAGCACGGTCTGTCCGGACACGACCGAGACCGAGCTCTTGACCCGCCGCTCCGAAACGGTCGGCGTCAGGCTCGTGGCAGTCTGCGGCGAGACGTTGCTGATCTCCTGCTCGACCTCGAGCCGGACATTGCCATTGGCGTTGATCCGCGGCGACACCCGGAGGATGATGCCCGTATTGCGATAATCGATGGTGTTGACGACCGTGTTGCTCGAACTCAGCACCGTGGCGCTGCCGGTCGAGACCGGGACCACGTCGCCGACCTGCAAGGTCGCAGCCTGATTGTTGATGACGACGAGCGAGGGGTTCGACAACACCTTCACGCTGGTGACCGCGTGCAGCGCATCGAGAATTGCCTTCGGGTTCGAATCCGATCCAATCAAAAAGTTGAATCCGGGGAAGGCGCGATTGATCAGCGCGTTCGTCACGGTGGACGTCACGCCGTTGACCGTCGACGTTGTCGATGTCGGCGCGGAGGTGGACTGCGTGTTCAGAAGCGAGCTGTATTTGCTGGTGATGTAGAACTGGACACCATAGCTGAGCTCGTTGGTCAGCGTCACCTCGGCAATCGTCGCTTCGATCGCGACCTGCAGCGGCGCCTGGTCGACCTGGCGCAGCGTCCCCTCGATGATCTTGTAGTTGGCCTGGTCGGCATAGATCAGGAGCGTATTGTTGACGACGTCGGGCGTGATGCGCACGCCCTGCAGGAGCGCCTGCCCGTTGCCGCCGGAGCCGCTGCGGCTGCTGTCGAGCGCGTCGGGCCCACTGCTTCCGCTGCTCTTGCCGGTCGTGCCGGCCGACTGCGACTGGCCGAAACCGGACATGCCGCTGCTCGAGGAGGTGCCGGACTGCCGGGAGCCGAAGCCGTTCGACTGCGAGTTCGACGAGGAATTCGAGTTCAGCGACAACCGGTCCGCCACACTCGATGAGGTCGTCGATCCCGATCCTGGTGCGAGCTGATTGTCGGCGCTGTCGAGCGAGGACGAGGACGAGCCGCCGATGAACATGTCGTTGAGCACGCGCGCGATCTGCTTCGCCTCGCCGTACTTGACCTGATAGACGTGGACGCTGTTCCGGGCCGCGTCCTCGCGGTCGAGGCGCTTGATCCAGGTCGCCGCAGTCTGCAGCAGCGCCGGCTTGCGGCTGACCACCATGATCGCATTCATCCGGGCCACAGCCTGGAACTTGAGCACGCCCTGGCTCAATCCGGATTCTCCGGAGTCCATGATCTTCTCGAGTTCGGCGATGAGAGGCTCGGGTGCGCTGTTGCTGAGCGGATAGATCCCGACCGACTGGCCGCGCATCCAATCCACGTCAAAGCTCATGACCGTCTCCACCGCATTGCGCCGCTCGGCGCCGGTGCCCTGAATCAGCAGCAGGTTGCGGGTGGAATCGGCGCGTACGCTCCCGGGTTTGGTGGCGAACGAATCCATCAGCTTGAGGATGGTCGGCGCCGACACATATTGTAAGGGCACCACCGAGACGCCGTAACCGGGCTCAGGATTGGCCGCCTCCGCATCGACCCGGCCGGCGCCAACGGCGTCGCCGAGCGGCGTCAATCGATAACCGGTCGCATCGTGAATCAGGACCACGCCGCTCAGCCGCAGCGCATTCTCCAGCACGAAGACGATATCGGATTTCGGCACGGGCCGGACCGAGACCAGGCTGACCGTGCCCTGGACCCGGGGGTCAATCGTATAGCCGGTGCCCAGGATGTCGCCGAGCACCACCTTGGCAACGGTGCCGACCGGCGTGTTTTCGAAGTTCAGATCATAGCCGCCGCCGCTCGCGACCGGGCGGGGCCGCGCGTCGGGAACGTCGTTGATCTCGGTCCCTTCGTAGACTGCAGCGCGGCTATTGCGCGGGGTGGCCGCCTGCGACCCGCCCGGGCCGTCCGCCTGACGCGGCATGATATCGAGCGATCGCACCTTGTCGAGCGGATCGATATCGCCCGGAGCGACAGTGCCGACAGTTGCAGAATTGCACGCGGACAACAGGGTCAGGATGCCCCATGCTGCCGCGATCGCGACAACTCTCGGACGCAAATCGCCTTTAGCCGTCTGAGACCGGCGCTTATAGCCAACACGCACCATACTTTCGCCGATCAACTCCAAAGAAAAGCACCGTCACGGATCGCGTGAGGCGTTCCCTGGCGTGTTGCCTGCCTAGCGCGCCAATATGACAGAACGATTAGAGCGCGGCCCGTTGTCGCGAATGAGTGGTGACTGTGGCATTCCGGCCCGGTGGACGGAGCCGATCCGTTTCGTACGGGTGTCATATTCGAGATCGATAAGCAGGGCTCCGGCGATCCGCGGCCTGACGGGCACGCCCCGCCGCATCCGCTCACCACGCAGTGCGACTGGAAAGACGCATGACCGGTCATCAGTCATTGCCGTTTGTCGAGCATCTTCGCCAGATGCGGCACCTCAAGGCGGCAGCCGCCACGGAAGAAGCCGGCGGGGGCGGAAGTCCGGCGATAAAATTGTGGGAGCTGACGGACCTGTCGGCGAACGAGTTCGCGGACGAAGCCGCACGGTTTTATGGGCTCGATCGTGTTGCGTTACAGGACCTGTTGACCGCCGAGCCGCTGGTGGCTCCGTTCTCGCAGCGCTTCCTGCGCGAGACCCTGCTGTTTCCATACCGGGCAGAGGGTGGAGGCGTGATTCTCGCCGTCGCCGACCCGACCGACCAGGCCGCACGCCGTGCCGCCGAGATCGTGCTGGGAGGCGATTTTGCGCTCCAGGTTGCCTCCTTCGAGGACCTGTCGATCGTGCTGGACCGGCGGCTTGCCGAGGACGGCAATGACGGAGGGCAGGGCGAGGCTGAGGGACTGCCGCAGCTTCGCGAAGACGACATCGAGAGCCTGCGGGACCTCGCCAGCGGCGCGCCGGTGGTCCGCGCCGTCAACGATCTCCTGGAGAAAGCCGTCGAACTCCGGGCCAGCGACATCCATATCGAGCCGTTTCAGAGCGGCCTCGTCGTGCGCCTGCGGATCGACGGCCTGCTTCGCCCGGTGCCGGCGCCGGCCGGCGTGCTGCCACAGGCCGTGATCTCGCGCATCAAGATCGTCGCCAGCCTCAATATCGCCGAGCGGCGATTGCCGCAGGACGGTGCGGCCCGGTTGCGCGTCGGCCGCACCGACATCGATATCCGCGTCGCCATCATGCCGGCGCAACACGGCGAATCCGCCGTCATCCGCATCCTGCCCAAGGATCGTGGGCTGCTGGTCATGGACAAGCTCGGCTTTTCAGCGACCGACGAGGTCAAGCTGCGTCGGTTGCTCAAGCTGCCGCACGGCATGATCGTCATCACCGGACCGACCGGCAGCGGCAAGACCACGACCCTCGCCACGATTCTCTCCATCCTCAACGAGCCGACCCGTAAGATTCTCACCATCGAGGATCCGGTCGAATATGAGATCCCCGGCGTCAACCAGTCCCAGGTCAAGCCCGCGATCGGGCTGACCTTTGCGACGGCGCTGCGCTCGTTCGTCCGCCAGGATCCGGATGTGATCATGGTCGGTGAGGTGCGCGACGCCGAGACAGCCCATGTGGCCGTGCACGCCGCGCTGACCGGTCACTTGGTCCTGACCACGTTGCACACGGAAACCGCGGCGGCGGCCTTGCCGCGCCTGCTCGATCTCGGCATCGAAGCCTATCTGTTGCGATCGACCTTGCGTGCGGTGATCGCACAGCGCTTGGTGCGGCAGCTCTGCGAGCGCTGCAAGACGGCGCGGCCGTTGACGGACGCGGATTTTACCGAGGACCCGCGGCTTGCGGCGCTCGGCCTGCGCGCCGGCGAGATCACCCATCATCCCGTGGGATGCGAACGCTGCAGCGGCTCCGGCTATCGCGGACGGCTCGGCGTGTTCGAAGTGCTCGAGGTCGACAACGAGCTGCGCAGCCTGATCGGGGAGAAAACCGACGGTCATAAGATCGACCAGGCGGCCATTCGGGCGGGCATGACGACGATGCTCGACGACGGTCTTGCCAAATGCCGCGCCGGATTGACCTCACCCGCCGAAATCCTTCGGGTCACGACAGCGCGCTGAGGTGAACCGTGCCCAATTTCCGCTATCGCGCGCTGACGCAAAACGGCGAGATCGTCCACGGCACGCTGCAGGCCCCGAGCGCGCGCGAGGTCGCCGCGCGGATCGAATATCTGCGGCTGTTGCCGATCGAGACCATCGAGGACAAGAAGCCGTCGTCTTCCGTCGGCTTCGGTCCGTTCAATCGGCCGAGCGCCGCCGAAGTCACGACGTTCACCCGCGATCTGGCCTTGCTGCTTCGCGCCGGTGCGCGGCTCGACGATGCCCTTGAGCTGCTTGCCGGAGATGCCGACGTCGGTCGGCTCCGTCCCGTGGTCGCCAAGCTGCGGGTCGCGCTGTTGAGCGGCGAAAGTCTTGCCGACGCCGTTGCTGCGCATCCGGAGCTGTTCCCGGCGATGTATGTGGCTTTGGTTCGTGTCGGCGAGGTCTCCGGCACGCTCGATCAGGTGCTGGAGGCGCTTGGGGCCGAGCGCGCGCGGGCCGAGCAGACGCGCCGCAAGCTGACCGATGCCATGCAGTATCCCGTCTTCGTGCTGATCGCAGCCGTCTGCGTGATGCTGTTCTTCATCCTGGTCGTGCTGCCGCAATTCTCCTCCGTGCTGCAAGATTTCGGCGGCAAGTCCGACACTGCGCTTGGCTTCTTCATCGACCTGTCGGATGCGATGCACGCCAACGCCGTCGCGCTCTCGCTCGGGGCTGCGGCGGTCATTGCCGGCGTCTGGTGGCTGTTGCGCAGGCCTGCCACCCGCGCGGCCATCATCAGCGCCGCCGCCCGCGTTCCGGGCATTGCGGGCATCTTTCAGTTCTACCGGACCAGCCTGTTCTGCCGGAATCTCGGCGTGCTGCTCGCGAGCGGCGTCAGCCTGACGGCAACGCTGCGCATCCTGATCGACATCATGGCGGTGACCGGCAACGTCGCGACCTGGTCGGCAGCGGCCGAGCGGGTGAGACATGGCGGCAAGCTGTCCGATGCGCTTTCGGCCGCCAGCAGCCTGCCGCCGATGGCGGTGCGGATGCTGCGGCTCGGCGAGGAAACCGGCCAGCTGCCCGCGCTCGCCGCACGCGTCGCCGAATTCTACGAGGCCAAGCTCCAGCGCAGCCTCGATCGGATCGTGGGCATCATCGGCCCGCTCGCGATCGTCACGATCAGCACCGTGGTGGGCGGGCTGATCGTCTCGGTCATGACCGCGCTTTTGTCGGTTACCCAACTCGTGGGATGAAGGGGAAGACAATGTCGAAACAGAATTCCGCCAAGTCGCCGAGGCGATACGGCGCCAACGTGCAGAGCTCGGAAGCCGGCTTCACGCTGGTGGAGATGCTGGTCGTGATCACGATCATCGGCCTCATCATGGGCCTGATCGGCCCGCGCGTGCTCAATTATCTCAGCGAGTCCAAGGTCAAGGCGGCGAAGATCCAGATGCAGAGCTTCGCCAGCGCGCTGGACCTCTACAACCTCGATACCGGCCGCTATCCGTCCTCCGCCGAAGGCCTTGCCGCCCTGGTGCGGCCGACCGGCGGCGGCGCCTGGAACGGGCCTTATCTGAAGGGCGCCAGCGTTCCCAACGACCCTTGGAACCATGCCTACATCTATCGTGTGCCGGGCGAACACGGCGCTTACGACATCGTCTCGCTCGGCTCCGACGGGCAGGAGGGCGGCAGCGGCGCGGCCGCCGACATTTCGCTCGATCGTCTCAGCGCTTCGGCCACGAATTGAAACTGATGACCAAGAAGGATCAGCACGGCTTCACACTGCTGGAGATGGTGTGCGTGCTCGCGCTCATCGCTCTGGTCACGGCCGTGCTGTTGCCTTTCGTGCCGCGTCAGACATCGCGCGCAAGGCTGCAGGCCTACGCACTCGAGGCGGCGACGCTTCTGAAGATGGACCGCAGCGCCGCGATCCGGCGCCAGCGCGACGTATCGACCCTGGTCGATCCGCATGCGCGCGCCATCCGCTCCGGTGCCAGCCGCGAGGCGTTGCGCATTCCCGACGACGTTCGCTTCGACGCCACCCTCCCGCAGACCTGTCGCAATCGCGCGGCATTCTCCACCATCAGTTTCTTCGCCGACGGCATGTCGTGCGGCGGGGCGATCGCACTCAGCCGGCTCGATACGACCTACGAGATCCGCGTCAATTGGTTGACCGGCAGGGTAGAGGTTTCATCCCGTGTCCCGCTCGCCAACTGACCGGCCCGATGCCGGCTTCACGATCATCGAGGTGCTGATCGCACTTGCGGTCGTCGCCGTGTCGATCGTTGCGATCGGGCAGGTGATGTCGACCAATGCCCGCGGGGTTCGCTCGTTGGAGAACCACGTCGCCTTGGTTCAGTCGGCGCAAACCGTGCTGGCGATGCAGATCCCGCAACGAAGCGCGCTGGCGCCGGGACAGCTGAGCGGTCGCAACGGCGAGACGCGCTGGCAGATCGACATCGGTCCGGTCGGCGACGACTGGATCTCGGACAAGGACGATGTGAACTGGATTCCTGAACTGGTCAAAGTGCGTGTGCGCGGGCCGGCCGGCGGCATGATCACGCTGGAGACGGTTCGTCTGATGCCGAAGCCGAAGCAATGACGACGACAGCTGAGCATCGCGACGCGCACGCAGGCGAGCGGGGATTCAGCCTGATCGAGGCGCTGGTCGCGCTTGCGCTGATCGGGCTCGTGTTGTCGGCGCTGGCCAAAGTCACCGCGCAATGGCTGCCGAACTGGAACCATGGCGTCGACCGCGTCCAGCGCAGCGAGCTGATCGGCATTGCCATGCAGCGCATCGCGGCTGATCTTGCCGCAGCGGAATTCGTCTCTCCCGGACGCGACCTGCGCAAGCCGCTGTTCGACGGCTCGGCGCTGTCGGTCACCTTCGTGCGCACGGCCATCGGGCCGAATGTAGGCCCGGGCCTCGACATCGTCCGGATCGCAGAAACAGTGGATCAGGGACGGCTGGTGATGGTCCGCTCGCGCGCGGCGTTTGCGCCGCTCCCGCAGGGCGTCTCGCTGTCGGAGGCGATCCGCACCCGCGATCCTGTCGTGCTGCTGACGCCGCCGTTCCGCTTGTCGTTCGCCTATGCGGGCGTGGATCGGGTCTTCCGCGACAACTGGCACGAGAGCGACCGGCTGCCGGCGGCGATCAGGCTGACGGTTCGCGATGCCGGCAGCGAGCGCATTCTTGCGGTCTCCACCGTCACGCCGGTTCATGTCGAGGCGGCTGCCTCCGGCGGTTCGTCCGAGGAGGGCGGCAAGACCGATACCGATGGCAATAAGAAAGCCACCGACGACAACAGGCCGGCCGGCGCTGGCGCGAAGCAGGGAGGCTCGTGATGGCGCGCCGGACCTGCAGCGCAGCTTGCGACCGTCGCGGCGCCGAGCGCGGATTCGTGCTCGTTGCCGTGCTGTGGATTCTGGCGGCGCTTGCCGCACTCGCGATGATCTTCTCGGCCTTTCTGGCCAACTCAGCGCGCGCCATCGCCGTCAACGACAATGCGCTGCAGACCGAAGCTCTGGTGTCTGCCGCCGTCGAATTGACCGCCTATAAGCTGACTTCGTCCGGCGAGAACCCGCCGGCGCACGGCAGTTTCCATGCCGCGTTGAACGGTGCCGAGATGTCGGTGACCTTTACCTCCGAGACCGCCCGCATCGACCTCAACAACGCGCCGAAAGAATTACTCGCTGGCCTGATGAGCGTGCTCGGCGCCAGCCCCGAAAATGCAAGAGAGTATGCCGACCGTATCGCCGGATGGCGGAAGCGTGCCGCGCCCGGCAGTGCCGCCAGCGGTGAAGATGCGCTCTATCGTGCCGCCGGTCGCTCCTACGGCCCGCGCCAGGCACCGTTCGCCCACATCAACGAGCTCAGCCTCGTGCTGGGGCTGCCGCCGGCACTGGTGGCGCGCGCGCTTCCCTTCGTGACCGTGTTCAGCGGCTCCCCCGGAGTTGACGCGATCAATGCGAGACCCGAGGTGATCGCGGCCTTGCCGGGCATGACGCCGCTGATCCTGAAGCAGTTTCTTGCCGATCGCGACGGGCTGGACAACGATCCCCAAGCCATCGCGCGGGCGCTCGGCGAGGCCAAGGCCAGCGCGACCCAAGACAAATGCGAGGCCTATCGCATCCTGGTCCGGCTCCGGCTCAGGAACGGTTGGCAGACCGCTTCCGAAGTCGTGATCGGTTTGAAGAGTGCGGCTAATCCGTACCGCGTGCTGGCGTGGCGCGATGGAATCGGTGGTGCCGGCGGAATGGAGTTGTGAGTGCGATGCTGGTGGAATTGAAGGAGCTGCTTGCAACCTGGATCGCAGCCGTGGCCGTGGCGATCCAGGCGGCCATGGGCCGGCTCACATCGCGGCGCAGGGTCGTGCTGCGGGAAGAGGATGGCGGCCACTTCACGGCGCGATCCGGCTCGGCAGGCCAGGACGCAGGCCTGGCGCCGGTGTCCTTCCGCCTGATGCATGGACGGCTCGAGCCGGCGCTGCCGCCGCAATGGCGCGCGGCGTTCCGCAGCAGCACCGTCGAGGTCGAGATGCGGCCGGATCAGGTCCTGTTCCGTGAGGTCGACTTCCCCAAACAGGCGGCCGAGTTTCTCGACGGCATGGTTCGGACCCAGATCGACCGGCTGACCCCCTGGACGGCCGGCGAGGCCGTCTATGGCCTGACGGCGCCGCAGCCAGGTCCCAACGATCGTATCGTATTGATGCTGGCCGCGACCGCGCGGGCGAGAATTCAGCCGTTGGTCGAACTGGCGACCGGACTTGGCGCAGCGTCGATCTCGGCAGTGGTCGCCGTTCCGCAGGACCAGGTCGCCGGCGAAACCATTCGGCTGTTCAATGCAAGGCTGGTGCAAGCCGGCCGCTTCGCCGTGAGCATTCCGAGTCTGCTGCGCGGGCTGCTGCTGGGCGGCGGCGTGGCGGCCGCCGCAAGCTTTGCGTTGTCAGCCTATCTCGGCGCGCGATTAGATACGCAGCTCCAGGAGCTGCAACAGCAGCTCACCCAGCGGCGCGCGGCGCTCCGCCTCAATCAGGGCGCAAGCTCCGCGGAGCAGTTGCTCGCGCAGCGCAAGCGGAGCACAGCCTCGAGCGTGATGGTGCTTGAAGCGCTGTCGCGCGTGCTGCCCGACAGCACCTATACGACGGAGCTGCGGATCGAGGGCGACAAGATGCAGGTGGTCGGATTGACCCAGGATGCGCCATCCTTGATCCGCTTGCTGGAACAGTCACCGCAATTCACTCGTGCCACGTTCTTTGCCCCGACCACGCGCGCGCCCGAAGACCCGGGCGAGCGGTTTCACATCGAGGCGCACGTCACGCCGTATT
This sequence comes from Bradyrhizobium sp. SZCCHNGR1005, assembly GCF_032489995.1. Lineage (NCBI taxonomy): Bacteria > Pseudomonadati > Pseudomonadota > Alphaproteobacteria > Hyphomicrobiales > Nitrobacteraceae > Bradyrhizobium > Bradyrhizobium sp. SZCCHNGR1005. The sequence goes on from NZ_JAUEZC010000004.1 coordinate 374,704, forward strand.
TCGGGTCAGGCTCATGAACCAGAACGCAACCCTGGCCAAAGTCCTCGCGCGGCCTGTGCCCGCCGCGATCACCTATCTCGGCGTGATGCTGGCCTTCCTGGTCGTGATCGCGAGCTCCGCGACCGATGTGCTGGGCCGCCGCGCCAACGTTGCTGCGACGGCTGCGATGCTCGAGCAGCTCGATGGTCACAAACCCGCCTTGGCGCGTAGAACCGGCGCCGAGGGCACCGCGCCGTCCGGCTCGCCGTTCCTGGAAGGCGCCACCGTCACTGTCGCCGGCGCCGCGCTACTGCAGCGCGTGACCGGCGCGATCACCAAGCTCGGCGGCAACGTGCAGTCGTCGCAGATCGACCTGCAGGGAACGCAATCCAAAACCGGATTCATCACGATGATCGCGAGCTGCGACATCGACCAGGTAGGGCTGCAGCGGCTGCTCTATGACATCGAAGCGGGCATGCCGTTCCTGTTTGTCGATCAGCTGGTGGTGCAGGCACCAACGAACGTGGCCGAGGCAGGAGACAGCAAATTGCGGATACTCCTCACTGTCTCCGGACAATGGCAAGGCGCGAAATGACGGACCGGACCATGCTCCCAAGGACGCTGCCGAGCAAGCCAAGAGCGATCGGCCTGGTCGTGCTGCTCGCGGCCGTATTCAGCCTTCTCGCGGCGCGCACGGCGCTGTCGATTGCCGCTTCCGATATGGAGCTCGATCCACCGCGCCAAGCGGACGCTCCGGCCGCGCCATCAATCTGGGATGCGCCGGCTGGCGCAGCCTCCGTACCCGTCCGGCCGAAGCCGGCTGCGGCGGCGCCGGCGGTCAGCGCCAATCCGCTTTGGGCCATTCCGCTGGCAAGCTTGTCTAATACGCGCGAGCGGCCGATCTTTTCCGCCTCGCGCCGGCCGCCGCCGCCCCCTGCCGCGCCCGTTGCGATGGTCAGCGCGCCGCCTCCGCCGCCGAAGCCGCCGCGGGTCGAGCGGCCACAATTGTCGCTGGTCGGCACGATCGTCGGCGCCGACCAGAGCTTCGGGATCTTCATCGATCAGAGCACGCGGACGGCCCTGCGGCTGCGCATCGGGGAAGATTTCCAGGGCTGGCGTTTGCAGGCGGTTCAGGGACGGGAGGTCACGCTCAAGCGTGACGATCAGACCGCCATCATCAGCCTTCCAGAGCCGGGACCTGAGGCCACGACGGCGGGTGTGTCACCACCAATCCAGGCGGAGAATGCTTTTATCGATGACGAGGCAGATCCGGTCCAGCGCCGCCGGAAGCGCTAACCCATCCCGTTGGATGGGGGCGATCTAGTCCAGCCAGCCGGTCTGCTGCAGTGCCAGGGTGATCAAGAGCCCGAGCACGAGGAACGGCCCGAACGGCAGCGCCGTTTGCCGCGTCATCGCCTGTCCGCCAAGCTGCAGGCCGACCGCTGCGAGCAGGGCCGTGAGGGAGGCAACAAGCAGCTGCATCGGAATCCCGGTCGCTCCGACCCACAGGGCGGAGGCCGCCAGCAGCTTGACGTCGCCGAGCCCAAGCCCCTGCAGGCCGCGCAGCATGAAATATAGCCGATGCAGCAGCCAGACCGCGCCGCCGATGATCGCGGCTTCCACGATGGCTTCAGCCAGGAAGGCCACGCCGCCGAGAGCCGCGGCGTGCATCGCGCCGAGCGCCGCGATCGCAAGGTTGAGCCAATCCGGAATGATGCCCTGGCGGAAGTCGATCCAGGCGAGAAGCAGGCAGGCAAGCCCGAGCAGAGACAGGCAGAGCAGGGTGACCATCAAGAATACGCCGGACCATGTGCGACGCGCGTCTGATACACGATCCCACACCGGCGGTCTGCCCCGGATCTGATGCTCGAGACAGCCGTCCTGTCGTCCGCTGCGGCGCCGTAGCTTCGCGCAACTACCAGCTGTAACGGACGGTCCCGGTTCCGGCGTAGGTTTGCGCATGGCCGGCGAACTCGCCGTCGAACTTCGCGAGCAGCGAGATGCCGTTGGCGAGACGAAACTCGGCGCCAGCCGAGACGAGCGCGGAATCCTTCGCGGGGGAGGCGCCGTTGACGACGAAGCTGGCCCCCGGCAGCGACTGGAACAGCGCCGTCAGGCTGGGATCACTGACCCAGTCGTGCGCCCACCCCAGACGCGAGCGCAGCGTAATCACCGCGTCCGGCATGACTGCCGCGATGTAATCGAACCGCGCGCCCAATTCGCTGCGGGTATCGGTAGCCGTGCGCCCATTATAGGAGAGACCGAAGCCGCCGAGGCTGAGGTCGGCCTCGCTGTAGGTCGGCGTTCGGAAGGCCTGGGCCTGCAAGGCGGCATAGGGCGACACGCCGAATGCACCGAGGCCGAAGCGATAGCCACCCTCGACGCGCGCGCCAAAGCTCTGGGCGTTGAAGTTTGCCGTAAGGTGATCGGCGAACGCCGCGAAGCGGTCCGTCGATATCCAGTGATTGGTGAAGGCGGCCGAGGCTGCAAGATAGGCGGGACCCGACCGAGTGACGGCGTAGGCGCCGGCCTGGAAGGCATCGCTTCGGCCGCCGCCGAGGCCTTGTGCAAGGGACCAGTTCGTTGCACCACCTGCAAAGGCAAAGCCCAGCACGGTGTCGCGCATCACGTGATAGTCCAGGCCGCCGGCAAAGCCGGCGACCCGGGCGCTAAGATCATGACTCCCGATTACCGGATTGCCGTTCGTGTTGTTGGAGCCGCCATAGGCCGTGCCCCATGCGGTCCATAGCGGCTGGGTAGCGGAGAGCAGCGGCGGCGCCTTGGTGGCCATCGGAGCCTTCATCGCCTTTGCGTAGGCGAACGCAACATCATCCGGCAGCGCCTCGCGCTCCGGCGCAAAGCCGAAGGCCGGACCGGTCATTCCCGCCGTTCCGCCTCGGCCGTCCACGAATGGATCGAGCATCACGTTCAGGAATTGACCGCCGAGCTGGAACGCCCCTTGCTGCGCGCCGGTCGCCGCTTCGCCGGACAACTGCGTGAGCGTGCTCTTCAAGGCAGCGGGGTTGAGCGCAAACAGCTCGGCGAAGCGCGGCGGCAGCACGCCGCCGCTGTTGAAGAAGTCGTCGACGGCACTGGCGACATTGAACTGATTGACGCTCAAGCCGACGGTGCTGCTGAGATTGGTCAGCTGCGCCACCAAATCCAGGAAGACGTCGGTGCCAGTATAGCTCAGGGTCGCGGAGACGGTCGGACTACTCGTTATTGCGCCGGCGAACGTGGTGCCACCCAAGCCGCCGTTCGCGTGCAGGATATGGTATCTGTCCTGCGTGAACAGCCCGGACGCTAACACGGTGCCTCCGGTCAGCGTTGCGATCCCGGAGACGTTGGCGAGCGAGGCGGTCGAATTGGTCTGGACGAGATAGAAAGCGCCCGCCTGAAAGGCGAGGTTGCCGGCAATCGTCATGCTGCCGGGTGAGGTTAGCGGTCCGGGGGCCAAAATGCCGCCGCTGCCCACCATGACGTTGCCCACGGTACCGCTGCCCGCGAGCGTGCCGCCGCCATTGATGGTCGAAGCGGAAGGAGCAATCGAGCCATCGACGACAAGGATGCCGGAGTTGATGCTGGTCGCGCCGGTATACGTGTTGTTGCCGGTCAGCACGAGCGTGCCGGCGCCGCTCATATCGAGCGTTCCGGCAATGGTGCCGTCGGAGATGACGCTGGAGATGGTTTGCGTCGTGCCCGCCGGCGGCGTGAAGAAGGGATCGCCCGAAATCTGGATATTGTTGGTAATGGTGAAATTGGCCGTGTCGAGGAACGATAAAGTCGTTCCGGCGGCCAACGACAATAAGCCGGTCCCCAGCGCGCTGTTGTTGCCGATCACCAGCGTACCGGCATTGACGGCCGTGCCGCCGCTATAGGTGTTGCTGCCCGACAGCGTAAACGCACCCGCGCCAATCTTGGTAAGTCTGCCCGTTCCGCTGATCACGCCGCTGAAGGCAGTCGAGGTGCCGTTGTTCCCGGTTGTCAGCGTCGCAGAGCCGAGCGTCACGCTCCCGCTGCCTGCCAGCGATCCGATCGATTGGTTGAAGCTGCCGAGATCGACAGTTGCGCCGCTCGCAATCGTGTAGGCACTGTTCGGTGAAAACGCGTTGACGATGCCGGCCTGCAGTGTGCCTGCGTTGACGAAAGTGGGCCCGGAATAGGTGCCTGCGCCCGACAAGGTCAGCGTGCCGGCGCCGATCTTGGTAAATCCGCCCGGCCCGCTGATGGTGCCGGACAAGGTCGCGTTGTTGCCGGCGGTGTCAAACGTACCACCCTGGCTCAGCAGCGTGATTGGCAACGAAGTCGAGATTCCGCCCGCTGCGAACTGCAAGGTCCCACCGGTAAAGATCGGACCCGACGCGCCGCTTGGGCCGGAGGCCAGCGTGCAGGCGAGCGCTCCCGACGTATTGGCCTTGAAGGTGAGCCCGGCCGCAAGCAATGCGTTGCCGTTCGAGCAGATGCTGGCAATACCTGGGCTGGACGAGACGGCGAGGGTCGTCAGGACCGTATTGGAGGCTGTGTCGATGACCGACACGTTGTTGCTGGTGCGGTTGGTGACGTAAACCCGAGAGCCGTCCGGACTGATCACCACCCCAAAAGGATCAGTCCCTACGGCGATGTTGGTGATAACGGTGTTCGTCACGGCGTTAATAACGGAAACGGTGTCGTTATTGAAGTTGGTCACATAAAGGCGCGTCCCGTCGGGACTGACCGCGATTTGACGAGGGCTGGCCCCGGCTGCGACTCCGATATTCGTGAGCACGGCGTTGGTCGCCGTATCGACGACTGAAATCGTGTTGCTGGTCTGGTTGGCCACATACGCGCGCGTTCCATCCGGACTAAATGTGACCCCGGCAGGGTTTACGCCGACGTTAATCGTTGTGGTCACCGAGTTCGTCGCCGTGTCGATGACCGAAACTGTGTTACCGAACAAATTCGTCGCATAGACGCGCGTGCCGTCCGGACTGACTGCGGTCATGGTCGGACGATTGCCTACCGGAATGGTGGCGACCACTGTGTTGGTCGTGGTGTCGATGACCGCAATGTCGTTGACGGCCGCGTTCGCCACATAGAGCCGAGTGTTGTCCGGACTAATTGAAATGCCGAGAGGATTTGCTCCTCCTCCGACATTAATAGTGGCAATGATTGCGTTAGTGGCAGTGTCGATAGCGTATACGGTGTTGGGAGAAGCAAAACTGCTATTGCTGTTGCTCAAGTAAACTATCGATTCGTCTCCGCGCACGACAGCGGCTGTTGGTTGAGCGCCGGTGACGAGCGGGGTAAGCACGTTGTTGTTGGACGTGTCGATTGTCGACATCGTCGTAAAGCTGATGCCAAAAGCATCTTGGGGTACGAACACAAATGGCCCTGTTTGCGCGCGGGACTCGTCGGCGACGAGCATTGGCAGAAGGAAAGCCGAGGCGAGAATGATCAGGGTGAGAGGGAAACCCGCGGCTCTCATTGTGCGGCCACGATTCCGGCGGAAGCACCCGCACTCGCTTTTTGGGACCGGCGGTATCGTCAGAACCCGAGGTAAGCGTGGCCCGAGTGCTGACCATTTGGCAGGATTTGGAGCGCGGTCGTCATCCGGGAGAGCCGGAGTAAGGTTCTGCCCCACAAACCTTCTCATTGACTCGGAGTTCATCCTGGGAAGCGGAGCCATCTGCGAGTTCCGTAAGGCAGGAATACCGGCGAGGAGGCCAAATCGGGCAAAGATTTGGTGCAATTTACAGGTGTGTCGCCGAGAAGCGCTATTGGCGGATGAGCCGGCTGGCCCGATTTGTGCTTTCCTGTGTCGAGAAGGCCACAAGGTCGAGTTCCGCAGATGCGACCCAGTTTCATTTCGGACTTCGGCCGCGATTCCAACAGGCAAAGAGCTGAGTGCCCCGGGCAAAGGTCAAGGCAGCCCGAGGGCTACAGCTCGTGGGTACGAGCGTTTCCGGAGACCACATCGTTCGCGTCGAGGTGTTGCCGGAACTGCGATCACGACCGGGTTGCGCCAAGATCAGATATGATGTTGTCCGCGATGTCCGCCCTAGACGCAGCGCATCATCCCCCCGGCATGACGCAGCGCATCATGCCCGGCAACCTCGTCGAAAGGCTCACGCCGAGGCCATCCAGCGCATTCGAACGGTGATCCAGGGCAGTACCGAGCCGGTGCATATTCGGCATCACGCCGGCATGTCAGGGTGCAGCGCTTCATATTGGCCATTGCCGCAAACCGATGAGCGTCAGGCGAACCTAAACGCCGGTCGGGGAGGAGGTTTAGGAAGACCAGTCAGGAAAGCTTTTCCTCGACTGCGAAAAAGCTCCTCGTCAGCCGCCGCGGGGGAGGCGACACAATTGGAATGCAGGCGCAGGGAAGGGTGAAATTGCTCCGTCTAATACACGATCTGCGGCCGGGTCTTCTGCCACGACCCCAACGCGCTGCCTTCGGCAAGTTAGATCCGGCGATACGGCTGGAGCGCATTCGACGAAGCGAGACAGAGTTAGGTGCCCATAACTAACGACCGTGAGGTCAAGACCCGACGGATCGCTGGACAGGAACAGGCCTGTAATCATGTCGTCACACTGCTGCGCGAAGACAGCCGGGCTGTATGGGTGAGGAGCGGCCGTGTCGACGGTCTGCGATCATGGATCGGTACGGGTATTCAATCTTCTGCGACGATATTCGCAACGAACCTGGCGGCAAGCTCAGCTTCATTGGCTGCTACAACGGTGTGATCTTCATCTCGGGCCGTTTTCCTCTGGTCCTGCCCAAACTATGCGTTCACATCCATATCTTCTCTCCGGCGTCGCGGCCCTTCAACTCGATCGTCGTACGCTGCTATCTGCCGGGCGACGAGCAGCCGTTCGCTGAAGAGCCGATCGAGACCCCGCGGCGCAACGAGCAGACCGAGCTGGTCACCAACCTAAAGCCGGAGACCAGCGCACCGCTCTATATCGTGGCCGCCACCAGCCTCATCTTCACGCCGCTCCAACTGCGCTCCGGCGGCCTGATGAAGATCCGTGCCATCGTCGATGCCGAGCAGGAAGTGCGACTCGGATCGTTGCGGATCGAAGCGCAAGATCACTGAAGAAAGCTGAAAAGGGCTGCTGAGAACGCGCTGCGGTCGACGCTGCCGCACGGGCCTACGCGGTCGATGCGCATGGAGTTCCACGCCGCGGGACCCAGCGCGATTTGGCCTGCTCAGTCGGAGAGTTGTCATTCGGTCGTTAGGTTAACAATGTTTTAACTCGCGCCGAGGGCGGCGATCCCCGCCGACCCCGCTTTGGACAACGCAAGGACTATCTTCATGAGAACGATGACTGCCTTGGCACTCATCCTCGCGAGCGCTTCGGCCGCGAATGCTGCCGGCGCCCGCAACAACGAATCCTTCATTGAGCAGGTCGGCGCCCGCAATCAGGCGACGATCCAGCAGAAGGGCGGCAGGAACAATCAGGCCACGGCTCAGGCCGGCGAGGACAACACCGTTCTGACCCGCCAGACGGGCAAGCTTGCCCATGGCCGGAACAACTCCGGCAACGTCCAGGTCGGCAACGAGAACTTTGCGTCCACCCTGCAGACCAACAGCGCGCCCAACGCAGAGGCAAAGGACGTCGGCTACAAGAACAACTCGTTCAGCGCACAATATGGCGACAGGAACACCGCGCTCGCCAAGCAGGACGGCGGCAAGAACAACCAGGCGACGCTGCAAGTCGGCAATCTGAACGTGTCGCAGGTCGTCCAGGCCAATTCGAGCGTGACGCCGTCGTCCGCGACCCCGGTCGGAGGCGCCAACGGCGCCGTGACGAAGCAGATCGGCGACAAAAATCTCGCCGCGGTGTCGCAGAAGAGCGCCGACAGCACGGCTGACGGTGACTTCCAGCCGGGCCACAGCAACGCCGCGATGACGACGCAGATCGGCAACCGCAACGAAGTCGCGACCGAACAGACCTCGGTCGGCGGCACTGCTGAAGGGCCGCGGAATGCGGCTGCGACAGTGCAGATCGGCAACAAGAATCTGGCCTCCACCAAGCAAGGTGGCGGCGTCGCAGGCAGCTTCGGCGACACGCCGGAGGAACAGCGCGCGAACTACACGAACGCCTCGTTCATCGGTCAAGCCGGTGTCAAGAACGTCGCCGAGGTCGAGCAGGCCAACGGTGCCAACACCCAGGCGCTGTTCCAGCACGGCTACAAGAACGCTGCGACCATCGAGCAGAGCACCCAGACCTTCGGCACCGGCAACGCCAGCAACAATGCGCTGACCTTGCAGCATGGCTCGAAGAACCTCGCCAGCGTCAGTCAGTCGGTGGCCGTTCCGCTCGCGCTCGGCAGCAACAACTCGCTGATCTCGCAGATTGGCGGCTCCAACGTGGTCAACGCGGCGCAGAGCGTCGGCCAGCAGGCGAGCGCCGGCAACAACAGCCAGGTCTCGATGCAGGTGGGTCAGGGCAACGTGATCCAGCTGGTTCAGGCCACCGGCGCCAACGTGTCGAACACGTCGTTCACGGCCCAATACGGCATCCACAACGTCGCGACGGTCTCGCAGAAGTAGGTCATGCAGGCGGCGGGGCATCTCCCGCCGCCTGTTTCAAATCCGGTGCCGGCATCCAACTAATCGTCGGAGCGCTTCGGTGCGACGATCCTGGCCGGCCGATAGCCGACCGTCGACGTGCGGGGGGCGATGTTGTCGCCCGCCATCTGGTCCGGCCGGCGCAGTTCAAGGCTGATTTCGCGGTCGAGCGCCCAGGCGAGATCGGCGAGCTCGCGCAGGGTGATCTCCGATTCTCCTGACAATTTGCGATTGACGATCGCACGGCGCGTCTTCAGCCGCTGTGCAAGCTGCTGCTGCGTCAATCCTGCGCGCCGTTCTTCCATGACGGCCTTGAGCAGCTCGCGTCGCACCCGCCCCAGCAGCCGGCTGACCTTGCGCGAACGCGCGTCGATATCAAATCGAAAGAACGTCATCCGGTGCGCCCCCCTTCACGCACAGCGTCGCATCGATCCCAAGTTCACGGCGCAGTCGCCGGATCGCGATCCGGTAGCCGCGATAGAGATCATGATCCTTGATGATATCAGCCCAGTTTCCGAATACTGCGACAAAGCAGTCTTTGGCCATGAACCAGCCGAAGATGCGGACATCCGCCGTCTTCAATTCCCAGACCGCATTGTCCTCTGCGCGGATAGCACGAAACTGTCTGTTAAAGACGAGCGGCGCGCCACTCAAGAACGAATAAAACAGATCGTCGATTTGCTGCGCCGGTGATAGCTCGCCGAGCGGTCGCGGCGGCACTGCGCCTGCAAGGATCTCTTCCAGCCAGGCGACGAACGACGGCGTGCCGTAGAGCAGGCGCAGCTGCTGTTCGTGCGCGCTGAGCTCAACCTCGATCTTGACGATCGCCCCGCTGGCCACGAGGTCCGAGATGGTGGGCATGACAGGAACAATCGATGCATTAGTCAGGTGGTGACGCAGCTTAGCACAAACCTGAAGTCTATACGATCCGCTCTCCTCATGTTGCAGAGTGATCACGGCTTCACCTCAGTCCGTCAAGCCGAATGCGAATGTACGAATTGTCAAAAAAGAGCAAAGAACGACCGATAGGGTCCCCCCAAAATTGCCGTATATGCGGCAGTTCCAGTGCGTAAGAGGTGAGTGACAAGCCGATGCAGCCTAATGCAGCCGCGGTGATCGAATGCGCGATACGGGCGGCCCCACAGTCCGGCTACCTGAGAATTGACGCGACTGTCCGATCCGTCCGTCCCGCCCGTGGTCAATATCGCTTCCTGATCGACAAGCAGAGCAGCACCGGACGCTCCAGCAACACCCAAAGCGGGAGCTTTGTGCTGCAGCCCGGACAAGAGCAAGTGCTCACGACGATCATCCTGGATCGTTCGGCCGCCGATCACTATCGCGCAGAGCTGACGTTGGAATCCGACCAGGGGAGGCTGACGTGCACGTCGCCATGAAGCAAGCAATCGCGATCGGCATTATGGGCGTGGTCTTGACCATCGGCGCTTCGGCCCACGCGGAGTCCGCCTATATTGCCCAAGTGAACGCCAAGGCAGGAGTGACGGTTTCGACCACCGCGTCACAGCCTGTCCAGCTGATCCCGACCGCATCCTACGTGCCTCGACAACCCGCTTATGTGCCGACGCCGGAGGCGGCGCAATCCGCGCGCGGCAATAACATCGCCACAACATTGCAGATCGGCAACAACAATCGCGTGCTGCAGGCGCAGTCAGGCGGCAACAACTACTCCAATGTAGGCACCATCGGCGGCTCGAACAACAACGTTACCGTGCTCCAGGGCGGCCGCGACTATTCCAACGTGAACCTCATCAATACCCAGAGCCTGAACATCGCGGTGCTCCAGCCGCCCGGATCCGCGCCGATCAACATGCTGATTGCCAAACTTCCGAACGGAAGCCTGTTGATCAAGCGATGACCTCATAACTTCGAATCGAGATCTGTATCATGCGTAAGTTTGGTTTGTTTGTATTTGCGATTGCATCCGCGATCGGCATCGGCTTGTCCGCCGCGGCGGCGTCCGAGATCGTCTATCATCCCACGAATCCGACGTTCGGGGGCAGCGGGCTCAATGGTTCGTATCTACTTTCACAGGCGCAGGCACAGGGACACGGCGTGAAGTCCGGTTCGCAAGGTCCTGATCTTTCGGGTCTCAACAGCGCCTTGAGCAATCTCGGCTCGGGCGCCGTCATTATCGGCGGCAACGGTACGGGCACCGGCACGTCGGGCTCCGGAACGGGCAGCGGCACGACGACATCCCCAAGCGCCGTACGCTCCATCGTTCCCTGATACGTTGAAATCGCCGAACCGGCGCCGGATCTGACATGATGAACAAACAGCTTCGAGGCATCGCTGCCATTGCGATGCTTTCTCTCAGCTTGGCCGGATGCATGTCCGGATCGGCCAAGGACCCGTTTGCGCGCCCAGCCAAGCTGGTGCCGGAGACCAAGACCGGTGTGGTGCTCGATCGCCTGCCGCCACCCCGCCGCAAGCTCGATGTCTCCGTCTACAACTTTCCCGACCTGACCGGACAGAACAAGCCGAATGACAATTTCGCGGAATTCTCCCGCGCATTGACGCAAGGCGCCAGCGCCGTGCTGATCGACGTGCTCACCAAGGCCGGCAGCGGCGCCTGGTTCAACGTGGTGGAACGCAACGATTTGCAGCCGCTCTTGCAGGAACGGCAGATCATCCAGACCACGCGCGCCGCCGCCGAGGGCGACAGCGCGCCGAGCCTGCCGCCGCTGCGCTTCGCCGGCATCCTGCTCGAAGGCGGCATCATCGGCTATGACAGCGACGAGACCACCGGCGGGATCGGCGCCAATTATCTCGGCATCGGCGCCGACACGCAGTATCGGCAGGATGTCATCACGGTAGCGCTGCGCGCGGTGAGCGTGCAGAGCGGACGCGTGCTGGCAAGCGTCACGACCACAAAGACGATCTATTCCGTCCAGGTCCATAGCTCGGCCTACATGTTTGCTGCCATCGATCAATTGCTTCAGGCGGAGCTTGGCTTCACCAAGAACTCGCCGGCGACCCTCGGCGTACGTGAGGGCGTCCAACTCGCGGTCTATGCCCTGATCTTCGAGGGCGTGAAGAACCATCTGTGGGAGTTCAAGGACCGCGCGGCGGGCGACGCCTTCATGCGCGAGCTGGAGAAGAATCAAGAGGCGGCGGCCATCAAGATCGACGTCCCCAAGAGCTGATCTGACAGAATGCAGGAGAGGAGGGCGGCCGTGCGGGCAACCGCACGGCTGATGTCGCGCGGCCCGGGCACTCAGCGGTCCGAGCCCTCAAACACGGCGTGAACGCTGTTGGCTGGGCTCTTATGCTACCGTGATGGCCGCGCCTGCTGGGTCGCGGTATAGCAGGCCTGCGACGATGCATTCTGTGCATTGCAGGTTTCCGGCGCGGTCGGCGCGGACCCCGCAGTGTTGGCCGGCGCAGCTGCTTCGGGCGGCGGCTTCGTCACCACCGTCGTTCCCGCGACATTGCCACGGGCCTGCTGGATGTAGACTTCGGAGCCGGCAAGGGCGGCCGGCGAGCCCGACGCGACAAGGACGACGGCGGCGAGCAGTGCAAGCGTTATCGGTCTGGCAGTATTGACGATCATCGGATGACGCCCGTTCGGTCTCTTGTTGTCCTCACATCGCATTCCGCGCGACGCGCAGCTCCGTGAGCTGACGCCGGACACAGACCATGGTTCCAGGCATTTTCCAAGATGTCTGCGGAAAAAAGAGCAGGGCGCATGGCCTCGTGCGCAGGGCCCATTCCGTCACCTCGCAGGTGGTTGCAGATGGGCCAGTCCGGAAGGCCCACCCGCAGTGGCCCTCGTTGACGATTCGCGTATCGCCCTCAAGCGGACCTGCCTACGGGTTACTGTCCGAGGCGGATCCGGTTGCGATGCGCTCGGAGCCGAAGGGATGTCCGTGCCTCATCTTCGTCGTCTCCGCCGCGGCCCGCGCATGCCGTTCGTCTCACCGCACATGATTCAGTGGAACGCTGACCTCTGCGAGCAGGTCCAGGTCGGCATTGCGGTCGACCTCGACATACTGCTCATTCCAGTAAAGCAGGCCCGAAAGCCGTGGGGCCAGCTCGACGCTTTCAGGACGGCCGACGATGATCGCGTGCGCATATCGCTTGATGATCTCGTCGACTTCGCATTCAATTGCCGCCTGCGCGTGCTGCAGGAGAGGAACGCCTGCAGCACCACGCGACCAGCGGACGCCATCGAACTTCTGGCGGCGAGACAGATGTGGCGTGCCGAAGCGGTCCGCCAGAGAGAGCTGGTCCGAGCCGAGGATGTTGACGCCGAACCAGCCGTCGTTAGCGATGAGCGGAAAAGCCGATGACTGCAGGCCGAGGTTGATCATGAGCCGAGGCGGATCCACGGACAAGGATATCAGCGAGGCGATCGTCACGCCGGTGATGTCGTCTCCGCGTCCCGCAGTCACGATGCTGACGCCGGCGGCAACGCGGCGGAGCGCCGAGTGGACGTGCCGCGGATCGGATATCCTCTCGTGGACAAGATGAAGGTCACGCTTGCCCATCCGTCGTCTCCTTTCGGGCACGAGCCTTCCTGCTCGTGCCCTTGGTCGCGGCGCCGTCCGGTCAGAAGAAACCCTTCGCCGGAAGCGGCGTACCGTTGATCAGATATTGCCCGATGGCACGTTCCTTGTAGCTGAGCGGATTGTGCGACGACAACGTGCGCGCGTTGCGCCAGTGCCGATCGAAATTGGTCGCTTTCTTGGTCGACGAGGCGCCGCCGACATCGAAAATGAGGCCGCCGTTGCGGATGGCGGCGTCGTCGGCGACGATCTTGGCCTGCGCCGACAGCAGGGCCGCACGATGCGCCAGCTCTTCCGAATCGGCTCGCCCGGCGTCGAACGCGTCAGTGGCCGCATCGAGTGCCTCGGCAGCAACGAGGACGACCGCTTCCGCGGCGTGCGCGGCGCTCGCGATCTTGCCGATCGTCTCCTGCAGCAGCGGGTCTTCCGTGGGCTTCTCGTGAGGCGCGTAGTAGAAGGTCCGCTTGCGCGACCGCACCAGCGCAATCGCATCGCGAAGGGCGGCCCGGCTGATTCCGGCGACCGCGGCCGTCAGGAAGAGCTGCGCGAAAGTGTTGGAATAGGGCACGCCATAGCCGATGTCGGGGGCGTCGAATACGATCTCCTGCCGTTTCACCCTGACATTGCGGAAGTAGGTGGTGCCGGTGGCCGTCAGGCGCTGACCCATGCCGTCCCAGTCGTCGACCAGCTCGATGCCGTCGCGATCGACGGGAATGATGGTCGCGCCGGGACGCCCGCTCGGATCGGCGGCACGGACCAGCACGAGATCTGCATAGAGCGTCCCTGTGCTGTAATATTTGGTGCCGTTCAGGAGGTAGTCGTCGCCATCCGGCGTGAAGGTCGTGTTCGGCGTGATGTTGCCGACCTGCGGGCTGTCGAGTTCGGTGGTGGCAAGCCCGATGATGGCGCCGCCGGCGATCGCCCGCTGCCAGTCTCGCGCCTGGTCATCGCGAGGCGTGCGAACCAGCCGCTCCACGACGCTGAAGTGATTGCGCAGGATATGAGCCACATTGGCATCGGCTTCGGCGAGCCGGATGACGATCTGGAAAAGATCGCGGATCGAGCTGCCGGCGCCGCCCGCGGCGATCGGCAGTCGCAATGCACCGAGCCGCGCCTGCTTGATCAGGGCGATCTGCCGGTGCGGCAGGATGCGTTCGCGTTCGCGCTCCGCCTCGCCTTCGGCGATCTCGGCCAGCAGGGCGTCAAGAGCGCTCGGCGAGAGCGGAACGGTCGGCCCGGCGGTAAGCGTGTTGGTGGGGAGCGGCTTGTTCATTAGGCACCACGTCATGAGAGAAAAGGGGGACGGCCGGTCAGCGCTGCGGCAACGCTTCGTCGATCTGGGCGAGATGGTCGGCAACCTTGACGGGCTCGGGCAGCACCTTGCGTTCGACCAGCCAGTCGGCTGCTTTCTGCAGGTCAGCGATGAACTGCCTGTCGGTCGCGGAAAAGTAGCGGTACTGGCGGTTCATCGCGATGAACCGGTCTCGAACATCATCGCTGTATTTGCCCGCCTTCTGCGCGATGTATTCGGCGTCCTTGCTATTCTCCGAAATCCATTTGCCCTCGGCGCGGAAGGCATCGTTGACGGCGCGGACCAGAGCTGGGTTCTCGGTGGCGAACTTGCGGGTCGTCAGGTAGGACGTGTAGTCGATCTGGAACTCGAGGTCGCGACCTTCCAGGAAGATGTCGTGCGCCTTGTAGTCGAGCCGCGCGATATCGACGCCGGGGCTCCACATCGACCAGGCATCGACCTTGCCCGAAGCGAGCGCGGGCGCGGCATCGGGTGGGTTGAGGTAGACGAACTTGACCTTGGAACGGTCGACCTTGTGCTTCTCCAGTGCCGCGACCAGCAGGAATTCGCCGAGCCCCGAGCGGTTGACCGCCACCGACTTGCCGACGAGGTCCTCAACCTTGTTGATGCCGGAATCGTCGCGGGCGATAATTGCGGTGGTGCGTGGCTCATAGACAACGAACTGCGTGAATACCAGCGGCGACCCAGCAATGATTGCCGCCAGCGCCGGCGTCGTCGACCCGCCAAACGAGAAATCGGCGGTGCCGCCGGTCACGGCCTGCAAGGTCGGCGCGTGGTTCGGGAACGGTCCCAGCCATTCGACCTTGATGCCGTCCTTCGCCAGCGTCTTTTCGAATTCGCCACGCTCTTTGGCAATCAGGTTGAGCCCGGACAGGCCCCAGGTCAGGCGTACGGTATCGGTGATGCGTCCCGCGGCCGACCAGGCATGATCGGTCAAGGTGAAGCCGGCGAGCGCCCCGACGCCGAACGCAGCGGTACCGAGGAACTGACGGCGTGAAGGGTATTCAAAGTCGTCCGACGACATGGGCGATCCTTCCAGGATTTAAGCGGGAGCGTGTGCGTTGAGCACACCGAGTTCGGCTAACAGGTCGCCGCGCGCGACCGTGCCGATGTCGTTGGCGCGGTGCTCGGATGCGATTCGACCTTTGCGCATCACCAGGATGCGATCGGCCAGCGCGATCGCCTCGTCGACGTCGTGGGTGACGAGCAAGACGCCCGGCCGGTGCCAGGCGACGAGCTCGCGCACCAGCACATGCATGCGGATGCGGGTCAGGGCATCGAGCGCGGCAAACGGCTCGTCGAGCAGCAGCAACTCAGGCTCTTGCACCAGCGCGCGGGCCAGCGCGACCCGCTGTGCCTGGCCGCCGGAGAGGTTGCGCGGCCAGTCATCGACCCTGTCGCCGAGACCGACTTCGCCGAGCGCGGCCGCGGCGCGCCGGCGAGCATCCGGACCGTCCAGTCCGAGGGCAACGTTGCGCCAGAGACTGTCCCAGGGCAGCAGGCGATGCTCCTGGAACACGACCGCAGGACGGCGCGGCGCGACGATGCGGCCGGCCTGGACCGGGTCGAGGCCCGCAAGCGCACGCAGCAGCGTGGTCTTGCCGCAGCCGCTCTCGCCGAGCAGAGCCACGAACTCGCCGCGTTCGATGCGAAGATCGAGTCCGTCGATCACGGTTCGATCGCCGTAGGCGCGCCGCAGTCCATGGACGACCACGGCCGGAGCGGCGTGCGGAGGCGGCGCGAACCGGACGGTCATCGTGCAGCTCCATAGTTCGGATGCCAGGAGAGCAGCCGCCGCTCGAGCCACCGCGCAATCAGGTCTGCGGCAACGCCGATCAACGCGTAGATGACGATCGTGAGCACGATCACGTCCGTGCGCAGGAACTCGCGGGCATCCATCGCAAGGAAGCCGAGACCCGACTGCGCGCCGATGGTTTCGGCGACGACGAGTGCGAGCCAGGCCGTGGCGAGCGCATAGCGGACGCCGGTCAGGATCGAGGGCAGGGCACCCGGCAGGATGACGCGGCGGATCAGCTGCAGGGTCGACAAGCCCTGAACCCGGCCGAGCTCGATCAGCTTCGGGTCGACCTGACGGATGCCGAGGGTCGTGTTGATATAGAGCGGGAAAGTCACGCCGAGCGCGACGAGGAAGACCTTCTCGGCTTCACCGACACCGAGCCATACGATCACGAGCGGCAGGACCGCCAGAAACGGAATCGCGCGGATCATCTGGATGCTGCGATCGATGAGGGCTTCCGCAAGACGCGAGAAGCCGACGAGAACGCCCAGCGCAAAGCCGATCGTCCCGCCGACAGCAAAGCCGGCTGCCGCCCGCAACAAGCTGACGCCGAGGTCGTCCCCCAGCGTGCCCTGTGACGCCAGCTTGAAAGCCGTGCGCAGGATCTTGCTGGGGGCCGGCAACACCTGCGGCGACAGATAGCCGCCTTGCGCGAGCGCTTCCCATACCAGGACCAGCAGCACCGGCGCGAGCCAGGACAGCGCCTGCAGGGGCGCGGTGCTGATCGAAGCGGTTCTTTCCGTTTGGCGTGCTTGTTGGTCCACTTGGCTGCCAGGGCCGCCCTGCGACAGCTCGATCGTCCCTGCAGCCTGTTCGAGATTGCTCAATGTCGTCCGGCCTTCGTCATCATCCGTTTGCAACCCGATCACGACCGAGTTGCGCGCCTGCGCATCTGTTGCGCGCGACCGGAAGTGTCCTAAGCACCGTGGGCGCGCTAGCCGAAATCTCCCACGAATGACGGCCAATCGAAATAGAGCCGTTTTCCAATTGTTGTTCCGGTTGGAGGTTTTCGATTTCCCCCGCGCACGAAAAGCGGCAAGAACTTCTTTTCCGATTTTGTTAGTACGTGCGTCAGGAAATCGCGCTCCGCGTCGACGTCGACCGCCAGTAGCGCAGATCGTGGGGCCAGCAAATGACACATCCGCTTCGTTTCGGCATCTGGGCGTCGGTGCACGGTCCTCGTGCGGCGCATCAGGATCCGGAGGAGCCCTACGACGCGTCGTGGGAGCGCAATCGCGATCTCGTCCTGGCGGCGGAAGCGCTCGGTTTTGATTCCACACTCATAGCCCAGCACACGATCAATCCACATCAGGAGGATCTGGATCAGCTCGAAGCCTGGAGCGCAGCGGCGGCGTTGGCCGCGTTGACCAGCCGGATCGAGATCATCACGGCCATCAAGCCCTATCTCTTTCATCCTGTGGTGCTCGCCAAGATGGCGCTCGGCATCGAGAACATCAGCCGCGGGCGCTTTGCGATCAATCTCGTCAATGCCTGGAACAGGCCGGAGCTCGAGCGGGCCGGGATCGGATTTGCCGAGCATGACGAACGCTACGCATATGGGCGCGAATGGATATCCGTGGTGTCGCGCCTCCTGCAGGGCGAAAGGCTCACGCATAAGGGCAGATATTTCGATGTGCAGGACTACGCGCTGCGCCCGAAGGATCTCTACCGTGCGCGGCCGCGCATCTATGTCGGCGGCGAGTCGGAGCCGGCGCGCGCGCTGGTCGCCGATCGCGGCGATGTCTGGTTCATCAACGGCCAGCCGATCGCCGATGTGGCTGCGCTGATCAACGACGTCGCCTCGCGTCCGCGTTCGGGCGCGGCGCCGCTGCGCTTCGGCCTGTCGGCCTTCGTCGTGGCGCGACCGACCGCGGCCGAGGCCGACCATGCGCATCTGCGGCTGCTGCGCCTTGCCGAAAAGGATGCCCCCATGAAGGTCATCCAGAAGCAGAACACCGATCCCAAGGTCGTCATGATGCAGACGATGCAGAAGGGCGCGCGCGTGGGCAGCAACGGCGGGACTGCGGCCGGGCTGGTCGGCAGCTATGACGAGGTGGCCGATCGGATCGTCGACTTCCACCGTACGGGCATTGAACTGTTCATGCTGCAGTTCCAGCCCTTCGATGCCGAGATGAGACGCTTCGCCGACGAAATCATTCCGCGCGTGCGGCAGCGGCAGGCCGTGCGGCATCCCGCTGGGTTGCGCGCCGGCTGATCCTGATCGTTCCGGCGACGGCCAGACAGACCCATAAGGAAGCAAACGGCGACTTCAAGTCGGCGAGCGGCTAACACATGATGTGTTGCCACACCGCTTACTCATTGGGAGGGCAAGTCGAAAAACTCGCTGCGCGGTCTATCGGGCCGGAGACATTCCTTCCGTGATCGCGACCATCTTTGGTTTGGCGTTTCATTGTCATGGCGAGCGTTCCTCTCCACTATTTGCCTCCAAGTCAGATTCGTCGGAGACCAGACTTCATGAAACGCCGCCTGCTGTCGATCATTGCCGGACTCTCGCTGTTTGCAGCGCCGGCTCTTGCCGATCAGAAGATCAAGGTCGGGATTTCCGGCGGCGATTCCGAAATCCTCTGGACCAAGGTGAAGGAGATTGCCGCCAAGGACGACCTCGACGTCTCCGTGATCGTCTTCAACGACTATCTGTTGCCGAATGCAGCGCTGGACTCCGGCGATCTCGATGCCAATGCGTTCCAGCACAGACCTTTCCTTGACAACCAGGTCAAGACCCGCGGCTATAAGATCGTGCCGGTCGGCACCACCATCATCGCGCCGATCGGCCTCTATTCGCAGAAAGTGAAGTCGGTGGACGAACTCCGGCAGGGCGCGGCGATTGGCATTCCCAACGATCCGTCGAACGGCGGCCGCGCGCTGCTGCTGCTCCAAGCACAGAAACTCATCAAGGTGAAGGATGGGGTAGGGCTGTTACCTACCGTACTCGATGTGGTCGACAATCCGCGCAAGCTCCAGTTCCGGGAAATCGACGCGGCGCAACTGCCGCGCAGTCTCGGCGATCTCGACGCGGCCGTCGTCAACACAAACTACGCAGTGCCGGCTGGTCTCATTCCCGGAAAGGACTCCATCGCGATCGAATCTCCCATCGACAATCCCTACAGCAACTTCATTGCCGTTCGCGAACGCGACAAGGATGCGCCCTGGGTCCCGAAGCTTGTCCGCGCCTTTCAGAATGACACCATCCGCCAGCTCATCAAAGACAGGCTGCCGGGGCAGATTCCCGCGTTTTGAGCTTGATCGCGGAGATCCTAGCGGCCGGCGGTCTATTGCAGGTGACTGCGGGTGACTCACCGGCAATGGAGCATGTTTTAAATCTCCGCGCGGAGAAACGATGCTCTGCGGCAGCTCTGATATTTGGAAGCCTATTCCAGCACGCCCGCGATATATCGCAATCCCGAAACACCGCGCGAGCTGCGGTTTGCTGACTTCTTGCGAGGTAGCTATGGTCACTGAAATGAGACGTCGCGCCGCCGTTCTGTTTCGTCGGACGGTCAGGTTGGCGACGGTCCTGGCCGTCGCGGCATTGGTCGCCTCGCCGGCTGGTGCCGAAGGCCAGGACAAGGTGATCCGGATCGGCTTCCAGAAATATGGCAACCTGATCCTGCTGAAGGGCAAGGGTTGGCTCGAGAAGAAGCTGCAGCCGCTCGGATACGGCGTCGAATGGAAGGAGTTTCCATCAGGCCCGCCGCTGCTCGAAGCGCTCAATGTCGGCTCGATCGATTTCGGTCACGCCGGCGAGACGCCGCCGATTTTCGCCCAAGCCGCCGGGGCACCCTTCGTCTACGTGGCGCACGAGCCGCCGGCACCGGAAGGTGAGGCGATCCTCGTGCCCAAGGACTCTCCGATCAAGACGGTCGCCGAATTGAAGGGCAAGAAGGTCGCCCTCAACAAAGGATCGAACGTGCACTACCTGCTCGTCCGCGCCCTGGAAAAGGCTGGCCTGAAATATACCGACATCGAGACCGTTTTTCTCGCCCCCGCCGATGCGCGGGCGGCGTTCGAACGCGGCTCGGTCGATGCCTGGGTGATCTGGGACCCGTTCCAGGCCGCCGCGGAAGTCGCCACCAATGCACGCACATTGACCAATGGAAGCAACCTTGCTCCCAACCATCAATTCTATCTCGCAACCAGGAAATTCTCCGACGGCAATCCGCAGGTGATCGACGCCGTGATTGCCTCGATCGCAGAGCTCGATGACTGGGCGAAGACCAGGGTGACGGATGTCGCGGCCGAACTCAGCCCAGGCATCGGCATTCCGGCGCCCATCCTCGAGATTGCGCTGAAACGTCAGAGCTACGGAGTCAAACCGCTGGATGAAAGCGTGGTCGCCGAGCAGCAGCGAATTGCCGATACATTCTTCTATCTTGGCCTGATCCCGAAATCGATCGCAGTTGCGACCGTTGTACGGAAGCCTGCCTCCTGAGTCGGCGAGACATTACGCACAGGGTGCTGGTTCCGTCTGCCTTGGCGGCGCGAACGCACTGTGCGGAGGCGCAGAGGCGAGCCATAGGGCAGGGCTCGTTGCTGCAATTAGGGCCGCCGCTGGCGCAACGTGCGCGTTCCACGTTGCACGATCCGGTATGCTGGAAATACCGGTAGGATCGGTCATTATCATCTTAACCGCTGGATTCCGCCCCGGTCCGGAGCTTTCTGATGGCTGCAAAGAAACAGATCCTGCTAAACGCCTTCAACATGAACTGCGTCGGCCATATCAATCATGGCCTCTGGACCCATCCGCGCGACCGCTCGCCTGACTACAACACGCTTGCGTACTGGATCGATCAGGCCAAGCTTCTCGAGCGCGGTCTGTTCGACGGGATCTTCATCGCAGACATCATCGGGGTCTATGACATCTATGGCGGCGGGATCGATGTGACGGCGCGCGAGGCGGTGCAGCTCCCGGTCAACGATCCGATTCTGCTCGTCTCCGCGATGGCGGCTGCGACGGAGCAGCTCGGCTTCGGCATCACCGTTAACGTACACAACGAGGCGCCCTATACGCTCGCACGGCGCTTCTCGACACTTGACCACCTGACGCGAGGTCGGATCGGCTGGAACATCGTCACCGGCTATCTCGACAGCGCGCATCGCGGCAAGGGCGACGTGCAACTGCCCGAGCATGACCGCCGCTACGACTATGCCGACGAATATCTCGAGGTGCTCTACAAGCTCTGGGAAGGAAGCTGGGACGACGATGCCGTACGTCGCGACCGCGCGGCTCGAATCTTCACCGATCCCACAAAGATCCGGCCCGTCTCGCATCATGGCGAATTCTTTCAGGTCGACGGCTATCACCTCTCCGAGCCCTCTATCCAGCGGACGCCCGTGCTGTACCAGGCCGGCACCTCGCCGCGAGGGCGCGCTTTTGCCGGCCGACACGCCGAATGCGTCTTCATCTCCGCCCGCGACAAGGCGACGGCGCGCAACGCCGCGCGCGCCATCCGGGCGGAGCTGACGCAAGCCGGCCGTCGGCCGGAAGACATCAAGGTTTTCGTCGGCATTGCGGTGGTGCCGGGCCGGACCAAGGCCGAGGCTGAGGACAAGCGCGCGGAATACCTGCGCTATGCCAGTCCGGAGGCCGGACTGGCGCATTTCTCGGCGTCCACCGGCATCGATTTCTCACGCTACGGGCTCGATGAGCCCATTCCCTACGCGCCCGGCAACTCCATCCAATCGGCGACGGCGATTGCCGCACAGAGGAAGCTGACCAAGCGCGATCTCCTGAACGAACTCGCTTTGGGCGGCCGCTATGCAACGATCACCGGCGACGCCGTTGCCGTCGCGGACGAACTGCAATCCTGGATCGAGGAGGGCGAGGTGGATGGCTTCAACCTCAGCCGCATCGTGGTGCCCGAGACCTATGCGGACTTCATCGACATCGTCATTCCCGAGCTCCAGGATCGCGGTCTCTACAAGACCGCCTACGCGGATGGTTCGCTGCGCCACAAGCTGTTCGGCGAGGGGAACCGCCTGCCCGATCGGCATGCGGCCGGGCGGTTCCGGCCGGTTGGCCGTCAGTACAACATCTAGCTGGGCCTGCGATCCTTAAGGAATTCAGATGACCATTATCGATCTGCGTTGCCGCCCGGCTTATTTGCACGACTTTTTCGGTGCTACGCTTGGCAGTCCGGAATTTGAGACCGCGCGGTGGCTCAATCGCCGCGTCGGCACGCGGGGAGATGATGCACATTTCACGTGTTCGCTGACCCAAAAGGGCTTTCTTGCCGAGATCCATGATGCCGGTCTGGCGCGGGCCGTGGTGGTCGGGCGACATACGCCGTTCCAGCATTTGCCGAACGACCGCATCCACGAGATCGTCTCCGGCCATGCGGAGCTGGTCGGGATCGGCTCGGTCGATCCGGTCATTCAGGGCGAACGGGCCGCGATCGAGGAGATCGAGCGCGCCGTCAGCCAGCTTGGATTCAAGGGGATCGACATCGAGCCGGGCTTCGGCGCGCCGCCTCGCCACCCCGATGATCGCGTCTACTGGCCGATCTACGAGCGGCTTCAGGAACTCGACATTCCGCTGTTCCTGATGACCGGACCGACGACGCCTGATCCACGTTTCAACGATCCGTCCGGCGTGGCCGTCGTCGCCGCAGCGTTTCCGCGCCTCAAGATCGGAGTTTATCACGGCTCCTGGCCGAGAGTGCAGGAGATCATTGGCGTCGCCTTCCGGCACGCCAATGTCCATCTCATCCCGGACATGTATCTGTTTCAGCCGGGACAGGAGGCCTATGTGAAGGCGGCCAACAGCTTCCTCGCCGATCAATTTCTGTTCGGCTCCTCTTATCCGTTTCGGCCGATCCGGCAGTCGATCGACGACTACGCCGCTGCCGGCTTCCGCGACGATGTGTTGGAGCGGGTCTTCTCCACGAACGCCATACGCTTGCTGAGTCTTTGAGGAAACGGAGCGGACCGCTTCGGAGAGAGGAAGCCCGTGTCCTGGCTCGCTGCGGGCCAGCCAGACCCACACAAGAGTACTAACGGCAGCTCCGCAGAGAATTTTCGATTCGGAGAGCGGCGATCTTTGAAAAGATCGTCTCGCGCCAGTCGTTCTACCATGGTCTCAGTGAGCGCATCGCGCGACGAGCGCGGGCTCGAGGCAGGAGGTGAACGGCAATGAACACGATCGTCGAAAGGCCGAGGAAGTTTTCGCTCGTGGAGCGTCCGCCCGCGGCTTCATTCGAAGAGGAACGGCTGCATCGCAAGCAGCGCCTGGCCGCAACCTTCCGCCTGTTCGCCCGTTACGGCTTCGATCAGGGGCTCGCAGGGCACGTCACCGTGCGCGATCCGGAGTACACCGACCGGTTCTGGATCAATCCGCTCTCCGCTCATTTCAGCCAGATCAAGGTCTCCGACCTGCAACTCGTCGATCACGACGGCAACATTCTGGTCGGCGACAAGCCGATCAACCAGGCTGGCTTTGTTATTCATTCCGCGATTCACGCGGCGCATCCGCACGTGATCGCTGCCGCGCATACCCACTCGACCTACGGCAAGGCCTGGTCCGCGCTCGGCCGGCTGCTCGATCCCTTGACCCAGGATGCCTGCGCCTTTTACGAGGACCACGCGCTGTTCGATCCGTTCACGGGCGTGGTGCTCGATGCCGACGAGGGCAAGAAGATCGCGCAAGCGCTCGGCACCAAGAAGGCTGCGATCCTGCAGAACCACGGACTGTTGACGGTCGGTCCGACCATCGAGGCCGCAGCGTGGTGGTACATCACGATGGACAATGCCGCGCGCACCCAATTGCTGGCCGAGGCCGCCGGTCCTACCAAGCCGATTCCGCATGAGGTCGCCAAGCTGACGGCGAGCCAGGTCGGAACCCACAAGGGCGGCTATTTCAGCTTCCAGCCGTTATGGGACTGGATCACGGCGCAGGAGCCGGATCTCTTCAACTGAGATCGAGGTGGGGACGTTAGGAAGCCCGGCCGGATCGATGTCCCGGCGGGCATTCTATTCCTCCATCGCGCGCATGGCGCGTCCGCCTATGCTGCGGTAGAAGAGTCGGTGAGCAAAGCGCGTTGTGCGAAGGGGTAAACCCGGGGCCGCTCTGCCCGAAGAAAGAAGGGAGGACGCCATGGGAGCGCCGGACATCGCGGCGGTGCCGCAACCGATCGATGCCATCACCAGCTTCCATGCACATATTTACTATTCCGAGGGGACGCGCGGCGATGCACAGCAGCTCCGGGATTGGATCGGCGAACGCTTCGTCGTGACGTTGGGGCACTGGCACGATGCGCTGGTAGGTCCCCATGAGCAATCGATGTACCAGGTCGCCTTTGCGGTCGAGGTGTTTCCGACGCTGGTGCCGTGGCTGATGCTCAATCACGGGAAGCTAAGTGTTCTCATTCACCCGAACACGGCGCGGCCGCTGGCGGATCATACGGCACACGCGCTCTGGATCGGACCGCCGTTCGCTATCCGTGGCGACAAGCTGCCACAGGAAAGCGAGGCGGAGCTGCCACGGGAGCCGAACACGCGACCGACGGTTTGTCCCTGACCATCATATATGCTGCTACTCCGCCGCATCCGGGCGTGCCGCGGCTGCCCACGTCGCAGGATCGCGGTAGGCCGCGCCGGGATGGGTGGTGTGAAGCAATGGCCCGCGGCCCGGAAACAGCTTCTCGCGCAGGGTGCCCTCGGCGTACGCGGTCTTGTAGACGCCGCGCGACTGCAATTCGGGCACGACGAGATCGACGAACGCGGTGAGCGATTCCGGCGCCACCAGGCGGAACAGGTTGAAGCCGTCGACGTCGGTGGCCTCCGCCCAGGCGATCAGTTCATCCGCGACCTCTTGCGGCGAGCCGACCACGAAAGGCGAGCGCGCGCCGGCGTAGCTCAGCGTGGCGAGATCGCCGATCCGGACGGGGCTATCGCTGCGGACGGTGAAGTTCTCGACCATCGACTGGATCGCGTTGCTCGGGACGTATCTGATCGGATCGTCGGGGCGGTAGGTCGAGAAATCGACCCCGGCCCAGCCCGACAGCAGTGCAAGCTGGCCCGCCTGATCAACGTGACTGGCATACTCTTCCAGGAGGTCGTGGGCCTCGGCGCGAGTCGGCGCGACGATGACGGTGGCGCCAGCGAACAGCCTGATGTCGTGGGGATCGCGGCCGAACTCCTTCGCGGCCGTCCTGATGTCGCGGACCGCGCCGGCGAGCACGGATTTAGTCTGGCCGTTGAGGAAGATGGCTTCCGAATGCTTGGCGGCGAAGGCGCGGCCGCGTTTCGATGTGCCGGCCTGGTAGAGCAGGGGCGTGCGTTGCGGCGACGGCTCGGCCAGATGGATGCCGTCGACCTGGAAATAAGCTCCATCATGTCGCACGCGCTGGACCTTGGCCGGGTCCGTGAAGATGCCTCCGGCGCGATCCCGGCGGACGGCGCCGTCCTGCCAGCTTCCCTCCCAGAGTTTATATACGGCCGCGAGGAAATCGTCCGCGGCGTCGTAGCGGTCGTCATGGGCGCGGCCCTTCGCGAGGCCCATTCCACGGGCGCCGCTGTCGAGATAACCGGTGACCATGTTCCAGCCGAGCCGGCCGCCTGACAGGTGATCGAGCGTCGAGAAGCGTCGCGCGAACTGGTAGGGGTGTTCGAACGTCAGGTTCGACGTGATGCCGAAGCCGAGATGTTTCGTGACCAACGCCATGGCCGAGACCAGCAATGTCGGGTCGGCGTTGGGCAGTTGGACGGCCTGCGCAAGGGCCGTCTCCGGACTGTTGCCGTAGACGTCGTAGACGCCGAAGACATCGGCCAGGAAGATGCCGTCGAGCAGGCCGCGTTCGGCAATCCTGGCATAGTCGACCCAATATCCGAGCGTGTTGTAGTTGATCGACTGATCGCGCGGATGCGACCACAGGCCGGCCCAGTTATGGCTCGGGGCCATCATGTTGAAGGCGTTGAAGCGGAGTTCGCGGGGCTTGGCCATCGGTCGGCTCTCAGGAATGCGTGAGTGCTATGGATCGTCTGTCGGCGATGTCGCTCGTCGACAGCGACGATAGCAGCTCGCCGGGAGCACGTTGTTTCCATTTGAAGCCCGCTTCACCGCAAATGGTGTTGCCGACACGTAGCACGGCAGAACGCACGTCGCTTTTTTTCGCGAGCGCTCGACAGGCCCGGGGCGAGTGCACATCATTCGCAGAGTTGTGACGTTTGCATTCCCGATGACGAGGCTGAAACGTGATCAAGATACTGCTGCGTGTAGCGCTGGCCGTTGGCCTGGCATTTGGTCTTTCGGCAGCCGGCCGGGCCGATGAGCCGCTGAAGATCGCGACCAGTGCGGGCCCGGTGGGGCAGGTAGTCGGCTTTGCCGCCAAGCTCGCCAAGGACAAGGGGCTCGACGTCAAGGTCGTCGAGCTGTCTGACTGGGTTGCGATCAACGAGGTTATCAATTCGGGCGAGGTTGACGCCAACCTGTTTCAGCATGCGACCTATCTGGCGCTGCAGAACAAGCAACGGGGCTACAACCTGGTGCAGGTCGACAAGGTCGGCGTGATCGCGCCGGTCGGGCTGTTCTCGAAGAAGATCAAGACGCTCGACGAGGTGAAGGACGGCGCCTCCGTCTCCATTCCCAATGAGCCCCTCAACGGCGCGCGCGGCCTGATCCTGCTGGAGCGGGCGGGGCTCATCAAGCTGGCAGCCGGCAAGGGCTTTTCGGTTTCGAAGTTCGACATCATCGAAAATCCGAAGAACCTGAAGATCGTCGAGCTGGATCCCGCCCAGACCTACCGCTCGCTCGACGACGTCACGCTCGCGCTCGTCAACATCACATATCTGATTCCGGCCGGCGGAGATCCGAAGGCGGCCCTCGTCATCGATCGCACGATCGATGACGGCCTGGTGCTGCGCTTCACCGCGCGGGCGGACAGACAAGACAATCCGAAGCTGAAGGCCTTCATCGAGGTATTCAAGTCGCCGGCAGTCAAGCAGTTCATCGAGGAGAAGCTGCCTGCGTTCATTCCGGCTGGGTTCGATAACAAAGCGTCCTAATATGGATTGCGGCGATGCTGCCTTTTGGGCCGCGGATCGCGTCCCCAGGCTTCAATCGGAATGGAGCGCCGTTAACGACTCGATGTGCCATCAAATGCGCATTCGTGGCGGAGAGAACAAACAGTCTCCCCAGGTGTCCGTTAGAAGGATGTCCCATCCCCAGAACGGGCGTCGGCAGGACCGTCATAACCTTATTCATTGGTGCGATTGATACCTGACCGAGCCGGGGCTAGTGACCAGCGGAACCTGATTGTTTCGTTGGAGACTTGCATGCGTAGCCTCGTCGTAGTCGTTGCCACCTTCTTATTGCTGGCTTCGTTGCCAGCCCTGCCGGCGCAGGCCGAAACCATCCGTGTCGGCGTCACGGCTGGACCGCATGCCGAGATTCTCGACGTGGTGAAGAAAGTCGGCGCCGAGCGTGGGCTCGACATCAAGGTCGTCGAATTCACCGACTATGTCATTCCGAACCAGGCGCTCGCGTTGAAGGATCTCGAGGCCAATTCGTTTCAGCACGAGCCATATCTCAAGAACCAGATCTCGAAAACGGGATGGAAGATCGTCAAGGTCGCGACCACGATCGCGTCGCCGCAAGGCGTCTATTCCCAGAAATACAAGACCCTGGCCGAGCTGCCCGAGGGCGCGCGCGTCGCCATCGCCAACGATCCGTCGAATGGTGCGCGCGGGCTGATGATCCTGGCGCTGCACGGGCTGATCAAGCTCAAGGATCCGAGCAACGTTGCCTCGACGGTCGCCGACATCACCGACAATCCGAAGAAGCTGCGCTTCGTGGAGCTTGACGCGGCCCAGCTGCCGCGGGCGCTCGCCGATGTCGATCTGGTCTCGATCAACAATAACTACGCAGTGCAGGCTGGGCTCAATCCCGCCAAGGATGCGATCGCGCGCGAGAACGCCGAAGGTCCGTGGGTCAACATCCTCGCGGTGCGCGAGGAGGATAAGGACAAGCCCTGGGTCAAGCGGCTGATCGAGGCCTACCAGTCCGAGCCGGTCAAGGCATTTCTAGAGACACGCTTCAAGGGCGCCTATATCGCGACCTGGTGATCGGGCACAGCGCGCGAGCGTCGGCGAACAGAGAAGGCAGCACGGTCCGCCGGCTTGCAACAGCCTGTCAGCGTCGCCGCCGATACGAAGCGGATCGCAGCGTGCCAAGGAAACCAAAAATTGTTGTCGCGCCCGCGTCATCAGGAAGGACGAGGCGATAAATTTGCTATCGCCGTGGATCGAGCGGTCGGGGCGCATTCATCCAATTGAAATTTTCTCGCCACCTGATCGCATCGAGAACAGAGCGATCGAAAATCGCCCAACTCTGAAATTGCCAGGGATGGTGCGCTGGATGACCATGCTGGTTCGCGCGTCACCCGCGCGATATCGGGAGTTTGAGCATGGTGGCAGGCGCCACATCCGCAAGCCAACGACAACGCCGCGGCACGGGATGTACCCATCGTGACGACCGCGCCTGACTTGCTGTCGCGTACGGCCGATGTGCTCGTGGTCGGCGGCGGCATGGCCGGCGCCTTGGGCTGTCGCGTCGGACGTTGGCTTCGGGACGGCTGGGCCAATATCGCCGGCATTCGGGCTGGGGACGAATGGGCCGGACAACTTCCGAACAAGCAATGGTTGATGGAAACGGTGTTTCGGCGGGTGGCGAAGCCGCGGCTCGCGCAGCCGATGGACGAGACAAGGGGACAGCATGACGATCATCACACATCGACCGGGAGCATTGGTCGGCTGGGACGGATTTCCTGGACCGGCTGAATGGCCGGAGAGCCCGCTGTCGCAGGCGCTGACGCAGCCGCTGCTGCTCGGATTATTCCTGCCGATCCAGGCCGGCGGCTGGAGTGCGTCGACGCTGCAGCGGACCACGTCTTGGCACTTTGACTACAACCGCGATCTCGTCCTTGCAGCCGAGGGACTTGGCTTCGATCTCGTCTTCGCGCTGTCGCAATGGCTGCCCAAAGGCGGCTATGGCGGCGTGTTCACCGGCGAGGCGCTCGATTCGTTCGTTACGACGGCGGCGCTGACCAGCCTCACCCGGCGTATCATCCTGATCTCGACCATCCACGTGCTCTACGGCCCGTGGCATCCGCTGCATCTCGCCAAATACGGCACCACCCTCGACCACATTTCCAATGGACGCTGGGGCATCAACGTTGTGACCGGCCATCGCGCCGCCGAGCACGAAGCCTTCGGCTGGAGCCGGATCGAGCATGACCGTCGCTACGAACTGGCTGCCGAGTTTCTCGAGGTGTTGCAGCGGCTCTGGGTCGAGACCGAAAACTATTCGTTCGCCGGCCAATCGTCCTGGAAGCTCAACGATGCCTTCGTCACACCGAAGCCCCGCTTCGGCCGGCCGGTCCTGGTCAACGCCACCGGTTCCGATGCAGGCATAGCCTTTGCTGCGCGCTATTCGGACATCGTGTTCATCACCAGTCCGGCCGGCTCGAGCTTCGAGAGTGCGATCCCGGCGCTGCCCGCGCATACGGCAAGGGTCAAGCAGGCCGCGCGTGATCTTGGTCGCGAGGTGCGGACCCTGCTCAATCCGATGGTGATCTGCCGCGAGACCGAGCGTGAGACGTGGGCCTATCACGATGCGATCGTGGCCCATGCCGATCCCGTCGGAAGTTTTCATAATCTCGAAAGCGATGCGCATGCCTGGCGCGGCCGTAGCGGGCTCGATGCACCCAAGCGCCGGGCGATCGGCGGCAATATCGAGGTGATCGGCACGCCGGAGCAGGTCGTCGAGCAGTTCGTCCAGCTCAAGAAGGCCGGCGTCGATGGCCTGCAGCTCTCGTTCTACGATTTCAAGCCGGACCTCGATTTCTTCGGTCGGCGCGTGTTGCCGCTGATGGAGCAGGCAGGCTTGCGCAAGCCGGTGATCGAGACGCCTGCCCATCCTGCGGCGGCACAGGCTGCGGAATAGCCGACAGCAGAGGACACAAACGATGACGTCAATGCGAGAACGATTTTCGACGACGCTGGCCGCGGCCCTCGCCTTTGCAACGCTCGGCCTCGTGCAGGCCGCAGCCGAGCCGCTGACGGTGCGCATCGGCTTTGCCAATGTCGGCGCCGACAACCGCCAATTCTCAGGCGGCTCGTCGGCCGCGATCGCGCATTCCGAGCATTACGTCGAGCAGGAACTCAAGGACAATCCGGACGTCAAGATCGAATGGTCGTTCTTCAAGGGAGCAGGGCCGGCGGTCAACGAGGCCTTCGCCAACAATCAGCTCGATTTCGCCCTGCAGGGCGATCTGCCCGAGATCATCGGCCGTGCCAACGGCCTGAAGACGAAGGTCCTGATCGCCTCCGGTGCGCATGCGCCGATCTATCTTGCGGTGCCGGCGGGCTCTCCGATCCGCAAGGTCGCCGATCTGCGCGGACGCAAGGTGTCGATCTTCCGGGGCACCAACAATCATCTGGCAGCGGTGAAGGTGCTTGCGGGCTACGGCCTGCAGGAGAAGGACGTCCAGGTCATCAACATGGATACCGCGACGACGAACGCAGCCTTGACCTCGCGCGATATCGACGCGGCCTTCGGCAACTTCCCGCTTGCCAGCCTGGTCGACAAGAACATCGCCGAGATCATCTATACGACCAAGGGCGACAACCCGGCCTATGAGCGGCATTCCACGCTGATCGGGCAGGAGGCCTTCATCGCGGCCCATCCGGACATCACCCAGAAGGTCGTATCCGCCATCGTGCGTGCCGCGCGCTGGTCGTCAGAGGAAGCCAACCGGGACGCCTTCTTCGAGATCTCCGCACGCTCCGGCTTTCCAGCCTCCGGCTATCGGTTCGATTTCAAGGACCAGGAGCTGAAATATCGCAACACGCCGCTCATCGATGCCTCGATCATCGAGAGCTATCGCTTCCAGGCCAAGCAGGCCAAGGAGTTCGGCCTGCTTCGCCGGAATGTCGAGATCGATGGCTGGTTCGAGCGCTCCTTCCTCGACAGGGCGCTTAAGGACCAGGGCCTCGTTGGCTATTGGCAGGAATATGGGCCCGACGGCAAGCCGGTGGCGGCCGGCCAATGAGCATCGTGGTTGAGCGGACAGGTCGCGCCGAGACGCCGGCCACGAACGCGGCGACGCCGCGCGGCCGGCTGGAAGTACGCAGCGTCTCGAAGGCCTTCACCGTCAATGGCGCCCCGATTGCGGCACTCGATAACGTCTCGCTGGACGTTGCGCCCGGCGAGTTCGTCGCCTTGCTGGGCCCCAGCGGCTGCGGCAAGTCCACGCTGCTGCGGCTGATTTCGGGGCTCGACCACGACTACGACGGGACCATCGTGCAGGATGACGAAGCCGTCACCGGCACGAGTCTCGAGCGCGGCATCGTGTTCCAGGAGCCGCGACTGTTTCCCTGGGCAACGGTCCGGCAGAACATTGCGCTCGGCCTCAAGAACGCGCCGATCAGCGAAGCCGAGAAGCGCGAGGCGGTCGCCGCGCACATCTCGCTGGTCGGTCTCGACGGCTTTGCCGAGGCTTATCCGCATCAGCTGTCCGGCGGCATGGCGCAGCGCGCGGCGATCGCGCGCGGGCTCGTCAACCGGCCGCGCCTGCTGCTGCTCGACGAGCCCTTCGGAGCGCTCGATGCTCTGACGAGGGCCCGGCTGCAGAACGAGCTGCAGCGCATTTGGGCGCAAGAGAAGATCACGATGATCCTGGTGACCCATGATGTTGAGGAGGCCGTATTTCTCGGCGACCGCGTCGTGGTGCTGGCGCCCCGGCCCGGTCGAATCTCCCGCAGCTTCGATGTCGTGGCCGACCGGCCACGCGAGCGCAGCGACGATCGGCTGATCCGGCTCCGCGACGAAGTGCTGCGGACGCTCGAGCAGGATGACGGTGACCCGGCAGCCGGCCACGACGGAGGGAGCGACGCATGAGCGACGCCGTCCTCGAAACGGAGCTGCGTCAACGTGGCCTGTTCGGCGCCAGTGGCCTGCGCGAATGGCGCGGTGCTGCCGCGGTCTCGGCCCGCGCCGGGCGCATGAAAGCGTTGGCCTGGGTTCTGATCTTGCCCGCGATCGCGCTTCCGGTCTGGATCATCGGCAGCGAGCGCGGCTGGCTGGCCGAGCAGATCCTGCCTCGTCCGGCCGACGTGCTGCACACTTTCGGTGAGATGATCGCCAGTGGCGAGCTGGCGCAGCATGCCGGCATCAGCCTGCTGCGTGTGCTGTTCGGTTTCGCGGTCGGTGCCGGGGCAGGCCTCTTGCTGGGGGCAGCAATGGGACTGTCGCGGCGGGTGGACGAGCATGTGCGTCCGTTGTTCACCGCGATCGCGCAGGTGCCGGCGCTCGCCTGGATTCCGCTCGCGATGCTGCTGCTCGGGATCGGCGAGACGCTGAAGGTCGTCGTCATTGCCAAGGCCGCCTTCGTGCCGGTTACGATGAACACCAGTGCAGGGATCGCCAACGTACCACGCGCGCTGGTCGAGGTCGGAGAGACGTTCCGTTTCACGCGGTTGCAGATGCTGCGCCACGTGGTTCTGCCTGGCTCCGTGCCGCCGATCTTCACCGGGCTGCGCTATGGTCTCACCCATGCGTGGATCGCGCTGGTCAGTGTCGAGCTCCTCGCTTCATCCGAAGGTCTCGGTTATCTCTTGGTCTGGGGTCGGCAGATGTTCTGGCTCGACACGGTGCTGGTCGCGATGACGGCGATCGGCGTAATCGGCTTCGCCAGCGACAAGTTGCTGGCGACCGTCGAGGCTCGGCTGCAGCGGTGGCGGACCGATGGCGTCTGACGATCTCAGTACGCGATCTGCTGTAGTTACCCTGCGGCGCGGTCTCGTGCTGCCACTGCTGTTATTGGCTGTGTGGGAGGCCGGCAGTCATTCCGGCTTGGTCAATCCGCAGTTCCTGCCGCCGCTCGAGAAGGTCGGCCGGGTCGCCTGGCAGGAATTCAGGAGCGGCGAACTGCCTTTTGCGCTGGCGACGAGCCTCAAGCGCGATCTTCTCGGCTTTGCGCTCGGTGCCAGCATCGGGATCGTCGTCGGCCTTCTGCTCGGACTGTCTAGAATCGCCGATCGCATCTTCACGACCTGGTTCAACGGTCTCAAACAGATTGCGCTGCTGGCCTGGATTCCGCTCATCTCGCTATGGTTCGGTTTCGACGAGGCCGCCAAGATCGTCTTCATCGCGCTCGCTGCGGCCATTCCCGTCATCCTCAACACGGTCGAAGGCGTGCGGTCGACCTCGACGAAGCTCCTGGACGTCGGCGATGTCTTCAGGTTCAGCCGCCTGCAGCTGGCCTGGTCGCTCTATCTGCCTGCCGCAACTCCCTCGGTGCTGACCGGGCTCCATCTCGGCCTGATCTATGCTTGGCTTGCGACCATCGGCGCCGAGTATTTCATGGCGGCGGGGCCCGGGATCGGCGGCCTGATCATCTCGGGCCGCGAGCGCTTCGAGATGGCGCTCGTGATGTTGGGGATCGTCGTCGTGGGACTGGTCGGCTTCGCGGTGGATCGAAGCGCGACGCTGCTCGAACGGCGGCTGGTGAAATGGCGCACGGCGAGAATGAGGAAGCACAATGACGATCATTGAAAACACGACGGCGATTGCCGCGGAGGACGACATCACGGCAGCGCTGCGTAAGCGCTACGGCGCGCACGTTCCCGAGATCGCGTCAGGCGCCAACGACATCCTGGCGCATCTCCTGGCGCATCGTTCGATCCGCAGCTATCGGCCGGACCCGGTGCCGCGGCAGACGGTGGAGACGCTGGTGGCCGCGGCGCAATCGGCCGCGTCGTCCTCCAACCTGCAGACCTGGAGTGTCGTCGTGGTCGAAGATCAGGCGCGCAAGCAGCGTCTGTCTGAATTCGCCGGCAACCAGAAGCACATCCGCGAGGCGCCGCTGTTCCTAGTCTGGCTCGCCGATCTGTCGCGTGCGGAGCGTCTGGCGAAGCGGGAAGGGCGGCCCGATGAGGGACTCCATTTCCTCGAAACGCTTCTCGTTGCCGTCATTGACGCGGCGCTCGCCGCCCAGAATGCTGTGGTCGCTCTGGAATCGCTCGGGCTTGGGTCGGTCTATATCGGCGCGATCCGCAACCGCCCGCAGGCTGTCGCCGAAGAGCTTGGCCTGCCGCCGAACGTGCTCTCCGTGTTCGGCCTGTGTGTCGGTTATCCCGATCTTTCGGCGGGCGAGGACGTCAAGCCGCGGCTGCGGCAAAGCGTGATCGTGCATCGCGAGCGCTATGCCCCGTCCGACGAGGTCGA
The DNA here is from genome assembly GCF_032489995.1 of Bradyrhizobium sp. SZCCHNGR1005. Lineage (NCBI taxonomy): Bacteria > Pseudomonadati > Pseudomonadota > Alphaproteobacteria > Hyphomicrobiales > Nitrobacteraceae > Bradyrhizobium > Bradyrhizobium sp. SZCCHNGR1005. The sequence goes on from NZ_JAUEZC010000004.1 coordinate 409,115, forward strand.
CGGAATAACGGCCTATGACGAGACGTTGCGCGGCTTTCAGACCGCCCAGGGCGTTGCCGCGATCGGATGGCGTGAAGCGGTGCTCAACCGGCTCGGTTCGGCAAAGGCGCTCAACGGCCGCGACAAGCTCGTGGATGCGTTACGTGCGCTCGGCTTCGGGCTGAAGTAGCAGCAGAACTTGCGTTGTTCTCGTAACCTCGCCATCCGCCAGTTGCTCGTTCCTCCGGATGCGCCAAGTTTGAAAGCCAATTCTGCCGGCTTTGCGTATAGTTTTGGTTCGAACGTCATTGTCAGCGTGGTCCTGACTTCGTGCGACGAGGATCTGCTGACGCCGACGTGCAAACAAAACCGTATCGCATCGGGAGCATGCCATGGCCACCGTCCACTCAGTTTCGATATCAAATCCGCTTTCGGGCCGTTCGATTCCGTTGTCCGACGTGTCCAGGCTGTCGGCGCGGATCGGCGCGGAGATCCGCAACGTGAGATTATCGGGCGATTTGCCCAATGAAACCGTCAAGGAGATCAACGATCTGCTGCTGCAGCATCGCGTCGTCTTTTTCCGCGGTCAGGATCATCTCGATGATGCCGAGCAGGAGCGTTTTGCCAAGCAGCTCGGCGATCTCGTGCCGCATCCGACGGTCGGCTCGATCAAGGGCACTGCGTCCATTCTCGAACTCGATTCCGCGCGTGGCGGCGGTCGTGCCGATTCCTGGCACACGGATGTGACCTTCGTCGATGCCTATCCCAAGGCTGCGGTGCTGCGTGGCGTCGTGATTCCGGAGTACGGCGGCGATACGATCTGGTCGAATACGGCCGCGGCCTATCAGGATCTGCCGGCGCCGTTGCAGCGGCTCGCGGACGAGCTCTGGGCGGTCCATAGCAATGCTTACGATTATGCCGCGACTCGCACGCAGGCGACGGAGGCAGATCGCAAGCATTTCGACGAGGTGTTTACCGGTACGATCTATGAGACCGAGCATCCGGTCGTTCAAGTCCATCCGGAGACCGGCGAACGAACGCTCGTGCTTGGGAATTTCGTTCAGAGGTTCGTAGGACTTCGTAAGGGCGACGGTCAGAAGCTGCTCGAACTGTTCCAGTCCTACATCACGGCGCCCGAGAACACGGTGCGCTGGCGCTGGCAGACGGGCGACGTGGCGATCTGGGATAATCGGGCCACGCAGCATATCGCGGTCAACGACTATGGTGATCAGCACCGCATCGTGCGGCGCGCCACCATCGACGGCGGCGTTCCGGTCGGCATCGACGGCCGGCGTAGCGTCACGCGCATCAAGGCGCCGAAGCCGGTCGGCAAGGCCGCCTGACATTATGGCGAAGGCCCGCGACGTCGCGCGGGCCTTCGTCCTTGATGCTCACTTCATGTAGTCGGGCAGGCTGAAGCCGTCATAGAAGCGATCCGCTAGGATCGCGGCCTTGAAGCTCGGTGATTTGTACGCCGCCGCGATGTCCTTCGCCCAAGCGGTCTCGGCATTGCCACGCTTGACGGCGACCACGTTGATATAGGGCATGGTCATCTTCTCGAGGGCGAAGGCGTTGGTCAGTTTCAGGCCACTGAAGATCGCGAAATTGCCCTGGATCGCCGCGAAGTCGACGTCGTCGAGCGCGCGCGGTGCTTGCGCTGCCTCCAGGGGAACGATCTTGATGCCGCCGGGATTCTTGATCACGTCGAGCTCGGTGACGTCGACCGGCTTGGAGTCGCGAATTTCGATCAGGCCGAGGTCGCGCAGGATCCACAGCGCGCGCTGCAGGTTGACGGGATCATTGGGCACCGCGACCTTGGCGCCTGCGCCGATCTTCTCGCCGAGCGCGTGCTTCTTGGAGTAGATGCCCATGGGCGGCGTCGGCACATGCACGATGCCGACGAGATCAGTGTTCTGACGCTCGTTATAGGAGTTCAGAAACACCGTGTGCTGCATCACATTGGCATCGATTTCGCTCTTGAACACGGCATTGTTGGCTTCAAGCCCGGTCGAGAATTCGACGTAGCGAATCTGATAGCCCTTTTTCTGAAGCTCGGGCGCGACGCCGACTTTGAATTCGTCGATATAGGGACCGGGGACGAAGCCGACCTTGAGATCCTTCTTCTCCGGCGCTTGCTTCTCAGGACCTTGGGCGAATGCGCCGGGACCGGCGAATGTCTGAACGGTGAAGGCGACCAAGAGGCAAAGGAAACGTAGTCTGGTCATTATCGGCATGAGACGTCCGGGGCTTGGGGCAAACAAAAGGCGGCGCGATGCCTCGCATGGCATCCGCGCCGCCGTGAGATCAGGTCTCAGGCGATCGCCTGGACCGGATGAGTGTAGGCGCTCGCCGGCCGCTCGAGGCCGTAATGCTCGCGCAACGTCTTGCCGGTGTAATCCTCGCGGAACAGGCCGCGCTTGCGCAGGATCGGCACGACGTGCTCAGCGAACAGGTCGAAGCCGCCCGGCAGCCAGGGTGGCATCACGTTGAAGCCATCGGCCGCGCCCTGCTCGAACCAGGTCTGGATGTTGTCAGCGATCTTCTCCGGCGTGCCTGCGATTACCCAATGGCCGCGCGCGCCGGCGAGACGCTGGATCAGTTGCCGGATCGTCGGCTTTTCCCGGTCGACGATGTCGACCACGAGCTTGAAGCGGCTGGCGACGCCACGCGCTCCGTCCGTCTCGATCAGATGCCGCGGGAACGGCCCGTCCAGGTCGAAACCGGATAGATCGAGGCCCAGCATCTGGCGCAGCTGGACCAGCGAATATTCGGGTTGGATCAGTTTGTTGAACTCGCCCTGCAGACGGTCTGCCTCGGCCTGCGTCGAGCCGATGAACGGGCTGATGCCGGGAAGAATCTTGACGTGGTCGGGATTGCGGTCGAGCGCACGCGCCTGGCGCTTGATGTCAGCATAGAACCCCTGCGCGCTGGCAAGCGTCTGGTGCGCCGTAAAGATGGCCTCGGCAAACCGCGCAGCGAAGGCCCGGCCGTCATCAGAGGAGCCCGCCTGCACATAGACCGGCCGTCCCTGCGGCGAGCGCGGCACGTTGAGCGGCCCGCGCACGCGGAAGTATTTCCCGACATGGTTGACCGGATGAACCTTGTCGGTGTCGGCAAAGATGCCGGATGCGGGATCGTTGACGACGGCGTCGTCTTCCCAGCTGTCCCATAGCGCCGTGATGACGTCGAGGAATTCCTTGGCGCGCTCGTAGCGCTCCTGGTGCGGCGGATGTTCGGGCAGGCCGAAGTTCTGTGCCGCCTGCGGGGCGCTGGTCGTGACGATGTTCCAGCCGGCGCGACCGCCGCTCAGATGATCGAGCGAAGCGAACAGGCGGGCGAGGTTGTAGGGCTCATGATAGGTGGTCGAGGCGGTCCCGATCAGGCCGATGTGGCTGGTGGCCGCGGCGATGGCCGACAGCCAGGTGATCGGTTCGAAGCGGAAGCGCTGCGCGTAACGGACATTGTCCGCCAGCGCGGGACCATCAGCAAAGAAGATCGCGTCGAACTTGTAGTGCTCGGCAGTACGGGCCAGCTGCTGATAGTAGCTGATGTCGAGCGCCCGGCTTGCCGCCGAGCCCTTATAGCGCCACGCAGCCTCGTGATGGCCGCCCGGATAGATGAAGAGGTTCAAGACCAGCTGGCGGTGGTGGCTCATGGGGCGCTCATGTCTTGGGACTTGGATAGGAGAGGTTGACCGAAGGTCACCGGCCGTAGATCGCTAGTCGGGCTTGCGTGCAAAGGCATAACGTAGGTAACGCGCAAGTCTCAGTCCCTCCGGTGTCCGATGAGCTTCGACCAGCTCGGCGAATGCGGCGCGAATCCGCCTGCCTTCGGCGTAGGTGAAGCTGTCCAGGAAGTTTCCGAATGCGCTGCTCTCGGACCAGCCGAGCAGTTCATCGACGTTGCCGTGGGTCTCGACCAGGGTACGTAACTCGCTCTGGTAGCCGACGAAGCCCGCCTGCTCGAATAACGAACGAAGCTCGTCGTCGGTGGCCGCATAGACGCCATGGGCGCTCAGCCGGCCTTCATCAAGTCCGGCTGCGGCAATCGCGCGGCGCAGCAGGAGACGCGACTCGTGGGGGGCAGTCGGATCCTGGATCGTGAGCCCGATCCGGCCTCCCGGTCGAAGTGCCCGACGGGCTTCCTGTAGAACCATCCGCTTGTCGGAGATCCAGTGCAGCACGCTGTTGAGATAGATGACGTCGAATTCGTCTTCTCCGAAGCGCGAGAGATCCTCGGCACGGCCGGTATCGAACACGAGGTTGCTGGACTGGCGCAGCCGGGCGATGGCGATGCGGCTTTCGAGAGGGTCGATGCCGACGACGCGACCGCCGGGTCCGACGAGATGAGCCGCAAATTCCGCAAGCCGGCCCGTTCCGGCGCCGACGTCGAGTACGCGTTCACCGGGCTTCAAAGCGAGCGGCTCGAGCAGGAGCTTGCCATGGTTGAACTGGATGACGCCGAGCTGCTCATAGGTGCGGGCGAGCTCCGGCGTGTCCTGGTGGAGGCTGATGACGGCAAGAGGGTCTGACATCGCGATATCCGTCCGAGCGCTGCGGCCGAAAGAGGCATGGGAGGCGGCCGTACAGGATTGAAATCTACCGGCTTCATCCCGATGCTGTCGATGAAATGGAATTGCATTGTTGTCGACGAAGCGAGCATGAACGCATCGTCCGCAGCGCGGACGGATGCTGCGCATCTTTCGAAGAAAGAATGAGTTTCGTCTGGCGAGAAGCACGGGCCGACCGGGAATGCAGATAGATCAGAGCGAACACGTAGTTCGTTTCACGATCATCGGCTTCGTCAGCCGATCATTGCATCTCTGCGAAAACAAAGCTTGTTCTGTTTCATTGACCAAGGTGCGATCGCTCGTAGGATAAATGGCGAGATCGTTGCTCTCGATCGTTTCCCCGGAAGGGTACAGCATGAGCGGAGATCGGCTATTCCTGCTAGCGCCAGGGTTTCGGGATCCGGAGCGGCCGGGCCGCTTCTTCGTATGCCCGCACTGCAATGCGATCGAGGGGCTGCTCGGTTCGTTTCCGGGTCTTGCAACCCAGATCGAAGTCCATCGGCTGCCGTTCGAAAAGCCGAGGCTGGCGATCATGGACCTGCTCGGCGAGGGGCATCAGTCACTTCCGGTCCTAGTGTTCGACGATAACAAGCCGGTGCCGGACGAGGCGCAGATCGCCAACGGCAGGCGTTTCATCGACAGTTCCGAACGTATCCTGCACTACCTGGCGGACCGCTACGGCTTTCCGCATCTCCACTGACCTCCATCATCCTTCGGAGACGACGCATGCCAAAACCAGACCTCGACCAGGCCGCGCGCGACACGCTGCGGCTGATCGGCCCTGATCCGCAGAACTGGGTGCCTGATCGCGACGGCGTCGACCACAACGTCGTCGTGGTCGGCGGCGCTCATTCCGGCAGCGCCTTTGCGTTCGCGCTGCGCCGCGCCGGCATCGGCAAAGTCGCCATTATCGACGCAGCTCAGGATGCGGCGGCCAGCGGCATCTGGCTCACGACTGCGCGGATGCACAAGCTGCGAACGCCGAAGGCCCTGCCGGGGCCCGAGCTCGGCCTTCCGGGTCTGAGCTTTCAGTCCTGGTACGAAGCGCGGCATGGCGAGGCCGCTCATTCGGAAATCGACCGGATCCCGCGCGTCGACTGGGCTGCGTATCTGGATTGGTACCGGTCCGTACTGAACATTCCGGTCCAGTACGGCACTCGGCTGCTGCGCATCGAGCCGGTCAATGACCATCTGAAGCTGCACATCGAGCGTGACGGCGCGACGCGGATCGAAACCACGCGCAAGGTCGTCCTGGCCAACGGCTTTCTTGGAGCGGGTGGCCCCCATGTCCCCGAAGTGATCGAGAGCAGCCTTCCGCCGTCGCTCTATGCGCATACCTCTCAGGCGATCGATTTCACGGCGTTGCGCGGCAAGTCCGTGGCTGTGGTCGGAAGCGCGGCTTCAGCATTCGATGCGGCTGCGGCGGCGCTCGAGAGCGGGGCGACGCAGGTGCATCTGTTCGCGCGCCGACATGAGCTCGCCTCCTTGCCGGTGATCCGCATCAGGGGCTATCCCGGTGCCTACGACAATTACGGTACGTTGCCGGATGCCATCCGCTGGCACCAGGCGATCCGCTTCAAGCACGCCGGCTCGACGCCACCGCCGGACGCGATTGCCCGCGCGGTCAAACACCGCAATTTCCATCTGCACCTGTCATCGCCCTGGAGCGAGGCTCGGACCGAGGGAACACAAGTGATCGGAGTGACGCGACGCGGAGAATTCAAGTTCGACTTCGTCATCGCGGGAACCGGCTTTACGGTGGATGCCAGGCGCCGGCCCGAACTGGCTGACTTTGCCGACGAGATCCTGTTGTGGCGCGACCGGTTCAAACCACCTGCTGACGAGCAGGATGAAGGCCTCGGCGCCTATCCCTACCTCGGCTCCGGCCATGAATATCTGGAGAGGCGGCCGGGGCAAGCGCCGCTCCTGAGGGATATTCACGTGTTCAACCCCGCTGCTTTTGTCAGTTATGGCTTGCCGGTCGGCGACATCCCGAGCTTCAGGCGCGACATTCCGGGCGTTGTGGCCCGGATCAGCCGCGATCTGTTCCTGGCCGACCTGCCGGCGCATGAAGTCCGCATCAACGGCACCGTCGATCCTGATTTCAACGCTGAACTCTACGCGTCGGCCATCTGGCGCGGGCCGCTCGAGGTCGCTGCGGAATAGCCGGAGCGGCCGGTGCTCGTGCGCCGCGTGGCGAGCGTAATCAGGGCTTCTGGAGGTTGGAGCTGCCGACCTTGTTGCGCAAGGACGCCTGGGTCCCGGTCGCACCGCCCGGCAAGTGCGATCCCGCCCATGCACCAATCCGGCGCGGCGTTGGTGTTGCGGCTTGTTACATCGGCGCCACGATCACGGCGCGTTCGCTGGCCACGCGCAGCCACGCCTGGACCACGGCGCTTGGCCTGGCGCGCCTCAGCGACGGTCTGCTCGATCGATTCTGCTTGATCGCGGTTGGCCAGTTCACCGGGGCGCGGGGAGAATTGGAGATGACCCAGCAATCCTGTTGCGTACCGACCGCGCAGCTCACGAAGAAGAAGGCCGAGAAGATGTCGGAAACGCTCAACGCCTTGGGGATAAGTCTCCTCAAATCGTGCCCCCAAGGCGACGGGGTCAACGTTGCCCCAAGATTGCTCCCAAAAGCCGGTTTGTTCGCAGACTGTTCTTGACCTTCCACCTACTAACTGCTTGATAAGTCTACATCGGAAGGGTGGCCGAGTGGTTTAAGGCACCGGTCTTGAAAACCGGCGTACCCGCAAGGGTACCGTGGGTTCGAATCCCACCCCTTCCGCCAGCTCCGCCGATTGTGCGATTGCATCCGCTGATATCGCCGATTGCCGCAGACGATACGCGTGATCGAGTCATCCGATGATGAAACTTATGGATGGACTGTCATCGGGCGATCCCGTGGCCCTGTTTCTTGGCGGGATTGTTTGTCATCGAGGCCCGTCTCCTTGTCTCGCTCCTTGTCTTGCCGCAGCGGCCGACATGCTGTCCGGCCCTGCGACCCAAGATGCGTGGGCGGCGAAGGAAGGGGTTGTGCGCCCGGCTCCGGCACAGCGGCGCCGGAGCCGGGTTTTTCGCTCAGAGGCGCTCGCCTGCGGCCTCCAGCGCCGCAGCGGGCGTCCAGTTGCCGTGCAGCGACATGCGCAGCCGGAAGGGGATCTTGATACGCGCGACCGGGCCCGCCGCCATCTTCAGCGAGTCGAGCACCAACAGCTCGGTGTTCGCGCCGTTGAGATGGTTCAGCAGCGCGATCACATAGCCGTCGCCCTCGGGCGCATCCACCGCGCGCGGCACGAAGATCGGCTCCTGGAAGCACTGCGCATTGCCAGGATACCAAGCGTCGGTCTTGCCGGTCTTCACATTGACATGGGCCAGTTGGTTGAAGAACTGGAACGGACGCTCGCCTAGGCTTTTGTCAAAAGGCAGCGTGGGATCGAAGGCGAGCACGAAGCCATGCTCGTAGGACTTGCCGGTGAAGCGCTCATCGCAGCGCGGGAATTCGCAGGGATAGGAGGTCAGCGGGAGCGGCTTGAGCGCGTGCTCGTCCGCACCGGAGTCGCCCGGCCCGTTGAGATTGAACGTCCAGCGCATGAGCTGCGAACTGAGCGTCTCCGGGAGCGGAACTGAGCCATCGGCCTGAGGAAAGAAATAGAAGATGTTTCCGGTCGTCACCGGCATGTCGACCTGCAACATGCCGTTGTCCTCGTAGGAATTGAGCGTGTGCCCCTGGAAGCCATTCTTCGGCCCGTGGAACCACATCACATCCTCGGCACTGCCGTCGCGCGGTAGGACGCCGAAAAGCTGCGGCAGATCCGGCTGCCATTGGAAATGCTGCCCGCCCGCCTTCATGCGCTCGACATCCACGGTCAGCGGGATAAGCGGGAAGACGACATGCCGGGCGGTAACGGCGAAGTCGTGGATCATCGCCGCATACGGACCCTTGAACCAGATTTCCTTCTTCAACTTGCCACTGGCGTCGATCTCGAAATAGGCGATGTCGGGCGTGCCGTCGCCTTTCGCCTCATAGGCGAAGCACAGAAGATCGCCGTTGTCGGGATCAATCTTGGGATGGGCGGTGAAGGTGGCCGACTTGATCTGGCCGTTGAAGTCCCAGACGCCGAGCGTCTCCAGCGTCTCGGGATCGAGCGCATAGGGAAGAGCGTCTTCTTTCATCGCCAGCAGGACACCCCCGTGAAACAACACGGTGGTGTTAGCCGTCGTGTTGTTCTTGGCGGCAAGCGGATCGTTGGTATAGAGGTTGCGGTAGACGCCGTTGAGCGAACGCCGTTCGCGCCATTGCGCCATCAGCCGGTCGGTATGGATATAGCGCCGGCGCAGGCTGACGTGGCCGTTCGCGAACTTGAAAGCGGACACAAGGCCATCGCCGTTGAAGAAAATGTCCTTACCGAGCATCGGTGGATAGTAGGAGTCTGGCGAGACCTGAAAGAAGGTGCCATTGATTTCGGGGGGCACCGCGCCCTCGATCTCCAGATCGAAGATCTGCGCCTCGATGCGGCTCGGCTTGTAGAGCCCGGTGAACTCGGGGATTTCGGGGAAGGTCATGCTCATGGTCTTTGCTCCTGACATTTGCGATGGATGGCGAACGAGCGACGCTCAGAACGGATAGGCGCGCGGTTCCTGCTGCACGCTGATCCCGTCGTCGGACGTCAGGTCCTGGGTGATCCAGTCGCTGTTGAAGCGGCAGCGACCGCTGTTCTTCTTCCCGCCGAACTTCGTGTTCGGATCGTCGCTGGGGGAAATGTCGTCGATGTGCGTTATCCCCGCCTCGGCGCCCTGCGCGAAACGAAGGTCCCGCGCCGCGTCTTCGGTGAAGACCGCGCTGGAGAGGCCGAACTCGGTGCCACCGGCCATGTGCGGGGCCTCAGCCTCGTTGGCGGCGCGGACCAGCGGGGGGGGGGGCGGATCGGGCTGAATGGCTCCGTGTGGGCCAGTTCCGCTTCATTGCTGACATCACGAGACCCTGTCCCCATAACTGGACGATTTCGTTCAATTATATCGGAACTTTCGTGGGCGTCAATATTCCTGTACGATACCGTTCAATTAAAATTCAGCGGACCGTACCGACGAGCGCGCGGCACGGCCTGTCGAAAGAGGCGATCAATAATGCGAAGAAAGACCGAGGATCGGCGACTGGGCTTTGTCAAAGCCGCCGGAAAGCTATTTGTCGAACGGGGATTTGGGTCCGTCTCCATGGAAGCCGTCGCCGCAGAGGCGGACGCATCGAAGACTACCCTCTATGGCTACTTTCCAAGCAAGGAAGCGCTGTTCGAAGCCTTCGTGAACGAGGCAGGAAAAGGTGGGCTCGAAGAGATGGAGGGAGCCAAGGCGGGAGGCAACCTCAGGGAGGCCCTCCGCCATCTTGGAATGGCCTATCTCGATCTCGTGACCAGGCCAGATGTCGTCGAAGCGAACCGCCTTGTCATGGGTGAGGCCGGACGGCAACCCCAGTTGAGCCGGATATTTTACGACAACGGTCCGCGAAAGACGCTGGTCGTCATTTGTGAAACGATCGGATCGTTGATGGAAAGGGGTTTACTCAGGCGGGCGGATATTCGGCAGACAGCGCTGTATTTCAAGTCACTGTGCGAGGCTGGGCTCGTGGAGCGCCAGCTATGGGGGCTCGATGGAGCGCCCCATGAGCACACCCGACAGGTTGCGGTTGAGGATGCGATCAACGTATTTCTTGCCGCCTTTGCGACGGGCGGAAACTCTGCATCGGAGGCGAGCGGTCGTATCCCCAGGAATGGGGTAGCTGAGGCGGAGCAAGCCGCTCGCAAAACGCGCTGTCCATAGCGCCGTAGCGCGAGAGCGGCTTGCGGCGGTCACCGGCGATTCCCCGGTAGGATCGGGTTGCGGCAGCAAGTCCGGTAGCGAAAACGGATGCCACGCCCCGATGCCGCCAAGCCCGACGTCTATTTCCAGGCGCCGACGAGTTCGACATATCCGAACCCTTTGACCGGCTTTCCGCCGTAGATGCCGGATATCTTGCTTGCGCCCTCATATTTGGTGAGGAAGGGGAGGAAGGACATGAATTCCTTGCGGCGAGGCGCGGATGAACTCTCGGCCGTGGGCGGTCCTCCATTCCAGATGTCACGCGTTTCGCCGGTTACGCTGGCCGTCTCGGTCTCCCGTTACTGGAGAGGAGAGAATGTCTCGGGGATGAGCAATGTCGCCTCCACCGAGCAGAACCAGGCGAAGTCGAAACCCGCCATGTCCGCCTTGAACATTTCACTGGCCATATAACGATCCGTAGCCACCTTGGGATCGACGCCTTCGGGATAGTTGACGAGCGCGACGACTTTCGCTGGATCGCTCGCAACGGTAAACACGCCATGCGTGACGATTCCGAACGCTTTCAGGCTCTCGATATGCTTGGTCCAGATCTCACGGTAGGCCGTAGCAGCCTCGGCGGATTTCAGCGTGTAGGTGCGTATTTCATAGGTCTTCATGAGTTTTCTCCCATTGATGCCGCATGATCGGATGTTGCTACGACCTCGGTTCAGGCCATGGCGGCATGTTCTCGTCAGTTGACGGGTGCCATAAACAAGCGGCGGACCGACGATCTTGTGCCGCGACGTCTGCACTCTCCCGATGGCGCAACCTTTGGCCTGAAGCTCAAACTAAGACCACACTGGTTGACTCCAGCAATTGGCGGAGTGTTGCCAACATGGCGGAGCCTATGCGCAAACGGGAATGGCGCCCGCCCAAGACTGCCGATTCCCGTGCGAAATGCGATATCTGGCCCGATATCAGATAGTTACAACGATCTTGTAGTTCTCATCGCTATCTCGCACGGCTCTTAGCCGCTCCAATCTACACCGCCCCGATCTGCTGCAGGACGCCCAGGCGATCGACCTGCAGCCACGCTCGCGCGAGTTTTCCGTCGCATGCTTGGTAGATGGCAATCCCTTGTTGAACCGCGGTCTTCCCGGTCGGGGCGATGCCGGACAGTGGACCCAGATGCGCCGCCTCGAAGCGCCAGCGAACGCACGCCTTGTCGCCGTCCGCGAACAAATCCTGGATTTCGAATTGCAGGTCGGGAAAGGCCGTAACCATGCGTTCGACGGTTTGCCGGAATCCTTGCGGTCCCAGTTCGCCGTTGGAACCGACGAAGCCGTCCGCCAGATAATCCGGCAGTCGGTCGAGCACGCGCGGATTGAGACAGTCCTCATAAAGGCCTTTGACAAGTTCAGACGGGGTCATGACGATCCTCGGATTGACAGCATGTTGTCAATTTACCATTTGACAATATGCTGTCAATATTCGATCGACAATTCGGGAGACCGCCGTGCACAGCCCTCAAAGTGAAGAATTGAGCCGTCTCGTTTGGGACGTCTTGCAAACTGCCAGCCGCCTGATCGAAGCTGGCAACCGGCTGAGCGCTCCCTTCGGCCTGACTGCTGCGCGGTGGCAGGTCATGGGCGTCATCATTCAAGAGCCCGCGACCGTGGCCGATGTCGCCCGGCGCCTTTCTCAAACACGCCAGGGCGTTCAACGTTTGGCCGATGAGATGGTGCGGGACGGGCTCGCAGCATACAGCCCCAATCCGAGGCACGCCCGCGCCAAGCTGCTCGCCCCCACATCGCAGGGCTCTGCTTCGTACCGAAAGCTGATGAAGGAGCAGGCCAAGTGGATGGAAGCTCTGTCCGCCAACATGCAGCTGAAGGACATCGCTGCTGCACGCGTGCTGCTGGCAACACTCAATTCGGCCTTGGGAAAATAGCCGACCGTCGATCGGGGCGGATCGTACGTCCGACATGAACAATGCGGGTCACCTTCGATCCCCGCGTGCGAATTAAGGGAATCTGATCCCTGCCGCTGCGCTTTATCGCGACGTTCGCATGATCGAGCAAAGGTGCCGTCAAGCCGACGGCGCTTGCGCTTTCGGCTTCTGCGCTTGCTCGACGTGCCGCCGCTGATCGAGAAACGCCTGGCTTGATCGGGTCTTGAACAATTCGAGGTTCTCGGTGTCGTCGACCACCGGCATCAGTGCCTGGTCCATGTAGTCGAGCCGGCGAGGGTCCGTCTTGACCTTGTGCGCCAGCCGGCGAAGCCGGCTCGCGAGCGTCGCCCAGCGGACGGCCTTGACCGCCGTCTCGGCCACATAGCGCGGATAGAACGACCAGACGGGTTCGACCGCCAGATGGGGACGGCGCTCATTCCGGCCCTTGAGCCGCAGCACGCCTCCTTCGAGCGGATGCACATGCTCGATCGGGTGATAGCCTTTGAAATACAGAGCGTAGTTCAGGATCCGGCTGATGTTGTTACCGGTCGCCGCCGCACGTCGCATCAGCGTCTCGATGTGGTCCCAGCTGTAATAAGTCGTCCAGGCCAGTTCATAGGCGCGTTCCCATTCGGCCTTTGACATCGTGGGGTGTGCGACCGTGACGTGATCCAGATCGTATTTATTGAGATCCGGATCCATCGCGACGCGTTGCGAATGAAGCGTCTTGTGGTCTTCCGAACCGGGCAGCGGCGTAAGCAGGAAGAACTCGAGCATGTCGATCGGCAGCTCCTGCTGGATGATCCTGACGTCGCGGACGATCGAAGCGGGGGTGTCGTTCGGGAAGCCGAGGATGTAGCCGCCGACTGTGATGATCTTGGCCCGCTTCCAGGCCAGCATCATCTCGCGATAATCGGTGATCTTGTTCTGACGCTTCTTGGCTCCGGCCAGACTGTCAGGATTGATGTTTTCCAGGCCGATGAAACAACGCCTGACGCCGGCGCGCGCGCATTTCTCGATGAAGCGCGGCAGCTTGTGGCAAAGCGTATCGACCTGGATCGTGAAGCGGAGGTCCCAGCGCTCCTTCTCACGAAGTTCGATGATGCGGTCGAGCAGGGCCTCCCAATCCCGGTTGCGGGCAAAATTATCGTCGGTGATGAAGAAGGCGTAGATGCCCTGCGCGACGTTGGCGCGGATCAACGCCTCGATGTCATCAGCGCTCCGGCGTCGCGACTTGCGGCCCTGCACGTTGATGATGGTGCAGAACGAGCATTGAAACGGACAGCCACGTCCCGCGTCGAAGCTCGTCGTGTGCCCGATCACCCGCGCGATTTGCTGGCGGGGGATGATCGGCAGCGGTCGATCTTCCAGATCAGGCAAGTCGTCGAGGAAGTTGTACAGGGGCTGCAATCGGCCGGCAGCGGCATCCCTCAAAATGAGGTCTAGGCGACCTTCGGCCTCGCCGGCGAATACCGACACGCCAAGGTCCAGCATCTGCTGCACACCGGAATCTTGCTCCGGCAACATTGCAAGCGTGCCGGACACGTGAAAGCCGCCGACGGCAACCGCGATACCGCGGCGGCGGAATAGTTTTGCGAGATCCACCGATCGTGGAAACTGGTTGGATTGGACGCCGACCAGCATCACCATGCCGGCATCCGCCGCCGTGATCGAGCGGATGAGATCATCGACCCGTATGCGCCGGTTCGTTTCGTCTATGGCCTCGATGCTGATGTCGACATCGGCGCCGAGGACCCGGCGCTCGCGACAATCGAGCGCGATACCATAGAGACAGGCCAACGAGTTCGAGGGCAGACCACCGCGCCACCATCGGATGACGTAACCATCATCGTCGTAATGTGACGGTTTGATCAGAACGAGGTGGAAGGACTTGTGCAATCCCACGAGCGGCGCTCCCCTCAGCGGGCCTCAACGTACCCCTTGATGCTCCCGGCGCCAAGCATGGAGGCCCATGAGCCGATCAACTTGTCGCGCGTAGGTTGCTGAGAGAAGGCAGCCGACCTTGTGTAACTAACTGTTACGAGGAGACAGCATCGGCCCATTCGAATCGTTCGCTAACAAATCGTTCGACAGCGCGCTAATAGCAGCGGAACCGATGCGTGCCGATCGAACGCCAGGCTACAATTCCTCACAGCGTGCACAGCCTGGAAAGAGGATTCGTTCGTTTCAATCCGTTTCCATGGAGTCGATTGAACACAATCAGACGACAAAACTGTACGCCCGTCCGTGTGACGCAGCGTTCGGATCGTACAGTCAGAAGGATTGAGCCAAATGCTTCGCAGCCCTTATCAGCTATTCCCAACGGCTCTGCATCCGGGCTTGCAGATAAGGGGGAGCTTGGCTGGTCGGAATCACGGAAGGTGAGGGGACGTTTGTCTATCGCTGTCCCGGGCTTCGCCCCGGCGAATGACAGACTGATCTGGTGAAGAAGTCACACGCCTTAGGTCCGGCCTATTCCCGGGGCACGGTCTCGCGAGGTGACCGAACTCCGGCTCAGGCGAATGCAAACGCGATCAGGCTCGAGCACAGGATCGCGAAGCTTACGGCCGTCAGGGCGAGAAATCCGCCCGAAACGATATCTTGATCTCGCATGGATCACCCCTCGCGTTTGATGCTCACCCGAACTGATCAAAATTTCGGAAAGCCACGTCGCAAAAAGGGAAGCTTCAAGTCATTCCAAGGATGTCATTCCAACCGAGCATGTGATTCCAGATCATGCCAAAGGAGGAACGGGAGTGCCGGCGAACCGGCCGGAACGTCAGGCCCGCGAACGGACGCCTTCGAACGCATGGGCGAGGAAAATGCCGGCGCCGACCAAACCCATGACTGCTGTGATTGCTTCGATCATCGTAAGAGGTCCTTCTGAGCCCCGCGAGAACCAAACGACGCAGGGCCCCGCACAGTCAAAAGGATTCAGTCCCGAAAACTGAGAAGCCCCCCGACTGAGGATTCACGGCAACAGATGTGACATAATGGAAGCACTGGAAACACGGGACATGGCCAAACCGTGCCGCGGCCGCGCCGTTTCCGGGCCAGCGCACCGAAGGTAAGCCCTGGTTAACCATGCTAAGCCCACCCCATTTCCGCCGTGTTCAGGTTGCGTTATCCTTACGCATTCAGTCGTAGTGGGATGCGACTCGGGGAAGAAGTCCGGCATTGCCGCCATCGGCGGCCAGCCGGCGAACGGTTATTGGGGTCGATGGAGTTTCGGCGGACAGATCCGGTCGAGAGGGCGGTGCGAGCAACCGTTGCGGTCGCGGCGTGCCTTATGGTCGCGAACTGTGCGTCCTCCAACAAGTTTGCAAGCCGCCTAGATCCGAAATACGGCGTGTCGTCGAGCCCGCGCGTGGTGGCATTCGGCGAGCCCGTGCCCAAGGGCGGTGGCGTCTACCGCGTCGGCAAGCCCTACACCGTGGCAGGGCGCGTTTATGTGCCGGAAGAGGATGTGAACTATCGGGCCGAGGGCCTTGCGTCCTGGTATGGCGACGACTTCCATGGCCGACTCACCGCCAATGGCGAGGTGTTCGACATGGGGTCGCTGACGGCGGCCCATCCGACGCTGCCGATGCCGTGCTATGCCCGCATCACCAATCTTTCCAACGGCAAGTCGCTGATCGTGCGGGTCAACGATCGCGGCCCCTATCACGAGAACCGCCTGATCGACGTCTCCAACAAGGCCGCCGAACTCCTGGAATTCAAGAGCAGGGGCGTTGCGCGGGTCCGCGTCGAATATGTCGGCCGCGCGCCGCTTGAAGGCTCCGACGACCTCCAGCTGATGGCGACCTTGCGCACCGGCACGCCGGCTCCGGCACCGTCGCTGGTCCGCGTGGCTTCGGCGCGGCCGTTCGTGCCGGAGATGCCGGCCCGGGGACATGGGTTGCGCGGCGACGTCCCGATGCCGGAGGAGCGGCCGTACACGCTCGGCAACACCGCCGCAGACGCCGCGTCGGTCGGCGGCAGTTCGGAGCTGTCTGCATCGAGTCGCTCCCGGGGCCGACCGCTGGAGAATCCGCGGGCGGTGGCTTACGACCAAGACGGCGGCTATGCGACACGCACCAGCCCAGCCTCCGCTTACGCTCCCGACGACGGGGCGCAGGAAGCGCGCGACATCCTCAGCGGCCGCGGCCTCTATTGACGCGACGAACACGCCTCAGGCAGGGCGGATGGAGCGCGAGCCATGCTCGCGGCATGCCGGCCGACTGCGGCAGCACGGCAAAAGAAAACCCCGCGGGGCTGGACGCGGGGTTTTCGAGGTCGGCGTACCAGGTTTTCAGGGCCAAGAGGTGCCGACCGGTGATGTATATTTAAGGTTGAATTCTCAAAATGCAACAGCGTTGCCGTGAGGAGTATGTTCTCAGGCAACGCTGCGGCGAATACTGGGCCCTGAAATATCCCCAGTGAGAGTGAGTCGCAGTATCGTGGGAAAAAGTTCAGCCGCGATGGAACTATTTCCAGCATCCTGCTCGCGCTTGTACTGCTCCTGTTCTGCTGTTGGAATTTCTGAGCACCTGCCGTTGCGGCGGAGGACGACGGGCGATGTTGTTTGCGTCCGGGCCAGCTGTTACAACCCGCTCGCTCCGGGGCCCTGCCGATGGCATTGAAAATCTTACCGTTCCGCCGATCCGTCTCGACCTCCGGGCGCTCCCTGGGCGCGCTGCCCGCTCTCGCGCTTGCTCTGATCATCGCCTGGAGCGGCGTGCTCCACGCCGCCAACCAGAGCGTGCAGGGCGCACGCAAGGACGAGGGCGGCTTCGAGGGGGATGCGCCGACCGCGATCCTGATCGAAGCCAGCAGCGGCAGCGTGCTGTTCGAGAAGAATGCCGACGAGCTTCGCGCGCCCTCCAGCATGATGAAGCTGATGACCGCCGAAGTGGCATTCCACGCGGTTCAGGAGGGCACGGTCAAGCTGACGGACGAATATCGAATCAGCGAGAACGCTTGGCGCAAGGGCGGGGCGCCCTCGGGCACCTCGACCATGTTCGCCGCCATCAACAGCAAGGTCTCGGTCGACGACCTCCTGCACGGCGCCATCATCCAGAGCGGCAACGATGCCTGCATTGCGCTCGCCGAAGGCATGGCAGGCAACGAGAAGATCTTCGCCGCCGACTTCATGACCAAGCGCGCCCGCGAACTCGGCCTGGCCAAATCGACTTTCGCCAATTCCAACGGGCTGCCGGACCCCGGCAACAAGATGACCGTGCGCGAGCTCGCGATGCTCGCGCGCCACATCATCCTGGACTATCCGGAGTTCTATAAGCTCTTTGGCGAGAAGGAATTCACCTGGAACAAGATCCGCCAGCTGAACCGCAATCCGCTGCTGAATGCGATGGAAGGCGCGGATGGGCTGAAGACCGGCTACACCAAGGAGGGTGGCTACGGCATGGTCGGCTCCGCGGTGCAGAACGGCACCCGGCTGATCGTCGTCGTCAACGGGCTCGAGGATTCCGAGGATCGCGCCAGCGAAGCCAAGAAGATGCTCGAATGGGGCTTTCGCAATTTCGAGACCCGGACCTTGTTCGCGGCCGATCAGCCGATCGGCTATGCCAGGGTCTTTGGGGGAGAGAGCCGTTCCGTCAAATTGTCCAGCCCCGAGCCGGTCAAGGTGATGGTCCAGAAGAACGGCACCGACAAGCTGATCGCCCGCATCGCCTATAGTGGACCGGTGCGTGCGCCGATCGAGCAGGGGCAGCGAATCGGGGTTGTCAGGATCTGGCGCGGCCCCAATATCGCCGTGGAGACCCCGATCTATGCCGCCGAACCGATCGCCAGGGGATCGACGATGCGGCGCGCAATCGACGGCGCCAGCGAGCTGGTGATCGGCCTGTTCCGCGCTGGCGTCGAGAAGCTGTAGAAATGGCTGAAGCAGGTGTGCAACGCGGTCCCGGCCGCGGCAGATTCGTCACCTTCGAGGGCGGCGAGGGAGCCGGAAAATCGACCCAGATCAAGATGTTGGCCAAACGTCTTGAGGCTGCGGGCGTGCGTCATGTCACCACCCGCGAACCCGGCGGGTCGACTGGCGCGGAGATCATGCGGCATCTCGTCCTGTCGGGGATGGGCAAGCTGCTGGGCGCCGAAGCGGAGACGCTGCTGTTTGCGGCCGCCCGCGACGATCATGTTCGCAACGTCATCCTGCCGGCGCTCGACCAGGGCCGCTGGGTGCTCTGCGACCGCTTCTTCGATTCGACCCGCGCCTATCAAGGCAGCCTCGGTAAGGTTGCGCCCGATGTCCTCAACGCCATGCAGCGCGTAACCATCGGCGATCTGAAGCCGGACCTGACCATTATCCTCGATGTGCCGGTCGAGGTCGGCATGCAGCGGGCGGCGGCGCGGCGCGGCAGCGGTATTGCCGACCGGTTCGAAAGCGAAGACATCAAGTTCCACCACGGCCTGCGCGAGGCCTATCGCAAGATCGCGGCCGAGGATCCCGAACGGTGCGTGCTGATCGACGCCACGGCCGATCCGGACCGGGTCGCTGATGCTGTCTGGGACACGATTCGTGTGCATTTCTTCACACCCGCGGCGGTGGGACAGCTATGAGCGCGCGCAAGGTTGAAGCCGAGATCGCAATCCGCCATCCGCGGGAAACCAGCGTGCTCTTCGGGCATCGCGAGGCGGAAGCCGCGCTGCTGTCGACCTATCGCAGCGGCCGCATGGCCCATGCCTGGCTGCTCGGCGGGGCGCCGGGCATCGGCAAGGCAACGCTGGCCTATCGGATGGCCCGCTTCGTCCTGACCCATCGTGATCCGAGCGCGCCGCTGGTGCGCGCGGCCGACACGCTGTTCGTGGATCCCGACGATCAGACCGCGCGCCACATCGCCTCCGGCGCCCACGGAGGCCTGCTCTCGCTGGAGCGGTCGGCCAACGAGAAGGGCGTGATGCGCACCGTCATCACCGTCGACGAGACGCGCGAGACGATCAGCTTCTTCGGCTCGACCGCGGCGGTCGAGGGCTGGCGGGTGTGCATTGTCGACACCGTCGACGAGCTCAACCCCAATGCCGCCAATGCGCTGTTGAAGATCCTCGAAGAACCGCCGCAACGCTCGCTGTTTCTGCTCGTCAGCCACGCCCCGGCGCGGGTGCTTGCCACCATCAAATCGCGCTGCCGCCGGCTGAGCTTGCGTCCGCTTGCGACGGAAGATGTGATCCGTGCCGCCGCGGCGGCCGCCGGGATCGATCCGGCCGATCCAGCGCTCAGAGAGGCCGCAGAGGCGTCCGAGGGAAGCGTCTCGCGCGCGCTTACCCTTCTCGGCGGCGACGCGATGCAGCTGCAGACCCGCACCGCCGCGTTGCTTGCGACCTTGCCGCGGCTCGATCCGAACGAGCTGCATGCGCTCGGCGACGCGCTCGGCACCAATGACCGTGCGGCGCTTGCGAGCTTCATCGACACGATCGAGCGTTGGGTCGCCGAGCGGTTGCGCGGCCCCGATCCCAACGCCAATCTGCCCCGCCTTGCACGGCTGGCCGAGGTATGGGAAAAGATCGTCCGCGCCGCGCGCGACACCGAATCCTATAATCTGGAGCGAAAACCGCTGGTTTTCTCGGTGTTCGGGATGCTCGCCGAAGCCACGCGGTAACCGCGCCGAGTCACATCCCGAGATCATTCGTCCGACGTCGAAGAGGAATTTGCCGTGGCGAAGGCCAGTAAGAAGACTGTCAAGAAGGGCTCGAAGAAGGCTGCCGCCAAATCGCGCGCCAAAGCCAAGGTGGGCAAATCCAAGCCTGGCAAATCCAAGGCCAGCACGCCGAAGGGCCCAAAGGCCAAGGCGACTTCGAGAAAGACCTCGACGCCGAAGGCAGCCAAGCGCGGCGTGAAGAAGGCGTCCAAGACGGCCTCGAAGAAGGCGCCTCCAAAGAAGGCGCCTCCAAAAACGACGGTTGCGAAAAAGACCGTCAAGCAGGTTGCCAAACCATCCGCCAAGGCGCCCAAGGCCGCCAAAGCGACGAAGGGCGCGCCGGCGCCTGCCTCGAAGAAGCGCACTGCCGGTAAACCGGCGCTACCGGCGGCTGAGCTCAGAACGACGATCGAGCCCACGAAGCCACCGCGCTCCGCCAAGCCCAAGGCGCCGCGCAAGCCCAAGCCTGCGGCTGCTCAAGACTCGGTGCCACAGCCAGCCGCCACGCCCGCGCAAGCAGATAATGCCGCGAGAAACACCTTCTACATCACGACAGCGATCGCCTATCCCAATGGTCAGCCGCATATCGGTCACGCCTATGAGGCGATCGCGACCGACGCCATCGCGCGCTTTGCGCGCCTCGACGGCAAGGACGTGTTCTTCCTGACCGGCACCGACGAGCACGGCCTGAAGATGGTCCAGACCGCGCAGAACGAGGGGCTTTCGCCGGCCGAGCTTGCCACCCGCAATGCCGGCCGCTTCCGCGAGATGGACGAGCGGCTGAACGTCTCGTTCGACCGCTTCATCCGCACCACCGAGCCCGCGCATCATCGTTCGGTGCAGTCGATCTGGAATCGGATGCAGCAGAACGGCGACATTTACGCCGACACCTATGCGGGCTGGTATTCGGTGCGCGACGAGGCCTATTACGCGGAGGACGAAACTGTCGTCGGCGTGGACAATGTCCGTCGCGGCCCGCAGGGCACGCCGGTGGAGTGGGTCGAGGAGAAGAGCTATTTCTTCCGCCTCTCGGCCTATCAGGACAAGCTGCTCGCGCTCTATGAGAGTCAGCCCGATTTCATCGGCCCGGATGCCCGACGCAACGAGATCACGAGTTTCGTCAGGGGCGGTCTGAAAGACCTTTCGATTTCGCGCACCACCTTCGATTGGGGCGTGCGGGTGCCTCACGACGATGAGCACGTGATGTATGTCTGGGTGGATGCGCTGACCAACTATATCACCGGAGTCGGCTTCCCCGACCAGAACGATCCGAACTGGAAGTACTGGCCGGCCGATGTGCATGTCATCGGCAAGGACATCATCCGCTTCCACGCGGTGTACTGGCCCGCTTTCCTGATGTCGGCCGGCGTGCCGGTGCCCAAGCGCGTCTATGCGCATGGCTTCCTGTTCAACAGGGGCGAGAAGATGTCGAAGTCGATCGGCAATGTCGTCGACCCCTTTACGCTTGCGGACCAATATGGCGTGGACCAGCTGCGCTACTTCTTCCTGCGCGAAGTCCCGTTCGGTCAGGACGGCAACTACAATCATGAGGCGATCGTGGCGCGCATCAACGCCGATCTTGCCAATGACCTCGGCAACCTCGCGCAGCGCTCGCTGTCGATGATCGCCAAGCAATTGGGTGGCGTGCTGCCGGAGCCCGGCGCGTTTTCGGCCAACGACAAGGCGATCCTGGCTGAAGCCGACGCCATGATCGGGGCCGCGCGCAAGGCGATGGCGACCCAGCAGATCCACCAATGGCTCAACGCGGTGTGGTCAGTCGTGGCCGAAGCCAACCGCTATTTCGCGGGCGAAGCGCCGTGGGCGCTGGCCAAGACCGATCCGCCGCGTCAACGCACCGTGCTCTATGTCACGGCCGAAGTGATCCGGCAGGTCGCGATCCTGACTCAACCGGTGATGCCGGCGGCCTCGGCGAAGCTGCTCGACAGCCTCGGCATTCCAGATGACGAGCGAAGCTTCGACCGCCTCGGCGGCGAGGTGCGGATCGCCCCCGGCACCCAGCTGCCGGCCCCGCAAGCGGTGTTCCCGCGCTACATCGAACCTTCGGCCGCGTGATGTTGGTCGACAGTCATTGCCATCTGGATTTTCCGGATTTCGCCGAGGATCTGGATAGCATCGTTGCGCGCGCCGCCGCGGCCGGGGTAGGGCGCATGGTGACAATCTCGACGCGCGTGCGGCGCCTCCCGGACCTGCTCGCCATCGCCGAGCGCTACGAGAATGTCTACTGCTCGGTCGGTACCCATCCTCATAGCGCCGACGAGGAGGATGGCATCTCCGCCGACGAGCTGATCGACCTCACCAGACATCCAAAGGTCGTGGCGCTGGGCGAGGCGGGGCTCGACAATTTCTATGAGCACGGCTCGAAGGACGCTCAGGAACGCGGCTTCCGCGCTCATATCGCTGCGGCCCGCGCCACGGGCCTGCCGCTCGTGATCCACACCCGCGAGGCCGACGAGCAGTGCGGGCGCATCTTGGAGGAGGAGATCGCGAAGGGACCTTTTCGCGCCGTGCTGCATTGCTACACCGGCGGACGCGAGCTGGCGATGAAGGCAATCGATCTCGGACTGCACATCTCGTTCACGGGCATCCTGACCTTCAAGAAGTCGGAAACGTTGCGCGCGCTCGCCGCCGAACTGCCCGCCGACCGCATCCTGGTCGAGACCGATGCGCCGTATCTGGCGCCCGGCAAATTCCGCGGTAAGCGTAACGAGCCCTCTTATGTGGTCGAGACCGCCAAGGTGCTGGCGGACACCCGCGGCGTGTCGTTCGAAGACATCTCGCTGCAGACCACCGAGACGTTCTTCAAGCTGTTCTCCAAGGTGCCACGGCCGGACGCTGCGCGATGACGCTGACGCTCACCATCCTCGGCTGCGGCTCTTCGGCGGGCGTGCCGCGCCCGGCGCTGGGATGGGGCGCCTGTGACCCGTCAAATCCGAAGAACCGCCGCCGCCGCTGCTCGCTGATGGCGGAGCGGACCTCGGCGCACGGCACGACCCGTGTCGTGATCGACACCGCGCCGGACCTGCGCGAGCAACTGATCGACGCCGAGGTCGATCATATCGACGCGGTGTTCCTCACGCATGAGCATGCCGATCAGACCCATGGCATCGACGATCTGCGCTCGGTGGTGTTGCACCAGCGCCGGCGCATTCCGGTCTATCTGAGCCAGTCGACGGCCAAGGATATCATGCACCGGTTCTCCTACTGCTTCGTCTCGCCGGCCGGCAGCGACTATCCGCCGATCTTGACCCAGCATGCGATCGAAGCCGGCGAGACCCAGGCGGTGGAAGGCAAGGGCGGCGAGCTCAAGCTATCCGCCTTCCTGGTTCAGCACGGCAACATCCCGGCACTCGGCTACCGGATCGGCAACGCCGCTTATACGCCCGACCTCAACGACATTCCGGAAGCGAGCTGGGGCGCGCTCGAGGAGCTCGATCTCTGGATCCTCGATGGCCTGCGCTATGCTGCGCATCCCAGCCACTTCTCGGTCAACGATGCGCTGGCCTGGATCGAGCGTTTCAAACCGAAGCGCGCCGTCATCACCAACATGCATTCCGATCTCGATTACGAGGTGCTGCGGCGAAGCCTGCCTGACGGTGTGATCCCCGCCTATGATGGCATGCGGCTGACGCTGGGTTAGACTGTTGTTAGGATTGTAGGGTGGGCAAAGCGAAGCGTGCCCACCGTTTCCAATCGTGCACTCCATTGGTGGGCACGGCGCGTCCGCGCCTTTGCCTACCCCACGCTCTACGAGTTAGCTCCGATCATTGAGAACACGGAGATGCTGCCATGATGTCCTTGTTCTTCGAGGTCGAGATCAAGCCGGGCCGCACCGAGCAATATCTGCAGCTCGCGGCATCGCTGAGGCCGGAGCTCGATGCGCTCGGCGGCTGCCTGTTCCTCGACCGCTTCAAGAGCCTGTCGCGCGACAATCTGCTCTTGTCCTATCAGATCTGGCAGGACGAGGGCGCCCTGACCGCCTGGCGCGCGCATGGGCATCATCACGAGGTGCAGACGCTCGGACGTGACCAAGTCTTCTCCGACTACCGGATACGTGTCGCGCAGGTGATCCATGAAGCCCGGCCCAACCGGCCGGCCTGGCAGCCGGAGCGCCGCACGCCGTACAACAATCCGCAGCGGCGCCCGCCGACTTATGTACTCGTGACGGAAACGTCCGGTGCACGGCTCCCCATCGCGACGGATATGCCGGTTGGGAGCTTCGCCAGCGTCTATCGCGAAGGCCGCTTCGCGCACCTGATCGAGCTCGATGACGACGCATCAGGGCTCGCACTGAGCCCCAGGCTGCTGGCCGATCCCGCGACGGAGTATGTCCGCATCGTCGAGGTCACCAGGGACTACGGGATGTACAACCGCCGCGAGGCGCCGCAGTATTATCCGCCGAAGGCGCCGAATGCGTAGCGTGTCAGATTTGGCAGCGTGGAACGTCCACGATCGGATGATCGGAAGCCAATGAGCGCAGATCGACGTCACGCGCCAGCGTGACATACTCGACGGTTTCGGCTGTCCTCAGATAGGTGGTCACATAGATCGGCCCCTCCGGCAGCTCGAACGTCTTGCAGGCTTTCGGAGCGATCGAGATCGTGACCGATCCGCCGCCACCGGCGCTCTTCCGTTCCATCAGTTCGGCGCGGAACGCGAGCAGCTTCGTGGCATCGGCCTCATCCAGACGATAAGCGTAGATGCGCGTCGCGGCCTCCGCTTCCCGCGCCAGGGCCGCTGGCTCTGCCAGTTCGCGCAGCACGAACTCGCGCTGCTCCTCGGCAGCGCCGCGGCGCCTGACCACAATCCGCAATACGACACCGCCGGGCAGCGGGCGGAGCGAGATCGGCAGCTTGACCGCCGCGCGCAGCTGCGCCGGATCGCTGGTCTGAAAATCGACCCGGGCGAGCTTCACCATCGAGGTTACCGGCATATGGCTACAGCCCGTGGCGCTGCAGCCGAGGCCGAAGATCAGGAGAAGGCGGGGCAGGGCTCGGATCGGCATGCGCTCACTTCCGTTTGACAATGAATAATTATCGAAATACGATAATTTACTCTTTCGTCAAGAGGGCTACGCCATGACTGACCTTGCCGACCAGAACCATCGGTTGCGTCGTTTTTCCCGTGCCATGGCGCGGATTACCGGGCTGGGCATCCTGCTGATGTCGGCCGGCACGATTCTGATTTTCGCCCTTCCGGATTTGACGCGCAGCCTGCTGCTGGCGCGTCTCGGCGGCATCGGTGCCAATCTGCAGATCACGCCCGGGCGCGCCATTGCGGGTGCAGCGGTGATGGCTGTTCCCATCGGCGTGATGCTCTACGGAATGTGGCAGGTCCGCGCGCTGTTTTTGGATTTCGCGCAAGGAAGCGTGTTCACGCCAGCGACTGCGCGGCGCCTGCGCGATTTTGCTGCCGCGGTGTTACTGCAGGCGGCGCTCGGCCCGCTATCGTCGACCGCGCTGCTGATCGCCTTCACCATCAGCAATCCGCCGGGCAGTCGCCAGCTCGGCATCGCGCTATCGATCAACGACTATATCGCGCTGATCGTCGGCGGCGTGCTGCTTGCAGTGGCCTGGGTGATGGCCGAAGCAACCCGGATCGCCGACGAGAATGCCAGCATCGTTTGAGGCCCGGACATGCCGATCATCGTCAATCTCGACGTCATGCTGGCACGCCGCAAGATGCGTTCCAAGGAACTCGCCGAGCGCATCGGCATCACCGAGCAGAACGTCTCGCTGCTGAAATCCGCCAAGGTCAAGGGCGTGCGTTTCGACACGCTGGCGCGGATCTGCGAGGCCCTCGACTGCCAGCCGGGAGACATCCTGGAATATCGCAGCGGTGAAGACGATATCACCGTGCCGCGCGTTGCGCGCGGGTGATCGTTGCGCGCGCAGGCGCGCAGCACCGCCATTGGCCAAGCGTCCCCTGTCGACTTCGCTTACGCCGAGATCGCCTTGGCCGACTGCACCTCGTTGCGGAGCAGATATTTCTGGATCTTGCCGGTCGACGTCTTCGGGATCGGGCCGAACACGACCACCTTCGGCGTCTTGAAGCCGGACATGTGGGTGCGGCAATAGGCGATGATCTCGGCTTCGGTCGCCTGCACGCCCTCCTTCAGCTCGATGAAGGCACAGGGCACTTCGCCCCATTTCGGATCGGGCTTGGCGACCACTGCGGCGAACAGCACGGCCGGATGTTTGTAGAGGATGTCTTCGACCTCGACGGAGGAGATGTTCTCGCCGCCGGAGATGATGATGTCCTTGGAGCGATCCTTGATGATGACATAGCCGTGCTCGTCGAGCACGCCGAGATCGCCGGTGTGAAACCAGCCGCCGGCGAAGGCTTCCTTGGTCGCCCTCTCGTTTTTCAGATAGCCCTTCATCACGATGTTGCCGCGGAACATGACCTCGCCGATGGTCTCGCCGTCGCGCGGCACCTCGCGCATGGTTTGGGGATCGAGCACGGTGACCGCTTCCTCGAGCGGGTAGGGCACGCCTTGCCGACGCTTCATTTGCGCGCGCTCCGCCGGCGGAAGCTCGTCCCAGCCGGGCTGCTCGGCACAGACCGAGGCGGGGCCATAGACCTCGGTCAACCCATAAACATGCGTCAGCTTGATGCCGATGCCCTCGGCGCCCTCCAGCACTGCGACGGGTGGCGCGGCGCCGGCAATTAGGCCGATGACGGGCTTCTCCCGCTTGCCCTTTGGCGCGTCGGGAGCGTTGATCAGCACATTGTAGACGATCGGCGCGCCGCACATATGCGTCACGCCGTGCAGGCGGATCAACTCGAAGATCTTGCTCGGCTCGACCTTGCGCAGGCACACATTGACGCCGGCCGCCGCCGCCATCGTCCACGGGAAGCACCAGCCGTTGCAGTGGAACATCGGCAGCGTCCAGAGATAGACCGGATGCTGGCCGAGATTGCCGGCGAGGATGTTGCTGACGGCGTTGAGATAGGCCCCGCGGTGATGGGTCACGACGCCCTTGGGATTGCCGGTCGTGCCGGACGTGTAGCTCATCGCGATCGCGTCCCATTCGTCCTTCGGACGTCGCGGCTCGAAGGCGGGATCGCCGAGCGCCAGAGCGTCCTCATATTCGATCTCGCCGATCCGGCTGCCGCCCGTGAACGAGATGTCGTCGACGTCGATCACGAACGGTTTCGCGCCGGTCATCAGCTTGAGCGCGTCGGAGATGACGCCGGAAAACTCGGGATCGACCAGGATGATCTTGGCCCCGCCATGATCGAGCTGGAACGCGATCGACGGCGCATCGAGCCGGATGTTCAGCGTATTCAGCACGGCACCGGCCATCGGGACGGCGAAGTGCAGCTCGTTCATGGCCGGAATGTTCGGCAACATCGCCGCCACCGTGTCGCCCTCGCCGATGCCGCGGCCGGCGAGATAGGACGCGAACTGGCGGCAGCGCGCGTAGGTCTGGGCCCAGGTGAAGCTGCGGCCCTCATAGACGGTACTGATGTGATCGGGATAGACCGCCGCGCTGCGCGCGATGAAGCTCAGCGGGGTCAGCGGGACGTAATTGGCCGGGGTCTTGTCCAAGCCGATATTGTATTGGTTCGCGCTCATGGCTTCGTCCTCCAGCATTCACTTGAGGATTCTACAGGAACCCGATCGAAATCCAGGGAAAAATTGCAACCACCGCAAGTCCGATCAGGAGCGCCAGCAGATAGCCCCAGATCGGCCGCATGCCTTGCGCAGGGTCAACCCGGCCGATGGCGCAGGCCGCGTAATATCCAACTCCGAACGGCGGTGCGAACAGGCCGATCCCCATCGCCAGGATGATGATCATGGCATAATGCACCTCGTGCACGCCGACGGCACGCGCGATCGGAAACAGCAGCGGCCCGAACAGCACGATCGCGGGAATGCCCTCCAACACGCTGCCGAGGATCGTGAAGGCCAGGATCGAGACCGCGATGAAGGCGGCAGCGCCGCCCGGCAGCCCGGTCATCGCGGCTGCAAGCGAGCGCGAAAAGCCGGATTGCGTCAGGCCCCAGGCCATGCCGGTCGCGGTGCCGATGATCAGCAGGATGGCGCCGGAGAGCGCCGCGGTCTCGACCAGCATCGGCAAGAGCCGTCGCCAATCGAACCGGCGGTAGATCAGGAGCCCGATGATCAGGCCGTAGACGATGCCGATGGTGGAGACTTCGGTGGCGGTCGCTATGCCCTCGACGACGGCGAAACGAATGACGAAGGGCAGTGCCAGCGCGGGTAGGGCGACAACGAAGCTCCGGCCGATCTCGGACGCCGCGGCGCGCCGGACGCCGCTCATGTCCTCGTTGCGGTAGCGCCAGCGAACCAGCGCGCACAGCGTCACCGCCAGCACGACGCCCGGCAACAGGCCGCCGGTGAACAGGGCGGCGATCGAGACACCGGTGACCGAGCCAATCGTGATCAGCACCAGGCTCGGCGGAATGGTTTCGGTCTGGGCGCCGGTCGCTGCGAGCAGGGCGACGAGATCGCCGGGACGGGCGCCACGCGCCTTCATCTCCGGAAACAGCACCGGCGCCACGGCGGCCATGTCGGCGGCCTTCGCGCCCGAAATGCCGGAGACGAGGTACATCGCGCCGACCAGCACGTAATGCAGGCCGCCCCGGACGTGGCCCAGCAGACTCGCCAGGAACGCGACCATGGCGCGCGCCATGCCGGTCATCTCGATCAATAGGCCGAGGAACACGAACAGCGGCACCGAGAGCAGGATCAGATGGCTCATGCCCTCGTCCATCCGCCCGACCAGCACCACCAACGGCGTGCGCGTGGTCAGAGCCAGATAGCCGAAGATCGCGAGCCCGAACGCGAAGGCGATGGGAACGCCGGCGAATACGCAGAAGCCGACCACGCCGACGAAGAAGATGACCAGGTTGAGATTGCCGAGCGGCTTCAGCCAGGGCTGCGCCAGCCAGAACAGCACGATGATGACGGCCACGGACGCCACCGCGGCCAGCACGGTCCTGCGATCGGCCGCGCGGACCAGCCGCAGCAACGCAAACAGCGTCATCAGGACGATGCCGACCGGCAGCGCTGCCGCGCGCCAGACATTGGCGATCTGCAGCGCCGGCGTCGTGATGAAGCTTTCCTCCGCGGCGTAGTCAAAGGCCGGCCGCACCACCAGCACCAGGAACGCCAGCGCGGCGGCTGTCGCCACCACGTCGAGATAGGCCCAAAGCCGCGGTCCGGCCACCGCGACCATCGCAGTCATGCGCATGTGCTCGCCGCGGCGGAACGCGACGACGGCGCCCAGCATGGCGAGCCACAGGAACAGGATCGACGCCAGTTCGTCCGACCAGATCAATGGCTGATGCAGCGCGTAGCGCGCCACCACGCCGGCAAACAGGATCACGATCTCGGCGACGACCAGGAGCGCCGCCGGGATCTCCACGAGCAAGCCGAGCGCGAATTCGATCGAACCGATCAGCGACCGGCGGCGAGGGGCCTCGACGACCACCTCGCTGACCACGATTTCGGTGAACTCGGCTTGCGCCATGGCATCGATCCAAGGCTGAGCGGTAAAAGGCTGAGCGACAAGGAGGGCGGCTAACTACGAGAAAACTGCTACGACAGCTTGCCGACGGCCTTTTCGAGCAGGCCCCAGGCCTCCTCGCCATACTTGCCTTTCCATTCAGCGTAGAAGCCGGCGGTGCGGAGCTTATCGCGGAAGGGCGCCACTGTCGGCTGATTGAAGATCAGCCCCTTGGATGCGAGCTCCTGCTGCAGCCCCGCATTCAGCTTGGCCGTATCCTCGCGCTCCTTCACCGCGGCAGCGTTGATGTTCTTGGCGACGATCGTCCGGACGTCCTCAGGCAGGCTTTCCCAGGCGCGGCGGTTGGCCAGGAACCAGAACCCGTCCCACATATGGTTGGTCAGCGAGCAGTATTTCTGCACCTCGTAGAGCTTGGCGGTCGAGATGATCGCCAGCGGATTTTCCTGGCCCTCGACGACCCTGGTCTGTAGCGCCGAATAGACCTCGCTGAAATTGATCGAGGCGGGCGCCGCCTCGAACGCCTTGAACATCGAGGTCCACAGCGGCGACACCGGCACGCGGATCTTGAAGCCCTTGAAATCGTCGGGCCCGTTGATCGGCTTGGTCGACGACGTGGTCTGGCGGAAGCCGTTGTCCCAGATCTTGTCCATGACCATCAGGCCGGCCTTGTTGATCTGGCCGCGAACATAGGCGCCGAGATCACCGTCCATGGCCTTCCAGACCGTGTCGTAGTCCGGGAACGCGAAGCCGATGCCATTGATCGAGGCCGCCGGCACCAAGGTCGACAGGATGAGCCCGGACAGCGTGAAGAACTCGACACCGCCGGAGCGGATCTGGCTCAGCATGTCGGTGTCGGAACCGAGCTGGTTGTTTGGGAAGATCTGCAGGTCGAACCTGCCGTTGGTCTCGCTCTTGATGGCCGCGGCCATCTCCTTGGCCCGGACGTTCATCGGATGCGAGTCGGGCAGGTTGTTGGCGTATTTGTAGCTGAACTCGGCGGCGCTCTCCGCGCGCACCACATGGGGTGCGCTGACACCACCGAACCCACCGAGAACCGCTGACGCCGCGGAGGCCCTCAGAAGCGCGCGTCGTGACAGGCTCATGCTTCGTTTCTCCCTGAGAAAGTTTTTGTTCTTTCGCGAGACCCTGGACTGCCACGCGGCTCAATCCTATGAGGACCGAATCCCGGCGATCTCAGCGGTTTCGTCTTCGCCGCTTATTGCAGCCGAACGACGCGGCGGCAAGCGGTGAGGACATCAGGCGTATCCAGCGCGCCACGTCAGCGCGTGAAGCCCGGCGAGCCAGCAAACGCTCCAAACGGCCCCGATGAAGCGGATGCAGCTGACCTTCGGGCTCAGGTTTTTGCCCTAAGATCCTGATCTGCTTATACATAAATATATTCCATAATATACCTTATGCGAATCGCATATGCGGCAGTTCACGTCGGGCTGTCGTTTCTCGTTCGACCTGAGTCTTTCCGCTTCGACGGAGGTCACGCCCAAGTTTGTGTCGCCCTCCGACCCGGCGGCGCGCTCGACGGGAGCGCACGGCGGCCAAGCCTTCTCCGCCTACTCGACGAACTATCTGGTCGACGTCGAGAATGCGATCATCGTCGATGTCGAAGCGACCACGGCGATCCGCCAGGCAGAAGTTTTGGCCGCCAAGCGCATGATTGAGCGTTCACTCGAGAAGTTTGAGCTTTATCCAAGCTGGCTTCTCGGCGACAGCGCCTATGGCTCCATGCCAATGCCGTTGCTTGTCTGACATCCGCCACAAAGGTTTCCGGAACGTCGCGACCTAACCGGCGCTCAATTTCTCGCACACAGTCCGCCATTTTTGTCCCCGGAAAGCCCGGATCGCCTCCTCCACATCAATTGGAGCGCCCTCCTCGGATGCCGCTCGGGCCAGAGCGACTCCGAAGGAAGCGTCATCGCGGCCAGCCGACTCCGATCGAACCAGCATCGACTCCGATGGAAGCGGAACAACGTGCCTGAACGGCCTACCCCGTTTCCGCCGCGCTGACTCCGATGCAGCGAGAGACGACATCGGGCTTGGTGTGTCCTCCGCACCTCCTTCGGCGGCAACTTTTCGGGATTTGCGATTGCGGCTGCTTCGGTGCTCTTTCGGCTGCCTATGTGCCGGATCGGACAAGGAGCTCGATGACTGGCCCCGGCCGGATCGCGATCAGACCGCGCAATATCGTTCTTGGATGTCCTTATCTGCAAGCAATGCTGCAGCGCTGCTCTCGTGAACGACCTCGCCCTGGTCGATGATGACGGCGCGGTCTGCAAGGCGTAGCGCCCATTCGACGTTCTGCTCGACCAAGAGCAGCGTCTTGCCCTGGTCGCGCAGTCGGCGGAGCAGCACGCCCATTTCTTCGACGAGCACGGGCATGATGCCTTCCGACGGCTCGTCGAGCAGAATCATCCTGGGGTCTGCGATCAGCGCGCGGGCAATCGCCAGCATCTGCTGCTCGCCGCCGGACAGTGTCACGCCTTCCTGATCGAGGCGCTCCTTCAGGCGCGGAAACGTCTCGGCCACCGTATCGATCGCGTGGCGCTCATCGATCTCTCCTGCGGCCGCGACGAGACCCAGCCGCAGGTTCTCACGCACCGAGAGGCCAGGGACGATCCGTCGCTCCTCCGGGACATAGGCAAGCCCGAGATGAAAGCGCTGATGGGCGCGCAGCGGCAGCAGCTCCCTCCCCCCAAAGCGCACGCGACCCGTCGCCCTCGGAATCAATCCCATCACCGCCCGCAACGTGGTGGTCTTGCCCGCGCCGTTGCGACCGACGAGGGCGACCACCTCGCCCTCGTTCACGTGCAGGGATATGCCGTGCAAGATATGGCTGGCTCCGTACCAGGCGTGAAGATCCTCGATCTGAAGCAATGGAGTCTCAGCCATAGCCTTCACTCTGTCCAAGGTAGACGCGGCGAACTTCCGGATTGCTCCTGATCTCGTCAGGCGTGCCGTCCGCAAGCAGCCGGCCATGATGCAGCACCACGACGCGCTTGCTGAGGCCGAGCACCATCTTCATCTTGTGTTCGACCAGAAGCACGGTCCGCCGCTCGGCGAGCCGCTCCAGGAGCGCAACCATGTCCTTGGTCTCCTCCGGCCCCATGCCCGCCGTCGGCTCGTCGAGCAAGAGAAGCTCCGGTTCGGAGACCAGCGCGATCGCGATCTCCAGGGCTCTCTGCTGGCCGTGCGAGAGGAATTTCGCCTGCACCCAGCGCTTACCGAGCAGGCCGACCGCCTCGAGGGCGGCATCGGCGCGGGTATTCAGCTCCGGCAATCGCGCGCGATTGCGCCAGATGTCATAGCTGACGCTGAGCGCCTGGGCCGCCACGCGCACGTTCTCATGCACGGAGAGATCGGCGAATATGTTCGTGATCTGGTAGGACCGCGAGATGCCCTGGTGCACGAAGCGGTGCTGCGCCAGCCCGCTCAACTCGCGTCCCTTGAAGTGCAGCTTGCCCGAAGACGGCGATAATGCGCCCGAGAGAATGTTGAAGAACGTGCTCTTGCCGGCGCCGTTCGGCCCGATGATCGAGGTGAGCTGGCCGGCTGCGAAGGACACGCTGATATCCTGCAGGGCGACAAAGCCGCCGAAGCGCTTGCCGATCGCCTCCGCGCGAAGCAGTTTGCCGCTCATCGGCGTGTCCTTGCGATCGAGATTGTGTCGAGCAAAGTGCCCCAGATACCCTTGGGCAGAAACAGGACGAAGAGGACGAAGATCGCGCCGACGAAGATCTGCCAATGCGACGTCCACAGCGACATGACGTCTTCCAAAATCAGGAAGGTTGCAGCGCCGACAAAGGGGCCGAAGAAGCTCCGCGCGCCGCCCAAGAGGACCATCATCACGATCATGCCCGAGGTCTGGTAGTGCAGGATGTCCAACGGCACGATCGACAGATGCAGCGCCAGCATGCAGCCGCCGAGCGAGGAGATCGCCCCCGACAGCATGAACACGATCAGCTTGCAGCGCTCGACATTATAGCCGCAGGCCCGCGCCCGCTGTTCGTTCTCGCGGATCGCCTCGATGACCGCGCCGAACGGCGAGTTCAGGATCCGTGACTGGAACCACATCGCCGCGGCGGCAAACGCCATCAGAACGTAATATTTGTTGACGGGATCGAGGAAGTTGATCTGAAGGCCGAACAGGTTGATGTGATCGACGGTGAAGCCGCGCAACCCGTTCTCGCCGCCCGTGATCCAGGAGGCCTGCAGCGCCACGTAATACACGAGCTGGGCAAGCGCGAGCGTCACCATGGACAGGTAGATGCCGCGGGTTCGGGTCGACACCATGCCGATCGCCGCGGCCAAAGCCGTGCTCAGCGCAACTGCGATCGCGACGGCGGCAAACCACGGCATGCCATAACGGCCGATCGCGATGCCCGTAAGATAAGCGCCCGAACCGAAAAAGGCGGCTTGGCCGAACGACAGCAGGCCGGTGTAGCCGAACAGGAGATTGTAGCCCATCACCACGACGCCGTAGATCAGGACGTTGACGGCCAGGGCCTTGGACGGCAGCAGCCATGGCAGCACCGCAAGGACCGCGATGGAGAGCAGCACCCGCTGGTCCAGCAGCCAAGCGAGTCCGCCCGGCGCGGATTTGGCGATCGCTTCGTCGGATCGGAACGTCATGCGGCCCTACCCTTCACGCCGAACAGGCCCTGCGGGCGGATCAACAGCACGATGGCCATCAGCGCGAACATGACGATGGTCGCCATTTCAGGCGCAAACAGCGCCACCATGCTGATGGAGATGCCGACCATGAGGCCCGCGACGACCGCCCCGACGATGGAGCCGAGCCCGCCGATCACGGTAACCACGAACGCCTCCGCGAGCACCAAGGCCCCCATCTCCGGGTTGACGCTACGCATCGGTCCCGCCAGCACGCCGCCCAGGGCGGCCAGCGCGACGCCGAGTCCGAAGATCGCCAGCCACACCCGGCCAATGTCGACGCCGAGCACCTGCATGATGGTGGGATCGCGCGCGCCCGCGCGCACGATCAAGCCGACCCGGGTCTTCTCCAACAGCAGCCAGAGCACGAGCAAGACAATGGCGACCAGTACGATGACGAAAAGCCGGTAGCGCGGGAAGAAGCCGATGCCGAGATCAACCACGCCGATAAGCTGCGACGGGGTCGGAAACGGCACGCCGTCGCTGCCGAACACGATCCGTACGCCCTCGACCAGGACGTAGCTGAGGCCGAACGTCAGCAGCAGCGGATCGTCGATCGAGCGGCCGTAAAGCCTGCGGATCAGGGCGAACTCGATCAGCATGCCGAAAGCGCCGATCAGGATCGGAGCAAGCAACAGCCCCCACCAGAAACTTCCGGTGAGAGAGGCAATATACAGTCCCGCATAGGCTCCGATCATGAACAACGCGCCATGCGCGAAATTGACCACACCGAGCATGCCGAACACGATCGTCAGCCCAAGTGCGGTGATCACCAGGACCGCGCCAAGCGCGATCCCGGAGAGCAGCTGCATGATGATCAGCGACAGGTCCATCGGCGCGGCTTAGGTGGCGTGGCCGAGCTCGCTGCAGCTCCGCAGCATGTCGTCAGCGCCCGCCTCGTTTGCGAGGATCGCGAACAGATCGTTGTCGTTCGCCATGACGGACTTCTTCTTGGACTCCAACACCAGGACCGACTGCACCGACTGGTGGTCGCATTTGCGGTAGTGCTGCGGCCCCTTGGTGAGATCGTATTGCAGCTTCTCCAGGGCATCGACCACCTTGTCGGTGTCGGTGCCTCCGGCGGCCTGCATGGCGAGCAGCAGCGAGGCCACTCCGGAGTAGCCATAGGCGCCGTAGTCGGTCGGGATCGCCCCGCCATTGGCGGCCCGGAACGCGGCGTTGAAATCCGCTGCCGATCTGTTCTGCGTCTCCAAGCCCCAATAGTAGTTGGCGCCGCCGACCACGCCTTCAAAGACATCGGGACCGACCGCGAGCCGCTGGTTGTGCAGGATCACGGGCACCACGATCTTCATCTGCTGCTTGACGCCGAAATCAACCGCCTGCTTGATCGCATTGGCCTGATCGCGGCCGAAATTGCTGATGCAGAGCACATCCGGCCGCATCGACATCAGGCGCGGCATGAAGGTGGAGTAGTCGGCCGCACCGAACGGATGCAGGATCTCGCCGACGCTGTCAGCGCCGATCGCCGCCTGCGCGCGCTTGAAGCCGCGCAGCATCTCATGACCATAGGCATAGTCAGCCACCAGATGCGCGACCTTCATGCCCTTCTTCATGGTCTTACCCGCCACCGCCGCCGTCGTCATGTGCGGATTGAGCGCCTCGTGGAAGGTGTATTTGCTGAAGTCCTTGGCCTCGTTGATGGTGTCGGACTGGCTGATCGAGACGTAGAT
The DNA here is from genome assembly GCF_032489995.1 of Bradyrhizobium sp. SZCCHNGR1005. Taxonomy (NCBI): domain Bacteria; kingdom Pseudomonadati; phylum Pseudomonadota; class Alphaproteobacteria; order Hyphomicrobiales; family Nitrobacteraceae; genus Bradyrhizobium; species Bradyrhizobium sp. SZCCHNGR1005. The sequence goes on from NZ_JAUEZC010000004.1 coordinate 444,934, forward strand.
CACGCCGCGGGCACGGGTGACCTCGTTGACCGCGAGCTGCACGGCGCTGGAGAGCGCACCGACGATAGCATGCACCTTATCCTTCTCGATCAGCTCGAGCGTACGGGTGGCGGCTTCGCCGGCATTGAGCTTGTCATCCCGCACCAGGAGCTCGACCTTGCGGCCACCGATGCCGCCTTTGTCGTTGACGAGCTTGACCGCGAGCTCGGCGCATTTCACCTGGTCGCGCGCCTCGGCGGCGAATGGGCCGGTCAGCGGGGTCGGAAAGCCGATGCGGACGGTGTCATCGGCGGCACGGCCGAGCCGCGGTATCGCCAACGTCGCAAGGCCGGCCGACATCCCGGCCAGCGCGGTGCGGCGGGATATCTTCATTCGGGTCGATCTCGATCCGGACTTCTGCATGGTTTCCTCCCTGATATCGCTTTTTCTAGAATCGCTTGAGGGCCTTCAGGACGCGTGTGGGCGTGATCGGAATGGCGTTGATGGAGGCGTCGAACGGCGCGAGCGCATCGTTGACGGCGTTGAGCACGCAGGCTGACGCCGCCGCGGTGCCGGCTTCCCCGCACCCCTTGGCGCCGAGCACGGTGTCCTCCGTCGGTGTCTCCACATGCGCGATCTCGATATCGGGCATCTCCATGGCCATCGGCACCAGATAGTCGGCAAGCGAGCCGTTCTGGAGCTGGCCGGTCTCGCTGTAGCGGCATTCCTCGAACAGCGCCGCGCCGAGCCCCTGCACCACCCCGCCGCGCAGCTGCTCATCGACCAGCATCGGGTTGATGATGCGGCCGCAATCCTCAACCACGAAATGCTTCAGGAGCTTGATGAAGCCGGTCTCGATGTCGACTTCCAGCGAGCAGCCCTGGATCCCATTGGTGAAGGCGAACGGATAGCCCTGCGGAGCAAAATGATGACTGACCGTGAGCTGCGCCTGCGTGCCCGGCGGCAGCGTGTCGGACCGGAAGTAGGCGATGCGGGCAATCTCCGAGACCGGCTGCCGTTGCTGCTGCGATCCGGCATCGACCACCTGCCCGTCGATAATGTCGAGCGCCGCTGGCTGCTCCTGCAGGATGAGTGCGGCGATCTCCAGAATGTTGCGCTTGAGCACACGTGTCGCCTGGAGCGCGGTCTCGCCGCCGATGCCGGCGCCGCGGCAGGCCCAGGTGGCGCCACCATGCGGCGTCACCTCGGTATCGCCCGTGATGACCTTGACGTGCTCCTGCGCGATCCCGAGCTGGTCGGCCACGATCTGGCTGATGATCGCCTCGGTGCCCTGCCCCTGCTCCGTGACCGAGATCAGGCAGCGGACCTCGCCCGATGGTGTCAGGCTGACGATCGCGCCGTCCTGCGACGAAATGCGCGCGCCGCCGACGCCATAGAAGGCGGGACTTGGATTGGTGATCTCGACGAAGGTCGCGATGCCGATGCCCCGATAGACGCCGCGTGCCCGTAAGGCCGCCTGCTCGGCGCGCAACGCGTCGTAGTCCATCATCGCATGCAGCCGCCGCAGGCAGGCTTGATGCGACAGCGCCTCGAACCTGTAGCCGGTCGGCGATGTCTGCGGATAGGCGTCGTCAGCGATCACGTTCTGCGCGCGGATGGCGAAAGGATCGAGGCCGACGCGCGCCGCGGCGATGTCGACCAGCCGTTCGGTGACGGCGCAGGCGATGGGGTGACCAACGGCGCGGTATTGGCTGGTCTGGACCTTGTTCTGGAAGATCACCTCCAGCGCGGCGCGATAGGCCTTCAACCCATATGGCGCCCCGATCAGACGGATCACCTGGTTTCCCTCGACCACGCTGGTGCGCGGATAGGTCGAGAAGGCCCCGATCGCGGTGATGTCCTGCACATCTATTGCCAGGATGCCGCCCTTCGCGTCGATCGCCATGCGGGCGCGCACGCGATGATCGCGGGCATGGATATCCGAGACGAAGGACTCGATGCGGTCGGCGACGTATTTGACCGGTCGTCCCAGCAGGATCGAAAGGCCGACCACCGCCATGTCCTCGTGATAGACGTGCAGCTTCATCCCGAAGGAGCCGCCGATGTCGGTGGCGACGACGCGGACGCGGGCTTCCGGGATGCCATAATGGCGCGAATAGAGGTCCTGAAACTGGTACGGCGTCTGGGTGCCGTGATGCACCGTGAGCATCTCGCCGCCGGGATCGTAGTCGGCGACGATGGCGCGCGGCTCGAGCGTCACCGCGGTATGGCGGCCGAAGCTGAACTCCTCCTCCACCACATGAGCGGCGGCGGCAAAGGCATCATCGACGCCGCCGCTATCGAGCTGGCTTCGGAAACAGACATTGCCGGCGCTACCCGGATTGATCAACGGTGAGCCGATCTGGCGCGCGCTGTCGACATCGGCAACGACGGGCAGGTCCTCGTAATCGACCTCGATCAACTCGAGCGCATCCTCGGCAATCGCCCGGCTCTCAGCGACCACGGCGACGACCGCCTGCCCGGCCCAGACCACGCGATCCAGCGGCAGCGGCAGTTGCGGCGCCGATGTCATGCCCTTGAAGTGATCCAAGGTGCCGGTCCAGGGCGTGCAGATCTTGGCGAGATCAGCACCGGTCGCGACGAGATGCACGCCCTCGTGCGCCCGCGCGGCTTCGGTATCGATGGACACGATCTTCGCATGCGCATGCGGGCTGCGCAGGAAAGCGGCATGCAACATACGCGGCAGAGTGAGGTCGCTGACATAGCGGCCGCGCCCGGCGAGCAGCCGCTTGGCGTTGGGGCGCGGCACCGAGCGGCCGATATAGGAACTGGGGCGATCGAGCGAGGTCAGCTGCGCACTCATGCTGCGCCTCCATCGTCTCCGGACGCGGAGGCGCGTGCCGTCGCCACCGCCTCGATGGCGTCCACGATCGCCTCGTAGCCGGTGCAGCGGCAGTAGTTGCCCGAGAGCGCATCGCGGATCTCCGTGCGGCTCGGCCGCGCCACCTGCGACAGCAGTTCATGGGCGCTGATCAGCATGCCGGGCGTGCAGAAGCCGCACTGGAGCGCGTTGCGGCGATGGAATTCAGCCTGGAGATCGCCGATCGCGCCGCTCTCCGACAGGCCCTCGATGGTATCGACCCGCGCGCCAGCGGCCTGCACCGCGAACATCAGGCAGGAATGCACCGCGCGTCCGTCGAGTTGCACGAGACAAGCGCCGCAGGCCCCCATCTCGCAGCCGGCGTGGGTTCCCGTCAGTTCGAGCTGATTGCGAAGGCAGTCGACCAGGGTCTCGCGCGGCGCAACATCGCAGGTCACCTTGCGGCCGTTGACGACGAGCCGGACGCGGAAGGTCTCGTCGATCTCATCAGACAACCCGTCTTCGCCGATCACGCTCATGCCCCCTCCCCGAGACGGCCGAGCAGGCGCCCAAGCAGCACGCGGGCGAGATGCAGCCGCATCGCCGGCGGCACCTCGTCGCTTTCAGGTGGGGCAAGGTCCGCCTCCAGCGCCGTCTGCGCCGCGGCGACGCGCGCCGGATCGAGCGTGGCTCCAGCCAGCGTGGCTTCCACTGTCTTGGCCCGGGTCGGCACATTGCCGACCGAGAAGAAGGCGATGCGGATGTCGTCGATGCGGTCGCCTTCGCAACTCGCGAGCAGACCGCACCCGACCAGCGCATAGTCGCCGCGCCGACGCGCCAGCTCGTCGAAGGCGAACCGTTGATTGCTCCTGAACACCGGGACGTGGATCGCGGTGATCAATTCACCCGGCCCAAGCGCCGTCTCGAACAGATCGACGAAGAAATCGTCGGCTCTCACCCGCCGGCGGCCGGCCGGCCCGGCGATCTCGATCTCGGCCGCAAGCGCCAAGGTTATCGCGGGAAATTCGGAGGCAGGATCGGCGAGCGCAACGCTGCCGCCGATCGTGCCACGATTGCGGATCGCCGGATGGGCGACGAACGGCGCCGCAGCGCGTAGCAGCGGAGCGAACTGCCCGATCAGAGGCTCGCTCAGCATCTCGCAGTGACGCGTGAGCGCGCCGATGCGCAAGAAGTCGCCTTGACGCTCGACGCCGCGCAGTTCGGCAATATGGGTGATGTCGATGAGAAGCCGCGGAGCCTGCAGCCGCAGCGACAGCGCGGGCACGAGGCTTTGTCCGCCGGCGATGAAACGCGCGTCGTCGCCGGCACGCGCATGGGCGTCCAGCGCTTGTTCGATCGTCTCAGCACGAAAATAGCTGAAAGCCCTCGCCTTCACTGCCGTTTCCTCGATCCCTCCGCTCGCCAGCGGGGATTGCCAAATTTGTAACCATCTGGTCTCAAAATCCTCGCACGGCGACGAGACTGGGTCAACCAGAATTGACCATTTGGTCACAAATGTGGATTGCGCTATGAAGTCCGCCGCGAATTGCGATACAGCGACGTCAATGGCGAGAAAAGCGCACAAGAAGGCGAAGCGACCGGTCCGGCGAACGACCAAGGCGGGCCCCAAGGCCGTGCCGCAGCGCCGCAACATGCGCGCTCCCGACCGTGAGCGGCTGATAGTGCACGAGGCGATCCGCTTCTTTGCCGAGCGCGGCTTCGAAGGCCAGACTCGCGAGCTCGCCAAGCGCATGGGCATCACGCATTCGGCGATCTATCGCCACTTCCCGAGCAAAGAAGCGCTGATCGAGCGCGTCTACCAGGAGGTCTATCTCAGCCGCTGGTCGCCCGATTGGGCGCCGCTGATCCGCGATCGCGCGCTGCCGCTGGAGGCGCGTCTCACGCGCTTCTACCTGGACTATGTCGCCCACGTGTTCGAGTACAATTGGGTCCGGATCTTCGTCTTCTCGGGAATGAAATCGTTCGGCATCACCGGCCGTTATCTCGACCTTGTCCGCCGCGAGATCATCGAGCCCGCCGCGATCGAACTGCGTCACGATCTGGGACTCCCAAACATTACGGAGCGCCATCTCAGCGAGCGCGAGACCGAAATGTTCTGGGGCCTGCACGGACGCATCTTCTATATCGCCATTCGCAGATTCATCTACGAGACACCGATCCCATCCGACCTGGACGCGATCGTGCGCGACGCGATCCGGACCTTCCTGGACGGCGCGCGAACGACCATGCCGGGACTGCTCACCGCATAGGATGAGCAGCCGCCAAGGCTCGACCGGCGTCAATCCCGGTCGCGGTCCCATCCATCAGGCCGGTTCTTGTGGTGGGCTTCCTCACCATCGTGGCCGAACCGAAACAGGTCCATCAAGTCGCCGATCGCGGGCGCATTGACGGGAATATACGGATTACGGCCGGTGATCGGATTTGGAAGATTGTCGCGGCTTCGCGAGGACAGCGTGCCGAGGCGCCAATTCCGCTCGATGAATTTCACGACGGAGGCATGATCGGAGTAGACGTGCCCGACGTGACCGCCACGCGAGTAAGGTGACACGATAATCGCCGGGACGCGGACGCCATCCCCGAAAAAGTCGACGGGCTGGACGTATCCCGAGTCCCAGAAGCCGCCGCCTTCGTCGAACGTGACGAGAATGGCGGTGTGAGCCCAAAGCTCCGGCTGCGCCTGGATCTCCTCGATAAAGACCTTTGCGTAGTTTTCGAAGGAAGAGAGCTTGGAACTGTCCGGGTGACCACTCGGAGCATCTTCCGAACGTAGGAAGGCGACTTCCGGCAATTTGCCGCTGCGGATGTCCCTGATGAGATCTTCTGCGTCGCGCAGATGCGCCGTGCGGCTCTCGGCCGTCGACATGACCGCGGTCGAGAACTGAAACGGATTGCAATTATCGCAATAGCCGGGAGAAGCCGTATGATTGGGATCGGCTACGTAGCGATTATATCCACCAGCATACCACGCCCAGGAAATGCCCTTCTGGCTGAGCTTTTCTCCGATCGTGGGCACGCTCGAGGGCGGCAAAGCGTTGGCAAGCGTATCGATCGTTCCATCCGGAAAGTAACCCGGATGCCTGCTGGCAACGTGATAATAGGTCCCCGGTGCGCAATGTGGATCAGGATGATATGGCAATGAAGCAATGTAGGCCCGGATCGTCGCCACACCGGGCTGATTCAGATCCGAACAATTGACGAAGGTGCCCGCGTCGTAGATCGGCGTATTGTTCGCGCCAGGCTTGGGGTTGGGATTCATGATCAGGCTGGCATCCGGAATTGCCGGATTGCCGTGACCATCGCTGAAGTAGATTTCGTCGGCAGTACCGAAAAAGTTCCAGTTGGGCGACGATGGGCCACGCATGGCCTGATGGTAGTTGTCGCTCATCGTATACTCGCGTGCAAGCGCGTGAAAATATGGCGCGTCACCGCGTGCGACATTGTAGAAGCCCAACGCGACGCCGCCGCTACCAATGCCGTTGGCACTGCGGGTCGCTTCAACCCATGGGAACAGATCATTGAGACAGCCGCTCGGGTTCTCTGCCGTGGCATGGGTTATGTCGCAATCAGCCTGTTGCCACTCCGGAAAGAAGCCGTGGTTGGGATCGGCTATGTAGAAATCGTAGGGCGTTAAGCCGGTCACCTGAAAGGGCCCGTTCGGCAGGGCATTCACGTTGGCGATACGCCCATCGGGCACATATTTGGGAAACGGATTTGCGCCGATGGTCATGTCGTGCGGGTCGAACAGCGGCGCATACTGGTGATAGAACATCGTCTCCCATGCCAGCGCACCGGCATCCGTCGCAAAGGGCGGCCCCGCCGTGTCGCTTCCGCCTAGCGGCAAGTTGCCCGTGGTTTGCGGTGGCAGCAATGCGTAGGTTTGTTTGCTTCCCGGCGCCAGTTGGAACGTGCCCGTCTCAACAGCGCTCGATTGCGCACCGGCCGCGAAGTTGTGACCCGGCCGGCCGTCTATATCGACAATGCCCTTCGACAGCAGGTTCGACACATGATCGCCCGAAGGTGCACGATAGGTGGCAAAAACATGATCGAAGCTCTGGTTTTCGCCGATGATGACGAGCAGATGCTCGATCGGCGTCGCGGTCCGAGCGTTGTTCGGTTCAGCAATCGCGGCCGCCGATGTCTGGAGAAGAGCTAGCCCCGCCGCGAGAACGGTCCCGCCGAACGGAAGAATACGGCGAGTCCGGCAAAGGATCGAACTTGCAAGCGAATGAACCGGCCGATCCCGCATCCTGCGAACTCTCATTGTGTCGTCCCTGAACTTAGAGCCCCCAAGCCGGTCACTACGTACCGCTGCGACGCAACAAGCCCGTGACGTGTGGATGTCCTGACAACCTAAAATGCGAACCGACGGATGCTCCGGGGCGGGCGATTGCGTAGGACGCCCCCTGCCCTCGACCAGTTCGGTGGGTGCCTGTCGCGCCTTGTGGACGGTGCAGAAGGTAAGTCTGTCCGAAAACGCCTCGTACTTGTCACTCCACAGTCTTGCTTTGGTCAAAGCGCCGCGCCGTTTTGTCGGACGATTCGGAACCGACGTGCGCCCTTGAGTCCCGGAGGGGCAGTGGACTGAAAGGAATGCCAGTGCAATCGACGCCGAACGCGAATGAGCTTGATCCGGGCGGGATCGGTCTATCGCCAGAAAAGGATTCCTACACGGATGTGTATAAACGCGTCGTGCGTGACGTGCTCTCGCGGATCGATCAGCGGCTTGCGGACATCGCGGCCCAAGCCGGAGCCCCTCGTTCGACCGAACCGGCTGGCGGCAAAGGCGTCCCGCCGACACGCTTGCGCCGATCGCTACACCGCAGGGCTTTGCGGGGCGCGATCGGCGTTCTCATGGTGGCCAGCCTGAGCACTGCGGCGCTGGCTTGGTATTACGCGGATCCGATGACGACCGTCATGGCGCGTTGGATGCCCTCTTTTCTGAAGACGGCGGCAACAAACGATGCCGACGTCTCCACCTCCGATTTGACTTCATCGAGCGCGCGCCCACCTGCCCCTCCCGTACAGCCTACGGATTTGGGCTCGGCGCCGCCGCAGAATGGTTCATTTGCATCGGGCGTGCAGGGGCCGGCGGAACATGGCGATATCACCACGGCCTCGATCGATCGGGACTTGATGCCGTTGATCCAGAAGCTGGCGCGCGACATCTCGGAGCTGCAGGTCGGGATCGAGCAGCTCAAGGCGGGGCAGGAGCAGGTCGTCCGCGATCAGGCCAGAGCCGCGGAGCAGTTGCAAGCCGGTCAGGACCAGCTGATGCGTCAGATGGCGAGGATATCCGCGGTGCAGCCGCCGAAGCCGATCGCACCCTCGCCGCGGGTGGATGCGCTGCGTCCGCCAAGTGCAGCGCTGCCGCCACCGCGGCCTCGCACCGCCAATACCGCGCAGACGCTGTTTCCGCGATAAAGGCCGTGGCTCGCCGGTCTGCACGCATGCGTCATGCTCGCTGGCCGAACGACCGGACAAAATAGTTCGGGCGAGCAGATAGCTGTTCCTGGCCGTTCAGGCGCGCCAAGACGCCGCAGAAGAGAATATTCGTCTTTTTGAACGACATGCGAACATGGGCGCGTTGTTGCGTGCTAGAATAAAACTTACGCGTTTGCCGCTCTCAAAGAACGAGGCGCCTCGGATGAGCTGCTTCCCGGAACGACACGCAATCATTATCGGCGGCGGTGCCTCGGGCGTGCTGCTCGCCTATCAGCTGCTGCAGCATCCACATTCCGATTTCCGCGTCACGCTGATCGAAAAGCGCTGTGAGATCGGCCGCGGGCTTGCTTATCACACGGGCAATGCCGATCATCTCCTCAACGTCCGCGCGGCCAATATGAGCGCCCTGCCCGACGATCCCGATCACTTCTGGCGCTGGTTGTCGACGAGTCCAAACGCCGCGCCGTTCCGCCCCGATCCCTACTGCTTCGTCCCTCGCCGCCTCTATGGCGATTACATCGCAAGCCTGGTGGATCCGTTTCTATCGCCGGAGCACGGCGAGCAGCGTCTCACGATCGTCCGTGGCGAATGCATCGCGGTGAGCGAGGGCTGGGGCAACGTCACTGTCAGCCTGGCCGATGGTTCGCGTCTCGTCGGCGATGTCGCTGTGCTCGCAACAGGTCACGACGCTGCGACCGCCCGATCGGCTTGGCACGCCGATCCCTGGATTTCTCCATCCGTTCCCGGCTTCAGCAAGGACGCGGCCGTGCTGATCCTCGGCACCGGCCTGACCATGGCTGACTACGTGCTGACCTTGCTGCGCGAAGGTCATCGCGGGCCCATCATCGCGATGTCGCGCCGCGGCCTGATGGCCAGAGGCCATCGGCGCACGGCGCCGCTGTCCATCCGGGAGGAAGATATTCCTTTCGGCGCCGGCGCCAGCACCTTGCTGCGCTGGTTCCGGCAACGCATCGCGGCCCATGTGGCGGCGGGCGGCGACTGGCGCAGCGTGATCGATGCAGTCAGACCTTTCAGCCACCAGCTGTGGCGCGAGCTGCCAGCTTCCGCCAAGCGCAGCTTCCTGGAGCATGCCAGGGCTTGGTGGGACGTGCATCGGCACCGCATGGCGCCGGAGGTCGAGGCGCGCATCGTCGAGGCGATCGCGGACGGCCAGCTGACAGTGACGGCTGCCAAACTGGTCGGCATCGAAGGCGGCACGAGCGGCGCTCGGGTTCGTTATCGCCGGCGCGGCCGGCCGGAGGCCGAAACTATCGAGGTCGGTGCGATCGTCGATTGCACGGGCATCGTCCGCGATCCGCGGGCAACCATCAATCCTGCCGTCCGCAGCCTGTTCGATCAGGGGCTGGCGCGACTCGATCCGCTTCGGATCGGCATCGACGTCACGGCCGAGTGCACGATCATCCACGCGGACGGAACGTTGTCGCAACGGCTGTTTGCGATCGGCCCGCTGACCCGCGCCGCGTTCTGGGAGATCATGGCCATCCCTGACATCCGCAACCAGTGCGCGGCGCTCGCGGCGCAACTCGTGCAGGGCCGCGCAGCCCTGCTGTCCGAGGTGATCGGTGTGCAGCCTCCCGTCACGGACCAGCAGGTCGCGATCTAGTATGGCGCCAACGCATCGGCTTTCAGCGTTCAGCGCCGGGTAGATTTTCGAGACTGGCGATCAGGCCAGGCCCAGTCAGCTCCAGTCCAGCTTTCTTCGCGTTTGTCCGCCGGCGGGGCATGTCATGGCTGCCAGACATCGCGAGCCGAACCAATCAAGGCTCGCGGTGCTGAGCTGGCGCGACCAGCAATCCACATCGACCTGGGCTCATTTGCAGGAATGGATGCGTCCGTCGTAGCCGCGGTACGTGCCACGATCCGCGTCATAGGTGCGGAAATGCATGCACCTGAGATCGGCCTCGTGGCGGTGGGCGACGTGGGCACGGTGCTTGCGCTTGACGACGGGCTCCTCGTCTTCGTCGCGTGCATGATGTCTGCGCGGCTTTGGCGCATCGTGTTCGACGTGTTCCGAGGCGCGCGTCGTAACCTTCGGCTTGGCTGCCGGCTTCGGGGGAGTTGCTGACTTCGCCTGGCTCGGCGCTGCAGGCGCGGGCGTCGCTGCAACCGGCTTGTCCTGTGCCGCCGCTGGTTTGGCCTCCTCGATTGCGGGCTTCTTCTCGTCCGCGGCGGTCGGCTTGTCCTGAGGCGCTGGCGCCGTCTTGGTGTCAGCCGGCTTCTCCGGAACGGCAGCCGCCTTCTCGGACGGCTTCGGCTCAACCGCCGGAACCTTGTCGCTCCGTGCTGCGGCGGGCTCCGGTGCGGCTACCGCTTTCTCCGGCACGACAGCGGATTTCTCCTCAGCCTGAGCGGGCTTGTCCGACTCTTTCTTCTCGTCGGCGACCGCGGGCTTCTCGGCGCCGGCCGCCGGGGGTTCGACCGCCGCGGACGGCCGATCCTTCGCGGCTACGGAGTCGCCTTGCGCAGGCGCCGATTGCGGTTCGGTCTGCGCTTTCTCCTGGGCTGCTGCAGGCTTCTCAGGCTCCGCGCCGGATTGGCCGGACTCAGCGGCCGCGGGCTTCTGCTCAGCTGCCGCCGGCTTCCCATCTGGCGCGACCGTCTTTGCTTGGTCGGACTTTTCAGTGGCGGCCGGCGCCGACGGTTCGGGCGAGGCCGCCTGCGCGTGCGCCGGCACGCTCATGAATATCGCGAAAAGGACGCAACAGAACGCGCCGGCACGATGGGCGACGGCTGACGAAGAAGCATACATGCGCATGAACGGAATCTCGGTTGATGGCCGGAACGAGTGATCCGACGCCAACTAGGCTGCACCACGGGTTTAAGGCAAGTCTGTGAACCCTGCGGCACAGAAGCGCAGCCAACTCAAATTAGTTGCACAGTGTGTGCCGGCCGCATCACGCGCTGCGTGCGGCACGAGAAGCGCATTTCATGCTGATCAGTTCTTCGGCCAGATCGTGTTGAGGATCTGCGCGAGATGGGCACCCGCCTTCGCCAGTTGCTGCCGTTTGATCTCGTCGGCAAGGTGCATGTAAGTCAGACGATCCGGAAATATCACCGCCCATTTCGGATGCGGGGGTGGATCGGTTTGCGCAAAGCTGAGCCCCTGAAAGGCGGTCTTGGCCACCTGCAGCGTGTCGGTCGCCCAATCCCCCGCCCAATTCTCGAGCGGCCCGGAACTTGCCGGCACCGCACGTGCGGCCGCCAGCAGTTCGCGCGTCGCGGCGTGGCCAATGTCGAATGGAATGTCGTCCCATTCGGCGTGCAGGTTGACATTCTGGTCCTGGATCAGATTGCCGCCGGCGGTCTGGTTGTCAGGATTGTCCTGACGCGCGGCATCAGGGTCGACCAGGACGCCCTGCGCATCGAGATAGACCGCGCCGACATGCAGCGGCTGATGCAGGTCGCCGACGAAATGCGTGAGCAGCAGCAACGCTTCCTTCTTGTCGCGGATCGAGAACGGCGCCGGGGCCGGCTTGTCGGTCAGCACGGCGAGTGCGGCATTGACCGCCGCGACCAGGTCGTGGGGGTTGGTGCCGACCTCGCTGCGGTCGAAAGCATCGCGCTGGATCGCAACGTCGTCGAAATGGAAGGTGTTGTGGCAGCCTTGTTCGAAACCGGACGGCTGGTAGGAGCAGGTTTCGCTGTGCCAGTTGCGGCTGACATAGTCCTCCATGCGGGCCCGTTCGAGTGCCGAATTGAACGGAATGCACGCCGTTTCATATTCGGGATGGTTGGGATCGAGCTCGTATTTGAAGCGGTTGCCATCGTGGTGTGCGACAGCCTTGACGCAATCCGCCCACGGACCCGCCTGTTGCAGCCCGATCTGGCGCCAGACGTGGCGGTCTTTCATGGCCTTGATCTCGGCGTCGGACGGCAGCGGGTCGTTGAGGATGTCATGGACCTGCTTGGTCGCATTGGCATTGTCGGCGATCAGCTTCGCGGCGATGTCCCCGACCACTTCGTGCCCCTGAGCCCCCCATGCCAACGCCCTGCCCGGCTGCAGGCAAAGTGCGGACAGCATAGCCAGGATGAAAGTGATGCGTCCCATGCCCGCCTCCACGATCCCCGTTGTGACTGTCGCCTTCATACAATGTTCGATGCGGCAACGGCAGCATCGCATCTTCTGCGCGAACTATGACGTTGGGTTAGCGCTCGTCACGCCAGCAGCGCATTTTTTGCGATCACATGGCGATAAAAGGACGCGCTGAGCTTGGGGGTGCGAGCCTGGGTGTCGAAATCGACGTGATAGACGCCGAAGCGCTGCCGATAGCCGAACACCCATTCGAAATTATCCATCAGGCTCCAGAGGAAATAGCCTTTCACCGGCACGCCCTCCGCGGTCGCGCGCTGCAGTTGGGCCAGGTAGTTGCGCAGGTACATCACCCGATCGAGGTCGTGGATCTTGCCGTCCGGACTTACCTTGTCGTCCGAGGAGGTGCCGTTCTCGGTGATGTAGATCGTCTTCAGATCCCAGATCTTGGCCGCGAACCTTGGCACCCAATAGGCGATCTCCGGCCCGACCAGGAGCCAGGGAGAACTCATATGCGGGAACGAGGACGGCATCGGCAGCGCCTGGAACCCGGGCGCATTGTCGCTCGCGACCACATAGGCCTGCGGCGCATAGATGTTGAGCCCAACGAAATCGACCGGCGCCGAGATGATCTTCAACTCGTCCGCAGTGAATTTCGGGGCGTCCTTGCCGGCCCAGGCCAGGAAGGCGTCGGTATAGCGGCCTTCCAGGATCACGTTGAGGAAGCCTGCGTTCAATTCGCGCGTGGCGATCTCGGCGGCACGGATGTTCTCCGGCGTGTCGATCGCCGGTACGCAGGCCGTGATGTTCTCGGCCATGCCGACTTGCGTACCCGCGCGGCCCCTGGCCCGGATCCCCTGCACCGCGAGCCCATGCGCCAGCGCTACGTGGTGCCGCGCCTGGTTCACCTCTCCTTGCGGCAGTTTCAGCCCGGGCGCGTCGATGCCGAGGCCATAACCGAACGGGATGAAACGTCCGCATTCGTTCACGGTGAAGATGGTCTTGACGCGATCGCTCAAGTGCTCGGCGACGTAGCCGGCGTAATCGGCGAAAGCCTTCGCGGTCTCGGCCGAACGCCAGCCGCCGAGGCGCTCTTGCAGCGCCTGCGGCAGATCCCAATGATACAGCGTGGCATAGGGCGCGATGCCGTTCGCGAGCAACTCGTCCACCAACCTGTTGTAGAAATCGAGCCCTTTCGGGTTCGGCGTGCTGCCGCCATCCGGAAACAGCCGCGGCCAGGCGATCGAGAACCGATAGGCCTTGCAGCCGAGTTCCTTGATCAGGCCGACATCGTCCTTGTAGCGATGATAGTGATCGCAGGCGACGTCACCGGTGCTGCCGTCCTCGATATGGCCCGGCGCATGGGTGAAGACATCCCAGATCGAAGGCCCGCGACCGTCGGCCCTGGCTGCCCCCTCGATCTGGTAGGACGAGGTCGCGGTGCCCCAGACGAAGTCGTGCGGGAAATGGCGGCCGGGCGCTGCTGGCTCGTTCGTCACGGGCCTCTCCTGTGCTGTCGCAGTCGCGCCTCCCGTTCCAAGGGCGGCCAGACCGGCCAGCCTGGCAAAATCGCGACGGGAGACATCGTTTGGCATTGGCTGTCCTTGAACACATAGGGCTTCAGTCGTCGCCGGGTACATGAGCGCCGACGGCAGTAGGAACCACATCTTCAGCGCGTTTTGAACGGCTGTCGCCGTGAATCCGGGCCAATCATAGCATCATATCGAGGTCATTACGGCCATGCACCGTCGTCTCGACAGTCCGGCTCGATTGCGCCTATGGTTGCGCCATGACAGATCACCCTCACGACCATGATCACTCGGAGCTGACCAAGACCGAGCTGCGCGTTCGTGCGCTCGAATCCATCCTGACCGAAAAGGGCTATATCGATCCGGCCGCGCTCGACGTGCTGATCGAGACCTATGAGACCAAGGTCGGCCCGCGCAACGGCGCCCGCGTCGTGGCCCGGGCGTGGACCGATCCCGCGTTTCGCGCCCTCCTGCTGGCCGATGCGACGCCTGCGATCGGCGAGCTCGGCTATGCCGGCCGCCAGGGCGAGCATATCGTCGCGGTCGAGAATACGCCCGAGCTGCACAACATGGTCGTGTGCACCCTGTGCTCCTGCTATCCCTGGCCGGTCCTGGGCCTGCCGCCGGTCTGGTACAAATCGGCGCCCTATCGGGCCAAGGCGGTGAAGGATCCGCGCGGCGTCCTGCAGGATTTCGGTTTCGAGCTGCCGCCCACCACCAAGATCCGCGTGTGGGATTCGACCGCCGAGATCCGCTATTTCGTGCTGCCGATGCGCCCCGAAGGCACCGAGGGCTGGAGCGAGGAGAAGCTCGCCGAGCTCGTCACCCGCGACAGCATGATCGGCACCGGCCTGCCGAAGCAACCGGGCGAGGTGGCGTAATGGATGGCGCGCATGACATGGGCGGGGTGCCCTGGTCCGGCCCGGTGCGGCCGGAGCCGAACGAGCCGGTGTTCCATGCCGAATGGGAGCGTCGCGCGTTTGCGATGACCCTGGCAATGGCGATGCCGGGTGGCTGGAACATCGATATGTCGCGCTTTGCGCGCGAGAACCGGCCGGCGGCCGACTATCTCGGCATGAGCTATTACGAGATCTGGCTCGCCGGTCTCGAACGCCTCATGCAGGCCCGTCATCTCCTGGAGGCAGATGAGATCGCCGCCGGTCGATCACTGCATCCGGCCAAGCCCGTCGCAAGAATTCTGACTGCGGACGGCGTCGCCGCAATGCTGCATCGGGGCGGCCCGAGCGAGCGCGAAGTCACACGACCGGCACTCTATCCGGTGGGCGCTCGCGTGCGCGCCAAGGACATTCATCCGCCGACACACACCCGTCTGCCGCGCTACGTGCGCGGCCACACCGGCCGCATCGAAGCGGTCAGGGGCGTGCACGTCTTTCCCGACAGCAATGCAAGCGGCGCCGGCGAAGATCCGCAATGGCTCTACACCGTCTCCTTCAGCGGCGCGGAGCTGTGGCCAGACGCACCCGATCCGATGCTCGAAGTCACGGTGGATGCGTTCGAGCCCTACCTGGAGCCGGCGGGATGAGCGTGGAGCGCAACGCCGCGCGGGAGGCCGCGCGTGCCCTGCCCGACATTCCTCGCGACGATGAGGGTCCGGTGTTCCGCGCCCCCTGGGAAGCCCATGCATTTGCGATCGCGGTCTCCCTGCATGCGCGCGGCCTGTTCACATGGGGCGAATGGGCTGCAGCACTGGCCGACGAGATCGCGCGCGCACAAGCGGCCGGCGACGCCGACACCGGCGAGACCTACTACCTGCATTGGCTCGCGACGCTTGAGCGGCTGGTCGCGGAAAAAGGCGTCACATCGGCCACAACCCTGACGCGCTATCGCGACGCATGGGATCACGCCGCCGACCGCACCCCGCACGGCAAGCCGATCGAACTGATACCCGCGGATTTTTCCGATTGAAGCCGTGCGAGGCCGTCAGTTTGCGCACCTATCGGCGTGCGAGATCGGCGCAACCCTATCGCAACCATCGCCGGGAAATTCGCAAGTCAGGTGGTGGCGCATAGGTGCCGAGATTCGTATCATTCCGCCCGCGCCGGTCGCGTACTCGCGCGTGATCTCGAAGCGAAGAGAGTCAGGGGGCAAACATGTCTGAGGTCGAATCCTTCGGAAACATCGTGAATTCGCTGGTCGCACTGCGACAGGACTATCACGAGCAGCTTAAACTGATTCCGCAATATGAAGCCTTTCTGCAGGTCGACCGCTCGACCGAACGGGCGGCCCATGCACTGCAGAACGCCGAGGCTTCTCTGTCGCCGATCGCCGCCGAAGTGATCGACTCGTTGCAATTTGCCCGCAACCGATACGAGCAGCATCTGAACAGCCTTCCGGAATATCGCGCCCTGCTTGCAATCGACCGGCTGATCGAGGAGATCGCGATCGATCTCGGCGTTCGGAGCAAGGATGACGAGGGCGCGGGCCGGTCGCACGAACCGGCGATGACAGAGGCTGCGGCCGCTCTGGAAACCGTGGCGATCTTCGCGGAGCCCGAGATGCCGGCGCCCCATGCCGAGGCCGGCGAACCAGCACCCGCCGAGCTCGAAGAGACTCTGCATGCAGAGGCCGGCCTAAGCGCTGCGACGGATACTCCGATGCAGTCCCCTATTTTGCCGCTCGATATCGACGCCGATCTCGTCGACGATGACATCGTCGCTGTCCGCGCTCCCTCCGCGCCGGCCGACGAGGCCGGTATCGATGAGGACCTGCGCGAGATCGCCTATCGCGATCTCACCAAGGCAACAGCGGAGCCGCCGGCCAGCGCCGTCGCCCAAACGGAGCCGCCTTCGGCCCATCCGACTGTTTCCGAGGAGAGCGACGAAGCGGCCGCCTGACCCGAGACTGCTGCCCGGTCTTGCGAGCCGTCGGACGGAAGCACCCGATGACTGGTTGCAACGGAACGAACTAAACGCCGGCGGCGTATTCGCGCCACCCCTTGGCGCGCAACTCGCAAGCCGGGCATTGGCCGCAGCCATAGCCCCAATCGTGCCGGGCGCCACGCTCACCGAGATAGCAGGTGTGGGAATGGTCGCGGATCAGATCGACCAGCCCTGCTCCGCCGAGGTCATGCGCAAGTTGCCAGGTCGCGGCCTTCGATAACCACATCAACGGTGTGTGGAGCTCGAAATTCCTGGCCATGCCGAGATTGAGGGCGGTCTGCAGCGCCTTGATGGTCTCGTTCCGGCAGTCCGGATAGCCGGAATAGTCGGTCTCGCACATGCCGCCGACGATATCGGCGATGCCGCGCCGATAGGCGAGCGCGGCGGCAAATGTCAGGAACACGAGGTTGCGGCCCGGCACGAAGGTATTGGGCAGGCCATCCGCTCCCATCTCGATCGCGACATTGCGGGTCAGCGCCGTCTCCGAGATCGCAGCCAATGTGGGGATCTCGAGCGTATGGCTCTCGCCGAGCCTGTCCGCCCAATCGGGCCGCAGGTGCTTGATGCCGTCGACCAGCCGCGTCCGGCAGTCGAGCTCGATGGCATGGCGCTGGCCGTAGGCGAAGCCGATGGTTTCCACCCGCACAAAACGGTCCAACGCCCAGGCCAGGCAGGTGGTGGAATCCTGTCCGCCCGAGAACAGCACCAGTGCGGTTTTGTCCAGAGTTGTCATCGGCCCCGATTAGCACTCCCTGCGCTAGGGGCCAACAGGGTGCGGCACTGAGCGGGTTTTCGCTGGGACGCGCGCCGCTCTTGAGGCATACAGGCCTTCGAAACTCGCCTGTTCCAGGACTTCACATGACGCCGTCCCGCGACATTTCCCGCCTCATCGAGATCATGGCCCAGCTGCGCACGCCGGTGACCGGCTGCCCGTGGGACCTGGAGCAGACATTTTTGACCATCGCTCCCTACACAATCGAGGAGGCCTATGAAGTCGCGGATGCGATCATCCGCGGCGACCTCGACGATCTCAAGGAGGAGCTCGGCGACCTCCTGCTGCAGGTGGTCTATCACGCCCGCATCGCCGAGGAGCAGCAGGAATTTGCGTTCGGGGACGTGGTCGAAGCCATCACCACCAAGATGATCCGGCGCCACCCGCACGTGTTTCCCGACAAGGACGGTAAGATCACGCAGCCGACCAAGGGCACTTGGGACCGTATCAAGGCAGAGGAAAAGGCCGAGCGCGCCGCCCGCCGGCCGGCCGAGGCGGCCGCACCCAGCCTGCTCTCCGGCGTGAAGGCCGGACAGCCGGCGCTCGTGCGCGCGATGGAGCTGCAGCGTCGGGCATCGACCGTCGGCTTCGACTGGAACGACCCGCGCGCGGTGCTGCAAAAGATCCGCGAGGAGGCCGACGAAATCGAAGCCGCACTCGATGGCGGCGACGCGACGCAGCTGACCGAAGAGACCGGCGACCTGTTGTTCGCACTGGTCAACCTCGCCCGTCACGCCAAGGTCGATCCTGAAACGGCGCTGCGCTCGACCAACGCCAAGTTCGAGCGGCGTTTCGCCTATATCGAGGGCGCGCTTGCCGCGAACGGCCGCGCACCGGCCGACGCTTCGCTCGACGAGATGGACGAATTGTGGAACGAGGCGAAGGCGCAGGAGAAATAGCTACGCACCGGTCGATGGCGCGGCGTCACCCGACGTGATGCAGCCTGTTTAGCGTTCAAGCTACACGCACGTTGCCGGATCGCGCGCGCAACTAACCATCTTCGCGCGCGACGACTCGCTTCCGACCTCGCATGGGGCTCACGTCCAGATCGGCGATCGGACGGCGATAGGTCTCGACGCGGCGCAGCCAGCCGGCCTCCCAGATGTGGTTGGTTGGAAGATTACGAACCCTTTGCTGCAGGACCGACTGCGCTGCATCGGTAAATTCTGCGAGCACGGCCGCCCGATCGCTCGACGTGCCGTTCATGCTGAGGAGCACTTGCTTCAGCCCCCATCCCTGCCGATTTCCGGTCTGCCGGTTGACGGCCGTTTCGGCCGGGTTGGTGCCCTCTCCCTTGAAGTTGATGTAGTCGATCAACGGATAGAGGTCCTTGGAGGCTTGTACGATGCGCGAGAACTGCACGACGATGTGCTCGCGCTCGGCCACATCAGGCGTGTTTTCGAGGATCTTGTCGATCGCGCCCTGGGCTCTGGCTACGAGGAACTGAATTTGTCCGGGCACGGTCGCGAGCAGAAACTGTCGCAGTTGCTGCATCTCGGGCGAGTTGAAGTTTCTCTTGAACTCTGCCCGGTTGATCCAGGGACAGTGAGGAATGGGTGTCTTGTCCAGCCACGGCGGGAGATGGGCCCCTTGTTTGCGCAGGAATGCGAGCAGGGCCGGAAAGCTTTCCTCGAACGCCGTCGGATTCCCGGCCGGAAACCAGATGAAGTGACCGACACCCAGCGAGGCGAAGTCCTCGTTGGCATTCCACGACGTGACCGCGTTGCGATTGCCGCCGGTTTCGTTGAGCCAGATCTTATGGCCAACCTTCTGGGCGACGTCGGCAGGCAGCACGAGTTGCGGCGCAGCCGTGGCCTTGCCGTCGGATTTCTGCGCCTGTGGCGATCGCGCCACTCCTTCCGTTTCTCCCTTCACCGACTGCGCGGAGACTCCCGGCGCAGCGTTGCCGGGCGTTGGGTTCTGCGCTTCGGGCACGGGCGAAGCGATTTTCGGCCGCGGTTCTTGCGCCTCGGCGGCAGGTGCAGACTCCCGCTCTCCCTGGCTCTTCTCGATGTCGACAACGGTCGATTCAACCCGTGCCGCATCTTCTGTCGATGCGGCCGGCCTGACGATCACACATGAAAGCAGCAAAACGCCCCAGGCAGGCCCCCACCGGTACGACCGGCTAACGGTGGCCTGCCGTGCGGTTCCCTTCTCGCTGACCGCGCGCGAGCCGTCCATCAAATCACCGCCGATGTCCATGTGTCTCAAGGAGCCGTCTTTGCCCGAAGCGCAATTACCGGAGGATGAAGTCCTCGTCGCACTTTGGTTCTTTTTCGGGGCATGATCTTGCCGAGAGACCGCACAGCACATTTCCTGTCACGCGCTGTCGCCGGCCCGCCACATTGCCCTCCTCGGGTCCGACCTCTCGCGGAGCGTTGGCGCGCCACTCCAACGTTGAACCCGGACCTGGAACAGTACCCAGCTCCGAAGGTCCGCATCATCTCGCGAGTCCTCGATTACGAAGCTTGGAACCGCAGGAGCACTCCAAGACCCGTCAGACCGGCCTCACGCTTCCTCACGCCACCCTCGGCACGGCGTGATAGCGATCGACGACGATGTCGCGCTTGCTGGGATCGACACGCACCGTCATCTCGTAGCGGCCGTCATGCAACTCCTTGTCGAGCACTTCGGCGTTGCGATGCAGCCAGCTGATGCCAGCGCCATCGGCAGCATCGATGGAGAGATCAAGGGTGATGCGCGCGGCTGCGAGCCGGTCCTCGATCGCCTGCAACAAGATATCCACACCCTCCCCCGTTTCCGCCGAGACCAAAAGGCACGGCCGTTCCGGCGACCGGCGCGCCGCGGTGTTGACGAGGTTCTCGCGGGCGGCGGCGTCCAGGCGATCGATCTTGTTCCAGACCTCGATGAGGTTGTCGCTGGCATGCGGATCGATGCCGAGCTGGCTCAGCACCATCTCGACATCCTGCTGCTGCGCCTCTGCGTCTTCATGCGAGATGTCGCGCACATGCAGAATCACGTCCGCCTCCAGCACCTCTTCCAGCGTGGCGCGGAAGGCCGCGACGAGTTGGGTTGGCAGGTTGGAAATGAAGCCGACGGTGTCGGACAGCATGGCCTTGCCGCCATGCGGCAGGCTGATGGCGCGCAGGGTCGGATCGAGCGTAGCGAACAGCATGTCGGCGGCCTGCACGTCGGCGCGCGTGAGCCGGTTGAACAGGGTTGATTTGCCGGCATTGGTGTAACCGACCAGTGCCACCACGCGGTAGGGCACGCGCTGGCGTCCGGCACGATGCAGCCTTCGCGTCGCCTGCACCTTCTTCAACTCGTTCTCGAGCCGGGTGATGCGCTCGCCGATGAGCCGGCGGTCGGCTTCGATCTGGGTCTCGCCGGGACCGCCCATGAAGCCGAAGCCACCGCGCTGGCGCTCCAGGTGGGTCCAGGAGCGAACCAGGCGGCTGCGCTGATAGTTGAGATGCGCAAGCTCGACCTGCAGCGCGCCTTCCTTGGTCTTGGCGCGGCGGCCAAAGATCTCGAGAATGAGCCCGGTGCGGTCGAGCACCTTGGTATTCCAGGCCTTCTCCAGATTGCGCTGCTGGATCGGCGCGAGCGCGCAGTCCATGACGACGAGTTCGATGCCATGGCCGGCGATCAATGCGCCGATTTCGTCGACCTTGCCCTTGCCGAGATAGGTTGCAGGCCTGATCTGGCCGATCGGCGCGATCACCGCGTCCGCCACCGTCAGGTCGATGGCGCGTGACAGTCCTTTGGCCTCGTCGAGCCGTGCCTCGAAATCGCGTGCATCGGATAAGCCTTGGGACGAGCCTTGCGGCGCGGCGCCATCGCCGCGGCGTGGGCGCAAATACGGACCGATGACGACCACCCGCCCGGTGTGTTTAACCCGTTCGGGATCCTGACCATCTGCCGACCTCGATCGGTCGGCGCCCCCATTGCGCTCACGAGGTTCCAATCAGATCACTCTCACGCCGATGAGTCCTCGCCGCCTTCGAACAGCTGGATCGGTGCCCCCGGCATGATGGTCGAGATCGCATGCTTGTAGACCAGCTGCGAATGCCCATCGCGCCGAAGCAGCAGGCAGAAATTGTCGAACCAAGTGACAATCCCCTGCAACTTTACCCCGTTCACCAGAAAGATCGTCAGTGGTGTCTTGGTCTTGCGAACGTGGTTGAGGAAGGTGTCTTGTAGATTTTGAGCGCGGTCTGCCGCCATTGTTGTTATCTCGCGTCTTGTGCTTTTTTCTTATTGAACCGTCCGCGATCCGACGCCAGTCGGACCATTTCAGGTTGCCTATGCTCCAGTGAGATCCCCCTCGCGGAGCATGGGCGGTAGGATTAGAAGGCAGCCGCGATCAATAGGCAAGCCGCTTACGCGCACACCAGTTCCGAAACACTGGCAATTCTCCCGTAAAACTGCGGAAAATGCCCCCTTGTCCCGAGCAAAATCGCTCTCGTAGAGCGAACGTCGCACCACTACCCGACCCCCAGCGCCTTCAACTTGCGATGCAAGGCCGATCGTTCCATCCCGACGAACTCCGCGGTGCGCGAGATATTCCCGGAAAAACGGCTGATCTGGGCGATCAGATAGTCGCGCTCGAATACCTCGCGTGCCTCGCGCAAAGGCAAGCCCATGATGTGCTCGCCATTATTGCTGGTCGGCATCGCCGGCACCATCGAGCCGACATCGGGCGGCAGCATGTCGGCGGTGATGATCACCTCAGGCCCACCGGCGGCGAGAATCATCACGCGTTCGACGTTGTTGCGGAGCTGGCGCACATTGCCCGGCCAGACATGCGACTGCAGCACGGCCATGGCGTCCTGTCCGATCTGCCGCTTCGGCAGGCCGGTCGTCGCCGAGATCTGGTCCATGAAGTAGTCGATCAGCTCCGGAATGTCCTCGCGCCGTTCGGCGAGCGGAGGCACGCGGATCGGCACCACCGAGAGGCGATGGTAGAGATCCTCGCGGAAACGGCCGGCCCCGATCTCCTCTTCGAGATTGCGCGCGGTGGACGAAATGATTCGGACGTCGACATGTACCTTGGTGGTGCCGCCCGAGCGTTGGAAGGTCTGGTCGACCAGCACCCGCAGAATCTTGTTCTGGGTCTCGCGCGGCATGTCGGCGATCTCGTCGACGAACAAGGTGCCGCCATGTGCTTCCTCGAGCGCCCCGGTCTTGCGCGGCTGTTCGCCATTCGACAGCTCGACGCCGAACAACTCCTCTTCCATGCGCTCCGGTGTGATCGCCGCGGCATTGATCACGATGAACGGCCCCTCGGCGCGCGGCGAAGCCGCATGCAAAGTACGCGCGGCGAGCTCCTTGCCGGAACCAGGCGGGCCAACGATGAGGATTCGGCTGTTCGCCTTGGCTGCACGCTCGATGGTCTGGCGCAGCTGATTCATCGCAGGCGACCGGCCCGTCATCACGCTCGCAGTCGGCGCCAGCTGCTTCAGTTCGCGGACTTCGCGCTTCAGACGCGAATTCTCCAGCGCCCGTGTCGCCACCAGGATCAGCCGGTCGGATTTGAACGGCTTCTCGATGAAATCGTAGGCGCCACGCTTGATCGCGGCGACCGCGGTCTCGATGTTGCCGTGGCCGGAGATCATCACGACCGGAAGGTCGGGATGATCCTTCTTGATCTGCTCCAGCAACTGCAAACCGTCGAGCTTGGAGCCCTGCAGCCAAATGTCGAGAAACACCAGATGCGGGCGGCGGCTCGCGATCTCGGCCAGTGCCGAATCGCTGTCGCGCGCGGTGCGCGTCGTGAAGCCCTCGTCGTCCAGGATGCCGGCGACCAGCTCCCGGATATCGGCCTCATCGTCGACAATCAGAATATCACTCGCCATGGATCACGCCTGTCTCGTCAGCCGCCTGAGGCGGCTTTGATTTTCGCTTCGTCATTGGTCGTCTCTGCCGGCCCTGCGGTTTCCCCGGCCGATGCATTTGTTTGCGCAGGTGCGGCAGCCCCCGGGCCGCCCTGCTCCTTCGCGTCCGGCTTGGCCGCCTGTCCCGACAGCGCAAAGCGCAGCCGCATCCAGGCGCCGCGCTGGCCCGGACGAAAATCGGACGCGTCCTTCAATTCGAGCCGCCCGCCGTGGTCCTCCAGAACGCGGCCGACGATCGCGAGGCCAAGGCCGGTGCCCTTGGCACGCGTCGTGACGTAGGGCTCAAGGAGCCGCTGCCGCGCCACCTTGGGCAGGCCGATGCCATTGTCGATCACATCGATCAAGACGTCCTCGCCCTCCCGAGCGGCCACCACGTCGATGCGGCCCTTGCCGAGCTCCTCCGGCGGCACCACCTCGATCGCCTCGGTTGCGTTCTTGATGATGTTGGTCAGCGCCTGCGAAATCAGCCGGCGATCGAACTGCGCGCGCAGGGGATCCTGCTTGATGTCCGTCTCGATATCGATTTCGGGATGGGCGACCTTCATCAGGAACACGGCCTGACGCACGGTATCGGCGACATCCTCGCCTTCCATCACCGGCTTCGGCATCCGCGCGAAACGTGAGAACTCGTCGACCATTCGCCTGATATCGTCGACCTGCCGCACGATCGTCTCGGTACATTGCTCAAATACGGCCTTGTCCTCGGTGATGACCTTGCCGAATTTGCGGCGAATCCGTTCAGCGGAAAGTTGAATCGGCGTCAGCGGATTCTTGATCTCGTGCGCGATGCGGCGCGCCACGTCGCCCCAGGCCGACGTACGCTGTGCCGAGACCAATTCGGTGATGTCGTCGAGCGTGATGATGTAGCTGTCGCGCGCCTGGTTGGTCTGCTCCGCAGTGACCCGCACCGAGAGATTACGCTCGTTGCCGTCGCGCTGGATCGTGATCTGGCCCTGCACCAGCCTTTGCTTGCCTTCGCGCGCGGTCTTCATCATCTCGTCCAGCTCGGGCAGCACGTCCGAGAGCGGATGGTCGAGCGTCTCTGATTCGGCATGCCCGATCAGCTTCTCCGCCGAGCGGTTGAGAATGCCGACCGAGCCTGACGCATCGACCCCGATGATGCCGGCGGAGGCCGACGACAGCACGGCCTCGATGAAGCGGCGGCGGCTGTCGATCAGCTCGCTTGCGTTGACGAGCTCGTCACGCTGGGTGCGCAACTCCTGCGTCATCTTGTTGAAGGTCTCGCCGAGCTGGGCAAGATCGCCCTCTGACGCGTGGACCGGCACCTTCACGTTGAGATCGCCGGTCGAGACTGTCTTGGCCGCGTTCATCAGCTGGCGGATCGGCGATACCAGCCCGTTGGCGAAATTCAGCCCGAGCAGCACGGCGGCCATCAGGATGGTCAGCGCGATCACCGCGAACATCAGCGCGAATGCGACCTGGATGCCGACGCGGCGGGACTCGACCTGTGCATATTCGGCAACCGACAGCTCGGTCTGCTTGAGCTGCGCCACCACGCGCGGATCGAGCAGCCGTGCGACATAGAGGAAGGTGTCGTTGAAGGCACGCAGGCGGATCACCGCCGCGACGTAATTGGCCTCGGGGAACACCGCGATCTGCGGCTCGGTCTCGTTGACGTTGCTGAGGAAATCGGCCGGCGGGGTCTGGAAGCTGTACTGGACGCCGGTCTGCGCCGTTTCCAGCACGTTGCGGTCCTTGTCGATCAGCATCGCGCCCGGCAGATTGCGCGACACGGCACTCGAGGTGAGCATCTCGCGGAAGGTGGCGCGATCCTGATCGAACAGCGGCCTCGCATGGGCGATGTCGTTGGCCATGCCGAGAATGTCGCCGCGGATCAGCTGCGCATGCTCGTAAGTATAGGCGCGCGCCACCGTCAGCGAATTCTGGATCGCCTCCCGCGCGGGCCCTGAAAACAGCCGGTCAAGGCCGCGGTCGATGGTGACGTTGGCGACGATCGCCACCAGCACCGCCGGCAGCACCGCGATGATCGAGAACAGGCTGACGATCTGCACGTGCAGCCGCGCCGCCGCCCGGCCCCGCCGGCGGGCCTGGACCATCTGCCAGACCTCGCGGATGATGATCCCGACCAGGATCAGGATGGTGCCGGCATCGACCAGGTAGAAGGTGTTGACGACCTCCTCGGTCGGTTCGATCGGGGTCAGCCCGACCAGCACGACGAAGGTCAAAAAGGCGGACCCAAGCGCCAGCGCCACCGCCACCGGCGCCAATAAGGTACGCCACGTCCAGCGCCGCCCTTCGGGGGGCGACGAATCGAACGGGGGGACCGAGGTCTCTGCGTTGGTCATTCCGGCAAGGGTTGTGGCTGAACGCGGGGAAGTCCGACGATTCGGACTGATGCATTCCTACCACAATGTTGCCGAATTGCGACAAATCCGCGGCGCTCGGAGCCGGCGCGGACTTGTCCAGTTTAATTCCAGCGGTAATCGAGCCCGGCTGGTTCGAAATGCGCCGTCAGGCCCCGCTGCGGTAGACTTGGATATCGAGGTCGCGAATTTTCTTGCGCAGCGTATTACGGTTGAGGCCGAGCAGGTCGGCCGCCCGAATCTGGTTGCCGCGGGTGGCCGCCAGCGCCGCAGTGAGCAGCGGCACCTCGATCTCCTTGAGGATACGGTGATACAGGCCCGGCGGCGGCACGCCGTTCGGGAAGCCCTGGAAGTGCGAGGACAGATAGGCCTCGACCGCGCCGCCGAGATTGTCGATCGATTGCGATGCGTTGGCGCCGGTCGTGACCGCCGGCGGCGCCAGTTCGCCATCGATCACGGAGGCGGTGATCACGTCCTGTGGATAGAGGGCGGCCAGACGCCGGGCGAGGTTTTCCAGTTCGCGCACGTTGCCGGGCCAGCGGTGTTGCTTCAGCCGCTCCAGCGCCGCGGCATCGAGCTTCTTCGGCGGCAACCCGTCCTTCTCCGCCAGCGCGAAGAAATGCCGGACAAGATCCGGCAGGTCCTCGATGCGTTCGCGCAAGGGCGGCAACCGAAGCGGCACCACGTTGAGGCGGAAGAACAGGTCTTCGCGGAACAGGCCCTGCTGAATCAGGATACGCAGGTCCTTGTTGGAGGCGGCGACGATACGCACGTCGGTCTTGATCGGGGTGCGGCCGCCGACGGTGGTGTATTCACCCTGCTGCAGCACGCGCAAAAGCCGCGTCTGGGCTTCCATCGGCATGTCGCCGATCTCGTCGAGGAACAGCGTGCCGCCCTCGGCCTGCTCGAAGCGGCCGGAGGCGCGGGCATTGGCGCCGGTGAAGGCGCCGCGCTCATGACCGAACAGCTCGGACTCGATCAGGTCGCGCGGGATCGCCGCCATGTTGACGGCGACGAACGGGCCATTGCGGCGCTTGCCGTAATCGTGCAGCGCGCGCGCCACCAGCTCCTTGCCGGTACCGGACTCGCCCGAGATCATCACGGTGAGGTCGGTCTGCATCAGCCGCGCCAACACGCGGTAGATCTCCTGCATCGCCGGCGAGCGGCCGACCAGCGGGATCGATTCGAACTCGGAATCGTCCGGCTGCGCCGCCGCGCGCTCCTTCGGCTCGGCCAGCGCGCGGCCAACGATCGCGATCAGCTCCTTCAGGTCGAACGGCTTCGGCAGATATTCGTAAGCCCCCCGCTCCGACGCCCGGATCGCGGTCATGAAGGTGTTCTGCGCGCTCATCACGATGACCGGCAGGTTCGGCCGCATCTTCTTGATGCGCGGCAACAGGTCGAACGCGTTCTCGTCCGGCATCACCACGTCGGTGATGACGAGATCGCCCTCGCCCTGGCTGACCCAGCGCCACAAGGTGGCAGCGTTGCCGGTGAGCCGGACCTCGTAGCCGGCGCGCGACAACGCCTGGTTCAGGACCGTGCGGATCGCCGTATCGTCGTCCGCGACTAGAATGCTACCTGCAGGCATGGGTCGTCCTCATCTTGATCCCTGTGAGGCATGCAACGGCGTCCCGGCAACGTCATCGCCATGTCGTCTATCTGGGCTGTGGTCTGGTTGTTTGTTGGCGCTGTACATCGGCATCAGCACCCGGAAAGTGGTCTTGCGCGGCTGCGACTCGCACTCGATGATCCCACCATGGTCGCCGATGATTTTCGCGACCAATGCAAGACCGAGGCCGCTCCCGGTCGGCTTGGTGGTCACGAACGGATCGAACAAATTGGGCATCAGGTCTTCCGGCACGCCGGGACCGTTGTCCTTGACGCAGAACTCCAGCGGCAGCGACACCCGCGACTTCTTGCCGGGCACCGAGAGCCGCACGCCGGGACGGAACGCGGTGGTGAGCTGGATCTCGGCGTCGGTGCCGAGATCCACCACCGCCTCGGCGGCGTTCTTGACCAGGTTCAGGAACACCTGGATCAGCTGATCCTGGTTGGCGAGCACCGGCGGCAGCGAAGGATCGTAATCCTCGATGAAGCGGACGTTGCGGGCGAAGCCGGATTGCGCCAGCCGCTTCACATGATCGAGCACGGAGTGGATGTTGACCGGCCCGCGCGCCACCGGGCGATCGTCGCCGAACACCTCCATGCGATCGACCAGGGTGACGATGCGGTCGGCCTCGTCGCAGATCAGCCGCGTCAGCATGCGGTCTTCTGAGGAGGCCTGCTGTTCGAGAAGCTGCGCGGCGCCGCGGATGCCGGAGAGCGGGTTCTTGATTTCATGCGCCAGCATGGCGGCCAGCGCGATCACCGAGCGCGCGGCGCTGCGATGGGTGAGCTGGCGGTCCATCTTGTCGGCGATGGTGCGTTCCTGCAGCATCACCACGATATGGCCGGCCCGCTCGGGCAGCGGCGCGACATGAAGATCGACCAGCCGGTCGGCGCCGGTGCGCGGCGTGCCGAGATCGACCTTGTATTCGTTGACCGGGGCGCTGGTGGTGCGGACCTGGTCGATCAGCGCCAACAGCGGACTGCCGAACGGCACCAGTTTCTTCAGCGACTGCCGCTGCAGGAATTGCGTGGAGGAATCGAAAAAGGATTCCGCCGCCATGTTGGCGTCCACGATCATCCCGTCCGGCCCGACCACCAGCACCGGATTGGGCAAGGCGTTGAGAACGGCATCGCCATCGGATGGCGGCTGCTTGCGCTGTTCTGCGGCGGTGCTCATGCGGCTGCACTCCAGGCAAAGTCATCGAAGGCGTCGGGAAGCTGCCGATGCACATCGGCCGGCTGTTCTGATGTGAGGATGCGCTGGCGCCACATCTTCAATTTGTCCTGGGGCGCGCGCGCCGTCTGGGCGGCGACATCGAGGCCCCAGCCGAGATGCTTGCGGGCGTGGCGAAGGCCGACCCGCTCGCCATAGTGGCGGCAAATCTCGTCGTAGAGCGTCGTCAGATAGGCGAGCTGCTGCGCGAGCTCCGGCGCGCCCTCGTCCGCGCCGCCGTCGAGCCGGCGGCCGATCTGGCCGGGCAGCCAGGGGGCGCCTTGCGCGCCGCGGCCGATCATCACGGCGTCGGCACCGGAGGCATCGAGCGCCGCGCGCGCGTCCGCATACGAGGTGATGTCGCCGTTGACGACGACCGGCACGGTCACAGCATCTTTCACCGCGCGTACCGCCGCCCAATCCGCCTCGCCCTTGTAGAACTGGCTGCGGGTGCGGCCGTGCACGGTGATGAGCTTGACCCCGGCGGCTTCGGCGCGGCGTGCCAGCTCCGGCGCGTTCCTGCTGCGCTCGTCCCAGCCGAGCCGCATCTTCAGGGTCACGGGCACCTCGACCGCCGCGATCGTCGCCTCGATCAGGCCCAGCGCATGGTCGAGGTCGCGCATCAGCGCCGAGCCGGACTGGCCGCCGGTGACGTGACGCGCCGGGCAGCCCATATTGATGTCGATGATGTCGGCACCGGCATCGGCTGCGACGCGCGCGCCTTCCGCCATCCAATGCGCCTCGCAGCCGGCGAGCTGGACCACATGCGGCCCAATGCCGCTGGCCTCGCAGCGCAGCCGGGATATCCACCGCCCCCTCACGAGATCGTCGCTGGCGGTCATCTCGGAGACGACGAGCCCGGCACCGAGATCGGCCGCCAAGCGGCGGAACGGCGCATCGGTGACCCCCGACATCGGCGCCAGGACGGCCCGGTTGGCGAGCGAAACTTCGCCTATTCTCAAGGGCTTGGTGGTAGATTTGGCACTAATCTTGGCCGGACCGGTCACGGACGACTCACGAGCTGATCAGACGCATCATTGCGACCGCCTTGCACTCTTGAGCACAACGATTGGGCAGTCAAGCGTTATGCCTACACTTTAGCCAAAACCACCCATCTTTCAAGTGCAGCGCAGCAAAATATGCTTGTTGAACGGTCATGGTAAACTGGTCGTGACCCGGGTTTTTGCATGGCTCCAAGGCCTCTCGGGCAACCATCGATTCGTCGCGGGGGCACCTTCGCATCTTTGCGGAGCAGATGCGGCGCGAGATCATCGGCGACGCATCCGGCATCGCCTCCTCCGTGATCGCCCTCGCCTATCTGCCTCCGCCGATGTAAGAAGCGCGCCTCAACCTCCCCCGTGAAGCTTTGTCTTCGTTAGTAGCCTGATCCCATGACCATTTCTCAGCGGACTGCAGCTATCCTCGTCGCGGCCGGGCGCGGTCTGCGCGCCGGCAGCGGCGGCCCCAAGCAGTACCGCAGCATCGGCGGCCGCACCGTGATCCATCGCGCGCTCGCGGCCTTTTCCGAGCACCCCGAGGTCGACATCGTCCAGCCGGTGGTGAATCCGGACGACATCGATGTGTTCAACGCCGCCGTCAGCGGATTGCGCCATGCCGCGCCGGCGAATGGCGGCGCGACGCGGCAGGCCTCCGTGCTCGCCGGCCTCGAAGCGTTGGCGCCGCACCGGCCCGAAATCGTGCTGATCCATGATGCCGCGCGCCCGTTCGTCTCTCCGGCCGTAATCTCGCGCGCGATCGTCGCGGCCAACCGGACCGGCGCCGCGATCCCCGTGATCCCGGTCAATGACACGATCAAGCAGGTCGGCAAGACCGGCAACATCACTGCGACACCGGAGCGCGCGAAACTGCGGATCGCGCAGACGCCGCAGACGTTCAAGTTCGATATCATTCTGGAGGCGCATCGCCGCGCCGCGCGCGATGGTCTCACCGAGTTCACAGATGATGCGGCGATTGCCGAATGGGCGGGATTGACCGTAGCCACCTTCGAGGGCGATGTTGCCAATATGAAGCTCACCACACCGGAAGACTTCGTGCGCGAGGAGGCACGGCTGGCAGCTGCGCTCGGCGACATCAGGACCGGCACCGGTTACGACGTGCATGCGTTCGGGCCCGGCGATCACGTCTGGCTCTGCGGCCTGCGCGTACCGCATAGCAAAGGCTTCCTGGCTCATTCGGACGGCGACGTCGGTTTACACGCTCTGGTTGATGCAATTTTAGGCGCTTTGGCCGACGGCGACATCGGCTCGCACTTCCCCCCCAGTGACATGAAGTGGAAGGGCGCCTCCTCCGACCAGTTCCTGAAATATGCCATCGAGCGCGTCACCGCGCGCGGCGGCCGCATCGCCAATCTCGAAGTCACCATGATCTGCGAGCGGCCCAAGATCGGCCCGCTGCGCGACCAGATGCGGGCGCGAATCGCGGAGATCTCTGGGGTCGACATCTCTCGCATCGCCGTGAAGGCCACCACCAGCGAGAAGCTCGGCTTCACCGGCCGCGAGGAAGGCATCGCTGCGACCGCGAGCGCCACCATCCGCCTGCCCTGGAGCGCTTAGCGTGATGAGCGAGTTGACGCCTGCGGAGAGTTCGGTCTGACGTTCGCATGGGGAAACGCGGGACATGGCTAGCGAACGTCAAACGGTCTCCACGAGCGCCCTCGCCCGCGCGCTGCTCGATCTCTGCCGCTCGCGCAAGCTGACCATCGCCACCGCCGAATCCTGCACCGGCGGCCTGGTCGCCGCGGCGCTGACCGAGATTCCCGGCTCCTCCGATGTCGTCGACCGCGGCTTCGTCACCTATTCGAACGAGGCCAAGCGGGCGATGCTTGGCGTCAACGCCTCGACACTGCAGACCTTCGGCGCCGTCAGCAAGGAGACCGCAATCCAGATGGCGGTCGGTGCGCTGGAGCGCGCCGACGTCGATCTCGCGGTCGCCATCACCGGCATCGCCGGCCCCGGCGGCGCCACCCCGGGCAAGCCGGTTGGCCTCGTGCACTTCGCCTGCGCCGCGCGCGACGGCCGCATCATCAACCGCGAGCAGCGCTTCGGCGCGATCGGCCGCAGCGCGGTGCGCACCCGCTCGGTGGTCGAGGCGCTGCGCATGCTGATGGAGCTGGCGCGGCCGCAAACCGCGGTGAAGCCGAAACGCGCCGCCGCCTCGCGCCTGCGCCCGCGCGTGGCACGCGCCCCGCGCCTGCATCCGGTGAAGCGGCCGCGGCCGCCGCGGACGTAGTCAGTCGCTTCATGCACATCCTCGCGGCTCCTCATCCGCAGGAAACGCGACCCGAGGACTGACGAACCCGCGCATAAGGTTTTGGTTAATTTTCCCCTGCTACGGCTTGGGCAACAATGTCACGGGCGGGGGATGGATTCGATGAAGCTTTTTTCGGGCAAGGCGGCGGAGCAGCAGAAGCACAATCTGTTGCTGGATGCGATCTTTGAGCGCTGTCGCGACACCATCCTGGTGCTGTCCGAGGGCAAGATCATCGCCTGCAACGAGGCGGCTGTCCGCTTCGGCGGCTTCCGCAGCAAGGCCGATCTGTTGTCGCGCTCGCCGGCCGCGCTGGCGCCCGAAATCCAGCCGAACGGCCGCCGGTCCGCCGACATGGTCGGCGAGATGAATGCGAAGGCCCAGCGGGAGGGCCATGCTAGCTTCGAATGGACCACGAAGCGCGCCGATGGCACGCACGCGCTGGTGCAGATCACGCTGGTCCCCGTCGAAATCGAAGGCAAGCCGGTGCTCCTGAGCTATCGCCGCGACCTCTCCGATCTGGTCGCAGCACGCGAGGAGAAGAAGCGCGTCTTGGGCGCCCTGGCCAAGGACCTCGAGACCACGGTCGGCACCATTGCCAATGCGATCTCCGCCGCATCGCGTGAGGTGCAAACCACGGCCGCCTCGCTGACTTCGACGGCCGAGCAGGCCGCGCAGCGGGTTGCGACCGTGGCGGCGGCTTCGAGCTCCGCTTCCTCCAACGTGCAATCCGTCGCCGGCGCGACCGAGGAACTGTCGAGCTCGGTGAGCGAGATCAACCGTCAGGTCGCGACCTCCTCGACCATCGCCGCCGAGGCGGTCGATGCCTCCGCCCGCACCAACCAGCTCGTGAACAGCCTGTCCGACGCTGCGGCCAAGATCGGCGCGGTGACCGACATGATCAATGCGATCGCGAGCCAGACCAATCTGCTGGCGCTCAACGCAACCATCGAGGCGGCGCGCGCCGGCGACGCCGGGCGCGGCTTTGCCGTGGTCGCTGCCGAAGTGAAGAGCCTGTCCAGCCAGACCGCCAAGGCGACCGACGAGATCAGCGCGCATATCAGCGCCATGCAGCGCGCCACCGGCGACACGGTGACGGCGATCCAGGGGATCGGTGGCACCATCGGCCAGATCAGCGACATCGCCAAGACGATCGCGGTCGCGGTGGAGCATCAGGGCCAGGCGACCCAGGAGATTGCCCGCTCCGTCAACCAGGCGGCGAACGGAACGCGCGAGGTGGCCGGCAATATCGGCGCCGTCAGCCAGACCGTCGATTCCGCCGGCCAAGCCGCGCGGCAAATGCTGGGCGCGGCCGGCGAACTCGCCAAGCAAGCCGAAGCGCTGCGCGACAAGGTCCGCGACTTCCTCACCGCGGTACAAGCGGCGTAAGGCACGTCGGCCGCAGGCCGTAACCCGCCGGAGATCCTCCGTCATCGTAGTCGATGAGGCTTCGCCGATCCGCCCTGCGCCCTATCTCGGAGGCGAGTACGTATGGCCGCCGTCCTCGCCCGCTATTGGATCAAGGCGCGAACACGTGCAGCCATTGGACGACCATGCCGTGATTCTCGGGGTGGTCGGGCACCTTGCCGCCGGCCCAGTCAGCGAGCGCCGTCGAGATCAGGATCGCGGCCGGTCCCCTCACCGCGCCGTGCGTGAGCACGGCCGCGATCGGCTCGCCATCGACTTCATAGATCATGTCGGTTGGCGTTCGCAGCAGGCCGACATCGTGGAAGCCATAAGCAAGGTTCTCCGCGAAGCTCGCGCCCCAGCCCATGCCGGCATGCTGTTCGGTCTTGTTCGGCGGCCAGTATTGCAGGCCGAGATGGACGTAATTCGGGTAGCGCGCCTCGGCAATATCGATCTCGAAATTGTCGGCGGTCGTCAGCCAGACCGCATTGTTGACACCCTTGATATCGGCGATCTTGATCCGGGCCTCGACGAAGCCATAACCATATTTGGCTTTGCTGGCGATATACCCGGTGGACCACCGGGCGCTATGGCAATCCGTGGCGAGGAGCGTCTTCAAACGCAAACCAGCCGTCGAAGGCTCCACGCTCGCGGGCCGGCGGCAGGAGGTGAGACTCCGATTGTCATCACTCACCACGTTCCAATCCGCCTGCAACTCGGCCGTACCACTGAAATTGGTGGAGAAAATTGGAGCCTTGCGGCCCGGCCGATATGCAGCGATCGCGGCGCGGTCGGCGGCCGTGACGGCCCGCCGCGTGCCCCAGGGTTGGTCAGGCGAACCCCAGTCAAGTTTCTGCAGGGTTGCGGCGTGCGATATCGGCGGCAAGCCGATGGCAACGGCTGCAAGGAGGGCGAATCTCAGCCAAATCAAATCCACGCTCATATCCAGCTCCCTGCTCAGAACGGGCTGAGCGCGCGCTTGCCGGCCTCGCCGCTGCCGCCGCAGCGATCGAGGTCGAACTGTGAATCTCCGGTCCAGGAATAGTAAATCAGGCCAGCAAGCCGACCTTCTTTCGCAAGCTGGGCGAAGTCGCCCATCATTTCCTGCACGAGATGCGCATGATCGCTCTCCTCCGCTGCAGGGCAGACCTTGCTCGCATAGGCGAAGCCCCACTCGGTGATCCAGCACGGCTTGCCGCCGGGGACGCAGATCGGATCGACCAGCGCCCGCAGGCGCTGCATGCGGTGGATGGCCGAGGCCTTGTCGCCGGGGTGGTCGCCCCAGGGATAGGTGTGCAGGTTGTAGGCATCGACCAGCCGGTCGAGGCCATGAGCGCGGAAGAAAGCCATGATCGCCCCGACGCTGACGCCGTCGTAAGATTTCGGTGTCGGCCACGGCCCTTCCTGTTCGATGTCGACCAGGCTGGTCGGCAAGAGCGGCGTGCCCCTGTTGAGCTGTGAGCGATCCCGCACCTGCTTCAGCACGTCGAGCACCTTGAGGTATTGCAGATAGCCCTTGGCGACCTGCTGGCCCTCCGGATCGTGTGACAGATCGGCGAGGCCAAGCACGCGGCCTTCACCGGGCAGCCGGAAATCCGGATCGTTGCCCGCCATATTGATCTCGTTCTCCAGCTCCAGGCCAGCCAGTGTCACGCCACTCGCCTCCAGCTTGCTCATGAGCGCCTCGAAGTATTTGGCCGAGCGCTCCGGGTCGAGCGCGGACAGCGGCGGCCCCGGCCACATGCCCGGAAACTCCTTCGGCCGAAATGGCCGCTCCGGGGCGCCTGGCGTATAGAGGCCGTGGAGGATGAGGAGCGTTGATATCCGATGGGCGTAAGCGCGTTTGATGAAGTCGATGGTCTTGTCCTCATCCTGCGCATAAGTGCCGAAACGGATCACATGAACACCCAGCGACTGCAGCTCCGCCAGCTTGGCGTCCTGATCCTCGACACTGAACTGCAATGGACGCACGAAGTCGACGCCACGGAGCACATCGCGGGGCGGCGCCGCTATCACGGGGGGAATCATGGCGAGCCAGAGTGCAAAAGCTGCAAGGAGGGTTCGCCACGTCGCCCATTTCTTCAACGCTCCGCAGCGATCGATGCCGAACGGATCGTTACGCTCCTCCCACGGTTCGGAGCTCCAGATGAAATGTCGGCCGCGTTCAACCTGTCCCATTTGCAGCATCCATGCGCGCTAGGAAGGGCCTCCTGGAAGATGGCGCATTCGCCATGAACTCTGGCTGAATACGAAGGCAGCCCATTGCTGCCGCAGGCGCAACTCCGTGACGCATGTATCTCCTTGCCGAGCGGCCAATCCCTCTTCTCGATCGGACTGCAAGCCGTCGTGTTCCCCACGCCAGCGGCCTCCCTTCAGGGGGCGTGCCCGTTCACCCCAGCCAGAACGGGGCGCCGGCACGGCGCTCACGCTGCTCGCGCGTCAGGATAACCTTCGCTGATCGATCGCCCGAGAAGGCGCGGTTCTGACATCATTCCGTCGCGACTCCTCGCTTCGATGACGTTTTCGAAGGAGGCCGGTTTGCTTCATCGGATCGTTTGCGCTCTCGTCCTGGCCTTCTGCTTTGCAAGCTCTCCCACCCGCGCGGCGGGGATCCAGTTTCTCGACTCCGAGTCAAAGCTGAAGGGCGCCATCTGGACGCCCTGTGCAGCTGCGCCACAGGAGGTGCCGCTCGGCAAGCTCGGGGTTACGGCCGTCGAGACCCTGCCAGGCGTCAAGGACTGTCCGATCAAGGGCGAGAAGCTGCCGCTGATCGTGTTCTCGCACGGCCGCGGCGGCTGGTTCGGCCAGCATCACGATCTCAACGAAGCGTTGGCCGATGCCGGCTTCATCGTCGCGGCGATCAGCCATCCCGGCGACAGTTTTGGCGACGACGCGCAGCGCGACAGCCTGTCGAACTGGGCGTCGCGGCCAGCCGACATCGTGCGCTTGATCGACTTCATGCTGAATGATTGGAAGGATAAGGCCGCGATCGATCCTGACCGGATCGGCTTCTTCGGCTTCTCGAAGGGCGGCTATACAGGGTTGGTGCTGGCCGGAGCGGATCCGGACTTCAGCCGCGTCGCGCATTATTGCACCGACCGATCACCGTTCTGCGAGCAGGTCCACAGCGGTGACGTTCCAAAATCCTTCGCACACGATCGCCGGATCAAGGCGGCCGTGCTCGCAGACACGGCGCCGACTGGTCCTTTCGCCGACGGCAATCTCACCAGCATCAAGATCCCGCTGCAGATCTGGCGCTCGCGGCTTGGCGGCCATGGCGCCGATCCCGAAGGCACCGCGCGGGTGGCGGGCAGTCTTTGGAATCAGCCGGACATTCATGTCGTGCCCGCCGCGCACTACGCCTTCCTCGCGCCCTGCTCTGCGGAGCTCGCAGCCGCCGTGCCGCGCATCTGCACGGACAATCCGCCCGACTTCGACCGCGCGGCGTTCCATCGCGTGTTCGATGCTGAGGTGGTCAGGTTCTTCTCCGAGCATCTGATGGGCAGATAGGCCCCGTCGAAGCTGCGTTCGTGACGCCTCTCATGCCCGCCAGAACGGGCGGCGGCACAGCCAGCGCGCTTGCTCCCTTGTCAGGCCGTAGTCCTTGAGCACCTCGTCGGCCATCCATGGCAGTTGGCGAGCGAACCGGCGCCGTTCCAGCCATCGCTCCCACCAGACCCGCACGACCGACTTGGTCTGGCGAGGAGCGCGGTCGGGATTGGAAACCGTCTTCCCAAAAGGATAGACGTTCGCGCCCGGCGTCGCAGACACGGAGGGACTCGGTAACCTCGGCAGGTCACGAGGTTGGCTGGCAAGTCTCTGAGCTCGCATCAGGTCGGGGAGCGGAGGCCGCTCCTTGATGTTCCTGACGCGAAGATCGTCTGTCGTGCTCGGCATGGCAGGCCTCCCGTGGGACTTTGACCTGCCGGCCATAAAAAAAGCCGCCAGATCAGGCGGCTGTTCGGATGTCTTGCTGCAATATCTCAGATTGAGCGCGATCCTCCCGCCGCCAGCGAGCTGTCGTGTGTAAAACGTCGGGAATGGCTGATGGCGACGGTGATCATGGCCGACGCTATAGCGCGCCGATCCCCGATTGTCATCCTCATTCAGCGAGTATCGCACCGACCGCCGATCTGTTGCGCGCGCTTCGTTGCGCCGAACTACGTCATTGTTTCGATCGCTGCGGATCGCGTTGCGTTTGTAATTGGAATGAGGCAACGACCGGACGCGGCGTGAGCCGCCCCCGCCGGGCCCGCGCGTGAGGTGACTGAGCTACAATAGCGCGCCCTGCTGATCGACTGTGCCGTGCCTGTCGGGCAAATCGGTTAGGCGTGCGCAAGCCGAGCGCGCCGACTGTCACGCCGAACAGCCGCAGCACGGCTTGCGCCGAACAGCTGATTTCTCAAGACAGATCAACGAGAAGGTCCGTTTCAAGAGCCTCCTCGCAAAATATTCTTGTTTCGTTTTTTCAGAATTCGTGTTTGATTTCATTCATCCCGCCTCGGCAAGAGGGACGTTTCGGCCGATCGTCACGATACGTGAGGCGGGGAAGCGATGGCCGCGTCGCGCCGTGAGACGAACGGCTGATGATGCGGACGGCGAAATCGTGTGGTCCTGACGCCCCGGTGCTGGCGTCCAGCGCAGCGCGTGAAACGCGTTGTCGCGACGCGATGATGCTTCGCATCACGCAGTGGGGGCAATCAAGCCGGTCCCCAGGGAGATCACGTATAAGCCGTAACCCATCGCGCAGGGAATGCCGGTTGATCGGCTGCACCTGTGGTGACTGCCGCCTGCTTTTCTTGTTGCAGGCGGGCCATGGGTGAGGCCTTCACCCGGCATTCCCTGCGCCCTCTTCCTGTTTGAGGGTGTGAGCCTCGCCAGACTCGGGCGCGTCAGCGCCGCGGGAATGCGGACCCGCATCTGCTGTTTGAGACGTGGATAGTAGTAACCCGACGACTCTCCCAGCTCGTCATTCCGGGGCATCGCGAAGCGATGAGCCCGGAATCCATAACCACGATCGTGAGTATGGATTCCGAGCTCGCCCTGCGGGCGCCCCGGAATGACGATGGGAAGGACGAGGCCTGCAACGAGCAGCGCCTAGGTCGAGGACACCGCGGGCTTCTTGCCGTAGATCGCGTCCGCCCGCTTCTCGAACGCCGAGGACAGCCGCGCAAACGCCGTGTCGAACATCGAGCCCATCAGCATCG
This sequence comes from Bradyrhizobium sp. SZCCHNGR1005, assembly GCF_032489995.1. Lineage (NCBI taxonomy): Bacteria > Pseudomonadati > Pseudomonadota > Alphaproteobacteria > Hyphomicrobiales > Nitrobacteraceae > Bradyrhizobium > Bradyrhizobium sp. SZCCHNGR1005. The sequence continues at coordinate 483,357 of NZ_JAUEZC010000004.1, forward strand.
CGAGCATGCGGCTCTTGAACTCGTAGGCGATGAAGAAAGTGACCTCGCAGGCATTGCCGTCGCGCGGCTCGAAGCTCCAACGGTTCTCCAGCGAGGAGAACGGTCCGCTGACATATTCGACCAGGATCTTGCGGCCCGCCCGATCCAGCGTGACGCGGCTGGTGAAGGTCTCCTTGACCAGCTTGAACGACACCGTCATGTCGGCGACGATGACCTCGAGGCCGTCAGGCTTCTCGCTGCGCTGGCGCACGACCAGCGCCTGGCACAGCGGCACGAATTCCGGATAGCGCTCGACATCCGCGACCAGGTCGAACATCTGGTCGGCGGTATGCGGAACGCGCCGCTTGTTGGAGAATCTCGGCATGTCAGCGCTGGGCCGCGGCGCGCGCGGCCTTGAGCTTGGCGAAATCCTCGCCGGCATGATGCGACGAGCGCGTCAGCGGGCTCGCCGACACCATCAGGAAGCCCTTGGTGTAGGCGACGGTCTCGTAGCCGGAGAATTCTTCCGGCGTGACGTAGCTCATGACAGCATGATGCTTGCGGGTCGGCTGCAGATACTGACCGATGGTGAGGAAATCGACGTCGGCCGAGCGCAGATCGTCCATCACCTGCAGCACCTCGTGGCGCTGTTCGCCCAGGCCCACCATGATGCCGGACTTGGTGAAGATGGTGGGATCGAGCTCCTTGACCCGCTGCAGCAGGCGGATCGAATGGAAGTAGCGGGCGCCGGGCCGCACCGAGAGATAGCGCGACGGCACCGTCTCGAGATTGTGGTTGAAGACGTCGGGCTTGGCCGCGACCACGAGCTCGAGCGCGCCGTCCTTGCGCAGGAAGTCCGGCGTCAGCACCTCGATCGTGGTGGTCGGGCACTGTTGGCGAATCGCCCGGATGGTCGCGGCGATATGCGCCGCGCCGCCGTCAGTGAGATCGTCGCGGTCGACCGAGGTGACGACGACATGGGTCAGGCCGAGCTTGAAGGTAGCCTCCGCGACATGCTCCGGCTCGCTGGCATCCAGCGCGTCCGGCAGCCCGGTCTTGACGTTGCAGAAGGCGCAGGCCCGGGTGCAGGTGTCGCCCATGATCATGAAGGTGGCGTGCTTCTTGTCCCAGCATTCGCCGATGTTGGGACAGCCGGCCTCCTCGCACACGGTCACGAGCTTGTTCTCGCGGACGATGTTGCGGGTGTCGGCATAGCCGCGGCTGGTCGGGGCCTTGACCCGAATCCAGGCCGGCTTTGCCGGCGAAGCGGAATCCGGCCGGTTCACCTTTTCGGGGTGACGGGGGCGTAGCGGCGTGTTCGAGAGGGTGTCGACGATGGTGACCATAGGCAGGTCCAGACTGCGAAAAGGCTTAGCTAATCCGCCGCTTGCCGTGACGCAACCAGCTCGCCGACCCTAGCAGGACATGGCAGATATGGGCAGTCTTCCGCGCCCTTATCCCGGTTGATTCCCTTCAAAATGGCTCGAAAATCGCCCGCTCCCGCAATTTCACGGACGCCGGCCCCGCGGACAGGGAAGCGGCTGACCCGTGCATTTTTTGCGCGCAGCGTGCACGAGGTCGCGCCGGAGCTGATCGGGGCAACATTCCTGGTCGACGGCGTCGGCGGGATGATCGTGGAGGTAGAAGCCTATCACCACACCGATCCCGCCGCGCATTCGTTCCGCGGCCAGACGCCGCGCAACGCGGTGATGTTCGGGCCGCCCGGCTTCACCTATGTCTACCGCTCCTACGGCATCCATTGGTGCGTGAATTTCGTCTGCGAGAAAGAGGGATCGGCGAGCGCGGTCCTGATCCGCGCGATCGAACCGACAATGGGCATCGAGGAGATGCGCCGGCGGCGCAAGCTGGAGGATGTCCACGCGCTGTGCTCCGGCCCTGGCAAGCTGACGGAAGCGATGGGCATCACGATCGCGCACAACGGCCTGCCGCTGGATGCTGCGCCGATCGAGCTGTTCGCGCGTACGGCTGATGTCGATGTCATTCGGGGCGTCCGCATCGGTATTACGAAAGCCGTGGAACTGCCCTGGCGCTACGGCTTGAAGGGCTCGCGGTTCCTCAGCAAGCCGTTTGCGGCACCGGCTGCCCCGTCCTCAGCCGTCGTCCCGGGCAAGCGGACGAAGTCCGCGCAGACCCGGGACCAATAGTAAAGCGCGTCTTATCAACGCCGAGCGGTCACCCAACGCCCGCCAGCCGCGCCAGTGCCTCCTGGAACTTGGCCTTGCGCGCCAGCGCTGCCTCGCGCTTCTCCCGCTCTTCCTCGACGACCTCCTCGGCGGCCTTCGCGACGAAGTTCGGATTGCCGAGCTTCTTGTCGACCCGCTCGATGTCGGCGTCGGCCTTGGCGATCTCCTTGGTGAGCCGCGCGCGCTCGGCGGCGAGATCGACGACACCCTTCAGCGGCAGGGCGGCGACCTCGCCGCGTACGACGAGCTGCGCCGAGCCTTCCGGCGCCCCGTCGGCGAAGCTGATGTCCGAGAGCCGAGCGAGACGCTTGATCACATCGGTCCAGCGCGGTGCTCGCTCCTTTGTCTCTGCCGAGGTGCCGACCAGAACGAGCGGCATCAAGGTCGCCGGCGGGATGTTCATCTCGGCGCGCACCGAGCGGATCGCGGTGACGAGATCGACCACCCAGCCGATTTCGGCCTCTGCGGCCTCGTCCTTGAAGCTGGCGGCGTCGAACGAGATCAGGAGCGGCGGCACCAGCGGATCGGCGAAGCTGGCCGCCGACAGCGCCGCGATCTCCTCGACCGTCGGGACGTCGGTGCGATGCGGCCAGGGCGTCAGTGCGAGCAGCCCGTCGCGGCGCGCCGTCGTCTCCCACAGCGCCTCCGTGATGAAGGGCATGAAGGGATGCAACAGCTTGAGGATCTCATCGCGCGCCCAGGCGACCATCGCCTGGGTTTCGGCCTTCGCCCGGCTCTCCGGCCCGGTCAATACCGGCTTGGCGAGCTCGAGATACCAGTCGCAATAGACGTTCCAGACGAAGCGGTAGATGGCGCCCGCCGCATCGTTGAAGCGATAGGCCTCGATCGCCTCGGTAACCTCGCGTGTCGCAGCCGCCGCCTCATGGGCGATCCAGCGATTGAGCGTCTCCTTCGCCTTTGCCGCGTCGAAGCCATCCGGCATCGCGCAGTCGTTCATCTCGGCGAAGCGGCAGGCGTTCCAGAGCTTGGTCGCAAAGTTGCGATAGCCCTCGACGCGCTGCGACGACAGCTTGATGTCGCGCCCCTGGGCGGCCATCGCCGCCAAGGTGAAGCGCAGCGCGTCCGCACCGTATTCGTCGATCAGGGCGAGCGGGTCGATGACGTTGCCCTTCGACTTCGACATCTTGGCGCCCTTCTCGTCGCGGACGAGCGCGTGGATGTAGACGGTCGAGAACGGCACCTCGCCCATGAAGTGCAGGCCCATCATCATCATGCGGGCGACCCAGAAGAAGATGATGTCGAAGCCGGTGACCAGCACGTTGGTCGGATAGTAGCGCTTCACCTCGGGCGCATCGTCGGGCCAGCCGAGCGTCGAGAACGGCCACAGCGCCGAAGAAAACCAAGTGTCGAGCACGTCCTCGTCGCGGGTAATGAACCCGGCGCGCTTGTTGCGGTCGAGCGCCATCTCCCGCCCCTGCTCCGGCGTAATGACCTCCTGCTCGACATAGTAGCCGATGGCGTGGCCAACCGCCTCCTCCTCGGTCTCGGCGACGAACACCTTGCCGTCGGGACCGTACCAGGCCGGGATCTGGTGACCCCACCAGAGCTGGCGCGAGATGCACCACGGCTGGATGTTCTCCATCCAGTCGAAATAGGTCTTCTCCCAATTCTTCGGGACGAATGTCGTCGTCCCCGACCTGACCGCCGCGATCGCGGGCTGGGCCAAGGTCTTGGCGTCGACATACCATTGGTCGGTGAGATACGGCTCGATCACGACGCCGGAGCGGTCGCCGTGCGGCACCATGTGGGTGTTCGGCTCGATCCGTTCGAGGAAGCCGAACGTCTCCAAACGTTCGACGATCTTCTTGCGCGCCGCGAACCGCTCGATGCCGTGGAACTCCCGCGCGAATTCCTCGGAGCCCTCGGGCAGGTCGCGCATGTAATCCTCGTTGCCGACGAGGTTGAGACACGCTTCCTTGTCGAGCACGCTGATCTGCGCCAAGCCATGGCGGCGGCCGACCTCGAAGTCGTTGAAATCATGCGCCGGCGTGATCTTGACGGCGCCGGTGCCCTTCTCCGGATCGGAATACGTGTCGGCGACGATCGGAATCTCGCGCCCGACCAGCGGCAGGATCACGCGCTTGCCGATCAGATGCTGATAGCGCTCGTCGTCGGGGTGCACCGCGACTGCGGTGTCGCCGAGCATGGTCTCGGGCCGTGTGGTGGCGACGACGATGAAACTCGTGGGATCATCGGGGCTGAAGGTCCTGCCCTCCAGCGGATAGCGCAGATACCAGAGATTGCCCTTGAGCTCGACCTGCTGGACCTCGAGATCGGAGATTGCGGTGAGCAGTTTCGGGTCCCAATTAACCAGCCGCTTGTCCTTGTAGATCAGGCCGGCGCGGTGCAGTTCGACGAACACCTTCACGACGGCTTTGGACAGCCCCTCGTCCATGGTGAAGCGCTCGCGGCTCCAGTCGCAGGACGCGCCGAGCCGCTTGAGCTGGTTGATGATGGTGCCGCCGCTTTCGTCCTTCCATTCCCAGACGCGCGCCAGGAACTTTTCGCGGCCCATCTCGCGGCGGCTCGGTTGCTGCCGTTCCATCAGCTGGCGCTCGACCACCATCTGGGTCGCGATGCCCGCATGGTCGGTGCCCGGCTGCCAGAGCACGTCGCGGCCGCGCATGCGTTCGAAACGGCAGAGGATGTCCTGCAGCGTGTTGTTGAGCGCGTGGCCCATATGCAGCGAGCCCGTCACATTCGGCGGAGGGATCACGATCGTGAACGGCTCCGCATCGCGCCGGTCGGGGCGCCCGGCGCTGAACGCACGGGCATCCTCCCAAACGAGCGACATGCGGCTTTCGATGTCGGCGGGCTGGTAATTTTTCTCGATCATGGCGTTCGCAGCCGGCACGCGCCAGCTTTCCAAAATTCGTGGACCCTCGCAGCTCTGCCCTCAGAGTTCCGATCGGAACTGAGAAACTCACCGCAAGCTCATGACTCTCAAGCTCTTTTCGAGCCGATGCACCGTCCGAGGCAACCGCAAGCGAGCGGGCGGCGGCACCTCCTCGGCGGCACCAGTTTGAAGATGGGTAGAAACCCCCCGCAGCGCATCAAGTCAACAGCAGCCCGGAGGGGGCGTCTGCGCGCCAAGACGGCGCGCGGGCAAGACGGCAAAGCGGAAGACGCGCTTGGAGCCGGCGCTCAGCGGCCGCGCGACACCCGCTCGATCTCCGCCTTGACGATGCGCTCGACCAGGGCCGGCAGATTGTCGTCGAGCCAGCTCTTCAACATCGGCCGCAGCATCTCTTTGACGAGATCCTCCAAGGTGCGCGCATTGTTGCTGAGCACCGTATTGGCCAGGGCGTTGAAAGCCGACTCCACGGCATTGACCGTGGTTGGCGACAGGATCGGCTGCTTGGGAGGCGTCTGATCGAAGGACGATTCGAACGTGGGCGCCTTCACAGTCTGGTTCGCCGCGGCGCGTTCAATGAACTCGATGTCGTTCTGCGGTTCGACCCTGCGGAATGAAGCCGGCGCGGGGCTCGGAGCGGGGGGTGGAGGTGCCACTGCCATATCGTCCGTCAACTCAAGTACATCAGGTTCTGGTTCTGGTTCGGGGTCTGCGGGCCGAACCTCTTCGGCCGTCGTCTCATCCAATCCCGCCAGCAATGCGTCGATGTCGTCCTGGCTATTGCTGGCCGGAGCCGCGGCTGGTGGCGGCGCTGCCGGCGGAGGAGCCGCTTTTGCGGTTGCAGCAACGGCGGCAGGAATTTTTGAAGGTGGGATGTCGTTCATCGCCGGCTTAGGCGCCGGCTTCTCAGCTTTCGGTGGCGGCGCGGCTGCAGCTGCCACAGGCTTCTCGGCAGCCGACGGCTTGGCTTCATCGTCGGCGATGATGCGCCGGATCGACGCCAGAATCTCCTCCATCGAGGGTTCTTGCACTTTCGCGGGCTGCGTCATTTCCGACTCCAAATCATCGACGCCGTCGCACGCGTCATCTTACCCCAAGCACCGCAAGATTCGCAGGCTCCGGATCCAAGAGGCTCGGATTTCCTGATGGACATGCCCCGATTGTCTCCAGATTATGCGCCGCTCGATGCAGTTGAAAGAACGATGCCGTCCGCGTCGGAGCTCCGCTTGGAATGATACTCCGAGGCGCTCCGAATCGTTCCGCGGCCTTTTTTAGGCTATGTCATGGCAACAAATGATTGCAAGCAACGCTGGCCGCGAACCGGTGGAGCAGGCAAAGTTAGTAGCCGTTCGGCGCAGGCGCGCCACAACTTCTAACAGCATCGGCCTGTCGCCTCAACAAACACTGCCGCGTTCGCTACACACGAAAACGCCTCGGCCAATGGCCGAGGCGTTGATCGTCTACCCTTGCGATTGGTTTACCGCCCGTCTGGCGTGCGAACACCAGCCCAGCTGTCACGAACCTGATGGTAATGGACGCTCGGATCATAAACCGTGGTGGGCAGGTTCAAGACCTGGGGCGACAGCCGTCCGATGGCATTGAGCACCGAGTATGACGCCACGACCCGATCGTGCTGCGCCGTCACCAAGGCGTTGCGCGCGTTCACGAGTGCCTGCTGCGCGTTCAGAACGTCGAGCGTCGTGCGTTGTCCCGCTTTCGCTTCTTCGCGCACGCCGTTGAGAGCGACCTCGGACGCGGTCACCTGCGCCTGCGCAGAGGAAACCTGAGCCTTGCCGGCGACCAGCTGTCCCCAAGCCGTTACCACGTTGGCACGAGTCTGATCGCGCGTCGTATCAAGGTTCAGACGCTGCTGCGCCAAATTTTCCTTCGACTGGCGGATCAATGCATACTCCGCGCCGCCTTGGTAGATCGGAACCGTAAGCTGGGCGACCGCCGATGCACCGAACGAGCGGAAGGACTGCAAGCTCTGCTCATTGGATTGCTGTGCCTGAGCCGTCACCGTCACCGTCGGCAGCAGCGCCCCCTCGTTGATCTTGACCTGGAGATAATTGACGTCGATGCCAAACATCGCCGCCGTGACACTCGGATTTTCCGTCAGGCTGGTCTCGATGGCCTGCTGAAGGGTGGACGGCAGGAAACGGTCGACCGGCGAGCCGGGGGCGAGATTCTCGGGTTCGCTGCCGATGATGCGGCGGAAGTTGGAACGGGTCGTCGTCAGGTTGGACTCAGCGGTCAGCTGCTGCGTCCGGCCCGCGGCGAGCTGTGCCTCCGATTGCGCCACGTCAGTGCGCGTCACCTCGCCGACATTGAAGCGGTCGCGGGTCTGTTTCAGAGTCTGCTCAAGAACCCGCGTGTTGCTGCGCTGAACTTCCACGATGGCAGCGTCACGGAGATAGTCCATGTAAATGGTCGCGGCCTGGAACAGCACTTGCTGCTCCAGAACGCGCAAACCTTCACGCGCGCCAGACACCTGGCTCTCGGCGGCTCGCGTCTTGTTGGCCGTCTGATTGCCGTTGTAGAGCGTCTGGGTCGCGGTCACGCCGACGCTTCGCGGGACCGTCTTTCCATGGAAGGGGTCAGTGCCCGCGCTGATCTGAATGTCCTGGTACTGGTAGCCGCCAGTGGCTGTGAGTGAAACCTTGGGCCGGTAACCCGACAGGGCCTGCGGCACGTTCTCGTCGGTAGAGCGGACCGCGGCACGCTGGGCATTCAGCTGCGGGTTATTCTGATAAGCACGGACCAGCGCGGCCTCTATCGTATCGGCCAGCACAGGCGTGGGTCCAGCACAAGCAATCAGGAGGACCGCAGCCGCCGCTGCGGTGACGACCTTCACCCCAAACATCCCTGTTCCAATCATCGTTGTTACCGGCTCAACGCCAAAGCCGGGCCGTAAGCCACAAGAGAGACTCCCGCGCACCACCGCACCTTATTCCCCACGCAAGCGCGACGAAACCACCCAAGATCGGACTCGTGTGGAAACTCTACGCCTGCAGCATCCGGGCCACACTTCTGATTTAAAACAGATTTCCGCCCGCCCACAGGCCTGCGACCGCCGCAGAATCCCCATGGGGGCGCCCCGGCCAGAGGCCATTTCGGGGCGGTTTCGGGGTGAAACAGTCTTAGAAAACGAACTCGGGAACCCGCTCAAGTCCCGGCAGGACCGGAGCCGAGGCATCAAACAGGACCCGTGAGCCGAAATCTTGATGTGAGTGGGTAATGATCATGGCCCGCGCGGGCTTGGTCTTGGCGAAGACCCCCACCAGGCGTCCACCCTCCTTGAGCTGGCGGCACAAGCCATCCACGGGAACCTCTGAGGCTCCGTTCAACAGAATCACATCGTAGCAGTCATCGCCCGGATCACCCTCGGCGCATCCTGCCACCTTGACCGTGATATTGTCGAAACCGAATTTCCCGACCAGCCCTCTGGCGCGGCCCTCAAGCGCCGGATCGCACTCGGTGGCGACGATTCTCTCGGCGAGCGGTGCCGTCAAAGCCGCCAGATACCCGGTCGCGCAGCCGACGACCAGAACATGATCGGTAGGGAGGATTTCCGCGGCTTGCAACAGCTTGCCGGTGAGCATCGGCTTGATCAGGAAGCGCTTGGCCGAGCCGGCTTCAGAGACATCGAGATCGAGATCGAGGTAGGCCAGCGCGCGACGATCCTCAGGAACGAAGGCCTCACGCGGTACCGTCAGCATTGCATCCAGCACGCGATGATCGGTGACATCGTTGGTGCGCACTTGGCTATCGACCATTTTCTGGCGTGCAATCGCAAAGGCGGACATGGGGCAGACCTGCAAGCAAGCGGACAAGCCGCGAAGGAACTGCGTGACCTTTTGGTACAAGGCTTTTGAAAACGCAACATGATGATCGTCCAGCCTTCGGCAGAGCTGGCCGCTCTCTGCGGCAGGCATCCGGAGGCGACGTCGCGCATTGGTTCAAGACGCCAATCCATTGTCCGCGAGTCGCGTGCAAAATCGGGCAATCAGACCGACCGACTTGCAAACTTCCTGCGACCGGATTGTGGGGACGCGATCGCCCGCGAGCTCCTGGTTCCGCAGTAAGTAATTGTCAGAACGAAACTTTTCGTTCTTTTCGGAGTTCTGTGCGATCGCGTGATTTCCTCCTATGCAAGGCGATGCGGCTTTGTTATACGCTCCCCCGCTCGCGGCCCTTAGGTCGCCTGTTCCTCGGTAGCTCAGCGGTAGAGCATTCGACTGTTAATCGAATGGTCGCTGGTTCGAATCCAGCCCGGGGAGCCATTTGGCTCTTACCGCCACTTCCCAAACATTCCAGATCGATCCAAAATGCAGGCCCAACATCCTGCTTTTGCTATTGTTTTTGGCATAAATCCCTTCCGCCCCCGTCCTGAGACTTCCCAAACATCGCCCGGACATGGGGGTATCGGTTGGGGGTACCGGCCTTTTGGGGGGTGCAAAGTTGGGGGTATCATCCATTCGTTCCCAAACGGAGCCCGGAGATACTCCCAAATGAAGGCGATCCATAAGCTTACCGACGCCAAGATCAAGTCGTTCAAGCCCAAGGCCGCGCCGTACAAGGTGTCGGACGGCGGCGGGCTTTACCTGCAGATCATGCCGACCGGAGCCCGCTATTGGCGTTACAAGTTCCGAATCGGCGGCAGGGAACAGACGTTCGCGATCGGAACCTATCCCACCGTCACCCTTGCGGAGGCCCGCGAAGAACACCGCAAAGCGGCCTCGCTCGTCCAGCGCGGCGGCGATCCGAACGCCGAAAAGCGCAATCGCAAAGAGGAGCAGAAGCAGGCGGTGCCCTTTCGCGAGGTCTCCGCGCTCTGGCTGAAAGAGCAGGCCTTGGGCGATGGCGTCGCCAGCAAGACGGCCGACCGCGCCGAGCGCATGGTCCGCTATCTCGACAAAGCCTTTGGCAAGAAGCAGATCGCCGAGGTCAAAGGGGCCGATCTGGTCGAACTGCTGCGCAAGGTCCAGGACGAGGGTAAATACGAGACTCGCGTCCGGCTCCAGGGCGTCGCCAAGAACATCATGGCTTATGCGCAGAGCCACCATTACATCCCGGCCAACCCGTTCGCTGGCATCAACAATGACGGCAAGGCCTTCCGAGGCACCAAGCGGAGCCGGAAGAAGCGCCCTGCTCTGGTGACCGAGGTCGAGTTTGGCCAATTGCTCCGGGCGATCGACCAATACGAGGGCCGCGAAGGCAATCTCACGGGCATTGCATTGAAGCTGCTCGCCCTGACCTTCGTCCGGCCGGGCGAATTGATCGGCGCCCGATGGGACCAAATCGATTTCGCGGCCCGGAAATGGTCGGTGCCATTCAATATCCTGAAGCAACGGACGCAGAGGGCAGAGGCGGACGATCCCCGCGCGGGCAAGCCGCACGAAGTCCCGCTCGCGAGGCAGACCATTGGCCTGCTGCAGGAGCTGCATGATTTGACCGGGAACACGCCGTACCTGTTCCCTGGCCGCCAGTCGGCCCGGACCATGAGCGAGAACACGCTCAATGTCGCGCTCAAGGCCATGGGCTACACCAATCGGCACGTTGCCCACGGCTTCCGCTCCAGCGCCTCGACCCTCATCAATGAGGCCCGCATTGAGCGGAATGGCCGTCCGGATTGGCTTTGGCCGGAGCAAGGCACCCTCGTTGAGATGCAGCTCGACCACAACGATGATTCGACCCGCTCGCTTTACAAGCGCTCGGCCGATGGCGCTTGGCGCGAGCGGACCGAGATGATGCAGTTTTGGGCCGACAAGATCGACCAGCTGCGGACCCCTCCGAAACCCGATTTGCGAGCCGTGGCCGCATAAGCGAGAGCCCGTGATGCAGCGTCCGCACCCATCAATCTTCGCATTGTTGGGAGTGACATGCCTTGCATCCTTGCCCTCGACTGCGTCGGCGTTCGCTGATGATCTCGTGGGCCACGCCACCGTTGTCGACGGCGGCACCATCGAAATCCACGGCGAGCGCATCAGGCTATGGGGCATCGACGCGCCGGAGAGCGACCAACTCTGCCGCAACGACGAGAGCGACCTTTACCCATGCGGCCGACAGACAGCGGCGTCGCTCGCCGCGCTGTTCTACGCGATCCCCCGCCCGGTCACCTGCTCCCCGAAAAGCCAAGACCAATACGGCCGCACTGTAGCGGTCTGCCTGCTCGGCGTTCCCGGCCCCGACCTTGGCCAATGGCTCGTCTCCAAGGGCCTTGCCCTCGATTGGCCGAAGTACTCGCAGGGGGCAGTATGCGGAGCTTCAACGCGCCGCCGAGAAGGCCGAGCGCGGCATGTGGGCGGGCAGCTTCGTTGAGCCTTGGCGCTACCGGGAATGCATCCGCGCTGGCGACCGACCTGCGGCCTGCTCCGACGATCCGGAGCCGCCGCAGCGATCAGGCAGCCCCGATCAGCCCGGCGCTCGCAAGAACCCGTTATAGCCCTGTTCCGAGAGCCACCGAGCCCGCTCAAGATGGCTGTCATAGGCCCGCGGCGTCCGATCTGGCTCCGCATCCGGGTCGCGATGCAGCACGATCCGCGCCACCTCACGCCAGTCGGCCCCTGCGTCGGCGGCATCGAGGAGCCGAAGATACGTGACGAGATGCTCCTCGTCGTATTCGGTCAGGAAATCACCGGCGGGTGCCAGGTCTGCGACATCTGGATCAAGCGGCGGCTTTGGCATCAGCACTCCAGCAGGCATGACTGAACTCACGATACCTTGTCATTCGCGTTGAGACCAAGGCGACGCACGGGAAGAGCTAAGAGCGACAAGCGCGCTTGCACTTGAACCAACCGCAATTACAGGTCAATCTCTGCGAGCAGCGCGATTGGCTGCACCACTTAGACGATTTTTTTTGATTTTGGGAGAGCGCCGTTATGGCAATGACGGTCAATGACGCGAAGATCGCGATTGGCATGTTGGCAAGGGGTGATAATCAGCACGACGTTGCAGCTTGGTTCGGCGAGAATCAGGCTCGCATAGTCGAGGCCTCGCAAGGCAAGTACGGCACCACCGAAGCAGCCCCCACCTCTGAGTTGCCGCCAAAAGGCCCTCCTGGAATCAAGGGGCGAAGGCTTCTTGCGTTCGTCGAGAAGGCGATAAAGGCGTTAGAAGCGGGAGACAACGTTGCGGCGCTGAAGGAGCTACAGGCCGGAGTCGATCGCTACAACAAGTTCGAATAGTCATCGTCTCGTTCAAGCGATTTTCTGCAGGGAGGCACCCACCTTAGCTGTGGGTGTCCCACATGCCGCTTGTTCCAGATCAACCACGCATACCCGGTTGCTGTTGACGCTTTGCGGTCCAGCCTTCCCTTGACCATGGGAACGCGCTCGACGAACTGCGCAAATATGGCTGGCGGCGTTCGCGAGAAGATGTCTTCGTAACGCCCCAAGCTCTCCAAGAAGACGGTACGGGCGAGAATGGCCACGCCGGTCTTTGCGACCGCCAGACCTCTAAGTACAAACTCCTCGGCCAAGCGGAACGGCGGGTTCGTGACGACCCAGTCGTGAGACCCTGTTTCGTAGGGATGGGTCAGGAAGTCGCGCACCGGTGCGAAGCCGTAGTGATAAGCGTCTGCCGCATCAACCTGACCAAAGTACTCCCTCAGGGGCCGCACCATGTGCCCCCGCCCGCAGGCTGGCTCCAGGCAAGTCTGTGCGGTAACGTCAACGTCGGCTAGCAGATACTCGCAGAGGGCTCGTGTTGCCCATGGCGGAGTCGGAAAATCGTCTGGGCTGTCAGCAGCTTCGCTGCGTTGAGCCATCACCGCATGCGAAGTGTTCTGCATTCGAATTTCCAAGGACTGACGAATCTCAGGTCAATACATAACGATATTGGCTGAGTCACTGCGTCAATAGCAATGCGTTCGATGGTTCCCCATGCCACTGGGCGCTGTAGCCCCGACAGTTCAGCGGGAGATCAAGGCGCGGTTACCGCAATTGTGTCTTGGGCGGCTTTCCACCGCAACACCTAGCGGCTTTCCTCAAGCGGCGATCAGCGGGACCATGCGGTATGAGCACCAAATCACGCGAGCGGCTTTACGGGTCGTCCATCCGCATTGCAGCAGAGCAAGCTGCTCGCGCCCGCAAGGAAGCCGATCGCCTCGCCTGCATCGCCTGGAACAAGCTGATGCTGGAAGCTGGCGGCCCGGCGCAGCCGTCGCCGACGCTCGGCGATGCCTTGAACGCCGGTTTCGGCTATCTTGAGGTCCGTTGCCTTGGCTGCGATACCAACTAGACCGTCGCGCTCGACATCGTCCGGCGGCCGAAGATCACGCCGATACATGAGCTGGAGCGCTACATGCGCTGCAAGGATTGCTCGGCACTGCGCGGATATCCCTATAAGCGGAGCGCGCTGGTCACCCTCCGGTCGACCAAGATTTCGGCGAACAATCCGTCATCCGCATGGTAGCCCGGCGAGCGGTAGGGTAATTTACGCCAGCCACGTGGGGGCCACTGGACATGCGAGCTCTGCAAACTACCCTTCGGCTGGCCTTCAGTGATGAGACGCTGAGGTTAAGGCCTATAATTCTTGTGATTGGCACCGTCATTGGGACGCTCGCGTCGCTGACGACCGAGGCTTCGGGCGCTTTTCTAACCGACGTCTTCGATTTGCGGTGCTCCGTAAACAGCCCGCAACGAGGTTCCGACTACGCACTTCATATTGAAGCCCCGAAGTATCTCGGGTCACCTCGTATTCAATGGGTCGGAAAAAACGCCCATGATCTGCAAGTAGTAGTCTTCAACGAGACGACGATCATAGCCGACGTGAATACGCGTTTGTCCAATTTCCCCGATAACGCGGAAGCAATGTCCTTCCGCATAAACAGGATAACTGGTGCGTTCGAAGTGGATTTCCTCAGAAGTCCAACCACCCTCGATGGCAAGCCGCCATTCGGCGGCGCGCGGTTGGTCATGACTGAATTTTCAGAGATCGGTAAGTGCAGCAAGGTGGAGCGGGAATTTTAGGCCTCTTCGGCTATGTGCAACCTCTACAGCATCACCACCAATCAGGCCGCGATCGCCGCGCTGTTCCGGATCATGCGCCGATACGAAGGCAACCTGCCTCCGATGCCCGGCGTCTTCCCGGACTACCCGGCGCCAGTCATTCGCGGCAACGACGACGACCGCGAGATGGTCCTGATGCGATGGGGCATGCCGCCTCCTCCGCGCACTGGCGGGCCACCAGTCACCAACATCCGCAACACGGCCTCGCCCCACTGGCGCGGCTGGCTGAAGCCGCAGAGCCGCTGTCTGGTACCGTTCAACAGCTTCGCTGAATATGCGCCGGAGCCAAACCCGGAGACGAAGAAAAAGGACGTGGTTTGGTTCGCCCTCTCCGACGACCGAGTTCAAGGGCGACCGGGGCACCAAGTCCAAGCCTGTCCCTGGCCCGCATCTGGTCTACGGATTCCTGACGACCGAGCCCAATGCCGTGGTCGCGCCGATCCATCCCAAGGCCATGCCTGTCATCCTGACCACGGCCGAGGAGCGCGAGGTCTGGCTGCGCGCGCCATGGGATGAGGCCAAGGCGCTGCAACGGCCACTGCCGGATGACGCTCTCATGATCGTGGTGCGGGGTGACGCGAAGGAAGATGTTCCGTGATCGACGTAGCAGCAGGACGGCTCGGCAGACACTTGCGACCGTCCAGGCTATTTCGCCCCTCCTGCGTCCCAAGCGTTGGTCTCGATCATCTTCGCAAGATTTTGACGAAGATCGGCGATAAACATTTTGGCGTTGCTGACGGCGGGATCAACTCCGGTCATAAGCCTTGAGGGGTAGGCTGTGCGATCGACGAACCTAGCCGAAGCCGCCATGCCAAGTTCGGTGCCTATCCAAGTATTCGCCTTAGTGGCCCACGCCCCGGCTTCCTCCGTGTATTGCGCGATCACCTCAGCGCTTGCGCCTTGCGGCACCGGCTTTTCCAAGAGAGACCCGCCTTCAATGTAAAAGGACTGAAGGTTCGATCGGATCACGGCAAGACGAGCTTTTTCGCGGTCTGCCGCCTCGGTCGACTGTGACGACTTATATTCATTCCGCGCTGCCGAAAACCAAGCCCAGCTCAATGTCGTGATGCTGACAATGAGGGCCAAGAGCGCGCCCATGGCGGCGCCGGAAAACCAATATTGGAGTGGCGGCAATTGGAAACACCCAGCTGAAGAGCCCAATTCTTATTCGCCGTCCATGGTAATGTGAAGTCCCAAGAGCATCCCTGAGCAGCCATGCGCGAACCGTGGTCAAAGCTGGAGCGGGTGTTAGGAATTCCAAACGCCATGCTGGCCCTCTGGCCAGAGCTGACCTGCCGCAGGGCGGATTAAATGACGACTTGCCGCCCGTCGCTGGCCTCGAAACCGATCCCACTGGCCCTGGATTCGGGCCCGCCCTATCAGATAGAATCTGGTTTTAAGGAGTCGATTATGCCGACAGTGAAATTCTTCGGCCGGGTTTTTCCAGATGCTGTGAAGCTCGACATCGCCGAACACCCGCGAGTGAATTGGAAGGATCAAACCATCGACCTCGATCTCGATATCGATGTCTCGATTTCTGCTTCACGGGTTGAAATAACCTGCGCTCTACCTCGGTTCGATCACGAAAGGCATTTTGTCCCAGTGTATATGCGGGCCTTTGACATCGCTCGAACCACGGTCGATTTAGCCGCGTTTGCGACCGGGTATGGTTTTACAGTGCTGATCGAACAGTTCACGGACGCCAGCGGCGTCACCACGCCGATCGTACCTATGGAACTCCGTCTTTCACAATACTGTACTGCCTTCAGTCTAGGACCGAGTGCCGATCTCGCCAGTAATCATTTCAACAACGTCCTTCAAAGGGTTCTGAAGGACCATCGCATATTCCCCTGTCTTCGCGATCTGATTGACTCGATCATTCTGCCTCATGTTTCGTCCACAAATTGTGCGCGGGCCATTGAGGGTCTGCGAGAGATGATCGCTAACGAAAACATCCCACGCGATAAAGCTTGGCAGCGAATGCAGATCGCGCTCAACGCCTCCAAGGATTACATCCAGTCTATTACGAACGCTTCTCGGGGGCCTCGCCACGGCGATCGGACGCACATTCCGGGTACGGTCACTACCGAAATCGTTGAACGTTCTTGGATTTTGATGAACAGATTTCTTGAGTACAAGAAGCGCGGCGATACGGCGCTCCCAATTGATCAGTTTCCCATGCTTTCTTAGGGATCGACAATAAGGGTACATTATGCCCCATTGCGGGCCTGAGCGGCTAGCCAAGCTGCGGTTTGCTCTCAGGAGGAGTGCGGACACACTCGCAAGCGGCCTTGGTATTGATTGGTACGCAGGCGGCCTGCCCTAGAACACAGAAATCGCAAAACGCAGCACGCGGATGATCCCCGCGTGAGTCGTCGTTACCGCGATCGGCCGGGTCGACTCGGCTGTCAGCGGCTCCAATGCGCCGCTTGCTCCCGTCGCGAACCTCTGCACGATCTGACCGGGAATGATGCGCTCGCCCTCTCCGGCCGGTGTCAGTTCATATCCCGCCTCCGTCAGCTCATCGATCAGGAACGATCCGGGCAGACACTCGACCACGACCGGATCGGCGCCGGGGAGCGACACGATCCAGCCGCCGCGAGCTGTCACCCATCGATTGAGAGCGGCGAACCGCTCGGCCTCGCTCTTGCGCGGGGCGAACTGCGCGCCGGGGACATGCCTCGGTTTACTGCTCGCAATCGTGGGCATAGGCCATCACCTTATCAACGAGGGTCTGCAACACCACGCGCAGGCCGGGGACATCTTTCCGTCCCGGCGTGTGACGCAGCGTGACAAGCCGTGTCGCCACGTTCGCCATGATCTCGTCGATGGCTCGCAACTCGAAATCCTTGGCGGTCGGGATGGCCATCAGTGAACCGTGATCTTGACCCCGCCGGCCGCCACCACGCCGAACTCATCTCGGACGGCGCCGATGATCTCCGCGCGCGTCTTGGGTGGCCAGCTTGGCACCCCGGCCGGACACCAAGGATGCCTCATCCGGTCGTGCATCAGGAGATCGACGGCCTCGTTGATGCGGGGATTGTCGCTGTAGGTCACCCCTGCCCTCCGTATTGGCCGGAAGCCAGCATCTCCAGGTAACGTCGCTTGTTCGCGGCGTACATCCGTTCTTTCTCGTCGTCGGGCAGTCGCAGCCCGCTGACCGCTCCAAAGGAGTTGCGGGCAATGGCCCGTTCCTCTGCAGACAGCGTGATCGCCCCGCTCTGCTGCCCTCCGGTCGACGATGGGATGTTGCGCGACACGGGGGCGGAAACTGGAATGGCTCGGCGAGCCGGAGCGATAGATCGCGGTAGCGGCGCCGCTGGTCGCGGAGCCGCCTGGACGGGAGATCGCTCAACCGGAGCCGACGCAGGTGCCGCCGTCGATGCCGGGTCGGTCCGCAGCGCCCCTGTACGGGTCCGCTCGATTAGCTCAAGGTCGGCCGTGACGCCTCCGACGATGCGATGCGTCATCTGCTCCGTGTCGTCGGCGACACCGTCCGCCAAGGCCGCCGCGTAATGCCGCGACGCCAGCGGCGCGATGGACGGGTCCATAAGCCGGGGATACTGCCGCAGCGTCTCGCGCTTGAACTCGCTGATGCCGGGGATGCGGTCAATCTGCTCGGAGATCGTGGGCGGGCGCGGCGGCGGCTGCTTCGCCAGCTCCTCGGCGCGGCGCTGCGCCTCAAGCGCTTGCTTGATCCGATCTTCCGGTTCGGCATGGGTCGCGGCATCTGCCGATGGTTCGGACGGTGTACCTGGCGGCGGCGCATGGTCAACGACCGGCACGACGCCTCCATCCTTGAACGCCAGCGGCTTCCGATACTTCCGACGGGTCACCATCGGGTCACCAAGGGGGCTTGAGGTCAGGTGCTGACGCGGCGGACGTTCGGCATATAGTCGTTCCCGCCAACGTGATTCTTGTCGGTCCGGCCCTGCCCGCCCGCTTTGGGCTTGCTGGGACGCTTTGTGTAGCTGTTCTCGCTGGCGTAGTCGGCCCAATAGTCCAGCGTTGACTGGTTACGGGATTCCCCGCTCGGACCCTTGATCGCCCTGTATTCGCGGAGTCGTTGGAGTCGGGACATCAGTCTCTCCTATCGGCTGCGGGTCTGGAAGTTCGTGACTTCCATCGGTTGTCCGAACTCGTCGACGCGGACGTTGGCATCACGCACGCGCTGCTCCGGCCGATGGCCGCGCCCGGCCTGCTGCAGATACGAGCTGCGGGTGCGGTTGAGATATTCAGCGAGCGCCACGGCGACATCGCCGCGCGTGCCGTAGATGTTGCTGCAAGGTCGGACACCTGCTGGATGCTCGATCTGCGCCGACCATTGCTTCGGGTTATTGTTCATCTGCGTCGCGCGGGCGATGCGCTTGTCGCCATTGGCTTCAAGCTCAACGATGTAGACCTCGGCAACGCGGCTGCTCTTGAGCGTCAAGACCATGGCTCACCTCCGGACCGTGCCCTGGTCGTCGCGATAGCTGCCGTCGCGCCGCATCTGGACGTACCGCGCCTTCTGGCGTGAATAAATCTCGAGTTTCTGCTCGTGTGACAGGTTTGGGTTCTGACTGAAATTCGACGCGACCTGCATCTCCTCGTCAGTCAGGCCATGCGGGTTCTGGCGCTTCGCGGGGGCTTGAGCGAAATACGCATTCGCGCGCTGAGCCAGCATGGCATGCTGCGCGTCAAGCTCAAGAATGCGGTTCGCCGCGTAGTTGGTCCGATCGGCGTCCTCGGACATACGGCCCGCCTCCAACTCGGCCACCTGCTCGGCTCGCTCGGCCTCAATGCGCTGCGCTTGCGCCGTCAGAATTGCTTCATAGCTGTAAGACATCGGAACGCTCCTGTCAGATTGCCTTGCCCGGTGCACCGGGTTCGGCGCCATTTGATTGCTGCTGCCGAACAGCAGCAATTGCGCCCTGCTGCATCAGGTAGATGTTGACCGCCTGCCGAAGATGGTCCGATCGATCAATCAACGAAATCTCGGCGAGCAATTCGAGAGCGGCGTATTGCTCCGGAGTTGTCCAGAATTCCAGCTTGATCGGAAAGCGCGGCTTCTTGGCCATGACCTCAACCTGATCTCTGCATGTCGCGATCGGCGTCAGCACCGACCTCAACGTCCCTTCGCACTGTCAGTGCCTGGGCACGATCCCGCCGGAGCAATCGCGATATTCGCTCCAAGCGTCCGCGAGCCTATCGTTGGCCTTGTTCAATTTGGTGGGTGAACCGCCGCGCCGATATTCCGCGGTTGCTCGGCGGACTTCTGCTTCTGCTGCGGCGATCGCAGCAGCAGAGCGTTCCAGATCGCTCATAACCTGTTCTTTCTTGAACTTGCCATCACATAAGCGCATTTTATACCCGGAGCTGGCGGCATGCAACGCGCCGTCTTGTGTCATAGGAGACGGGTGTGCAACCGCGTTACGTCACTGTTAGTAGTTCGGGATCAAGCCCATGGCAGTTGACCAACTGGCAAGGACAGCCCCCGATCCAGATCGGGTTTGGCATCCGCGTGGCTTCGCTCAGTTCGACCTACCAGATTGACGTCACCATGGACGATCCGATCAACGTCTTCCCTTCTTCAGCGGGCCCGACCGTCTTCTCGGCGAGCGCAATCGGCGGGCCGGTCACGTCGTCACAGAATCAAATCGGCGCGATCTCAACATGCCCCGTCGCAGCATGGCGCCTCACCAGCAACAGCACGGGCGGCAGTGTTACGGTGACGGCGCTCCAGGTCGGAATCGGATGATGGTCGGCGACAACGACATCATCGCGCAGGGGCGCGAGGCCATGGCTCGCATCCGTCAGGGCGAGCAGATGTCATTCCAGGACTGGTGCGCGGTCGGTTGCGCCTGCCGAATCGGGCGCCGAGAAGCGATGATCCGGGCCAAGGTCAATGAGCCGAGAGGGCCGAACTACTCGCTGCAGATGAATGGCTGGCTTTCCGACCATGGCCTCGGCGACATCAGCCGCATGGACCAGTTCTACGCGATGCAGATGGCCGAACATGCGGAGGCGATTGCGGGGTGGCGTGACGCCCTGCCCGAAAACAAGCGCCGTCGGTTTACGACGCCGCACGGCATCATCAACGGCTGGCAGAGGAGCTTGCAACTCCCATCGCCGAAGGTGCGGAATATCGTTCAGAAGCCGCGTCCTGCATGGAAGGCGAAGGGCGCCCCGATCGGCTTCCCCGGCGACATGATCCAGCGCGCCGCCCTCGCCATGCGTGAGAGTTGGTGCAACGACGTTGTTGTTCTTGCTCGTCTCGCGCTCCAGGCCGCCGTCCGCAGCGAGCATGACCTCATTGAGCTGCTCCCGACCAAACACTGGCGAGCTACAACCGATGTCGTCCAACAACGGCAAGCGCTCACGCCTGCTGTCTAGTGAAGCGTCAGAGTAATCTCTAATCGAGTCGGAGCGAACATCAGCGGCGCCATTGAGAGTCTCTTGTTTTGCCCCTCGCTGAATTGGGAGTGTACGCCGATGACATCGGAAGACGCCGACAAGAGGTCTGACGGAGCTGATGAATTCGGAGCAGCCGCGACGCGCGAGAATTAGCTCAATATTCCTTTCCCCTGAAGGATGGACTTTACGCTATGTCGGTCGCAGCCGAAGACCCAGCAGACTTCGTCGAGCACCTGATCATCGGTCATGCCACGTCCCTTAAGCTTCCGAGCCAACTTCTCAATACCGTTCAGGTCATCAAAATTCATGGGTCCCCCGTGGCCCATCGCCTTCATCTACGTCATTTAAAAATCACTCTCGGTCTTCAGACTTGCGTGTCAGTAGTCGCGCAGAAGGTCCTCGCGAAACTTCGTCGCCTTGCCCGCTGGAAGTAGACTGTCAATGGTGCCGCTGACCCAGTGCTCCCGCGTCTCCTTGACGGCGTTTGCCACAATCTCCTGCAGTCGCCTGCGACGTTCACCAGAAAAGTCGAACTCGGTGGCGACATCCTTTTCGACCCGAGCCTCGACTAGATCGTTTAGAATGTCGATCAAGGTCAGTGTCTTCATTCTCTGCTCCTGTCTCAGGTAAGCGACGTTCCAGAATAGGGTGATCAACGCGATCAGGGGACCCCAGTTCACAAGCAGAGCAAGCGCGCCCGAGAACGCGTTCCACGTTGGTCCCAGCTCCTTCACTGGGTTCCAATTGCCCGCCAACGTAACCAGGAACAGTTGGTAAATTTTCGCGGAATCCGATGAAGGATTGGTGTACAGCTCTGCCGTCGATAGAAGAAAAACGAGCAGCACAGCCAATCCCAAAAGGATCAGCAAGCGACGTTCCTGGGGCGAACCAGCTCGCATGGATCAGCAGCTATGTATGCTTGATGAACAGCAGGGCGGGCGGCGGCAATGTCGCGCGACAATCTCACGCGGTTGTGTGACTAGGCTAGCCATCACGTGCACCTGCGCCCCAGATGATGCGGCGCGTCGGTGCATGACCGACGCTGTCGCTCCCCCTACCCCGATCTGAAGTACACCCCGAATCCGCTCGGTCCGCAAGCCTCGCCTGCGGGCCGCGCCTGCGCATTTTGTTGCACTGCACACATTTGCCGCATGGTCGCTTAGATAACGCGCAGAACTCGCGTCATTCTGCTTGCTTTGTGGACTGTGCGGCCTTCGATATTCTCGTCCGCGAGATTACGGGTCCGCACGTTGAGCTACACGACGATGCAGTGATGGTTCGAACACCGCCCACGGAAGATGGAAGCCCATTGCATGTCCCACGCGAAGTGCGGCGAGGCTGGCCTGCGGCAGGCCGGTGACCATCAAAAACGGAAAAGGCCGCCGGGTGGTCATTCCGGCGGCCCCTCGCCACACCACACCCGGCACATCACTACCGAGCAATTGTCGTGTTGTTATGTGTCGTGTTGACCTGCCCCAACACCAGGACATAGGTTGATGCTCGCTTTCGCTGGCCACTTTGGACGCTCGCACTTGGCCGCTGGCCACATAGGGCACGGGCACATTGGCACTGGTCACTCTGGACGCTGGTGGTGCGAGAAACCGCTCGATCAACCTGCCCCGAACTATGAGCGCATAGCTGATCAAGCGCAAGCCCAAGGACGGCGATAGGTGTCGATAGCTCAACGAGAACATCGGGGGCATGGCCGTGTAGTTGTGCGGGCCGCCCCCAAATTCACATTAACGAGTCCCATCCGCTAGCAGCGTTGCATGCCCTGAGTTGCGACCGCAACAACGACGCGGCCCATTCGGGCCGACCCGGACAAAGTAATTGATTTCGAGCGGCGCAATGTTGCGCCGCTGGAACTCTGGCGTGCCGTGACCTGGATCACGCGCATCAGTCGACTAATTGTACGCCCGCCGCTTCCGCCTCCTTGCGGACAATCGCGCGGATTTCTTGAACCGGGAACGAGTACGACTTGGCCAACTTGTGCGCCATCGCCAGCGAATCTGGCGACCCAACGCCCTCCTTCAAGGCTTTCAACTGCTTCCTGATTTCCTCGATCAACTGCTCTCGGTCGGTCACTTGTCACCCTTCCCGTTGGAACCACGCCCCTGCTAATGCGGGACTCCAAAGATGGTCCCATCCGCGCAGATGCACCTCCTGGAAAACGGGTCCCATCTGCGCAGGTGTGGGGGCAGCAGGGCGGGTCCTCAGATTTTTCACCAGGAGGTGTTTTCCACACAGGGGGTCCGGTGGCCTGGGTCCCGTCCCGGCAGGGGGGCGGCGGGCGGGTGGCATGCCCGGCCTGCCCTGGTGCGGCGGCAACACGGGCGGCGTCGATTAGCGCCTCGGCGTTCCGCTTCCCGAAGGAAAGAGAACATGCTCCAGGGTGAGGAGCAGATCGACATTGAAACTGCTTGGCTTTCTGCTCTTTCTTGAAATATGCCCCCAACTCTATCCCTCCGAACCGACTACGCGCGCCCGATCGCCGAGTTGCCGCTCGATCTCGTCGGCCATCCATCGTAGCGTCTCAGGCCAGCCTGCAGCATCTTCGTTGTCGGCCAGAACCGCGCTGACGATCTCCTCCGGCCGCGTAAGGCCAGCGAATGCGCCCGGCTCGCCGATCTCAACCCGATCGACCAGCGCGCCCGACAACTTGCCTTGTAGCTCAATCGCGCCACGGGCCGCGGCGAGTTGATCCTTCTCGACGGCGCGCGTGTAGACGACCTCGGATTTTTCGATCAGCGAGGCCGCGTCTGCCTTCACTTTCTGCTCTTTTGGCCGCCGCAGCTCGTCCAGACGCATGCGGATGCTATCCCTCGTCATCAGGCGGCTTGCAGCCATGCGAGCGGTGTTGTCGTCGACGTCGTATCCGGCGAGCTGGTACGCGCGAGCTTGCGACAGCCCTTTCGCTGCGGCTGTCAGCATGATGCGGCAGAACTGCTCGTGTCTGATGTTCGTAAGTGAGCCCATGGCACGATGATAGCCGTGATAGATAGCAACACCAAGGCCTCAGCGGCTTGACGTCAGTGTCGTGTGGCACAACTGAAGCTGCGCGCTCGTCATAGTCCCATACTCATCGAGTTGTCGCCCGATGGTGTCGAGCATCCTGAGCCGCGACTGTCTCGGCGCACGGCGCTTGGCCATGTCGAGCAGCATGGCGTGCTTGGCCGAGGTGGTGAGCGTGATCATGTGACGTCCGTGACACTGTGACATGCGAGAAGATTGGCCTCGCGCGCGGCTACGAGTCCGGTGATAGAGATTCTATCCCAGCAACGAGCTGTCTGACCGTGATGCGCGTGTGCCGACAGGCACCGCAGAGCGCGTCACAGGCCGATATGATCCACCAAGCGCGCGTGACGTCCGGCGGGCGTAGCCGCCTACCGTCACACGCTGGAGTTCCGTCTTGGCTCCTGGCAGTTGGGTGAGACAACTTTGTGCGCAGCAAATGATAGAGATTATGCTGCGAACAGAACTGTCTCATGTCACACCAACCGGATGCGGACGACGGCATGGGAAATCGGTGAGACAATTGTGTTCGCAGCATAAGGTGATTTTGCCTTCTTCCGGCGGTACCAGGTCGCGCGGCTGACGCCTGCCGCTTCCCATGGCTTGATCTTCGAGATGGAGTCGTCGTGTGACAGGCGGCCTTCCACCTTGCGCAGGCGTTGCATGCGCTCGCGGGCCTTGGCCTTGCGCAGCTCGGCGCGCTTGGCCTTGTCCATGTCGATTGCGCCAATCGTCGTGATCTTGAGGCGCTGCCGGCGCGCATAGGTCAATCCAAGCAGATCGGCCAGCGTGTCGGGCTTGTACTTCGTCATGAGCCGGAAGGCCTTGGCGATGGCGCCGCTGCGTTCGTCGTCGACAAGCCATGGCGCGTGCTCATCGAGCCACGCATGCATGGCGCGCTGCCTGTCGATCCCTTCGCGGTGGGTCAGATGGCTGAGATAGATCATCGCGTCGGCGCGGCCGGCGTCGTCGTCGGGCAGTATCAGGCCGTATCGATCGGCGAGGAAGCGATCCAGCTCATTGCAGCGCAGGGTCGCCAGCGGCACCTTGCGGCCGCGCTTGCGCTGCTCGCCGATCTCCAGCTTGATGCGATTGCCAGCCTTGTCGCGGGCGAAGCGGTCCGGCTGATGACGTGCAATCTTCTCTTGATTGCTCGATGCCGCGACTGTACGTCTACTCATATCGAACGCTCTTTAGCGGGTGCGTGTCGGTTTTCTTTGGCCCTGGAGATCGCCGTCTCCGGGGCCTTTTTATGCGCCTCTGTCGCATCTCGATCAAGCGGAGCGTCGATAACCGCTTGAACAGTAAGCTGATTTGACTCTTGCGCCTGCGAGCTCTCCTATCGACAGTCAATTTGACGTCGCGCCTTCCATGGACACGCGCGATCGACTACAAACTACATTGTCCGACATTGGACGATTTCAAACCTGAGACAGGAGTATGAGTATTCTCTTCGCGGCCGCTGAAGAGCAGTTGGCCGCTGCGAAGCCGCGCGCCGAGCATGAAAGGCGTGAGTCCCATCGACTCTGGGAGGAGTTTCGCCAGGACGCACGAGCAATGGCCAAAGCCGGTGATGCCGCTGGTCTGATGGCCCTCCTCGACCAATTGGTGGACTTCCTCGATGGGGGTATCTTTGCGAACATCGGAGGCAGCCATGAGTAACGCGGTCGCGCGGCCCAAGCCGCGCATCTGCACCGTCAAGGAAGCCTGCCAGTACGCCAAGATCAGCAAGAGCCAGCTTTATGTCCGGTTGGCCGCCGGAGAGGTGAAGGCCTACAAGCGCCACGGCACCACGCTGATCGACATGGACAGCCTCGACGCGATGAACTCCAACCTGCCCGAATGGAAGCCCGTCGGCGGGTCCGGCCCTCGCCGTCAGCGGCAGGCGAATCAGTGAGCCGAGGCGCGGGCAAAGTTGGGGGTATAAATTGCCCGCGTACCGCGAACACTGTCAGAATAGGGCTGGATCACCGAAAGGTGATCCAGCCCGGGGAGCCAGAGAGCTCTTTTCAGGCCAAATCCCCCGTTCAATTCCTTTCAAACCCGCCTGAAGCGCCCTGAAAACACTCGGTTTTTCCCTATCAATCCCGTTCCGAGCCGTCTCTGGCCGTTCAAATCCGCGGGAAACCGTGGGGCCTCTGGTGGGGGCCTCTGCCTCTTGTGCCCCAATTTCGGGGCCTATTCTCCAAAAGGCCCCCAGCGAGTGGAAGCCTAACGAGAAGGGCGCACAAGATGGCCGAGAAGCTGCTGACCGACAACAAGATCAAGGGAGCCAAGCCCAGGGCCAAAAATCCTACAAGATGTTCGATGGCGGCGGCCTCTAAGGTGGCATAGGCGCGGTGCTCGGCGACATCGATCGGCTGCGCCTTGGCCAGCCGGGTCAGGAATTCGTCGTCGATAGTCGGCGCCAGCGGCAGGCCCTCGCGATTGCGGAAGTCGAGAATAGCGCCCTCGGTCCTGCCTTTCGGCGTCATCGAACCATCGCCGCTGTCGACCTGGAACAGCCTGATGTTCTTCAGCTGCTGCTGCACGCGTGCAACTAGCTCCGGATCCGGCACCTCGGCCAGATCCGGCAGCCGCGCGTGCTGCTCCGGATCGTTCTCGAGGACCCCCCCTCTCTCAGCGCTGCGCCTCCTTCTCGCGCCGCGCGGACAGGCCCTTCTCATCAGGCGTGCCCTTCCAGATCCGCTTCATCGAACGCAGCAGCGCCGGCACCCGGGCGAGATCGCCGCGCTTGATCGCGGCCTTGATGTCGCGCATCTCGGCATAGCGCGGCCCCTGCTTGTCGAAGGAGGCGCCGCGGTTGAGCACCAGCGAGAACAGCGCGCCCTTGCAATACGGCGACAGCGCGTCATAGCCCGGCAGATGCGCGCGGCACATCGTGGTGTAGCGCGGCAGGTCGCACGCCGCGTGGACCTCCAGCGCGAGATCCCAGGGAATGTCGACGACGCCGTGCAGCTGCCGCGTCAGATCGCGCGCGCGGCCCGGTGACGCCGGCGCAGGACAACGGCGCGCCCAGAGCTCGGCGTCGGAGATCTGTCCCTCCCAATCGGCCGCGATCTGCTTTCGGCTCGCCTGGCCGAAATCATGGCCGATGGCGCCAGTCGGCCCCGACTGCGGGTTCGGCCAGGTCAGGCACCGGCAACGCTTCTCATAGACATCGCGGCTGGTCACCTCGTAGCCGACGGCGTCGTCGAAGGTCTCCTGCGAGATCCCGTGCAGGTCGATCATCTTGATCTGCCTCATTGTTGGGACGATTTTTGTGACGAACGCGGAGGGCGCGAACTCTTCAAATCGCGGTACCCCACTGAAAAATCTTGATATTCTAGCAAAACTCCCAGAAAGGTGCGCATCGGCAGATCGACCCGCAAGGATTGAATGCTCCCAAATTGAGATGCTATGCCTGACCCCTGTTCGGGCGATCACGACGGCTCGGCGGGGGCGCAGCACTAGACCTTCGGTGCGCGCGAGTGACAGGGGGCCGCTCGACATGCACGGAACCGACAAAAGCAGTGTGTCCGCATTCGGACCGGCTACCAACTATGCGGGCCACTATCGCCCTGATATCGATGGGCTCCGCGGCATCGCCGTACTATCGGTCGTGATCTTTCACGCGTTTCCGGGCGCGCTGCGCAGCGGCTTCGTCGGTGTCGATATTTTCTTCGTGATCTCCGGCTTTCTGATCACATCGATCATCATCAACGGTATCGCCAAGGATCGCTTTAGCTTCGCAACGTTTTACGCGCGCCGCATCAAACGCATCTTCCCCGCGCTCGCCGTCGTACTGGCGGTATCGCTTGCGGCTGGTGCCTTTATCCTTTTGCCGGATGACTACCGCCTGCTCGGTAAGCACACGGTTGCGGGCGCCGCCTTCGTTTCCAACGTTGCACTCTAGCAAGAGGCCAACTATTTCGACGTCGCTGCGGAGACCAAGATCCTGTTGCATCTGTGGTCGCTTGGGATCGAGGAGCAATTCTACCTGCTCTGGCCAGCGCTCATCTGGATCGCCTCGCGATGGCGTCTCAACCTCCTCACCCTATTTGCATTTGCCGCGGTCTTTGTCGCTTCGCTGGTCTATTGCATCATGATGACGCCCGCGAACCAGGTGATTGCGTTTTATTCTCCCGCCGCTCGGTTTTGGGAGCTCGCCGCTGGCAGCATCCTGGCGCGAGTGTCGTTTGCCGCCCCGCGACCGGCCGCATGGCTCGAAAACAGCGTGGCGACGGTCATTAGCTCGGTTCTTTTCGAGCGGGGCAGCATCGACAAGGAAAAGCTCTATCGGGACTTTCTCTCAATCACCGGGATCGGACTGATCGGCGCCTCGGTCCTGGTGATCACGCGCCAGCACGAATTCCCAGGTTGGTGGGCGTCGATGCCAGTCGTCGGAAGCTACTTCATTATCCTTGCTGGCCCGGGAGCTTTGCTGAACCGACTATTGCTCTCCAATCCCGCGATGGTCTGGATCGGCCTGATCAGTTATCCCCTCTATTTATGGCATTGGCCGCTGCTCGCATTCGCCCGCCATATCCATGGCGGTACACCACCGGCGACCATCCGCGCCGGCTTGATGATGGCCGCGGTCGGCCTTGCTTGGCTCACCTATCGCTATATCGAGCGACCGATCCGTTTCGGTTATCGGCAGCGCTCGATCGTTCCAGCGGTGGCAGCGACCATGGCCGCGGTCGCGATAGTCGGCGTTGTCGATGTCGCGCTCGGCGGGCTGCCTTCGCGCCTGAACCGAAACAGGAGCTTATATGCCGCCTACTTCGAGAGCTATCTGAACGGAACCGGCCACCTCGATGAACGGGCGCAAATTGGACAGAACCAATGCAATTTCTATGCATGGGATGCCAAGATGCCGACCCTTGTCCCACGCGCGGCGATCGATCCCGACTGTTACACCAAGCATTCTGCCAAAAGCGTTCTGCTCTTCGGCGATTCAATTGCCGCTGATCTCTACTACGGGCTGCGCGAGGTGCTGCCGAAAGACATCTCGGTTCTTCTTATCTTCAGTTCCGGATGCCAGCCCGGCTATTTGGTTCCTCACATCGTCCAGATACATCACTGTGCCATGGCCAACCACTTCGCCATGGAGCGCATCAAGGCCGATCCGCCGGACGTTGTGGTCATGAACTCCAACAACTCGTATGAGATCGACGCCATCCGCAAGGTTTCGGCGATGATCAAGGGCTATGGCGTGAAGCACGTCCTCCTGCTCAGTGAGCGGCCACACTGGAAGCCTTATCTTTATAAGATCATCCTCAACGAATATTGGCCCCAGATGCCGCGGTACATTCCAGGTCACCAGGATGAAGAACTCGCCGCACTGGACGAGAAGTTCAAGGCCGCGCTGCGAAGCGATGAGCCGTTCGAGTTCATCGACGAGAGAAAACCCTTCTGCAATTCAGAGGGGTGCCTCACCTTTCTCGGCAATGATCCTCGCGATGGCATGATTACCTTTGACCACGGGCATTTGAGGCCGTTCGCATCGGTCTGGCTCGCCCGCCAGCAGCTTGGACCGCTGATCATGGAACGACTTGGCGCGGATGACGCGCAACAGGAGCGTGCCACATCACTTACGCTTCCCTAGATCACCAATCCACCACTCACGGTTGTCGCCGTTCCAGGAACCGAGAGGCCGTTGGTAATCAGCAGCGGCTGTTGTTCGATCATCGAGGCACCAATGCTGGAATAACCCGTTGTCGTCGGTTGCGTCCCCAACGTCGCGCGAGCCTTTGCCTTGAGGTGAATAAACTGCCCGACGATGGTTGGACCGGATGGCGCTATCGTGCCAGAGAACGTGCCAGCTTCGCCGCCGTTGAAATGGATCAAATCGCCGAACGTGTTCGACACCGTGATATCGCACGGCAGAGGCTGCTGGACGCCTTCCCGACGCGGTCTGAGGTCGACGTCGTACCGATAGAACGCCGTCGTCACGAATCGCCCTCACAAAAGATGATCGCCTCGGTCTGCGAGTTGCGAACCCGGCGCGGCGCGTCCCGCGTGGTCTGGCCAACGAACTGCGCCGAGAAGCCGCCCATGCCCCAGATGCCCGCAAGGCCGCGGCGCAACATCAGTCGGCACCTCAATCCGCATGATATCGCCGTCCCGCTCGACAACGCGCCCATGACTGCCCTCGGCGATCAGGCGAACCTGCGCGGCTCGGGTATCTAAGTCAGTCATCGGGACGATCAACGGGCTACCAGAGGGATGCCCGCCGCATCCGCTTCCTTGATCACAACAGCGCGGATTTCCTCGAACGCGAAGGAGTACGACCCCACCAACTCATTCGCTATGGCCATCGGGTCAACCATTCCGGCGCCCTTCAGGTCCTTCAAGCGCTCCCTGATCTCCTCAATCAACTGCTCATGCAGGGTCATCTGGTCGACTCCATCGGGAGACTCCCAAAATGAGTCCTCCTAGGAAAACATACCTCCTGGAAAGATGGGCCTCCAAGGTGAGACTCCCCGAGTCCCATGGATGGATCGCCCTGCGCGGGTGGATGTGTGCTGAGGGAGGAGGGTCCTAAGATAGACCAGTCGGCCCGATCCAATACGCCCCCTCCCCTGGGGCGGCGGTGGCAAGGAAAACATGTCTTGCTGCTCTCCGGCAGTCAATTGCGAGCCCCGAAGGCCCGAATCCTGGAGTTCGATCGATGCATCATCGGCCGGCATCGATCAAGCGCGACGAGCAAACGGCTGGACCGATCCCCGGCGTCGGGCCGGCGCTGGCGACCGCGCTAGTTTACATCGAGACGTTCCGCCTGGATGCGGGCCGTCCAGCGATTCGTCTCGTCCCTTACAAATCCAGTCAGTGCTTCCGGGCCGCGCTGTTTGCGGTCAGGAACAGTGCCCCCAAGCTCGATCAGCCGGTTGCGCACCGTTTCGTCGTCCAGCGTCCTGGACAGCGCATCATTGAGCTTTTCCACGATGATATTTGAGACCCCCTTCGGGGCGAACATCGCGTACCACACGGACAACTCATATTCCGGCAACCCACCTTCCTTTGTAGTCGCGACATCCGGCAGGGTCTTGCTGCGCGACGGCGCGGCGATCGCGTAGGCCTTGACCTTGCCGGCATGGACTTGAGGCGCTGCAATTATGGTCGAATCGCACGTGTAATCGATGCGGCCGCGGGCCACCGCATCCATCAAGGCCGTGGCGCTTTCGTACGGGACAAGGCGCGGAGTCGCGTGGAGCACATGATTGAGCCAACCGCATGCGATAAAAGGAACGGAACCGACGCCCGCATGTCCTTCATCGAGCTTGTGAGAGTTCGTCTTCACGTAATTGATGAACCCGTTGAGGTCCGCGGCAGGGAAATCCCCTCGCCCAAGGATGATGATCGGCGAGGTCGCCACCAGCCCGATCGGTTGGAAATCGATTTGAGGATCGTATGCAAGGTTAGGGTACAACGCCGGTGCAGCCGCATGGGTGCCAGTGTTTCCCATCAACAATGTATATCCATCCGGCGCAGCCTGCTTTACACGCAGCGAAGCGGTCAAGCCGGCCGCCCCCACGATGTTCTCCACCGCCACTTCCTGTCGCAATAGGAGAGACATATGGCCGGCGATGACGCGCGCGACCGCATCGCGCGGACCGCTCGGGATCCAGGGCACCACGAGGGTAATCCTGCGGGCGGGATAGTCGCTGTCCTCGCTGCGAGGCTCAGTAGCCCAAAGCGCTCCACCCAGAATGGTCACAAAAGCCAGCAGAAGCCGTGCCGTCGAAATCATGTGACTTCCCGTCGCTCGGTTCGGACCAACTATTCAAAATTAGCACAATCAGACGTTGATCCAAATCAATGGAACCACTCTAAATCAGTCGATAATGAATTATGGCTTTATGGAACCGGCGGTCCGTTCGTATCACAGTCGGCATTTTGTTGTTGGGAGGCGCCGCCGTTGCGATCCTGCCGACACTGACCGGCTATACGAGTCTTGATGGAACCGTGAACGCACTTATCACGGTGATCTCAGCTCCCATTGACGGCACTGTAACGGTTACTCCGCCCAAAATCGGGACTGCCCTGACGGGAGGAACTGAACTGCTGGGCATCCGAAACGATCAGATCGTCCGCACGGCTGAAGTCCAGATGAGCGCAGAGCTCGAGGCGGCACGGCAGCGGCTCCAGGCCATGGACGCCCGGCGCACCCAACTAATGGCCCTCCGTGAGGAACTTCATACACGTTGGCTGGAATATCAGCAGGCCAGCATTCAGAATCTGACCCAGCAAATCGACATACGACGTCAACAAATAACCACGGCGATGGCGCAGCGAGTGGCGGCCGCGTCCGACCTCACCAGAAAGCAGCGGCTGGGGGTGACAGGTATCGTGGCCGAATCCGTGGTCGAACAGGCGCGGGCAGCCTCTGTCGGCGCCGAAAACGCACGCACCATCGCCGATATGGAACTGGACAGACTGACCCTGCAGCTCGATTCCGTAAGGAAAGGTATCTTCATCGGCGAGGGTCGCAATGATGTGCCCTACTCCCAGCAGCGGATCGACGAGATCTCCATCCAGCTTGCCGAATTGGAATTCAGCGAGCGAGACCTCAAAGCCCGCATCGTCCAGCTTTCCACGCAGCAAGAGGAAGAACACGAACGCAACCGGACATTGGGATACGTGAATTTGCGAATCCCGTTCGACGGGGTCGTTTGGCGCAGCAATGTGGTCGAGGGCTCCCATGTCATCGCGGGCAATGAGCTTATGCAGGTGCTGGACTGCCGCGACCTGTTCGTCGACATTCTCGTAGCGGAAGTCGATTACGACCAGATCTACCCCGGACGCGAGGCGCAGATCCGGCTGTTCGGTCGCTCCGATGTGCTTGAGGGCAGGGTCCTGTCGGTGCGCGGCAGCGCGGCGGTGGTCGACGATGTGGTGCTTGCGGCGAAACCTCCGCAGAGCCGCGGCAAGGACGCACGTATCCGCGTAGGCCTTCCTCAATCGGCGCTGAATTCAGATTATCCAAACTTCTGCCAGATCGGACGTTCCGTCCAGGTCCGGTTCAAGACCCGCTCGCTCCCGATTGTGCGTTGGTTGAGGTCGATATGGTTCAGTATTACTTAGAACCATTCGGCCCGACGCTGCTGGTTGCGGCGGTATTCTTCATTTTTGTCCTGAATTCGCCGCGCCAGCGCACCTGGGTGCGGACGATCACATGCACTTTTGTGCTGCTGGTCTCGCTGCGGTACCTTTGGTGGCGCTTTCACGACACCGTCCTGCCCTATCCCTATGGCGGTCTGACGTTCTACTGGGTGTGGTTTCTTTTTTCCATCGAACTGCTGGCATTTGCCGAGATTGCGCTCTTTCTCCTCATCATGAGCCGTTACGTCGAGCGCAGCGCCGAAGCCGACCGGCTGCAGGCGGCGTTCACGGCGCGACCGCAGGAAGAGTGGCCGACCATCGACGTCTTTATCCCAACGTACGACGAGCCCATCGACGTGCTCGAACGCACCATCGTCGGATCCCTCGCGCTCGATTATCCGAAGGACAAATTCAGGGTCTATGTGCTCGACGACAAGCAAAGGGATTGGCTGAAAGTCTTGTGCGAGGAGAAGCGAGCCATCTACGTGTCTCGGCCGGACAATTCACATGCGAAAGCCGGAAACCTGAACCATGGCCTGGGAATTTCGTCCGGCGAATTCGTCGCGATCTTCGATGCCGACTTCGTCCCCTACCGGCAATTTCTCCGCCGGACGGCACCGTTCTTTCGCGACCCGACAATCGGCATTGTGCAGACACCGCAGCACTTCTTCAACAAGGATCCCATCCAATCGAATCTTAGTATTGAGCGCGTCTGGCCGGACGAGCAGCGGCTGTTCTTCGACGAGCTGGCGGCGAGCCGGGACGCATGGGACGTCTCCTTCTGTTGCGGCTCGTGCTCGATCATTCGCAGACGAGCGATCGAGGCGATCGGAGGCATTCCCACCGAGTCCGTCACCGAGGACCTGCTCACGACGCTTGAAATGCTGAACAAGGGCTACAAGACACGCTATTTGAACGAGCGGCTGTCGATGGGTCTGGCCGCAGAGAACCTCAGGGGCTATTTCATTCAGCGCAGCCGCTGGTGCCTCGGGGGAATCCAGAGCCTGTTCGTGAAAAATGGCCCCGTCCATGGGCCCGGCCTGACTCTCCTGCAGCGCATCATGTTCATGCCGACGAGCTGGCTGATCCAGTACATCGTCCGCTTCTGTCTCCTGATAGTTCCCATTGTCTTTCTGTGGACCGGAGTTGCTCCGCTCTTTTTCACCTCGACTGAAGACATCATCTACTATCAGATGCCAGTCTTGCTGGCCTACTTCCTCCTCATGAAATGGATCACGCCATCGCGATATTTACCTGTCGTGTCGAACGCCGTCGGTGTGTTTGCAACGTTTCGCCTGCTGCCCACGGTGATCATGGCCCTCATCAAGCCGTTCGGGGCTCCCTTTAGGGTAACCCCAAAAGGCAGCGGAGCCGGCCAGGGCTATTTTGACGGATACACATTTTCCTGCATCTCAGTGTTAGTCACACTTACCGTGCTCGGCGTCATCATCAACATCGTTCCTGAATGGTCGACCATACGCAAGGGCGAGTTTTCGGTCGTCGCCATGTATTGGGCGGGAGCAAACGTCGTGCTGCTCGTGATCGCTGCCCTCATTTGTTTCGAGAAGCCTCGCGTACCAGTAGTGGCGTTCTTTATTGGTGAACCGGCCAGCGCACGATCCAATCGGGGACGTGTTCCCGGACGACTCATCAGCATGTCGCTGGAATCCGGCACTCTGGAGGTTTTGCAGGACGAGCCGCTTTCCGTCGGCGACAATATCCTCATCGAAGCCGCCGGGTTTCCTCCTCTCCCGTCCCGCATCGAGAGCATTACCAGAGGGGCGGCACGGAAGACCTCGATCCGGTTCACGCACGAACTGGATGCGGCTTCACGTGATCGCCTGATCGTGAAGCTCTATACCGGAGACTACTCGCAGGAGATTCGCACGCTCGATACGCTTGCGATCATGCGCGGATTGTGGAAGCGGGCTTTCGGCCGAACTGCGATAGGTGTGTAGCCGCTTTCGAGGTTGGGCTCGGCGAAGATATTTCTCGCCAAGGATACGATGCGGTGCGGGCGGTGGACATCGGACTTCGCTTGACGATGTGGTTCGATCTCGACCTCGAAGATTCCGCATCGCTGCCAGCCAATGTACTTGACGCCCTGTGAGCAGTCGGGCAAGCGAGGCCCCTGCTCGGAGCTCGGTTCGCCCATGCCTATTTCTGCCCATATGAAGGCCGTTCGCGACAAGATCGGCCACGACCTTCTGGCGACGACGGCTGTTTCCATCTCGATTTTCGACGATCAGAATCGGCTGCTGCTGGGGCTCGACGCCGAGACCGGCCTATGGACCTTGCCTGGGGGCGCGATCGATCCCGACGAACATCCTGCCGATGCGGCGATGCGCGAATGTTTCGAAGAGACCGGGCTCCTGACCCGTCCGGAACGGCTGATCGGCGTGTTCGGCGGGCCGGAATTTCTGATCCGCTATCCGAACGGCGACCTCACCTACTACACCGTCATCGCATTCGAAGCGTCGATCATCGGCGGTGCGCTGACGCCCGATGGTGACGAGATCGCAACCCTCCGCTTTGTCGATCCGATCGAGTGGCAGAGCCTTTCGGTGTCGCCGTCGAGCCGCATCATCTCACGGCAGGCGTTCGCGAGGGAAAATGCGCCGTTCTTTGCTCGGCCAACCTGGCGGCCTCAGGGCTGAACCCATGGCAATGAACTCGCCCGTTTGCAGTCGCTTGAAGAGGGAAACAAGGCGCGACCGCGGTGCCTGCTCGAATGAAAGAGGCCATTCTGCCTGCGATTAATCGTCTTGCCGTTAGTCTGCCGCGCAGCACCGGCATAGTCCGGCCAACTTACAGGCAAAATGACACGCACCTTTGCATGCTAGGGTGCATAAAACGCGGAATTTGACGAGCGCGGCAACATAACGCCCGCGCGCATCACAAAACTTCTGGTTGCAAAACAGGAACAATTGATTCAGGCTGCAAGTCTTGGCGATGCAGCTAGGTCAATCTCAGCGACCCGCTCGTCGCGTGTGTCCTTCAGTCTGGCTGACACTGAGGTGGCCAATGCCCACCATCCTTGTCATCGACCACGATCGAGCACCCGGCACCATCCGGGAATTCATCAAGATCGACCCCACCCTCGCCCCATCGCATTACGCCTTCACCGATTGCCGACAGGGGGATCCGGCCGCGGTCGGCGCGGCCATCAAGGTGGGTGCCACTGCTGCCCAGCAAGCGCCGTTCGATATCGTCGACGTGCTGGCAACCGTGGACCGAGCCGGCGAAGCATCCTTCATCCGGAGGGTATCATGAGGAACATCCTGGTCGTCGACGACGAGGTGGGGATCTGCTGCATGATCCAGCATCTGCTTATCAGGCAGGGCTATGCTGTTACGGCCATGACCGATGGCAGGGCGGCCCTTGCAGCGGTGGCAAACGACGAATACGCCGCCGCTCTCATCGACCTCAACCTTCAGGGGATCGATGGCAGCAACGTGATGCGGGCAGCGCGGGCGGTTTGGCCCGTCATGCCAATCGTCATGATGTCGGCGATGGTTCTGGAATCCGGGCGTGGCGCGCCCGACTTTCTCGGCATGTCGGTCAGAGTGCCGGGTCTCTACAGGTTGGCCAAGCCGTTCGATCCGAACGACCTCGCACAGCTCATGCAGGAGATCCTGCCCTCCTCTGCCGCGATTGTCGCCGGCGAGATGCAGACTTGGCCGACAACGACTTCGAACTGAACGGGCCTACCCTGGTGCTGGGCGCTGCTTGCCGGGGCGGGATCGGTCGGCACTCGGCTGCATTCTCGTCCCGATCACGTGCCCGCTAACGATCGGCTCGCGCATCGCGTCCCATCCGTTCGGGGGGCTTCCGGATCCAGGAGCGGTGAAATGTTCCCGGGGAAATGTGATTTTACTCACGTGCTGCGATCTTTGACCTCCGCTAACGTCAGCGCGAGAGTGAAGTGGCCGGTAACCAATGCCCGGATCGGCGACAGATCATTAGAATTAGAGCGAATCGCTCAACCGGTCGAAAGAACTGTTTTGCGATGGTGCGCACGCGAATGGCGTGAGGGCATCATGGGTGAAGTTGAGTACGAGTTATTGCTGGACGTTGTGCGAACGGCGATTGCGCCGGAGCCCCAGGCCCACCAAGAGATCGTCACGATGCCGCGCGTGCCCTCGAGATCTTTCGCATTGCCCAAAGCCGCGAACGACAATCAGACCCCCTGGCCACTGATCCCGTTTCCTGACGGCTGGCATGCGGCCTGCTGATTGAACGAGGCGTGGCCGCTGGCGGTCGCGCGTGGCGATCAGTATTCCGGTCCGAGAGGCGGCACGAATAATCCGGGGAACCGGCACCGGATGGCGGCGAGAATGGTTGCCTAGCCCACTGATCGCCTGTATTGAACCGCCCTGAATGGGGCCACGTGGCGGAGTGGTTACGCAGCGGTCTGCAAAACCGTTTACACCAGTTCAATTCTGGTCGTGGCCTCCATCAATCTTCTCAATGACTTAGAACCATCTCCTGCGGCCGCGTCGAGGCTCGTTCCGGCGCGCTCAGACGGGAAGATCGTCGATCCCGCCGGGATACGCGGCCCGGAACCGCGGCCATGTCAGCAACCGCCCGGATTGCGAGGCCGAACAGCACGGCGCGGCCGTGTCGCGGCGCCCCCCGGGGGTCCGCCTCTGCGCGTAATCGCGCAGCTGTACCACGTTGGATTCTTTATCGTCTTGCTGCATAGGCTCCAT
Source organism: Bradyrhizobium sp. SZCCHNGR1005 (assembly GCF_032489995.1). Classification (NCBI taxonomy): domain Bacteria; kingdom Pseudomonadati; phylum Pseudomonadota; class Alphaproteobacteria; order Hyphomicrobiales; family Nitrobacteraceae; genus Bradyrhizobium; species Bradyrhizobium sp. SZCCHNGR1005. The sequence goes on from NZ_JAUEZC010000004.1 coordinate 520,633, forward strand.
CCTCGCCTTATGCTGCAATGCAAAAAGCGTACCGATGGTCCCTGGAGCACGATCCGGCAAAGTGGAAACCGGTTTTCTGAAAAGATCGTGCTCCATCAAAGAGATGATACCGCGCGCTTATGACGCCGATCCCGATTCCTCCGGGGCTTGGGGGGCGGCGTGAGTTCCGGATTTACCCGCTGCACCTCGCGGTAGCGTGACAGCATCCGTTCGAAACTCGCATTCAGCGTGGCGGCGATCTCCGGGCGGTGCTCCAGTGCGCCGATCAGCATCCCAGCCGCCTCGATGGTCGACAGCCCATCGCGGCGCGGCTCGCGACGGAGACGGCCGTAGCGGGACGGATAGCGCGGACCCAAGATCACGCGCTGGCACTTGAGCATCCAGGGATTGCGCCACCACAACGCCTTGGCCTGGCTCCAGGTACCGTCGAGCAGGATCACGCCTTCGATCCCTTTCAGGACGCCGCGCTGGTTCTCGGCGACCTCGCCTTTGCGCGTGAGCGCGACAACCTCACTGTCCGGATCGAGATCGGCAGCCTTGGCCGACCCGAGATACAGAACCGCCCAGCGCGCCGGATCCGCCACCGGGCGGCCCAGCGCCTTGGCTAGGCTCGGCCAGGACAGGCCGACACGAACGACGGCTTTTTCGAAATGCTGCGCGGCCAACCGTGCGGTGCCAAGCGCCCGGTCCTGCTCCTGCGGATGCTGCAGGATCAGGAGCGAAAGGCGGCTCGCGATCGGAGTGACGCTGTCGCAAATGCAGAGCGGCATCTGCTTCTGGCAGCGTGGGCAATCGGGATGTTCGCCAAGCTGGTCCGCGACGAGAGGTTCTTTGGGATCTGACATTTCCCGGCTATAGGCCGAGTGTCGCGATCCGACAACGGGCAAGCCACGCGCTACGAACCAGGTACGGTCGGCGGCCAAATCCAGCGGGCCAGGGTGACGACAAACCAGCCGATCTTGGATAGCAGGCGGAAATTCCGGACCCGATCGATCAGCAGATAGATGACCGGCGTCGTATAGAGCGTCAGCACCTGGGACACCAACAGCCCGCCGATGATGGTGATGCCGAGCGGGCGGCGCAGTTCGGTTCCCGGGCCGGTCGCGATGACCAGCGGAATGCCGGCGAACAGCGCGGCCATCGTCGTCATCAGGATGGGGCGAAAGCGCGCGGAGCACGCCTCGAAGATCGCATCCGCCGAGGACAGCCCGCGCTGCTGCTCGGCCTCCAGCGCGAAGTCCACCATCATGATCCCGTTCTTCTTGACGATACCGATCAGGAGGATGATGCCGACAAAGGCGATGACGGTAAGCGGCGTGTTGGTGATTTGCAGGGCCAGCAGCGCGCCGAGTCCGGCGGACGGCAGAGTCGAGATGATCGTGAACGGATGGGCCAGACTCTCATAAAGCACACCGAGCACGATATACATCGCCGCCAAAGCGAACAGGATCAGCACCCACTGGCGCCCGCTGGTCTTGGCGAAGTCGCCGGCATTGCCGTCGAAGCTGCCACGAATGCCCTCGGGCATATGCAGCTCGTCGACCGCACGCTGGATGTTCGCGGTCGCCGCCTGCAACGTTACGTCCGGCAGCAGGTTGAACGAAACCGTGGTCGACGGAAACGATTGCGAATGGAAAACGGCGAGCGGCGACAGGCCGCGCTGGGCGTGCACCACCGCTGACAGCGGCACCTGGGTGTCACCGCTGCCCGCCACGTAGATACGGTCGAGGTTCGACGGATCGGTCTGGAATTTCGGATCGGTCTCGATCACCACCATGTATTGGTTGCGCTGGCTGTAGACGATCGAGATCTGACGCTGCGCAAAAGCATTGTTCAGCGCGTTGTCGATGTCCTGCACACGAACGCCGAGCATCGACGCCTTCTGCCGGTCGATCGTGAGCGACAACGCCAACCCGCCGGGATCGCGATCGCTGGAAATATCGGTGATCCCCTCCACCGTCTCCATGCGCTTGGCAACGATCGGCGCCCATTTCTGCAACAGGTCGAGATCGGGACTGGTCAGCGTGTACTGGTAATCCGAGTCGCTCTGGCGCCCGCCGGTGCGGACATCCTGGGCGGCAAACATGAACAGGCGAATGCCCGGCACCATGGCGAGGTTGTGCCGGAGGCGGTCGATCACGAGTTGGGTCGAGATGCCGCCGCGCTCCTCGGGCGGCTTCAGGCTGATGAACATGGTGCCGCGGTTCGAGGTGCCGCCGCCAGGCCCGCCACCAGCGCCAATGATCGAACCAATGCCGGCAACTGCCGGATCGCCCATGACGATGTCCGCAAGGCGTTGCTGCAGCCCGAGCATCGACTGGAACGAGATGTCGGCGGAGGCGCGGGTGGCGCCGATGACAAAGCCGGAATCGTCAATCGGGAAGTAGCCCTTCGGGGTCTTGATGTAGAGCGTCACCGTCAACGCGATCGTGGCGAAGAACACCAGCAAGGTGAGCAGCGGGAAGCCGAGCACCCCGCGCAGGCTCCAGGCATAGAAGCGGACCATCCGCGACAACGTGCCCTCGACCAGCCGGTCGAACCAGCTGGCGCGGTCCGAGATCGCTTCCTTGATGTATTGCGCGCAGATCATCGGCGTCACCGTCAGCGACACCACCGTGGAGACGACGATCGCAAAAGTCAGCGTCAGCGAGAATTCGCGCAACAGCCGCCCGACCACACCTTCCATGAAGATCAGCGGGATGAAGGCAGCGACAAGCGAGAGACTGATCGAGAGTACGGTGAAGCCGATCTGCCTCGCTCCTTCGAGCGCCGCGCGGAACGGCGGCATGCCGTGCTCGAGATTGCGGTACATGTTTTCGATCATGACGATGGCGTCGTCGACCACGAAACCTACCGAGATTGCCAGTGCCATCAGCGACAGATTGTCGATCGAGAAGCCGGCGAGCCACATCCCAGCACAGGTGCCGGCGAGCGCCAGCGGTACGGAGACGCCGGCTGCGATCGTCGGAACAATCCGGCGCAGAAACACGAAGACCACGACCATCACGAGCGCTGCGGTCGCGAGCAACGTCCACTGCATGTCATCGACGGAGGCGCGGATCGTGCCGGTGCGATCGACCAGAATGGAGATGTCGAGGCCGGCCGGAATCCATTGCTTCAGATCCGGGATCAGCGCCCTCACCCGGTCGACCGTCTCGATCACGTTGGCATCGCCCTGCTTGCTGATCTGGATCAGCACCGCCGGCTGCTTGTTGAACCAGGCTACCTGGCGCACGTTGCGAACGGAATCCTCGACATCGGCGACGTCGGACAGCCTGACGAAATTGCCGTTGGAGCTCTTGATCAGGATGTCCCGAAATTGCACCGCATGGCGCATCTGCTTGTTGATCGCAATCGTCTCGCTCTGGCGGCCCCCTTCGAAAATGCCGACAGGCCCGAGCGGGTTGGCGTTCACGATCGCTGTCCTGACATCGTCCGTGGCGATGCCGGCATTGGCGAGCGCGACCGGGTTGAGCGCGATCCGCACCGCCGGCTGGTCGGCGCCGCTCACGGTCACATTGCCTACACCAGGTACCTGGAACAGCCGCTGCGCCAGCACGGTATCGGCTACGTCGTAGATGGCGCTGGTCGACATCGTCTTCGAGGTCAGGGCCAGCACGAACACCGGCGCTGCGGCCGTGTTCGCTTTCCGGAAACGCGGCAACGCCGGCAGATCGCTCGGCAGGTCCGCCAGCGCTGCATTGATCGCGGCCTGCACGTCACGCGCGGCCTTGTCGATATCGCGCCCGATCGAAAACTGGATCTGGATATTGGTCGTGCCGAGCGAACTCGTCGAGGTGATCTGATCGACGCCGGAGATTTCTCCGAGCCGTCGCTCCAACGGCGCCGCGACGGTACCTGCCATCACGGACGGATCGGCGCCCGGACGCGTCGCAGAGACGAAGATGGCCGGAAAATCGACGTTGGGCACTGGCGCGACCGGCAAAAACACGTAAGCCACGATCCCGACCAGGAACAGCCCGATCGAGAGCAGCGTGGTGCCGACCGGCCTCCGAATGAATGGCTCGGAGATCGACGCCATTACTGGATGCCCTCTGTGGCCCCGGCGATCGGGGGCGCATCGGGGCCGACCGGCGGCAGCGCCCGCTCCAGGGAGCGGTTGATGCGGTCGAGCGCGAGATAGATCACGGGCGTCGTGTAGAGCGTCAGGAGCTGGCTCAGCAGCAGGCCGCCGATGATGGAGATGCCGAGCGGAAAGCGCAGCTCGGAGCCGGTGCCGCTTTCGATCGCCAGCGGCAGCGCACCGAACAGCGCGGCCAAGGTCGTCATCATGATCGGGCGAAAGCGCAACAGGCAGGCCTGCACGATCGCATCATAGGGCGACATGCCCTCCTTTCGCTCCGCCTCGAGTGCGAAATCGATCATCATGATCGCGTTCTTCTTGACGATGCCCATCAAGAGGATGATGCCGATCAGGCCGATGACCGAGAGATCCTGCCCGAACGCCATCAGCGCCAGAATGGCGCCGACGCCGGCCGACGGCAGGGTCGAAAGAATCGTGATCGGATGGATGTAGCTCTCGTAGAGCACACCGAGCACGATGTAGATCGTCACGACAGCGGCCAGCACCAGCCAGGGCTGGCCGGCGAGCGATTTGGAAAATTCGGCGACATCGCCGGAATAGACGCCGCCAATGCTGCCGGGCATGCCGATCCGGTTCTCGATCGTCTTCACCGCATCGACCGCCTCGCCGAGCGAGGCACCCGGCGCCAGGTTGTAGCTCAGCGACACCGCAGGAAACTGCGCCTGGTGCGAGATCGCGAGCGGAGCCGTGGTCCGCTTCAATGTCGCGACCGCCGAGAGCGGCACCTGGCCGCCGGCGCCGGGCAGATAGAGTTTCGACAGCACGGATGGGTCGCGCTGATACATCGGCAGCGCTTCCAGCACCACGCGATACTGATTGGCCTGGCCGTAAATGGTCGAGATCTGCCGCTGCGCGAACGCATCGTTCAGCGTGTCGGTCACGCCCTGCAGATTGACCCCAAGCTGGCCGGCGCGCTGCCGGTCGATCGTGAGCTCGGCACGCAGACCGCCGTCCTGCGCCTCCGACGAGACGTCGCGGAACAGCGGATCGCGGCGCATCTCCGCGACCAGCCTGCCCGCCCATTTCGACACTTCAGCCGCATCCGTGCCCGTCAGCGTGTACTGATATTGCGAGCGGCTCGACTGCGTCGAGATCTGCACGTCCTGCACCGGCTGGAAATAGACCCTCATGCCGGGAATGACCGCGACCTTCTGCTTCAGGCGGTCGATCACGACCGCGACATTGTCGCGCCGCTCGCCGAGCGGCCTTAAGGTCATCACGAACTTGCCGACATTGGTGGTCGGGTTGACCGAGCCGGCGCCGATCACCGAAACGACGCCAGTGACGTCAGGATCGGATTGAATCGCAGCCGCCGCATCGGCCTGACGCTTCTGCATCTCGACGAAGGAGACGTCCGGCCCCGCCTCGGTGACGGCGGTGATCGATCCGGTGTCCTGCAGCGGCAGGAAACCCTTCGGCGCGACGACATAGAGCGCAATGGTCGTCGCCAGCGTCGCAAAGGTCACAGCCAGCGTGGCGCGCTGGCGCTCCAACACCCACAGCAACGTCCGGTGATAGAAGGCGACGGTGCGATCGATGAACCGACTGATCGCCATGAGGCCCGGGATCACCCACTCCTCATGCGTATGCTTGAGCAGCCGCGAGCACATCATCGGGGTCAGCGTCAGCGACACCACCGCCGAGGTCACCACCGCGATCGTCAGCGTGAGCGCAAATTCGCGGAACATGCGGCCGACCAAGCCGGTCATGAACAGCAGCGGGATAAACACGGCGATCAGCGACACCGTCAGCGAGATCACGGTGAAGCCGATCTCGCTAGCGCCACGCAGCGAGGCGCTCATCGCCGACTCGCCCTCCTCCATATGGCGGACGATGTTCTCGATCATCACGATGGCGTCGTCGACGACGAAGCCGGTGCCGATCGTGAGCGCCATCAGCGATAGATTGTCGAGGCTGAAGCCGGCGAAATACATGATGCCGAAGCTCGTGATCAACGACAGCGGCAATGCAACGCCGGCGATGATGGTGGCGCGCATCGAGCGCAGGAACAGCAGCACCACCAGCGTGACCAGCACCACGCTGAGGACCAGCGTGAACTGCACGTCATGCACTGAGGCCCGGATCGTCACGGTGCGGTCGCTGACGATGTTCAGCTTCACGCCGGCCGGAATCGTCCGCTGCAGCTTCGGGATCTCGGCCCGGATCTGGCGGACGACCTCGATGACATTGGCACCGGGCTGACGCTGGATGTCGATGATGACGGCCGGCGTACCTTGGTACCAGCCGCCGGTGCGCTCGTTCTCCAGCCCATCGACGATGGTCGCGACGTCGGCAATCGTGACCGGCGAGCCGTTGCGATAGGCGATGATGATCGGCTTGTAGGCGTCGGCGGCCGCGATCTGATCATTGGCGGTGATGGTGTAGGCCTGCTGCGCGCCGTCGAGCGAGCCCTTCGGCCCCGAGACATTGGCGCCGGCGATGGCACTGCGCAGATCCTCCATGCCGATGCCGTAAGCGGCCAGCCGCCCCAGGTCCGCCTGGATGCGCACGGCGGGCTTAAGGCCGCCGAGGACGGAGACGCGGCCAACCCCGGACACCTGGCTCAGGCGCTGCGCCAGAATGGTGTCGGCGATATCGCTCATCGCGCGCAGCGAGATCGTGCCCGACGTCAGTGCGAGCGTCATCACCGGCGCGTCGGCCGGATTGACCTTGGCGTAGGTCGGCGGATACGGCAGCGTCTTCGGCAAGACGCCGGCGGCGGCATTGATCGCCGCCTGCACGTCCTGGGTCGCGCCGTCGATGTCGCGGCCGAGATCGAACTGCAACGAGATCTGGCTGACGCCGAATGAGCTGGTCGAATTCATCGCGCTCAAGGACGGAATCTGGCCGAGCTGCCGCTCCAGCGGCGCGGTGATCAGCGACGCGATGACATCGGGGCTCGCGCCCGGCAGCTGCGTCGTCACCTGCACCGTCGGGAAATCGACCTGCGGCAGCGCCGAGACCGGCAGCGCGAAATAGCCCAACAGACCGCCGATCAGGAGCGCCACCCCGAGCAGCGACGTCGCGATCGGACGACGAATGAAGGGTTCGGATACGCCCATCCGCACGAGGCTCCTAGCCGCTGATCTGCGTCATGGCTGCGGCCTCCCGCCACCGCCTTTTGCCTGGCCCTTGGATTGTTCCTTGGGCTGATCCTTGCCCTGCGCATTCCGGCTGCCGCGCTTGCGTGGCGCCAGATCGGCGGTCGGGGTCTGCTCATCGTGACCGACGATCACCTTGGCACCATCGGCCAGATTGGCAAAGCCGGTGGTCACAACCCGGTCCGAGGACGTCAATCCGCTGGCGATCACCGCCTCGGACTCATTCTGCTGCGTCACCGTGACAGGGCGCGCCGAAACGATATCGCCCTCGCCGACCACATAGCTGAAGGTGCCGACGGGCCCCCGCTGCACGGCGGCGGTCGGGACCACGATCGCGCTGGCAAGGGTCTCCACCTTCAGCCGAACATTGACGAACTGTCCCGGCCAGAGCTGGAACTTCGCATTGGGAAATTCGGCCTTGAGCTTGAGCGTGCCCGTTGTCGAATCCACCTGGTTGTCGATGCCCTTGAGCGTCCCGGTATCGATCACGGTCACGCCGTCATTGCCGAAGACGTCGACGGCAAGCGGCCCGGCGCCCGCTGCTGCGTTGACCCGCATGATCTGCTGTTGCGGCAGGCTGAACTGGACTGCGATGGGCTGCAGCTGGGTGATGATCACGAGGCCGGTCGCATCGGCCGCATGGACGATGTTGCCCTGGTCGACCTGGCGCAGGCCGGCGCGTCCCGAGAGCGGCGCGACGATCTTGGTGTAGCTCAACGTCGCCGCAGCATTGTCGATGGCGGCCTGATCGGCCTTGATCAGCGCCTGCTGCTGCGCGACCGTCGCGCGCTGAGTATCGGCCTGCTGCTTCGAGCCGGCATTGCTGGCCGCGAGTTGCTCATAGCGCTGCAGATCGAGCTTCTGGTTGGCGAGCTGGGCCTCGTCCTGCGCCTTCTTGGCGACCGCCTGGTCGTACTGCGCCTGGTAGATCGCAGGATCGATCTCGGCGAGCACGTCGCCCTTCTTGACGTCCTGTCCTTCAACGAAATTGACCGCGATCAGCTTGCCGTCGACCTGCGAGCGCACCGTCACCGTGTTGAGCGCGCGCACCGCGCCGACTCCGTCCAGATAGACCGGGACATCCTTGGTGATCGGGGTCGCGGCAAGCACGGGGACCGGCAGGTCCGGCCGCTGCATGCGCAGCCCGGCCTGCCGCTGCTGGATCGCGCTCCACCCGATGTAACCGAGACCACCGAGGATCACGAGCGTCAGCACGGCCGCGACCAGGCGCCGGCCCCGCCTGGATCGCTTTACAGGCTCACCCTTTGTGTCGGTTCGTTTCTGGTCCGGCTTAAAGAGCATCGACCGGTTTCTCCACTTTCGGCTCCCAGCTGCCCCCCAGCGCCTGATAGAGGCTCACGATGGCCTGGAGCCGTGCGAGCTGCGCTTGCCAATACACGTCTTCGGCCTGAAATAGCGTCAATTGCGTATTCAGCACGGTCACGATATCGGCAGTGCCGGCGCGCAGTTGCTGTTCGGAGAGTTGGAACGCCCGCCGCGACGATGCCAGCACGTCACGCTGCAGCTGCAGCCTGATCGTGGTCTGTTTGATCGAATACAGCGCATTATCGACGTCGGTGAAGGCCTGGACCACCGTCTTGCGATAGGTCTGCAACAGCTCATCCTGGCGTGCCTTGGCGTTCTCGAAATTACCGAGAATCCGGCCGCCGTCGAAGATCGGCTGGGTCGCACTGCCGACCAGGCTGAAGAAGGCGGCATGCGGCTGGAACAGCGACACCAGCGCCGAGCTTTGATAGCCGCCTTGTCCGGTCAGCTGAATGCTCGGAAAGAATTGCGCGCGTGCATTGCCGACGTTTGCGGTTGCAGACGCCAGTTGCGCCTCCTGGCGGCGAATGTCCGGACGCTGCGTCAGGAGCTCCGAGGGCAGCCCCGGCGTCACGCGTGGCGTCCTGATCTGGTCGAGGGAACCACCTTTGACATGGATGCTTTCGGGGGGGCGCGACACCAGAACCGCCAGCGCATTGATATTCTGGTCGAGCGTCTGCCGCAGCGGCGGCACGGCCGCCTTCTGGTTGGCCAGCACGCTCTCCTGTTGCGCGACGTCGAGATCAGTGCCGGTGCCGGCCTTCTGCCGCTCGCGGATGGCATCGAGCACGCGCTGGGCGCTGGCGATGTTGCGCTCGGCGGTACGAAGACGATCTTGAGCGGCGAGCACCTGGAAATAGGCGTTGGCGACGCTCGCGAGCGTGGTCAGCGCCGTTACATCGCGATCGAAGCGGTTCGCGATCACGGTTTCTTCGGCAGCCTGGAGCGCATCACGGTTCTGGCCGAAGAAGTCGAGCTGGTAGCTCGCCGCAAGCGAGGCTTGGTAGTTGACGACCTCGCGGCCGCCATTGGTGAGGCCGCTGGCGCTGGATCCGGAGGTGCGTGAATAGGTCTCCTGCCCCGTTGCCGTGAGGCTGGGCAGTAGCGCTGCGCCGGCCTGCCGGGCCAGCGCGTCGGCCTGCTTGAAACGGGCAACCGCCGCGGCGATGTCGAGATTGACCCGCTGCGCCTCCTCCATCAGCTCGGTGAGCTGCTTCGAGCCGAAGCCGCGCCACCAATCCAAGGAGGGAGGAGCGACCGAATCCGCCCCTGCGGCGTGCTTGTAGCGACCTGGGACGTCAAGCGCCGGATCCGGAAGATCCTGGGTCAACAGGCAGCCGGCCGAATTCGCCGCAAGTCCGACCGCCGCCAGCCATCGGATCGCACGACGCAAATGCGGGCGTGCCGGCCTGGCCGCCGTCATCACGCCAAACTGGGTCACATCCGGTCTCCGCAGGCCGAAGAAGCCGCAAGGGCGGAGCGCACGCGCGCATAGGTGCAGGCGCGGGCGGCCTCGTCGACGACGATGTGCAAGCTGGACACGAACGTAATGCTTCCCTGTGATCTTGCCGATCATACTACCCGCGCGAACGCACGACGGACAGTCCTGCCGCAGCTCTGTCCCCTTCGCGGCAATCTCCTTCCGCTATCCAGAATGGGACGGATTCCCCGCATTTTTTGCGGTTTTCTGCGGCCAAAGCGGCCTCGGCACAGCCCGCATTCTTACCAAGATTTCATATCCGGCGAACCATTTTGACCGCAGCTGTGCTGTCAAAGCCGCGCCTGAAACCTTTCACGGGACGCACCGTATCTCGCACATCCTGGTCGGGGGGCTTTGAATGCGAGTCGCAGTGATTGGAACGGGAATTGCGGGCAACGCTGCGGCCTGGGCGCTGTCACGGCATTATCCAGTTACTGTATATGAGCGCGAGCTTTGCCCGGGCGGCCACAGCCACACGGTCACGATCGACTATGATGGAGCCCCGATTGCGGTCGATATCGGCTTCATCGTCTACAACGAGCTCAACTATCCCGAGTTATCCGCCCTCTTCGACCACCTGGGCGTGGAGACGATCGAAAGCTGCATGAACTTTGCGGTTACGGCGGACGAAGGCCGCTTCGAATGGAAAGGCGGCGGCAATACTTGGCTCGAGACGGCCAAGTGCCTGTTCGCCCAGCCCGCCAATCTGCTCTCCTCGTCGTATCTTTGGATGCTGCGCGACATTGTCACCTTCAACGAGCAAAGCGTGGCCGACTTCAAGGCCGGCCGGCTCGCAGGCCTCTCGCTCGGCGAGTATTTTCGCAGCAACCATTTCGCCCCGCGCCTGCTCTCCGATTATCTGGCGCCGATGGGCGCGGCGATCTGGTCGGCACCGGCCTCCGAGATTCTCGACTTTCCGGCCGAGAACTTCATCGCCTTCTTCAACAACCATCGTCTGCTGCATTATGACCGGCCGGTGTGGCGCACCGTCAAGGGCGGCAGCCGCAACTACGTTCAGAAACTGACGTCCGCCTTTCGCGGTTCGCTGCGGCTCGGCTGCGCGGTAACGGCGGTCGAGCGAACATCCCAGGGCGTCGTCGTTCGCGACAGCTTCGGCCACCGCGACAGCTACGATCACGTCGTCATCGCCGCCCACAGCGACCAGGCGCTTTCGGTGCTGAGCGATGCCGACACGCAGGAGCGCGACGTTCTCGGCGCTATCAGATATTCCCCGAACACGATCTACCTGCATCGCGACATCAGACTGATGCCAAGGCGCCAGCGCGCCTGGGCCTCATGGAATTTCCTGCGCTGGCAACGCGAAGGCACGCCGCTCAATGACGTCGCGGTCACCTATTGGATGAACAATCTGCAGGGCATCGACCCGGACAAGCCGCTGTTCGTCAGTCTCAACCCGCCCTTTGCCCCGGCCCCCGAACTCACCTTCGGCAAGTATCTTTGCGAGCATCCGCAATACACTGCCCCGGCCTTTGCCGCGCAGAAGCGACTGCCGGACATTCAAGGCCATCGCCGCACCTGGTTCTGCGGCGCCTGGACCGGCTATGGCTTTCATGAGGACGGGCTGCGCTCCGGCCTCGCCGCAGCGGAAGCTCTGGGCGCGGTCGCGCCCTGGCGCAAATTGCCGCCACAGCTCGCTCAAGCTGCGGAATGATCATGGGCTTCGCGACGACCGATCCGCCACCAGCTGCCGCCGCGCTCTATTTCGGCGATGTCATGCATACTCGGCTGCGCCCACGGCACCATCGCTTCGCCTACCGCGTGATGAGCTTGTTGATCGATCTCGACCAGCTCGACCAGGCGGGGCAGCAGTCTTTCCTGTTCGGCGCCAATCGCCGGGCGCTCTATAGTTTTCGCGAGATCGACCATGGCAAGTGCGACGGATCGTCGCTGCGCGACTATGCGCAAGCCAGCGCCGCCGCGCACGGGATCGACCTTTCCGGCGGACGCGTGCTGCTGCTCTGCTATCCGCGCCTGCTCGGCTATGTGTTCAATCCGCTGTCGGTCTATTTCTGTTACCGCGCAGACGGCAGTCTGGCACTCATGATCTACGAGGTCCGCAACACCTTTGGCGATATCACCCCTTACGTGCAGCCGGTCAAGCCGGGCGAACTCACGGATGCGGGCCTCAGGCAGGCGCAGGAGAAGTCTTTCTACGTCTCGCCCTTCATCGACATGGCGATGCGTTACGATTTCCGCATCGTCCCACCGGGCGATGAGGTCAAGCTGCGCATCCTGGAGAGCGGCCCAGAAGGTCCTGTGCTCGCCGCCACGTTCCTCGGCCGCCGGCGCGCTCTGACCTCGGCCGCCTTGCTGCACGCCTTCGTGTCGCTTCCGCTTGTCACTTTCAAGGTCTTTGCCGCCATCCACTGGGAAGCGCTGCGGCTTTGGCTCAAGGGCATTGCCCTGGTGCCCCGTCCGGACAAGCCTGGTCCGCAGAGTTCCAATACCGGCTTGGCGAGTCGGGACAGCCACGCTTAATATATTGCCGCGCTGACGGCTCCCCGGCGGCGCGCTTTGGTCCGGAAGGCTCGTTCTTGCCACGCTGCGCCGATGGCACGACCATTCGGATGCAGAGCCGTTTTGCGTGAAATGGACCTCTCATGCCGGACGTGATTGCTGTCACCCCTGACAATATCGATCAGGTTCTCGCCGACCTGCCGCGGCTGGCCCGGCTGGCCCTCGGTTTCGGCGCAAAGCTGCGGCGCGGAACGCTCGACGTGACCCTGCTCGACCGGCGCGTGATCAGGCTCGGGGGGCTTGAGCCGGGCCCGGCCGCCGCCATGATCCTCCGCAATTACGGCTTCGCCTCGCGGCTGCTCAAGGGCGGCGACATCGGCATTGCCGAGGCCTATCTCAACGGCGATTGGGAAACGCCGGACTTGACGCAGTTTCTCTACCTGTTCTGCGTCAATCACGAGCTCCTGCAGACCATGCTCGAAGACAAGCCGCTGATCCGATTCGCCCAGATGGTACGGCACTGGTTCAATCGGAACACGCGACGTCAAGCGCGGCGCAACATCTACGCACATTACGATATCGGCAACGCGTTTTATTCGGCTTGGCTCGATTCCAGCATGACCTATTCCTCGGCGATCTTCGAGGAGCACACGACCGACCTGACTTCAGCGCAGAAGAACAAGTACCGGCGGCTGGCCGAGGCCATCGACCTCAAGCCCGGACAGAAGCTGCTGGAGATCGGCTGCGGCTGGGGCGGCTTCGCCGAATATGTCGCCAAGACGTTCGGCGCCAAGGTCGTCGGCCTCACCATCAGCACCCAGCAACGCGATTTCGCCCAGCGCCGCATTCACGAGGCCGGGCTGGCTGATAAGGTCGAGATCAAGCTGCAGGATTATCGCGACGAGCGCGACCGCTACGACCGCATTGCCTCGATCGAGATGATCGAAGCGGTCGGCGAGCAGTTCTGGCCAAGATATTTTTCGCAGTTGCGAGATCGACTGCTGCCCGGCGGCTTGGCCGGCATCCAGGCGATCACGATCCAAGATAGCATGTTCCAGCACTATCGCCGGGAAGTCGACTTCATCCAGCGCTACGTGTTTCCGGGTGGCATGCTGCCATCGCCGCAGATCCTGAAGACACTCGGCGAGCGATTTGGAATTCCTGTCGTGCGCGAGCGCATCTTTGGGCAAGATTATGCCAAGACACTCGCGATCTGGCGAAATAATTTCCGGGCGGCTTGGCCTAACCTGGTGCCCTCGGGTTTCGACGATCGCTTCCGTCGCCTGTGGGAATATTATCTGTCCTACTGCGAGGCGGGATTCCTCTCCGGCAATATCGACGTCAGGCAGGTCGTGTTCGCCAAGGAGCGTTGAACGACCTGCCGGTCAACGCGTCTTGCACCGCGCCTTACGTGCGGCTGGATATCGCGCTAGGGTCTTCCTAGATGTTTCAGAGGATCCCTTACGGTATTGCGCCATGACAATTCGAAACGACGTCGTCGAGGCGATCGGCAACACGCCGCTGATCAAGCTCAAGCATGCCTCGGAAGCGACCGGCTGCACCATTCTCGGCAAGGCCGAGTTCATGAATCCCGGCCAATCGGTCAAGGACCGCGCCGGCAAATGGATGATCCTGGGGGCTGAGAAACGCGGCGAATTGAAGCCGGGCGGACTCGTGGTCGAGGCGACCGCAGGCAACACCGGCATTGGTCTCGCCGTGGTCGCGGCAGCGCGCGGTTATCGCACGCTGATCGTGATCCCGGAGACGCAGAGCCAGGAAAAGAAGGACATGCTCAGACTGTGCGGCGCCGAACTCGTCGAGGTGCCTGCTCTGCCCTTTTCCAATCCGAACAATTATCAGCATGTCGGCCGGCGCCTTGCCGATCAGCTCCGCAAGACCGAACCGAATGGCGTCTTGTTCGCCGACCAGTGGAACAACCTCGACAACGCCAAGGCGCATTATGAATCGACCGGCCCGGAGATCTGGGAACAGACTGGCGGCAAGGTGGATGGGTTCATCTCCGCCGTGGGCACTGGCGGCACGCTGGCCGGCACCAGCCGCTACCTGAAGGAAAAGAACAAGGACATCGTCACGGCCTGCGCCGATCCACATGGCTTTGCCATGTACAACTGGTTCAAGCACGGCGAAGCCAAATCGACGCCTGGCGATTCCATCACGGAAGGCATCGGAATCGGCCGGGTGACGCCGGTCATCGAGACCGCGAAGGTCGATACGGCCTTCCTGATCTCGGACGATGAAGCCGTCGGCATCATCTATGACCTGCTGCAGCACGAGGGCCTGTGCCTCGGCGGCTCGACCGGCGTCAACGTCGCCGGCGCGATCCAGCTCGCCAAGCAGCTCGGACCTGGCAAGACGATCGTCACCATCCTATGCGATTCTGGAAATCGCTATCAGTCGAAGCTGTTCAATCCGGAGTTCATGCGGTCGAAGAACCTGCCGGTCCCGGCATGGCTGGAGAAGCGCAGCGACATCAAGCCGCCATTCGTGTGAGGTGAATAGGGATCAGCGAATAATCTCCCTTATTCGCTCCCTCATCAGTGCCGCAGGATCTGGCTCAGGAACACCTTCGAGCGCGCGTGCTGCGGATTGGCGAAGAATTCCTGCGGCGTGTTGGATTCGATAACCTGGCCGGCGTCCATGAACACGACCCGGTTAGCGACTTCGCGGGCAAAACCCATCTCGTGGGTAACGACCAGCATGGTCATGCCCTCCTTCGCGAGATCGACCATGGTGTCCAGCACCTCCTTGACCATCTCCGGGTCGAGCGCCGAGGTCGGCTCGTCGAACAGCATCACCTTGGGATTCATGGTGAGCGCACGTGCGATCGCCACGCGCTGCTGCTGACCGCCCGACATCTGCCCGGGATATTTGTGCGCCTGATGCGGAATCTTGACGCGCTCCAGGAACTTCATCGCGGTGGCTTCCGCATCCTTCTGCGGAATGTTGCGGACCCAGATCGGCGCCAGCGTGCAGTTCTCCAGCACGGTCAGATGCGGAAAGAGGTTGAAGCTCTGGAACACCATGCCGACCTCGCGCCGGACTTCATCCACGCGCTTGAGGTTGGGGCCGAGCTCGATGCCGTCGACCGTGATCTCGCCCTCCTGGAATTCCTCCAGCGCATTGATGCAGCGGATCAACGTCGATTTGCCGGAGCCCGACGGGCCGCAGATGACGATACGCTCGCCCTTGGCGACGCCGAGATTGATATCGCGCAGCACGTGGAAATCGCCGTACCATTTGTTGAGGGCGGCAATGTTGACGATCGGGTTGGTGGTCATGGGATCACTTTGAGCTCTCTTGCGCGATGCAGGTCAATGGCGCCGGTGCGCATTCAACCGGCGCTCCACGAACAGCGCGTAGCGCGACATGCCGAAACAGAAGACGAAATAGATCATTCCCGTGAAGGCGAAGCCGGTGAAGGCCGTGGTCGGCGTCGCCCAGGTGGGATCGGAGAACGATGCACGCAGGCTGCCGAGCAGATCGAAGATCGCAACGATCGAAACAAGCGATGTGTCCTTGAAGAGCGAGATGAAGGAGCCGACCAGCCCCGGAATGACATGGCGCAGCGCCTGCGGCAGCACGATCAGGAAGGTCGTCTTTGCCCAGGACAGGCCCAGGGCGCTCGCCGCCTCGCCCTGCCCGCGCGGGATCGCCTGCAGGCCGCCGCGGATGACTTCCGCCTGGTAGGCGCCGGAGAACAGCGAGACGCCGATCAGCGCACGGAGCAGTCCATCCACCGTCATGTTGCCCGGCAAGAACAGCGGCAGCATGTAGGTGGCGAAGAACAGCACGGTGATCAGGGGGACGCCGCGCCAGAGCTCGATGAAGGCGATCGAGAAGATGCGGATCAGCGGAATGGTCGAACGACGCCCGAGCGCCAGCGCGATGCCGATCGGCATCGAAGCGACGATGCCCGTGATCGATACAACCAGGGTGACCAGAAGCCCGCCCCACAGCCTGGTATCGACGACCTGAAGGCCGCCATGATCCAGGCCCATCAGGCCGATCACGACGCCGATACCGGCAAAGGTGACGATGCATTTGACGACCGCCCCCAGCGCGCGCCGGCCGCCGCCAAGGAACAACACCAGTGCCGAAACCAGAATGGCGGTGAGCGCAAGATCGATCCAGAGCGGCTGATGCGAATTCTGGATCTCCCCCCGCAACCAAGTCAGCGGCGAGATGATCCAGGACACCACCGTGCCGATCAGAACGATCAGCTCGCCGACCGCCCAGAACAGAATTCCGACCCCGGGCGTGTTCGCGCCGGCACGCAGCAATGCGCTGCCTGAGCTTTGGATGCTGTCGGCAAAAGCCGCCAGCAGGCTCGCCGTCCAGCTCACGCCAAAGCCCGAGAGGCCGCCGCCATAGAGCAGGAAGAAGGCCACCACCGGCAACGCCAGGAAGAACAGGCCGGCATTCAGGCTCTTGGCCGGAATGCGCGGAATCAGCAGCGGCACGAGCAGAACGACGGCGAGCAGGAAGGTGAGGTTTACGCGCCACCGTTCGGCTTCGGGATAGAAGCCGTAGATGAACTGCGTGATCTTGGCGCCGATGTAGGGCCAGCAGGCACCGACCGCGTGGCCGGCGTTCTGCGCCAGGCAGGCCTCGCGGTCCTGGCCGTGCCAGACCGCATCGACCAGCAGGAACTGGATCGCCGGGACCACCGTAAACCAGATCAGGGCCCCGCTGATGATCGTGAGCAGGACGTTGAGCGGTGAATTGAGCATCCGCGTCCGAACGAAGCCGACCAGTCCCGTTGTCCTGACTGGCGCTCGTCGTTCCGGCACCAGTTCCTGACGCATGAAGGTGGGGGCGGTGATGTCGCTCATGCGCCGAGCCTCTTACCCAGTCGCCAGCCGTAGAAGCTCATGATCGCACTCGTGATCAGGGAGATCAGCAGATATACGCCCATCGTGATCGCGATGATCTCGATCGCCTGTCCCGTTTGGCTGAGCGTGGTGCCCATGAACACCGAGACCAGCTCGGGATAGCCGATCGCGACCGCCAGCGACGAGTTCTTGGTGAGATTGAGATATTGGTTGGTGAGCGGCGGCAGGATCACGCGCAGCGCCTGCGGGATCACAATGAGGCGCAGCACTCGTCCGCGCGACAGGCCGAGCGAGACGCCCGCCTCCATCTGCCCCTTGTGCACCGACAGGATGCCGGCGCGCACCACCTCGGCGATGAACGCCGCCGTATACATCGACAGGGCTACGGTCACCGCGACGAATTCCGGAATGACCCGTGAGCCGCCGGCGAAGTTGAATCCTTTCAGTACCGGCACTTCGAACTCGACCGGCTTGCCGAACACGAGCGCCGAAATCAGGGGCAGCCCGACCAACACGCCGATCACGTAGGGCCAGATCCGGATCTCATGCCCCTTCAGGAACAGCTCCTGCCGCGCATAGCCCCGAAGCCCGAGCGCGGCAATCACTGCGATCGCAAGCGCGATCAGGAACGGCACAAGTCCGGGCTCGGCAATTGGCCATGGAATCACCAAGCCGCGATTGTTCAGATAGAAGCTTCCGAACAGCGAGATGCTTTGCCGCGGTGCAGGCAGCGCCGCGAGCACGGCGAGATACCAGAACAGGATCTGGAACAGCACCGGCAGATTGCGAATGATTTCCACGTACGCACCCGCCACGCGCGCCAGCAATCCGTTCGGGGACAGCCGGCCGAGCGCGACGATGAAGCCAATGATCGTGGCAAAGAAGATCCCGATGACCGAGACCAGCAGCGTATTGAGCAGCCCGACGAGGAACACGCGGGTGTAGCTGCTCGATCCGGAATACGGAATCAGGCTCTGGCTGACGTCAAAGCCTGCCGTATTGTTCAGGAATCCGAAGCCCGAGGTGATGCGTTGAGCTTCGAGATTGGCGCGGACATTGGCTACGATCTCGAAGCCAATCCACGCCAGCGCTGCGACGAACAGGATCTGCAGGACGAACCCGCTCCACCCTGCGCGGCCGCCCAATACGCGCTTCAGGCGAAGCGCGTATTGCGGCGGAGGGGACCTCGCTTCGATACTCATCGCCCCAGCTCCCGACCCCGTTGGTCTTAGCGGATCGGCGGCGCGTACTGGATTCCACCCTTATTCCAGAGCTGGTTCAAGCCGCGCGCGATCTGCAGCTTGGAGCCGGTCCCGACATTGCGGTCGAACGACTCGCCATAATTTCCGACCGCCTTGATGATCCGGTAGAGCCAATCCTTGGTGAGACCAAGCTGCTCGCCGAGATTGCCGTCGGTGCCGAAGGCGCGCTTCATGTCCGGCTTATCCGACTTGGCCATCTCGTCCACGTTCTTCTGGGTGATGCCCATTTCCTCGGCGTCGACCATTCCGAACAGCACCCACTTGACGATGTCGAACCACTGGTCGTCGCCATGGCGCACCATCGGCCCCAGCGGCTCCTTCGAAATCACTTCAGGCAACACCACGTGGTCGGCGGGATTGGCGAGCTTGAGACGCTCGGCATAGAGCTGCGAGACGTCCGAAGTGACGACGTCGCAGCGGCCGGATTCATAAGCCTTGAAGGTCTCGTCCGCGCCGGCGAATGCGATCACCTCGTACTTCATGTTGTTGCCCTTGAAGTAGTCGGCGAGGTTCTGCTCGGTCGTGGTGCCGGTCTGCACGCACACCGAAGCACTGTTGAGCTCCAGCGCTGAATTCACCTTCAGCGACTTCTTCACCAGGAATCCTTGTCCGTCGTAATAGGTCACGCCGGTGAAATTGGCGCCCAGCGAGGTGTCGCGCGACAGTGTCCAGGTCGTATTGCGCGACAGCATGTCGATCTCGCCGGACTGCAGCGCGGTGAACCGGTCTTTGGCCGACAGCGGCACAAACTTGACCTTGGTCGGATCGTTGAAGATGGCCGCAGCGACCGCGCGGCAGACGTCGACGTCCAGTCCGGTCCAGTTGCCCTTGTCATCCGGCGAGGAGAAGCCCGGCAGGCCCTGGCTCACGCCGCAGGACAGCATGCCCCGGTCCTTGACCGTCTTGAGCGTGTCGGCGTGAGCGCCGGGGCTTGCGACGGCGGTGGCGAGGGCAAGGGTGAAAGCCAGAGAAACGCGTTTCATGGGCACAGCCTTTCGAGGGTCGTCCTGAGCGTTGATACCTCACGCAGGTCAACGGGGCCGACCGGAATCCGCCATTGCAAACGCCATACCAGAATATGGCGTCCTTCGCGCAAAATGGACCGGAAATCGCGGCAAGCCCCTCAACGTGCAGCGATGGAATAGCGGCGCCATCACAGAACGACTGGCCTGCCGGGTCAAGGGGTTGACGCCCCTCTTCTGCATTCTGTTATTAACATTCCTGATCTGGATGAAATCCTGTCACCTGAACGACCGGAAAAAGACGCGGCGAACGCATGACATTTTCAAACGACGGCGCTGCGGCAGCGCAACAACAGGTTGAGACCCGGCTGGTGACGGCCGGCCGCAACCCAGACGCCCAATATGGTTTCGTCAATCCGCCTGTCGTTCATGGTTCCACCGTGCTTTATCCGACGGCCGACGATCTTCATGCGCATCGCGGCGAATTCCAATACGGTCGGCACGGCACGCCGACCACCAAGGCGCTGCAGGAGGCGCTGATCGCGCTGGAGGGGCCGCAATGCGCAGGCGTCGGCCTTGCGCCCTCAGGCCTAGCGGCGATCTCGACCACCCTGCTCGCCGTGCTCAAGGCCGGCGATCATGTCCTGGTCTGTGATAACGTCTATCGTCCCACGCGCAATTTCTGCACCGGCCTCCTGGCACGCTATGGCGTCGAGACCGGCTTCTTCGACCCGCAGATCGGCACAGGAATTGGGCAACTGCTCAAGCCTAATACACGCGCGGTGGTCGTGGAAGCGCCCGGCTCGCAGTCCTTCGAGATGCCGGACATTCCGGCCATCGCCGCGGTTGCGCATGCGCATGGCGCGCTCGTGATCGACGACAACACCTGGGCCACTCCGCTCTATCACCGCTCCCTCGAGCAGGGCGTCGATATCAGCATCCAGGCCGCCACCAAATATATCGGCGGTCATTCCGACATCATGTTCGGCACGATCTCGGCGAATGCGGCGGCGTGGCCGCTGGTCTCGGAAGCGATCCGGCTGCTCGGCGTCTGCGCCGGTCCGGACGATGTGTTCCTGGCACTGCGCGGCCTGCGCACCCTCGGCGTGCGTCTGGCGCAGCATTATCGTTCCGGCCTCGAGATGGCGCGCTGGCTCGCAGGTCGACCGGAAGTCGCGCGGGTGTTGCATCCCGCGCTCGAAACGGATCCGGGACATGCGATCTGGAAGCGCGATTTCACCGGAGCCTCCGGCCTGTTCAGCATCGTGCTGCAGCCGAAACCGCAAGCTGCCGTCGATGCGCTGCTCGATACGCTCACGCTGTTCGGCATGGGATATTCGTGGGGCGGCTTCGAGAGCCTCGCGATTCCGTTCGACTGCACGAGCTATCGCACCGCAACCCGTTGGGCGCCTGAAGGTCCGACCTTGCGGCTGCATATCGGGCTGGAGAATGTCGAGGATCTGAAGGCCGATTTCGAGCGCGGTTTTGCCGCGTTCAACGCGGCCTGAGACATCTGCCTGCAGCCCGGCTCCGTTGCTTCATGATCGAGGTCTATCCCTCTCACGCCAGAACGTTGCGCTAATTGCCGCTCTCCTGATCGGCCCGTCCTCCCAAGGAGGTCAAGAACCGCAGCGCGGCGTCGCGCGTTTCGGAAGAATTGAGGATCCCGAGATGGGCGGTGGCGAGGACCGGATCGAATTGCCCCTGGCCAACAAGGTCGATCGTCTCGGCACCGGCAAGACCGGCGCTGGCGGTGAAATCATGCGCCTTGCCGTCGCGATCTTCGGCGGGCACGCCCGGGAGGGTGCCATCCGGCAGACTGTTATAGACGAAGTCGGGTGTTCCCGGCTTGTTGCGGATGACCAGGTAACGCGTGGGACCTGGCGTCTCGCCGGCGCCGTTCAGGACGCTGAGGAGTTGCGTGTGGTCGGAGCCGTACTCATCGCATAGCGCGCTGTGCGGCGTGAAGCCGCCGCCGCTCGGCAGCTGATAGACGTTGGCCGGATTGGGCGAGCAGTCGACAATGCCGTGATTGGGACCGTCGATGGCAACCAATGCCCGCACCTTGCGATAGGCATTGTCCTGCAGCATCCATTCGCGCGCCACGGTAACACCGAGGCTGTGGGCGACGATGTCGATGCGCTTGGCGCCGGTGAAATCGAGCACCGCTTTGACGAATTCGCGCAGCATCGGAACCGCCGTAGCCGTCGTGTGCGAAATGCCCGAGCGATGGGTGTTGTCCTGCGCCAGATCACACTGGTCGCCTTGATAACCCAGCCCCCAAAGCTCGCTCGCGCGGTAGCCGTGATCGATGAAGAACTGCGCAAAGGCCTGCATGCGCCCGAATGGATTGCAGGCGGTCGGGAACGGCGTATCGTTATTGCCGTGGAGGAAGATGATCGGGACGTGCTCGACGCGACCCACATCGGAGCCGAAGCCAATCACCGGCTGACCGAGATAGAAATTCCGGATCACCGGGAAACGATCGGGAAACGTCGTGCCGATCGCGCCACTGTCGCCTGGCGAGGCGGCGGTCGCCGATCCTCCAGGGCATAGCTGGAGCAGAATTGCGATGACAGGCGCAACGCAAAGAATTTTTCTGGTCATGGTTCCCTCCCCTGGGAATATTCACCATCCTGGCGCACACATACTGGTTCGGCGAACAAATTCGGGGCAGGAACTCCTGGATTTTTTTCGCGCTCCGCCGAACGGCTTAACAAAATCGTCATATCGACGACAACTGCCAGACGGAAGCGAACGCCGATCCTGCTAGTACATCAGACCGCCACCCGGCAAAACTCTCCGGCGAAGCGCAACACGATTGGGTCGACAAAGTCGACAGTACCATCGAGGAGGCCCGCTCTCTAACCGCGGTTGAACGTTCAGGCTTGCGCCCATTTGACGAAGGCGGATTCCGTCTCATGAAGCACGACCTCGCGGTCGGCCATGCTCATTCAGATAGGCTAAGTCCGCCTTACCGGCTCAGCGTCTGCGAACCATGCTGACGAGACTTGAAGATCAGCATCACGTTGCGAATATAGATGATGTTGGACAACAGCTGACCGAAGATGATGACAGGCTCGCGTTTGACCAGTCCGTAGATCAGCGTCATCACGCCGCCGCCGATCGAGAAGAACCAGAATGCCAGCGGCACGACGCTCTTGCCGGCGCGCTCGCTTGCGATCCACTGCACCAGGAAGCGCGCGGCGAAGGCGAGCTGGGCGGCAAGGCCGAACGCGAGCCAGAAGTCGAACTTGGCGACGAAGATGTCGTAGATGTAATTGCCGAGTGCCTGCCCGTATTGGATCAGCATCAATTCACCTCGGTCGCGATCGGCGTCGGCTTCTTGCGGCGGATCAGCCACCATACGCCCAACAGGTCCATGATCCCGATCCACAGCCGGTCGAAGAAACCGTAGTTCGACACGCCCGACCGGCGCGGCCGGTCGATCACATCCACATAGGCGATGTCGAAGCCTTCCCGGCGCACCAGCGCCGGCAGGAAGCGATGCAAGCCGTCAAAATAGGGCATCATCAGGAACACGTCGCGGCGAAATGCCTTCAGACCGCATCCGGTGTCGCGCGTGCCGTCGTGCAGCACGGCGTTGCGGATCCTGTTGGCAAGACGCGACTGCAGTTTCTTGAAGCCGGTATCCTTGCGACCGACGCGCTGGCCCGCGGCGAGACCGACACGCGCTCCCCCCTTTTCGATTGCCGCAATCAGGTCCGGCAGGAACGCTGGATCGTTCTGACCGTCGCCATCGAGGGTCGCAACGATGGCGCCGTAGGCCGCGCGCACGCCGCTGCGGACCGCGGCGGATTGGCCGGACGAATTCTCATGGCGAAGTACCCGGAGATTCGTTCGCCGCGCCATCTCGTCCGCGAGACGTTTAGCCGTGTCATCGGTCGAGCCATCGTTGACGTAGATGATCTCGTACGCCCACAAGCCATCCAGCGCGGCCGCGATCTCGGCAATCAGCGGCCCGATATTGCCGGCTTCGTTCCGTACGGGGACGACAATCGAGACGGCCAAGGGGTGTTCGGAAGACGGCAAAATCGACGCTCGTGGTGGAAGGGATCAATCCAGGCGGGCTGTGCGCCCTTGCGGTTTCCCGTGGGGGGCTTCTTATGGGGCCGGGCCCCGCCTAGCAACCCCTTTGAGGGGGAAGGCAGGCGGGAGAAAGTCGGGGCAAATTGGCCATGGCGGCCCGATCAACGTGGTACGATTTGGCCGCCGTCACCGACCGCAAAGCCCAGCTGGCGCGTGGCGAACCAATATCGCACCAGCATGGCGCCAACGAGGCCCACCAGAGCGCCGCCGACCACGTCGCTGGGATGATGCGCCAGCAGCACCAAGCGGCTCAACGCAATCGCGACGGCATAGAGGTAGATGGGAATCCGCAACCGGGGCCATACCGCGGCCACGGCAAAGGCGAGCGCGAAGGCGGTCACGGCGTGGGCCGACGGCATGCTGAAATAAGCCTCGGTGCCGTTGAACGGTTGAAAATTGAATGCATTCGCCTTGCCGCCGACGAAGGGGCGGCCACGACCGATCGCCCATTTCAGGACCTGGGCACCCAGAACCGGGCTCAGGACCGCGATAAACAGATATTGAAGATGCGTTCCGAGATGCAGCAAGCGCCTGCGCGAGCCCCGCGGCCAGAGCGGCGCCAGCAACGCCACCACGACCAACGCGGCGGCGAGGGCTGCGAGCACATATTCGTCCTTGCCGAAGTCGGTGAAGATTCGGACCGGCCAGAGGGCGGGTGTGCCGCGCGGCGGCATCAATCCGATCGCCGTGGTGTCGAAGGTGAACACCAACAGCAGAATCAGACCGATGCTGACTGCGCTCAGCGCAAATAGCTGCTGCCTCAGACGGCCCGCAGCCACGGCCTGGTGCGGCGCCTGGGACGGGCGCACAAGGCGCGCAAGTCCCTGCCCGACCACGGCCACGAGATTCGCGCCGTACCCGGGCGCCTTCGCGCTCGCCTCGGGAGCAGTCATTACTCGGTGCCTTCCGACCGGAAGATCGAAATCGTGACCGGGCGTCCTTGCGAGATGTTATAGCCGTCGATGCGCTTGGCGACGTTGTAACGAAGGCCGATCGCTTCGGCGCGCTGGACGAAGCTGCGCTCCGAGCGCTGCTCCACTAGCGCGAAGCGGCAGGTGCCCTGACTCAGGAAATCTGCGGCGCCCGAGCCGTCGGTCAGTAGAGTCGATGAGCCCGTCATGAACACGAGGCTCGGCTCGTGAAAGCCGGCCGCCGCCGCTTTCGGCCCGACGCAAACGACATTGCGCAAGGCGCGAGCAATCTCGGCACTCGGAAACAATGGTGTCAGCGCCGGCAGCACCACGCCATACACCGCGAAAGCAAGGAACATGGCGGAGACTGCCGCATTCAGCATTGACCGCTCGGCCCGCCCGTCCTCATACAGCCACCAGGCGAACAGGCCGAAAATCAGTGCGGCCGCCACGAACGGCCAAGCCAGGAACACCGGCTGCCGGGTGACACTGATCGCACCGATCACGGCGATCAGCGAGGTGATCGCCGGAATCGCAAACCACCAGGCCGTTCCGCGCCGGAGCCACGAGCGCGACAGCACGCGGCGCTCCAGCGCACCGACCGTGAGGATCGCAATCGCCGGATAGAGCGGCAGCACGTAATGCGGCAGCTTGGTCAACACGGCCTCGAACACGATCCAGGACGGCACCAGCCACGCCAGCAGAAACTGCGCGCCGGGCTCCCGTCGCGCCTGCCAGACCGCGGGCGCCGCCATCACCGCGAGCGGTGCACCGGGCCAGAACGTGATCCAAAACAACAGCAGGTAAACGCCGGGCGGTGCGCCATGCGACTCCTGCGCGCTGATCTTGGCCAGCATGTCGCCGCCGACGGAGTCGGTGAAGAAGGTCTCTCCGGCTCGCAGGAAAATCAGGATGAACCAGGGCAGCACCAGCACCAGCATCCACATCAGGCCCCAGAGCGGCCGCAAGCGCCACAACCACGCGGCCCCGCGATCCATGATCGCGAGTGCGGCGATCGTCAGCCCCGCGAACATCAGGATCAACGGTCCCTTGACGAGGATGCCGGCGGCGAGCGCCGTCCAGAATATCGCGGGCCAACTCCACGGCGGACGTTCGGGATCCTCGCCGCGCTGCCAGGACAGGTAAACCCGCGCCAGCGCCCCCATCGCAGCGACGACGGTCAGCAACAGCATCGCATCCGTCTTGGCCAGCCGAGCCTCGACCCCGAGCAGCACCGAGCAGCACATCATCAGTGCAGCCAAAACGGCGCCGCGGCGGGTCACGAAGGCGAGCGCAGTCCAATAGGTCAGGAGAGACGCGCCGATCGCGCCGATCAGGGACGGGATGCGATAGACCCAGATGCGCAACTCTGCGCGCGGAAGACCGAGTGCGGATGCCGTCTCCACTGCCGCCGATTGCAACCAGTAGATGCCGACCGGTTTCTTGTACCGCACGTCGTCCTGGAAGCGGATATCGACGTAATCGCCGGTCTCGACCATCTGCTTGGTGGCCTGCGCAAAGCGCGCCTCGTCGCGGTCAATCGCAGGGATGGTGAAGAAGCCCGGCAGAAACACGAGCAGCCCGCAGACGAGCAGGAACGCGACCGCCCGCAGGTGGCTGACGGTGACAACATCGAGGAACCGCGCCAGCCGGTTACCTGGATTGACCAGGTTCTTCGGCTCGCGGGGCTCTCCGAAACGGGGACGGGCATAGGTCTCGACCATGGGGTTCCGCATACGCTGAAACCACCGTGTCGACAACCGCTTAGCGAAATGTCACTGAATTCTGACCACAACTGTGTCCGCGGCGCCAACAGCGTCGATGACGGTCAGGCGCGCAAAACCCGGCCCCGGCGGGTCGATCAGACGCTGCCGCCGGCTGTCGATCTCCCCGACCGCCAGCCCATTGACCAGCATCGTCATGGGCAGCACTCCACCGGAGATCTTGACCGGCATGGCGGCCGCATCCACACCGACCGAGCGATCGACGTCGATCCGCGACCCATTCAATGGGAACTGGATATGGGGCGCCTGCTCGGTCCCGGCTCGGACCAGCTCCCCGAACGGCCGGAACCGCCGGAGCGGCAACGGCAACTTGGAATTGCTGGCCAGCAACGCCCCCTTCGGCGGCTTCGGCAATGCTACTGGGAGCTTGCCGGTGCGGGCAAAGGCATCGAACAGGATCGGCGCCGCTGCCAACCGGCCGATCAGCCCGGGAACCGGCGCGCCATCGGGGCGGCCAACCCATACCCCAATCGTGATCCGTCCGTCGAAGCCGACGGACCAGGCATCGCGATAGCCGTAGCTGGTGCCGGTCTTGAAGGCGATGCGGCCGCGTACGGCGTTTTCCGGTGGCGGTGTCCCCAACAGCACATTGCCGGCCTGCCAGGCTGCCACCTGGTCCATCAGCCGCATGGGCTCCCGCGCGTCATCCCTGCCCATGATCTCGCGCAGCGGCTTGGTGCTGCCGAGGCGCGGGAAGCCGGAATAGAGCTGCGCCAGATCCTGCAAGGTGACGCCAACGCCACCGAGCCCCATCGCAAGCCCCGGAGCCTCATCTTTCGGCAGGACGAGATTGGCGCCCGCCTGCTTCAGCCGCGAGGACAGCCGGCTGGCGCCGACCCGGTCGAGCAGCACGATCGCGGGCACGTTCAGAGACAGCTGCAGCGCTCTGCGCACCGGAACCGTGCCCTGATAGGTCATGTCGAAATTCTCCGGCGCATAGGAGCCGAAGCGCACCGGCCGATCATCGATCAGGCTTTCCGGATGCACGAAGCCGTCCTCGAAGGCCAGCCCATAGATGAACGGCTTCAGAGTCGATCCCGGCGAGCGCACTGCGCGGGTCATGTCGACCTGCCCTGCCCGCCGCGCGTCGAAATAGTCGGCCGAGCCGACATGCGCGAGAACGTCGCCGCTGGCATTGTCGACCACGATGATGCCGACCGAGATATTCGGCCCCAGGTTCACGGCGCGATCATGCGCCAGCGGCTCCAGCACTTTCTGCAGGTTGGCATCGAGCGTCAGCTGGATCAGCGATCGATCTTTGACCGCGGCGGCCGCCTGGTCCGCCGCATGCGGCGCCAGGATCGGCATGGGGTGGCGCAAGCGTGGCACCGGTTGCGCTTTCGCCTGCGCCACGTCCTCTTCGGACACGACATGCTCGGACACCATACGGTCGAGCACGCGATCCCTTCCCTTCCTCGCAGCGTCCGGATAGCGGTCGAGCCGGCGCGTCTCCGGCGACTGCGGCAGCGCGACCAGCAGCGCGGCCTCGGCCAGCGACAGCCGTTTCGGCTCCTTGCCGAAATAGGCGATCGAGGCGGCGCGAATGCCTTCGAGATTGCCGCCGTAAGGCGCGAGCGTCAGATAGAGATCGAGTATCTCGTCCTTGCTCATCTGCCGCTCGATCTCGAGCGCACGCACGATCTGCCGCAGCTTGAACTGCAGCGAGCGGTGCTGCCGCGGCTCGAGCAGGCGCGCGAGCTGCATGGTGATGGTCGAACCGCCCGAGACGATATGGCCGCTGGTGGCGAGCTGAACCGCAGCGCGTGCCAGCGCCTTGGGATCGACGCCATGATGCTCGAAGAAGCGCTGATCCTCATAGGCGAGCAGAAGCTTCAGGTAGGTCGGATCGACATCCTTCTTTGCATCGACCGACAGCCGCCAGCGGCCATCAGCCATCGCATAGGCGCGCAGCAGCTTGCCGTTGCGATCGACGATCGTGGTGGACACGGCGCGCGCCTCTTGCAGCGGCAACGGACCGAGGGAGATGATCCAGGCTGTGAAGATGACGATCACCATCGCAAGCAGGACAGCCGCGATCGTCACCAGGCGTCGTGCCGTACCCCACCTCACTCCGTCAGGACCGGCCAAAGCCGCGAAACGCGTCTTCACCCAAGAGCCCCGAATGCCCCCGCGTTTCTGTCGTGCGTCGGGCGAAGACGCGGGCGGCCGGGACAAGCCCGGCCACGACGGAGTTTGAGGTTCCGCCGCGGCTCCTAAATCTGGCCCTGTCTCGCTCATTTCACCGCGCGAACCTCGACCGATCCGGTTCCCGTCCGACCATAGCGGGAGGGATTGTACATGTCTTCCACATAGGCTTGCGGCAGCACATATTTGCCGGGCGATACCGCGCGCACAACGTACGCCACCGTAAACACCGCCTTGGAATCCGCGGCGCGATCGAGCGCAGCAGTGAAGCGGTCATCGCGGAACTCGGTATTGACCGGTTCCTGGCCGTCCTCGATCCAATCGAGCGTGCCGCTGTCGCCCGACGACACCAGATGCGGGTTGTCGATCTCAAGTCCTGCCGGGAGATAGTCCGACACCATGATGTGACCGAATTCCGGCTTGGCCTCGGTGATCTTCAAGACCACGGCGAAACGGTCGTTCTGCCTCGCCTTCGAGATGTCGGCCGGCTTGCCGTCCAGCGTGTAGTAGCTGCGCTCGATCTTGAAGCCATTGGCGGCAGCGGGCTCGGGTGTCTGCGGCGAGCCGGAGACCGAGACCACCGCCTGCACCGGCGCGTCCCCGGTGTTGCTGATCTTGAGCGACTGGCCGGCAAGCTCGGACGCGCGGTAGCTGCGGTACAGCGCCGTCTTCACCGCCTGACCGTTCACGTCGAGCGCAAGCGTCTCCTTGGCGAGCGCCCGCGCCGCGAGCACCAGCCACGCATTTTCTTGCGTCGAGGTGTAGGGCGTGAGCCCGCGCGCGGCTTCGACCCGCGCAACGGCCTGGGTCAAGGTCGCCTTCGGCGCATTGCCCTCGCCTGCAAGTGACACCAGCGCCGCGGCGTCGCGCAGATCGGAGCCGTAATCGGTGCGGCCAAACACCAGCGCAGGCTTCGGTGACAGGCTGTCGACTGCGGCTGCATAGACCCGCTCGGCACGGGTTCGGTCCCCGACCAAAGCGAGCGCCGCAGCGAGTTGCGATTTCGCGATCGGAGTGGCCAGATTGCTCAGCTTGGTGTCGGCGAGATAGCGCAGATCGCCGATCGGCGCCACGCCATTGCGCGCGAGTACATAGAGGCCGTAGGCAAGATCGCGCCCGCCGGTTTTCTCAGGCTCCTCGGCATTGACCACCGAATTCCTGACGCGGTCGAGCGCGCTCTTGAACAGCACGTCGGGCACCGCAAAGCCCTTCTCGCGGGCGCGGGTCAGGAAGTCCGTCACGTAAGCGTCGAGCCAGGCATCGTCGCCACCGGCCGACCACAGGCCGAACGAGCCGTTGGAGCCTTGGCGGGCAAGGAGCCGGTCGATCGCATCGCGGATGCGCTGGTCGACCGCAGTATCCATCGCCAAATGCGCCCCCGCCGCAAGCTCATTGACATAGAGCAGCGGTAGCGCCCGGCTGGTGATCTGCTCGGAACAGCCATAGGGGTAACGGTCGAGCGCCTTGAGGATCGTCGCCGCATCAAGCGCGCTCGACAGGCTCGCCGACAGCGAGACCGTGCCAGTACCCGGTACGAGGTCGGAGAACATATCCGACGTCAGCGTCAGGCTCTCGCCCTTGGCCAAGGTGCGGATCGAGCGCCGCGCCAGCACCTGCGTCGCCGGCTTGACATCGAGCTGATAATGCCGCGCCAGCGTAAGCCCATTCGGTCCCCTGATATCGACGTCGAACTGCGCGGTTCCCGTGCCCTCGGCATCGAGGCCGAGGCTCGTAGAGGCGCGTTGCTTGGCGGCCAGTTTCATCGTCGTGCTGGCGTTGCCGGCGATCTTCACCGGTCCGCTCGCCCTCACCGCGATGGTGTAGTCGCCGCCGGCGCCTTCGACGTTGTCGAGATCGAAGCTCATCGTGCCGTGATCCCCGTGCAAGAGGAAGCGCGGCAGGGTTGCCGTCAGCACCACCGGATCGCGTACTGTGACGTCGGTCGTCGCGCGGCCGAGCTTGGTCGCGGTCCACGCCACCGCCATCACGCGCGCCGTGCCGGCGAACTCCGGAATGTCGAAACTAATCGCCGCGGTGCCGTCGGGGCCGAGCGTGACAATGCCCGAATAGAGCGCGAGCGGCTTCTGCGTCGGCGGGCTGCCCTGCAGTTCGGCGCCACCGGAATCGCCGCCGGTCTTGATCTGGCCGCGGCTCCCCTGCATGCCGTCGATCAGCTGGCCGTAGAGATCGCGGATCTCGGCCGCGAGCTGCCGCTGGCCAAGATAATAATCGTCCGGCGCCGGCGGCTTGTAGTTGGTCAGATTGAGGATGCCGACATCGACCGCGGCAACGACAATCTTGGCATCCTCGCCGGGGCTGAGACCGCCGAGCTTGACCGGAATCTTCAAGGTCGAGCCTGGCCGCACCAGCGACGGCGGCGTCAGGCTGACGTTCAACGTTCGCGTCGCCTTGTCGATGCCAAACCATTTCAGCCCGATGGCGCGTCCCGGCATGCGCTGTGCCGCCGTGTCGAGCGGACGGCGCAGGGTGGCGACCACATAGGCGCCAGTGCCCCAATCTTTGCCGACGACGAGCTTGACCTGATTGGTGCCCTCCTTGACGTCGGTGCTCTGCGTCGTCAGCAGGCGATCGCCGACGACGTTGACGGTCAGCTTGCCGGCGGTGCGCGCGTTGACCGTCACGATCATCGGGTCGCCCGAGGCGTATTGCGGTTTGTCGATCGACGTCTCCAGGAGATCCGGCGTGTCGGCGCTGCCGTCCGAATACCAGCCGACATCGAACTGCACCGAGGTGATCGGACCGTCGGCGTCGGTCGATTTCACGTCGAGCCGGTAGCGCCCGGCCTCCGGCCCGAAGCTGAGCCGCGTTGGCTTGTCGGCCGCGATGCTCACGTCGCCGTCCGCCACCCGGCGGGTGGACTTCACCGGCTCATAGTCCCAATAGGAATTCTGCCGGTACCACTGATAGCGGGACTCCATCTTCAACAGCTCATAGCGAAGGCCGCTGCGGGCGAGCGCCTTGCCGTCGGGCGAGACGAACACGACATCGAAATCGGCCTTTTCGCCCTCGCCGATGCTGCTGCCCGCAAAGGACGGCTTGACACCGATCTGCGCGGCAGTTGCCGCCACCGGCAGCGTGAGCTTGCGCTCGACGGCACGGCCACCGGTCTCGGCCATGCGGATGAAGATCTGCGCCTCCTGCGGGCGGGTCGAGGTCGGCGGCTTGTCGAGGCTCACCGGGAACATTGCCGTGCCCTTGTCGTCGGTCTCGGGCAGGTTCTCGATCGGGGTGCGCTCGTTGGAAGCTGTCTCCTCGTCGGCAACACCGAACTGATAGCCGGCAAAGCCCGGCCGCTCCGCCGCTGATGTGATCAGGATGTCGCCTTCGAGCTGCAGGTTCGAGGCCGGCGCGCCATAGAGGAAATGACCATCGACCTTCACCTCGGCCGGCGCATCCGCCTTGATCATCTTGTCTTTCGACGAGAGATCGAACTCCAGCCGCTCGGGGATATAGTCCTCCACCATGAAGGAGGTCTCGCCGACGGATGCGCCCTTCGGATCGGTGAAGGCGCGCACGCGCCAGGTGCCGGCCGGCACCGCCGAGTTGAGCGGCACGGCATAGCTGCGGCCGCCGGCGCCCTGGTCGGGCAGAACGGCGCGACGGAATTCCACGCCGTCGGGGCGCTCGACCACGAGCGTCAGCGGGCTGCCGGTGAGCGCATTGCCCTGCCCGTCGCGCAGCAGCGCCGTCAGATAGACCGTTTCGTTGGAGCGGTAGACGCCGCGCTCGGCATAGACGAAGGCATCCGGTCCTGTCGGCGCTTCGCGCCCGGCAACGCCGCGGTCAGAGAGGTCGAACGCACTGCTCTTCAGACTGAGAAACGCATAATCGGTCTTCTCGCCCGACACGGTCAGCATGGCCGGCGACAGCCCGCCTTCGCCGCGCGCCAAGCCGGTTTCGAACAGCGCGTGTCCGGCGTCATCGGTCTTACGCGTGGCCAAAATCTCGTTATTGCGCGCGATCAGCCGCACCTCGGCATGGGCGACCGGCGCGGTCGAAGCCAGCGAATTGACGAAGACATGGATGCCGTCATTGCCGGAGAAGGCGGTCACGCCGAGGTCGGAGACGATGAACCATTGGGTCGCGAGCTGGCCGTCTTCGTCGCCATTGGCCGCCGGTGCCTTGGCTGCCGCAGTCATCACGTAGACGCCGGGCTGCAACTCGCCAATCGCCTCATCCACCGGGAAAGCGGTGGTGACGTCCTGGTTCAAGGTCATGGCGGTCGCGAGCTCGCCCGACCACACCTTCATGCCGCGCTCATTGCCGAGATCGGTGAGCTGATAGCTCGACAGCGGCCGCTGGAAGTCGCTGTCGATGACGGTGTTGATCAGGTTGCGATCGCCGATCCGGAACACGTTGATGCTGACCGCCGGGGTGTTGACGCTGACCAGCGGAATGCCTTTCTGCGCGGTGCGCGGCAGCACATAGGCCTTGCCGGTGAAGCGCACGAACGGTTTGCGGTCGCGCACATAGATGTTGAACTCGGCCGATTTGGGCAAAGTCTCCTTCACCGTCGAGGGCAGACCGGCGCGCAGATTGATGTTGTAGCGCTCGCCATGCTTGAGGCCCTCGACGCAGAGTTGCTTGTCCTCAGAGCTCAGCGCCGGCTTGTCGGCACCGGCCAGCGTCACGAACGGGGTGAAGTCGGTCCGCTTGGCGAGATCCTCCGAGAACTGGAAGCAGGCGCGTGGGCTCGCGGAGTCGGAGTCGACGGTGTAGTCGAGCAGGCGGAAACCGTGCTCGTCGCGCAGTCGTTCGTACTGGCCTCTGACGTCGGCGACCTCGCGCAGGTCGAGCGACAGCCTGAGAGCATCGAGCGCCGGCCGCCACAGCTTGCGGTCCGCCATGGTGCGGCCGATCATCGCCAGCGCATCGGCCTCCTCGCCCGCATTGCCGGCGCGCTGATAGGCGATATAGGCGGCGGTGGAGGCGCGCTCCAAGAGGACGGTCTGCTCGGTCGAATTGGCCGGCTTGACCTGGAAAACGATGGTCCGCGCCAATCGTAGCCAATTGGCGGCATCGTCGGGCGCCGTCGCGGAGATCTGTCCGAGGATCTGCAGCCCGCCGCGGGTATCATTGCGGCGGAACGCGGCGTCGGCATCGCTGCGCAGCGTGGCGACCGGCTTGTTCACCGCCCCCGCCTCGCTCTTGATCTGGGCCTCGAGCTTGATCGCGGCGTCACTGAGATCGTCACGCTTGAACGCCTTCTCGGCCGCGGAGGCGGCAGCAAGGCCGGGCACCAGCGCGGCGCAGAGGGCGGCGGCGCGAACCAGACCGATCATGGGGAACTCCTTCGGAAGCCGCGGGTCATCGCCCGCGTTTTTGCCGATTCGTGGCGAGGTTGGGCGCGAAATGGTGAAAGACTGATCGCAGCCGACGCGGGTTGGCCGCCAGAACGGAACGTCTTCGTGGCGCAATTCCAGCAGCGCCCGAGGTCTCGGGGCAGCAGGCCGTTCATCTCGGGCGAGACTTCGCAAGCCATTTCACAAGCCCTACCGTACCGACGGAAGCCGCGTGGCCGCGGAGGCCGTTCATTCGGTCCCGCAGGCGTGAAAAGTGGCATTCTGGCACTCCCCCGCCCCGCTTTGTCTGCGCAGGATCAAATCCGGTTCGGATCATCTTGGCGAACCGGACAATTTTTCATATAGCGGTGGTATTCAAGCCGACACGGCGGGCCGACTCGCCCGGTGCCAAGACGGTCCCGTAGCTCAACTGGATAGAGTAGCGGATTTCTACTCCGCGGGTTGCAGGTTCGAGTCCTGCCGGGATCGCCACATGCTCGAGAGGCCGGCTTGGGCCCGCTTACGATGCGGCGTGCGGCGCGTCGTCCTTCGTCCTGCTCTCATCGCATTTTCTCAACTGCCGTGTCGGACACCAGGACGCTCGAACGTCCTAGGTGTGCGAAGTGGCTGGTCGTTGCGATCGAGCTGACGCGCGTTATCCAAAAAGGGGCAAGCATGCCGAAAATGATCTTCATCAATCCTCCCGTGACCGACCTTGCCGCTGCGACGGGTTTCTACACAGCTATCGGCTGCGCCCGAAATGCCGAGTTCAGCGACGAGCGGGCGTCGGACCCGGCCGGAATGCCGTCCTAGTGTGGTCCGACGCCGGCATTCGCATCCTACTCGGCAGGCATATTTGCGACTCTTGGCCTCATAGATCCACTAGCCAACTTATCGATGTGAGTGAGCTTCGGATTCGACGTTCGCGTCTCGATATTCGGGCAGATTGAGCGAACGTCGAATCTTCTCCACGAGCTGCCCAGTCAAGGCAGCAACTAACAAGCCTCGGAGCTGGAAGCGCGGCACCCCGACAACTCGTGCGATATCCGCACCGTTCTTTCGTGCGCGGGCCCTCGCTGCAGTCACCTCAACCGAGATGCATCGCAAGTCTTTCTCGCGATGAACACCCTGCGACCGCCGCCGACATTAGATGGGATGTCGTACGACATATGACTCACTTCGGGCGGATTTCGAGAATCGATCGAAACCTGCTGGAAACTTGTGTTCGTTAGGCTCGGACCATTCATTTCAGATTGGGAATTGACATGACCGCAATTGGATACGGCCTGATTGTCGCTCAGACGCGCGACTCGGAGTTCGCCACGATCGCCGCCTTCTGCTTGGCGGGACTCGTTCTAAGCTTTGCCCTCGCCTATCTTGGAATGGACCTGGGTACCGGAATCTCCGGCTAACACTACCCTAATGCCGCCTCAGAGAGGCGCTTCCGTCCGCACGTGAGCGGGCAACGTGCCCGTGCGCTTCCCCAGGCGACGGCAAGACTGGCTTGGCGTCGATCCCGATCAAAAGAAGCCGACACTCAGATCGAGACCGTAGCTGGCCGCCAGCAGCGAGACCGCAAGCCCTGCCAGACCGAAGATGAGAAGGATCTTCAGCGTCTCGCTTCCGACGATGGTCTCCGAGACGCGGGAAATAGCTCGAGCGATTGTAGCAGCCATGGCGTCGTCCTCCGGGAGATCCCGTCCCCCACTTACACCGCATTGGTTACGTCCGCTGTGAAGTAGTTCACGCGCGCCGCAACAAAGCGCAGTCGCTACATTCTCGTGAGGCAGTCAAATTAGCCTGAACTTGACGTTCGCTAACACGGACCAAGGGCTCCAAGCCGCAGCGGCCAATGAGGGAGATCGAACCCGTTGGCAGCGGTACCGGGCAACGGTACCGGCATGGGCAAGTTGCGGGCGTCTTCAATGAGATTTCGACGGGACTGCCCGCAGAGCTCGCAAAGCGATGGACGCCAGCCAATCTGCCCTTCGAGCAGCGCTCGACCTGACGAGGGGATCACGAGGGCGCAAATACCCGCAGTCAGCCTGCCAGGTGACGTGCCGCAACGAACACCGCGGTTGCGCAAACCGCCAAAGCTGAGAATAGGCCGGCGACGCTCCGCGTCAGCCGAGCACGCGTTAAATGCCTGGCCATTCGATTTCTCCATCGATCTGGGACGTTAATGGACCAGAGGCGCTGTCGTTCCTGTCCTCCGGCTTCAGTCGCGATTCGATGACAGGCTGATGCGGGTCACGATGTCGGCGCGCCCCGGTCCCTTCCGGCCCGCAGCCATCATAAGGGCACGGAACTACTTCCGGGGAGCAATGGTTCTATGTGGATTGGACATGCAACACGCCTGTCGAGACCCGTAGGAGGATCAAATGTCGACCCGAAAAGTTCGGCTGCTCGGCCGCACGGCCGTTGCCGCTTCAATTCTCGGCCTGACGCTCGGCGCGCTGGCGCCGACAAGTGCGAATGCAAGACCGCGACATTGGCAGAGTGGAGGCGCGGCAGCTGCGGCCGTCGCCGGCGCGGTCGGTTTCGGTCTCGCGGCCGCGGCAGCCCGCGACGCCTATGCCTACGACTATGGCGGGCCCGCCTATGTCGACGGTCCGGTCTACTACGGTGGACCGGCTCATTACGACGGGCCAGGTTACTACGGCTACTACCCTGCCGGCCATTTTCCGTATCAGCGTTACGGTGGCGACAGCCCTTATAGCTATTGCGCGCAAGGCACCACCTGGAACTGCCAGTGAGCTCTGCCGAAGCGGCGCGCCGTACCGCACTTCAGAAGTGGAGCCAGTACAGCTCCACTTCACCTAGCGAGGGGCGCGCGATCCTGTCGGGCCGATATCGATCCCACCGACCAGGGCAACGTGCTTGCCCAGCGTGCTCGGCGACGTAGACCTGGTATCGCGCGCGCCTGCACGGCTTGCCGGCCTCAGCTCTGCACCCACAGCAGCACGGCAGCGGTGGCGAGCAGCGGCAGGAGGCCGGCTGCGATCGCGATCCAAAAACCACCCTCTCGGAGCTTATCCATCGGACGGCAACGCAGGCCAAGCGACCTGGTTGCTGACTGCCCATCGTGGCCGCTCCGCGCCATGACGCGAGCGGTAGCGAATTGAACCTGGACGATTTGAAACTGATCGCGGCCCGGTTCGTATCTTAGGCGCTGACACCGTTTGGTAGAGACCGCCTGCCGTGACCGATATCAAGGACATGCCGGAGCGCAAGACCGACAACATCAGGCCCAGCTGTCCCAACTGCGCAACGCCGCTCTGGCTTCGCCAGACCATGCTCGACCCTCGCCGCGGCCGCACGGTTCGGCTGTTCGAATGCGGCAGTTGCGGCGAGCGGCTTTGGGACGATTGACCACGCGGCCACGTGAGGAGGCTGCCGGACACGCTACCTGGGAACCAGATGCCTGTTCCCGCGTTGGATCGCGCCTCTGGAGACGATCCGATGAAAGACATGATTGCACATCTGGACAAGCTCCGAGCCGACGCCGCCGAATGCGCCATGATCCGCGATCTGACGACCGATCGCGCCAAGCGCGAGCTGTTTGGACGTCTGGCGGACCACCTTGACGTTCTCGCATCCGAAGTGGAGCGCGCGGTCCAACGGCAGAAGCGTGCCGAAACCAAACCGTAGCGGCTCGTTCAGCCATCCTGGTAGCAACGGCCGCCGACGCGCCAGCGTCAGATCGATCGAGGTTGTACATGACGCGCGCAACAACCGCGAAATGCTCCCACCGTGTCCGTGCAGCAGCGATCACAACGCGCGAGTAGCTATCCCTCAGCAACCCCAATCATATGTCAGACGAACTAATTCCGCAGAACGGGCGTGGTTAACCAGCATTAATTGAATCTCGTCCATACTTACAACCTTTTAGGGGCTTTTTCTGTAATAGATTCCGTACGCGCACCCTGTTTCCGCAACTTCGCCGCAAAAAGTGCACGAAGCTGGGTTCCAAATTCCGTTGTTAGAAACCGTCTAAAGCAATCACAACGGATCTGCTCTAGCCGGGTTCTATCAGGGATATGCTACAAAGTTGATCAAGCTCAGTCCTCGCACCGCGTACAGAGATCACATATGACAACCATCGTAAAATCTATCCCAAGCTTCCATGACGCCAGCCTCACTGCCGAGCAATTACGTACCGTTCTGATGCTCTGCGGAGCCGCTGTGTTTGGAGCCCTGCTCCACGCCAGCTATGGTCTCGACCTGAGCTACGGCTTCTTCTAAGTCGGGGCTTCATTCAGCGGTTGGAGCCCGCCGGCAGCGGCGGGCTTTTCTACGTCAAGAAGCGCCTTATTGTCGTGGCTCGACCGCACCATCATATTTCAATGTCGCTTTTGCACACCCTCGCCGCTCCAATTTCACAATTCTGCCGCGCGCCAGTTGATGCTTACCCCTGGTGATGTTGTGTGCGTGTGGGGTGGAGTACGTAATGCGTTCGCCAATGTATGATCTCTATCAGATGAAGCCAGACCGGTTGCCCAAAGGCGCGCGCTCGGCCTGGCTCCGAACCCGGCCGAATGAGCCGCCCCCCGCGCCGGAGGATTGGATCTTCGTCGGCAAGGAACGACATCCGAGCAAATGGACCATCGCCGAGATGAAGGAGAAAGGCGTGAGCTACCGCGAGATTCCGAGCTGGCTCTCACGTCGCTCCACGGGCGAAGCATCGCCGCGCTCACCGGAGAGTTCAGCCGCCTGAACCTCGCATTCGCAGCTTCAATGCCCGCGAGGCGCCGCGCCGAGGTCGATCGGCCTGATGCTCAGAGCCACCGGAATCATCAGCCCCAACATCGACAGCGTCCAGAATACGTCGATATAGGCGAGCAGATCGATCTGATGTTGTAGCGTCTGCCCGACCCAGGCGATCGCCTGCCCTGCCGCGTCGCTTGCATTGGATCCATGCGCCTGAAAGTAGCGTGTCACCGCATCGATCGTCTGCTGATACCCGATGTCTGACGGTGCCGCGTGCTCGATCAGCCTGCTCTGATGGAATTGCTGTCGTTGCGCCAGCATGGTCTGCGACAGTGCCCCCCCATCGAGCCCCCGATATTGCGCGCAACATTGATCAGCGCCGAGGCTTGGTTGGTCTTGTTCGCTTGCCCCCCGTCATAGGATGCGGTCGTGACCGGCAGAAAGAGAAACGGCAGCCCGACGCCGAGCATGGCGCGCGACATCGCGGCGTAGCCGTAGGTGATGTCGCCGTTCAGCCCGGTCAGATACCACATCGCGAGGGCGACGACGGCGGCGCCGAACACCAGGAGATATTTCGGCTGGACGACGCTGACGAGGCGCCCGACGATCGGCATCATCATCGTCACGATGCCGCCTGGCGACAGCACGAGTCCGGCCAAATACGCCGTGTAGTTGAGCTCTGCCTGCAGCAGCTGCGGCAACATCTGCGTGGTTGCGATCAGCACCGCCCCGGTCGCCAGCATCACGATGAAGCAGGCGCCGAACTGGCGCCGCCCAAGCAGACTGATATCCACGATAGGATCTTCGCGGCTCAGCTCCCAAGGTATCAAGGCCAACAGGCAGACCCCCGCGAGCAATGCGACGCTGAGGATCATGTTCGAACCGAACCAGTCGTTGCGCTGCCCCTCGTCGAGCACGAATTCCAGCGAGCCGAGCCCGATCGCGAACAGCGCGAAGCCGATGACGTCGACGCGCAGGCCATTGCTGAGCAGCCGTGCCCGCTCCTCCTCCGCGCCCGACGGCTCGCCCACGAGGGTACCGACGAGGAACAGCGACAACAGGCCCATCGGCACATTGATCAGGAACACCCAATGCCAAGAGTACGTATCGGTGATCCAGCCCCCCCAGCGTCGGGCCGACCACAGGCGCGACCACGACGGCTACACCGTAGATCGCGAATGCCTGTCCGCGTTTCGCGGGAGGGAACGAATCGGCCAAGATCGCCTGCTCGCTGGTCGCCATGCCGCCGCCGCCGAACCCCTGCAGGATGCGGAGCACGACCAACGCCTCCAGGCTCCACGCAAAACCGCACAGGAGCGAGGCGAGCGAAAACACGGCGACGCAGATCATGTAGAAGCGCTTGCGGCCGATCACGGTGGCGAGCCAGCCGGAGATCGACAGCACGATCGCATTGGCCACGAGATAGCTTGTGATCACATAGGTGCTCTCGTCGATGCCGACGGCCAGCCCACCCGCGATATGGCGGAGCGCGACATTGGCGATCGTGGTGTCCAGCACTTCCATGAAGGTGGCGATCGAGACCACGAAGGCGATCAAATAGGGATTGTGGCCGGCGGCAGCGGACCGCTCCGGCGACCAACCGCCAGCAGCAGCGCCGCCTTCGGCAGCGTCGGTCATCGCACCTTCGTCCAGGGTACGACCGACATGCCCGGTCCGACCGCCAGATCGGCCGGCCATTCGTCGATCGTGATCTTGACCGGCACGCGCTGCACGACCTTCACGTAATTGCCCGTGGCGTTCTCTGCCGGCGGCAGACTGAAGGCCGTGCCGGAGCCCGGCTGTACCGATGCCACACGCCCGGAGAGCTTCCGGCTCGGATAGGCGTCGATCCGCACCTCGACCAGCTGCCCCGGGCGCATGTCGGCGAGTTGGGTCTCCTTGTAGTTCGCGACCACCCAGAGCTCGTCCGGCACGAACATCATCAAGCTCTGTCCCGCAGTTGCCAGCGTGCCTTTCGCCGCGCTCAGTTTGACCACGCGGCCGGCCTCCGTGGCCGTCACGTTCGTGTATTGCAGGTTGAGCTTGGCCTGATCGAGCTGGGCCTGCGCCTGCTGCAACGAGCCTTTGGCGCTTTCAAGCTGCGCCTGCAGGGTCTTTATTCCGAGCTCAGCCGCCGTCAATGCCGCCTTCGTGCGCGTCGTGTTGGCCTGTTGAGCCTGCAAGTCGGAGCGGGTCTGCTGCTCACGCTGAACCGTGCCCGCCCCCCTCTCGACGAGATCCCGTGCGCGGGCTTCCTCCTGCTGGGCGAACTCGAGCTGCGCCTGGGCCTGTTCGACCTGCGCCTTGGCCTGTGCGATCTGCTCGCGCTGGCTATCGATTTGCGCCTGGATGTTGTCGACATTGGCTTGTCCCACGGCGACTTGCCCTTGCGCCTGATCGACCGCAATTCTGTAGTCGCGATCATCGATGCGCGCGAGCACGTCGCCGGCTTTGACATGCTGGTTGTCGGTCACCGGAACATGGGTGACGTAACCGCCAACCTTCGGCGCCACCGAATAGCTGCGCGCTGCGACGAAGGCGTCATCCGTGCTCTCGTAGTGGCGCGCATTCAACCAATAAGCAAGCGCACCGATCGCAGCTATCAGCAGGATGCAAACGCCTGCCGCTGTCAGCACCGGATGCGCCCGCAGCCGATCCGCCAGCGACCGTTTGTGCTCGGTCTGCGCCTGCTGCTCTCTGCTCTCTGCCCTCCTGCCCGCTCTTGCGATCCTGCTCCGCGGGCTTCGGCTCGGATCGCGGCTCAAGCGCTTGCGCCTTGTCCGCAGACAACCCGCGCGATTTGGTCTGGGCATCCACGGCAAACACCTCGGCTTGAACTGTCGATTGCGCCCCTGCGCGACGGCTTCTGCCAAGTAATTGTCTTGCGCGAGCTTCGTTCCCGGCTCGCTTTCGCAGCTGCTCAAGAATGGCTGCGATCATCAGCAAAAGGCCGCCCCGATGGACGGCCTCGCGCGTGTTGAACCCGTGCGCGCCCGACAGGGGTCACACGATCGGAACGCCGTAATAATCATTGACCGCCCGAGTTGCGGCGACGTCCGACCAGTTCCACTCCCGGTCATCGCTGTAATGTGGCGCGCCGCGCAGCTGGCTCTCGGTGATTCCGGTGACGTAGCCGCCCAGCCGTGTATCGTATTTCAAGGACTGCCAGGGCAGCGGATAGTGATCATTACCGAGGCCGAGGAACCCGCCGAAACCAAGCACGGCGTAAGACACTCTGCCGCTCTTCTTGTCGATCATGACTCGCTCGATCGTGCCGATCTTGGTGTCATCAGGTCCATAGACCGATGTCCCCTCGACTTTGTCGCTGCCGATCAGACTACCGAATTCGCGTTGGTCAATTGACATAGCCATGTGAAGCCTCCGTCCGAATGGAAAATTTGAGCAGAGCGCTGTTGCCAAGTTCACAACGACGCCGACCGCTCCGAATTGTTCCGGGGATTGCCAAAGCGCGGTCGTACCGGGGCGGTGGACATCATCGGAATTGACCGCGCTGACTAGAAACGTTCCGTAGCGAACGCCGTTGACCTGCAGAAACGCGGAGAAGACGTGAATGGCAGACGACCAGATCCCTTCGATGTCTCACCGACGAATGGTCGCCGGCGGAGCCACCTTGGCCGCAAGCGTCCCTCGTTTCTGCAACGGCGAAAGGACGCGAGCCAATGGCAGGCGAGAATGGCCAAGCCCCCATCAATCAGGACCTCATCAATCCCGTCGACAAATATCCGAAGCCTCCATTCAACAGGCAGTCGCAGCCTTGACCAGGGCCGGCGGGTCAGATGGATCCCCGTCCCGATCACGGCGAAATCAGCTACAAGGGCTCCGCGCGCCTTGTCGGTCGCAAGGCGCTGATCACCGGCGGAGACTCCGGCATGGGGCGCGCCGCGGCGATCGCTTATGAGCGCGAGGGCGCTGATGTCGCCATCAATTACTATCCGACCGAAGAGCCGAATGCCCGGGAAGTGATCGCGCTGATCAAGGCCGACGGCCGCAACGCTCTCGCCATTCCTGGTGATCTCCGCGATGAGCGGTTCTGCCAGGAGTTGGTGCAGCGCGCCGTCGAAGGACTCGGCGGCCTCGATATCATCATAAGCAACGCCGGACGCCAGCAGGCTCGACAATCCATCCTCGACATCTCGTCCGAGGACTTCGATGCGACCATGAAGACCAATATCTATGCGCCGTTCTGGATCATCAAGGCGGCGCTGCCGCACCTGAAGCCCGGCTCAGCCATCATTGGCACGGCGTCGGAGCAGGCCTATGACCCTTCACCGGACCTCTATGATTATGCCCAAACCAAAGCAGCGACGATGAACTACGTGAAATCGCTCGCCAAACAGCTGGGTCCCAAGGGTATTCGCGTCAACGCGGTCGCTCCGGGGCCGATCTGGACGCCGCTGCAGGTATCAGGCGGCGCGACGATGGAGAAACTGGAGAAATTTGGCGGGCAGACGCCGCTAGGACGACCGGGACAGCCGGCCGAACTGGCCTCGATCTATGTCCAGCTCGCAGCCGCCGATGCGAGCTACGCCAATGGTCAAGTGTACGGCTCGTCGGGCGGCTCGGGGCAGCCGTAGGCTGCTAGCTGGATCAGATGTGGGTCACCGGCTGCGGAAGCGCATAGGCTTCCGTCCGGACCTGCCGGATGGTGGTGATCGTCGCGAAGGCCGATGCCATTCCAAAGGCCACGATCAGGACAATAAGAACCAAGCGGGGAGTCATCTGACGTTCCTCCTTTCGCTCCCAATGTCTTGTCACACCCGATGTCTTGTCACGCCGAAGAGCTCGCACCTAAGTACGCGGACGATCCGAGTCTGGGTGGCCCAAGGGCGACACCTCGCCGTCAAGCCATTCCTGCCCTTGGGCCAGCGCGGCCCACCCCTGGGCCATACGTGTGTAACGCCTGAACACAGGCCCCTGCGCGGCGCGCTCGGCAAGCTGCAGGCAATTCTCAGCGTGTTCTCGAAATCGATCTGACTGTTTCATCAATCTTAGCTGGTAGCCGCACCGGCGGCCTACAACCGCCCTTACGCGTTATTAATGTTGGTGGAACTTGTGGGCGACTGCGCGATTTTGAAGCCATGAGAATTGCTGCCTTGCTCTTCATGCTCGCTCTCGGCGCCGGCGCGGTGCGCTCAGAGAGTCTCGATCGCACGCCACTCGGTGCTGTCGATCCACACCCGACGCCGCCTGAGGTCATCGCTCGCTTGTATGAGTTCGACGCATTTCAGCAGGCGGCGATCGATCGTACGGCCGCACTGTCGAACTCTGACGTTCAGAACGTTGCTGCGCTGCGGGCCGAGGCCGCGCTGCAGCGCGATCAGGCGCTTGTCGAGTTGCAGCACCGTGCCGGCAAGGCTGAGATCAGCCGGCCAGCTGCCGGCGAGCGGGCCGACGTACTTGCGGCTATGGACTCGGCCGAAGGCCCCGCCTTTGTACGCAGCTTCTATGCTGCCCAGCTGGCTCAGTACGAGATGACCGTTTCCGTGCTCGAGCGCTATCTCCAATCCTCGGATATCGATGATGTGAAGAATTTCGCAGCGGCGCAGCTGCCACGACTGCGTGCCGAACTTGAAGACACGCGAGCCGCACTTGCTGAAAAATAGCGGCCGTCTCCGCTTACTTTCCGGTGTCCGGCTTATGCTGCTGGTCGAGCGGCATCACGTTCCTGTCGCTGTCAGGCATCTTGTCTCGCCGCTGATCGCCATTGGCATCGCGTCCGCCCGAGGTCGATGTTCCGCTGCCACTCTGCTGCGTGCCATGCCGGTCGTCGGAGCGGTTCCCGGCGTAGCCGAGCTTGCCGCGGGATCCCCGAGGACCGATCCACGTCCGCTCGGCCCGCCATTCTCCGCCAAGGCCGCCGGTGAGCCGAGGACGAGCACAGCAGCAAACATTCCTAGAACTTTCATAAGCCATCCTCCATCGTAAGGCTTAAGTACCCGGCGTCCGGCCGCTCCGTCCCCAGCGCTGTATGCGGCCCGAAAAATCGGCCATGACATCGGAACCAATGCGGGGCAACAGCGTTATGGCGCGTGGCTTGTCGCCGGGTTCCATCGGCCGACTTAGATCGATCGCTCTTGATTTAGCGGTTGGCGACAGCTTCTATGCAAGTGCAAGGTCTGCATCGCAGATTCTTGCGAGGATGTACTTGCGTTTGGGGGACTTGATGAGCGACATCGATTCCGAAGCTGCCTCGCCGACGGTGCCGCGCCCGGCCAAGC
Organism: Bradyrhizobium sp. SZCCHNGR1005; assembly: GCF_032489995.1. NCBI lineage: Bacteria > Pseudomonadati > Pseudomonadota > Alphaproteobacteria > Hyphomicrobiales > Nitrobacteraceae > Bradyrhizobium > Bradyrhizobium sp. SZCCHNGR1005. The sequence continues at coordinate 565,402 of NZ_JAUEZC010000004.1, forward strand.
GCAACACCAACGGCCTGAGCAAGCCCGACGCACGACAGGATCTGCTGCACGCCCTGCAGGCGATGCGGTCCGGCGATTTCTCAGTTCGTATGAGCGGCGATTATGTCGGAATTGACGGCAAGATCGCCGATATATTCAACGAGATCATCGCCGCAAACGAGCGCATGGCGCAGCAACTCGAACGCGTCGGCCAAGTGGTCGGCCGCGAAGGCAAGACGCGACAGCGCGTAAAGTTTGGCCTTGCGTCCGGTTCCTGGGCCGACATGGAAGACTCGGTCAACACTTTGATCGACGATCTCCTCTGGCCCACCCGCGAAGTGACGCGCGCCGTTGCGGCTGTTGCGCAAGGCGACCTGCTGCAGACCGTGAAGCTCGATGTCGACGGCCGACCGCTCGCCGGCGAGTTCCTGCAGTCCGCCAACATCGTCAATACAATGATCAAGCAGCTCAGCGTATTCACCTCGGAGGTGACGCGCGTCGCGCGCGAGGTTGGCACCGAAGGCAAGCTCGGCGGCCAGGCCCAGGTGCCGGAGGTGACAGGCGTCTGGAAAGACCTGACCGAGAGCGTCAACTCGATGGCCAACAATCTCACCGGCCAGGTCCGCAACATCGCGGAGGTGACGATTGCGGTCGCCAACGGCGACCTTTCCAAGAAGATCACCGTCGACGTGCGCGGCGAAATTCTGCAGTTGAAGGAGGCCATCAACACGATGGTCGATCAGCTGCGTTCGTTCGCGGCCGAAGTGACGCGCGTCGCCCGCGAGGTGGGCACGGAGGGACGGCTGGGCGGCCAGGCCGTGGTGCCAGGCGTCGGCGGCACCTGGAAGGATCTCACCGACAACGTCAACCTGCTCGCGGCAAACCTCACCACCCAGGTCCGCAACATCGCCGAAGTCACGACCGCGGTCGCGCGCGGCGACCTCTCGCGCAAGATCACCGTCGATGTGAAGGGCGAAATCCTCGAGCTGAAGAACACCATCAACACCATGGTCGACCAGCTCAACGCGTTCGCCGGCGAAGTCACCCGCGTCGCCCGCGAGGTCGGCACCGAAGGCAAGCTCGGCGGCCAGGCCCAGGTCCCCGGCGTCGCCGGCACCTGGAAGGACCTGACCGACAACGTCAACTTCATGGCCTCGAACCTGACCGCGCAGGTTCGCAACATCGCCGACGTCGCCACCGCCATCGCCGGCGGCGACCTCTCCAAGAAGATCACCGTCAACGTGTCGGGCGAGATCCTTCAGTTGAAGGAGACGCTGAACACGATGGTCGACCAGCTCAACGCCTTCGCGGGCGAGGTGACGCGCGTCGCCCGCGAAGTCGGCACCGAAGGCCGGCTCGGCGGCCAGGCCAACGTGCTCGGCGTTGCCGGTACCTGGAAGGACCTGACAGAGAGCGTCAACTCGATGGCGTCCAACCTGACGGCTCAGGTCCGCAACATCGCCGAGGTGACGACCGCCGTTGCCAATGGCGACCTGTCCAAGAAAATCACCGTGGACGTGCGCGGCGAAATCCTTGAGTTGAAGGACACCATCAACACGATGGTGGATCAGCTCAATGCCTTCGCCGGTGAAGTGACACGCGTCGCACGCGAGGTCGGTACCGAAGGCAAGCTCGGCGGACAGGCCATGGTGCGCGGCGTTGCCGGCACCTGGAAGGACCTGACCGACAGCGTCAACTCGATGGCGTCCAACCTGACCGGCCAGGTCCGCAATATCGCCGAAGTCGCCACCGCGGTCGCCAAAGGCGACCTCTCGAAAAAGATCACGGTCAATGTTTCGGGCGAAATCCTTCAATTGAAGGAGACACTGAACACGATGGTCGACCAGCTCAATGCGTTCGCGGGCGAAGTCACCCGCGTCGCACGCGAGGTCGGCACCGACGGCAAGCTCGGCGGCCAGGCCGAAGTGCCGGGCGTCGCCGGCACCTGGAAGGATTTGACCGACAGCGTCAATTCGATGGCCGGCAACCTCACGGCCCAGGTCCGCAACATCGCCGAGGTCGCGACCGCGATCGCCTCGGGCGACCTGTCGCGCAAGATCACAGTCGACGTCCGCGGCGAGATCCTCAGCCTGAAGGAAACGCTGAACACGATGGTCGACCAGCTCAACCGCTTCGCGGGCGAAGTGACCCGCGTCGCGCGCGAGGTCGGCACCGAAGGCAGGCTCGGCGGCCAGGCCAACGTGCCTGGCGTCGCCGGCACCTGGAAGGACCTGACGGACAGCGTCAACTCGATGGCCGGCAACCTCACGGCCCAGGTCCGCAACATCGCCGAAGTGACGACCGCCGTGGCCCGCGGCGACCTCTCACGCAAGATCACCGTCGACGTCAAAGGCGAAATTCTCGAACTGAAGAACACCATCAACACCATGGTGGACCAGCTCAACGCCTTCGCCTCCGAAGTGACGCGCGTCGCCCGCGAGGTCGGCACCGAAGGCAAGCTGGGAGGACAGGCCGAAGTGCCCGGCGTCGCCGGCACCTGGAAGGACCTGACCGACAACGTCAACTTCATGGCCTCGAACCTGACGGCGCAGGTGCGTAACATCGCCGACGTCGCCACCGCCATCGCCAGCGGCGATCTCTCGAAGAAGATCACGGTCGACGTGCGTGGCGAGATCCTGCTGCTCAAGGACACCTTGAACACCATGGTGGAGCAGTTGCGCTCGTTCGCGGCCGAAGTGACGCGCGTCGCCCGCGAGGTGGGCACGGAGGGACGGCTGGGCGGCCAGGCCGTGGTGCCAGGCGTCGGCGGCACCTGGAAGGATCTCACCGACAACGTCAACCTGCTCGCGGCAAACCTCACCACCCAGGTCCGCAACATCGCCGAAGTCACGACCGCGGTCGCGCGCGGCGACCTCTCGCGCAAGATCACCGTCGATGTGAAGGGCGAAATCCTCGAGCTGAAGAACACCATCAACACCATGGTCGATCAGCTCAACGCGTTCGCCGGCGAAGTCACCCGCGTCGCCCGCGAGGTCGGCACCGAAGGCAAGCTCGGCGGTCAGGCCCAGGTCCCCGGCGTGGCCGGCACCTGGAAAGACTTGACCGACACCGTGAATTTCATGGCCGCCAACCTGACCGAACAGGTGCGCGGCATCGTCAAGGTCGTGACCGCGGTCGCCGATGGCGACCTCAAGCAGAACCTGACTGTGAAGTCGAAGGGCGAGGTCGCAGCGCTTGCCGAGACCATCAACAACATGACGGAGACTCTGGCGACCTTCGCCGATCAGGTCACCAGCGTGGCGCGCGAGGTCGGCGTGGAAGGCCGGCTCGGCGGCCAGGCCAATGTGCCCGGCGCTGCCGGCACCTGGAAGGATCTGACCGGCAACGTCAACCTGTTGGCTGCCAACTTGACGTCCCAGGTCCGCGCGATCGCGGAGGTCGCGACCGCCGTGACCAAGGGCGATCTCACGCGCACCATTCAGGTCGATGCGCGCGGCGAGGTTGCGGAGCTCAAAGACAACATCAATACGATGATCACCAATCTGAGGCTCACGACCGACCTCAACACCGAGCAGGATTGGCTGAAGACGAACCTCGCCAAATTCACCAACATGCTGCAAGGCCAGCGCGACCTGACCACCGTCGGCCGGCTGCTGCTGACCGAGCTGACGCCGCTGGTCAACGCGCATCGCGGCGTGATCTACCAGGTCGAGAACGAATATACGCCGCAGCTGCGGCTGCTCGCCGCTTATGCCGATGATGGGATCTATCCCCACCCGCAAGTCCTGCAGTTCGGCGAGGGCCTGGTCGGCCAGTGCGCGATGGACAAGCGGCAGCGCCTCGTCGCCGATATCCCCGCCGATGCCATCCCGGTCGGCTCGGCGCTGATGCGCGTTATCCCAAGGAATTTGGTGGTGCTGCCGGTCCTGTTCGAGAACCAGGTCAAGGCCGTCATCGAGCTTGCGTCCTTGACGACATTCACGACATCGCAGATGACTTTCCTGGAGCAGCTCACCGACTCCATCGGCATCGTGCTCAATTCGATCGAAGCCACGATGCAGACCGAAGGTCTGCTGAAGCAGTCGCAGCAGCTCGCCGCCGAGCTTCAGGCGCAGCAGCGCGAGCTGCAACAAACCAACGAGCAGCTCGAACAGAAGGCGCAGCAGCTCGCCGAACGTAACGTCGAAGTCGAGCGCAAAAATCAGGAAATCGAACAGGCCCGCCGCGCGCTGGAAGAAAAGGCGACCGAGCTCGCGCTCACGTCGAAGTACAAGTCAGAGTTCCTGGCGAACATGTCACACGAGCTGCGCACGCCGCTGAACAGCATCCTGATCCTAGGCCAGCAGCTGACCGAAAACCCCGACGGCAACCTGACGGCCAAGCAGGTCGAATTCGCCCGCACCATTCATGGCGCTGGCACCGACCTCTTGAACCTGATCAGCGACATTCTCGACCTTTCCAAGATCGAGTCCGGCACGGTGACGGTCGACGCGGAGGAGATCCTCACGTCCAACCTGCTCGAGACTGTCGGACGGCCGTTCCGGCATGAAGCCGAGAACCGCCAGTTGTCATTCGACATCGACGTCGATCCGAATTTGGCGCGCAGCATCGTCACCGACTCCAAACGCCTGCAACAGGTCCTGAAGAACCTGCTCTCCAACGCCTTCAAGTTCACGGCCGAAGGCGGCGTGCACCTGAAGGTCGCCGCCGCCGTCGGCGGCTGGAGCGCTGAGCATCCCGTCCTCAACACGGCGCCCGCCGTGATCGCGTTTGAAGTATCCGATAGCGGCATCGGCATCCCGCAGGAGAAGCAGAAGCTGATCTTCGAGGCGTTCCAGCAGGCCGATGCCGGGACCAGCCGCAAATACGGTGGCACGGGTCTCGGACTTGCGATCAGCCGCGAACTCGCGAACCTGCTCGGCGGAGAAATCCATCTCAGGAGCGCGCTCGGCAAAGGCAGTACGTTCACACTCTATCTGCCGCTGAAATATGCCGGCCCGACCGTGGCGCCGCGCACGAGCTCCGGCTCTTCGTCCCAATATGCGCAGTCTTCGACCCTGCAGCAGCCGACGTCCCAGGAGCGTGTCATCGAGCAACTCCCGGATGACCGGCTTAACCTCGACCCCGGCGATACGATCCTGCTGATCGTCGAAGACGATCCACACTACGCGCGCGTACTGATCGATCTCGCGCGCGACAAGGGCTTCAAGGTCTTGGTCGCCAGCCGTGGCGCGGAAGCGCTCGACCTTGCCAAGCAATACCAGCCCGCGGCGATCTCGCTGGACGTGTTCCTGCCGGACATGCTGGGATGGACCGTCCTCAGTCAGCTCAAGCACAATCCGCTGACCCGACACATTCCGGTGCAGATCATCACGCTGGATGAAGACCGACAGCATGCGCTGGCGCGTGGCGCGTTCTCCTTCGTCAACAAGCCGACGACGACCGAGGGCGTGAGTGCAGCCTTGGCGCAGATCAAGGAATATGCCAAGCCGCGCCGCAAGCGCCTGTTGATCGTCGAAGACAACCCGGCCGAGCAGCTCAGCATCCGCGAACTGCTCGACCACCACGATATCGAGATCATCGCGACCGACACGGGCGCCCATGCGCTCAGTGTCTTGCGCGGCTCCCCTTGCGACTGCGTGGTACTGGATCTGCGTCTACCTGATATGAGCGGCTTCGACGTGCTGGATCAGCTTCGCTCGGATCCTACGCTCTCCGGCGTGCCGGTCGTAGTCTTCACCGGGCGCGAACTCTCGGCCGAAGAAGACGCGGAACTTCACACCATGGCTCGCAGCATCGTGGTCAAGGGTGTTGAATCGCCGGAACGGCTGCTCGACGAGACGTCGTTGTTCCTGCATCGCGTGATCACGGAACTGCCGGCCGAGAAACAGCGGATGCTGGAGAAGCTCAACAGTTCCGACGAGGACCTGATCGGCAGAACCGTGCTGCTGGTCGACGATGACGCGCGGAACATCTTTGCTCTGTCGAGCGTGCTGGAACGACGCGGCATGAAAGTCCTGACCGCAACGACCGGCAACGAGGCGATCGAGCTCGTTGAAACCAACCCGACGATTGCAATCGTGCTGATGGACATCATGATGCCGCAGATGGATGGTTACCAGACGATCGGCGTGATCCGGCAAAATCCAAACTTCGCCCGCCTTCCGATCATCGCGCTCACGGCCAAGGCGATGAAGGGCGACCGCGAAAAGTGCCTCGAAGCCGGCGCATCGGATTATCTCGCCAAGCCCGTCAACACCGAGCAGCTACTCCTTGCGATCCGCATGTGGCTGCATCGCTGAGCGGTTGATGATGATGGAGCATGAAAAGATCAACATCCTTCTGGTCGACGACCAGCCAGCCAAGCTCTTGGCTTATGAAGTCATCCTGAAGGAACTCGGGGAAAAGCTCGTCGTCGCGACCTCCGGCCGCGAAGCGCTGGAGATATTGTTGAAGACCGAGATCGCGGTCATCCTGGTCGACGTGTGCATGCCCGAACTTGACGGCTTCGAGCTTGCCGCGATGATCCGGGAACATCCACGCTTCCAGAAGATCGCGATCATCTTCATATCCGCGATCCAGGTCAGCGACTTCGATCGCCTGCGCGGCTATGAGATGGGCGCGGTCGACTATGTGCCGGTTCCGGTGGTGCCGGAAGTGTTGCGCGCCAAGATCAAGGTGTTCGCGGAGCTCTATCGCAAGACCCGGCAATTGGAGCGTCTCAACGCCGAGCTCGAGGACCGTGTGCGCGCGCGCACGGCCGAGCTCGAACGTTCGACGGCACAGCTCGTCGAAAGCGAGCAACGGCGCAGCATGGCGATAGCGGCCGGAAAGATGGGCTCGTGGGACTGGGACGGCGTCAACGGCGACTGGATGTGGGACGATGGTCAGTATCGCATCTTCGGCGTTGACCCCCACAGCTTCGAAGTCAACTCGACGAACATCATGGCGCTCTGCCACCCGGAAGATTCCGTGCGCCTGCAGGACATGATTGCCGATTTCTCCAAGGGGACCAAGTCATTCGAAGCGGAGTTTCGAATCAAACGGCCGGACGGCGAGCAGCGCTGGTGCGTGGCGACGGCCGCAGCGACCACCGACACGGCAGGTCGGGTCCTGCGCGTCAGCGGGGTCACCGTCGATATCACCGATCGGAAGAACGCCGAGGAGCGCCAGATGCTCCTGACGCGGGAAGTCGACCATCGCGCCAAAAACGCGTTGGCGTTGGCACAGTCGATCGTCCGCCTGACCCGCGCTGAGGACGTCCAGGCCTATGTCCGGGCCGTCGAAGGCCGCATCAGCGCGCTGGCGCGCGTCCACACCATTCTGTCGCTGTCCAGTTGGCAAGGTGCTGAAATCGGCCGGCTGGTGGCGGAAGAAGTTGCTCCCTACGCGAACGGCGGGCAGATATCGTCTTCGGGAGAGGAGCTGCAACTGCAGCCGGCCACCGCGCAGACGCTTGCGCTCGCCCTGCATGAGCTCGTCACCAACTCGGCGAAATATGGCGCGCTCTCGGTGCTGTCCGGGCAGATCTCCGTGAGCTGGAGCGTCGAAGATGACCACCTCGATCTGGTCTGGGTGGAGACCGGCGGCCCCCTGGTGCACGTGCCGACCTCGCGCGGCTTTGGCACGCGCAGCCTGATGGCGAGCGTCGAGAGCCAGCTCGGCGGCCAAGCCGTGTTCGATTGGCGGCCGGAGGGGCTGATCTGCCGCTTGCTCGTGCCGATTGCGCGCACAGCGACGGGCACGGATGGCCACGCCACGCATGCCGGCGTGGCGGCTGTGGCGTCACTGCAGCGCGCTGTCGGCTAGAGCGGTTTGCGATCGGGTTGAATCGCGAGGGATTCCCAAATCGGTTCGGCTCTGATTCAATTTGCTTGCAGCAACGGAGGCAGGCAAAGAATGGCAGGATCGTGCTCGGTCGATCTTTGACCGTCTCGACCCCGTGCCGATGCTGGGTGATGCCCGTGCCGTAATTGGCGATCACCGCGTGAGCCTTGGCGTAGACTTTTGCCGCCTCGAGGATTTCGGACCGGCGCAATCCGCACGCGCGCTCGATCTCGCTCCATGACGCCTGGCGGCAATAATTGGCGAATTCATCGAAACCCGACGTGTGCTGTTCGATGAACATCACGTCGAGCACGCGTGGGCTCTTGGTGGCACGTGCCGTATCGTCGGCTTCGATCACGGCCTTGCAGAGACCGAGCAGGGCCGCACCATCGCCGCCAATGCGCAGCTGATGATATTGCGTACTGATCCGCGTCCCGCCTGTCACCAGCATCTCAACCGGGTTCTGCGGATTGGTGAACCGCTCGAGGCCCCGTTCGCGCAATGGATTGAACGTGATGATGGGGACGCCCCGCTTCGCCGCCTCCTCCAGCGGGTGCAGCATGCGCGGCGAATTGGTCGTCGTGTTCTGGCCGAAGAACAGTATGCAGTCGGCCTTCTCGTAATCCGGCAGCAGTACGGTGCCGACGGGAACGCCGATCACCTCCGGCAAAGCGACTGAGGTGGACTCGTGGCACATGTTCGAGCTGTCGGGGAAATTGTTGGTCCCGTACATGCGTCCGAACAGCTGATACATGTAGCTGGCCTCGAGCGAGGCCCTTCCCGACGTGTACATCACGACCGAACGTGGATCGAGCCGCTTCAGCTCGACACCGATATCGCGAAAGGCCTGCTCCCAGACCACCGCAACGTAGCGGTCCGATCCCGGATCGCAGCGCATCGGATGGGTCAGGCGCCCCTGCTCTTCCAACTGGTGATCGGACCACGTTCTTAATTTGCTCAGCGTATGCGAGGCGAAGAACTCCGGCCCGACGGTCTTTCGGGTGATCTCCCACGCCGTCGCCTTGGCGCCGTTCTCGCAGAATTCGAACGGACGTGGTTTCGCCGGCTTGGCCCATGAGCAGCTCACGCACATGAATCCGTCCGGCTTGTTCTGCTTGAGCAGGATCTCGCTGCCGAGCAGCGCAACCTCCTCCTGGGTCAGAATGCTGGCGACCGCATGCAGCGAGCCCCAGCCACCGGCCGGTGCATCATACTGCTCGACCTTTGCTTTCCGTCTCATGGCGGGATCTCCGGCGAATAAGGCGGGCAACCAATGAGAGGAATGGAAGTTCCGGAATCGCACGGAACGCTTCCGTGCCGCACGCTTCGTGTGGGACGGGAGTCGGCGATGCGCGCCGAGTTGACCTTGCTCGTTGACCTGGCACAGCGGCCCGCCGGGCGATCTGCCCAAAGAGCCAGCCCTGGCTTTATAGGATTCGATCTATCGCTCTCGGAATGAGCAGCAGATCAAGCGGCATGACAATCGCGGCACCACATTAGGAACATTCGACGCCGCGGAGCGTCTTCTCTCCGCTCCCGGCAGCATTCCCCCATCACGTCGGGAGCACTCCGTGTGGAATGCGGCCCCGGCGTTCGGCCCCATCGAGCGCCGGGGCCGTTGACGTTGCTCTGAGGTTGGACCGCCAAGCCCAGCCCCTGCCTGACCGTCAAGCAGCGCTCCGCTGCAGGTGGCGCCCTTCCTTGACCTCCTCGATGATCTTGGCGCTGAATGCCTCGAGGTCACCGGGATAGCGCGAGGTGATCACGCCCTGATCGACCACCACCTCAGCCTCCACCCAGGTGGCACCGGCGTTCACGACGTCGGTCTTGATCGACTTGTAGGAGGTCATCTTGCGGCCCTTGGCGATCCCGGTTTCGATCAGCAACCACGGCGCATGGCAGACTGCCGCGACGATTTTCTTCGCCTCGAAAATATCCTTGATGAACTTCAGTGCCCTTGGCTCGACGCGCAGCAGGTCTGGGTTGATCTGTCCACCCGGCAGCACGACCGCGTCGTAATCTGACGCCGATGCTTGTTCGAGGGTCCTGTCCACCTTGACCGGTCGGCCCCAATCCTTCTGGTCCCAGCCCTTGATCTCTCCGCCGGCCGGCGAGACGATCTCCACGGTCGCGCGGCACTTCCAACTCGGACTGCTCAAATCCGTTGGTGGCCAAAATCGCGATCTTCTTTCCTGACAAATCCATCGCATGCTCCCTCGATGACCTGGATAGCGGTCAATGAGGCCACGCCGGCATCGTTCCCCGCTCCGGGTTTCTGATGCTCTCTGGCCGCCTCACAATTCATAGAGCTGCCCGTTCATCACTGGGAACACCGCCGGTCCAGGGTCGTTGACGACCGGCACGGGCCTTCCCCGTGTGCGGCGGAACGTACGATGAACCGCTGCGGATGCTGCGATCCGGAGTGTGTGGTGCCCTACGCTCTGTTCGAAAACGATGAAAGATTGACGTGCCCGTTTCGGACCGAACGAGAGGTCTGGGAAGCGGCGGAGCGTGCGGACCTCATCACGCTCGGTACGCACGGCGAAAAGATCCTGGACAATGATTTCGAGATCAAAGCCTGCGAGGCGGCGCCGGACGAGCTTGCGGCGCCTCACCAGGAGATCGTCTTCACCAAGAGCGAGCCGGAGGATGCGGGGAGGAGCGGTCCTCCAGAGCCGAGGCCGCTTCCGTCTCAGACCAAAACGCGGGAGGCATCATCCTGAAAATGCGGTGGGGTGTTCGTCACGCGCGCATAACGTCCGGTCGGCGACAGACACTGCACAGCCCGAATCATTGTTGAGCAATTCGTTGCTCCCACCGGCGCCGGTCCGGCTCGACCGAGACACACCGCGTGATACCTCAAGTGCGGTTCGATCGCGAATCCGAGCTACCTCGCGGCAGCTGGACCGGAACATGAGGCGACGTGCTCACCACCCGCCAACTCCCGTCCCGAGCGCTCCGGCTTCTTAGCGTTTCCAGCACCAAGATGAATTTTTCCGCAAGCATGGCCGCCATCCAAACCACTGGCACACTTCGCTTTTGACGTCGAAGGGCGCGTGACTGCTTGGAGAGGCTGATCGGCCTTTGTTTCAGCACGATGTCGTTCGCCGCCCAAATTGGTTTCGTGGGGCTTTCCGGTCGTCCTTTCGTCTGCCGCCACGTGCTGTCACGAAAAAGCCGAGGCGCGGAGCACCCCGGCTTCTGACAAAGTCGCCTTGAGAGATGGCGGTCCCGGCCTCAATCGCAGGAGCGCGGATCGACCGCAACGTACTCACCGGATGGATAACGATAATAGCAGCCTCCCTGCGAGAGGTAGTAGCCGGGACGCGACGCCGCCGTCGCCCCGACAAGGGCGCCGGTCGCGCCGCCAACCACCGCGCCGGCCGCGGCCCCGCTAGCGCGTCCCGTCAGCAGGCCGCCGAGCACGCCACCGACAATCGCGCCGCCAAGCGCGCTGGCGCCGGGATCCGCGGGAGGCGGAGGCGGAGCCGGTTCGTAGGCGACCGGCGGCGGCGCATAGGCCGGCGCTGGGGCATAGACGATGTCGTCGGCATAATCCTCGGAGACGTAGGTCGGCGGCCCCTCCAAGCGCTCTGGATAGTAGTACCAGACCCCGCCGACATCCCACCACCAGCCGTCCCGGCCATCATGGACTTCGTGGCGCCAGCGCCCACCTTCCCAGCCGAGGCGGCCCCGATACGGATGTCCGCCGAAGTCACGGGCCACGACGGCGCCGCGGGCGAAGCGGGCGTCCGGCCCGCGGCCGGCCACAGGCCCGGTCGGGTGCGGGCCGACCTGCCGCGGGCCGGCGGCATGACCGGCAGCGGGACCAGGCCCGGACGGGCGTGCTGCCGGCGCCGGCGCGCCCCGCGGGACCGGATGGCCTCCCGGGCCGTTTTGCTCCTGCGCCTGCGCGGACAGCGAAAATGCCGTCACAAGCGACATCACAGGCAGCAACGTTCTTATTCGGTTGAATGCCCTCATTCTCGCCTTCCTCGCTCGCCTATCCCTTGCACTGGCCGCGGCAACGCCTTGAGAACTGCGATCTGTCGAGATCGCATGAAGCGAAGCACCTGCCGGCCACCGTCCCGACAGATCGGCAAGATCACGCCGATTTTGCGGCGAATCCCGCAGCCCGATCTCAACTTCACGCGCTATGTCCATGATTTGCTTAGCGGCTTACGGAAACAATCCGCCTCATCTCCGCCACAATAGAGCGGGCTCGCTGTCCTGATCGGGCGGACTTCAGCGGGCCGGCTCGATCACATTGCAATTGGTTCGGCCGGACATCAGGCAGTCCTGCATCTTGCTCGCGGCCGTCAGGTCGTGCGCCAGCCAAAGGCCGAAAGCGAGCATCGCGGCGGCAATAAGCAGCCCGGCGATCGCGCCTCGCCTGCCATTGTCGGCGTTCGGATCACTCAAGGAAGGCTCCTGGTCAGACGCCGCGTAAACCGACATGCGCCTTGGTCGGCACCGCCGGCCCAACGTAGGTGCAGGTGGTCAGCCATATCAACTGCTGGCACTGCCAATCGACACCGAGGACCCGGCTTGCGACCGACGTCGGCTGCGTCACGACAGTTGCCATCACGCTGGCGCTGGCGGCGACGATCGCGATCGCGACGGCAAGCGCCAGCCTTATGCGCCTCGACGACAATGAGGTCATGCCCGGTGGCTCCTTTGGAAGCGCAAAACGGCGCCTGCTGCCCTGAATTTGTGATTTCAACCACAACCGGCCGATCCGGCTCACCGTGGGCAGCTAAAATGGAGATCGCATTACGGGCTGCAATGGCGATAAACCAATTGTCATCTGGGTATGCGATCCTGTACACACTGGCTCCCGTCGCGCCCTCATGCTTGATCAAGAGATCGCTGAACGGCGAATCGACGGTGACGCCCAACCACCGATCCCACAAGCAACCCAAACAGCCACGCGAAGCGACCACATTCGATGAGAGGATTTAAGGAACCCGGATTTGCCGACCGGCAAAAGGCGGCCCAAGACGCGCGCAAGTCGATCTTGGAGAAATTCCGCGCCCAGCCCAAGCCGGACGATCCGGAAATGGTGAAGCGTCGCCTCGAGCGGGAAGCCGTGGCAGCACGGCGCGAAGAGGCACGTTTGGCGCGCGAAGCGGCCAAGGCTGAACAGAAGCGGCTCGAGGAAGAGGCCAAAGCGGCCGAAGCTGCCCGATTGGCCCGCGAGGCGGAAGAAGCTGCCGCGCGCCAGGCTGAGATCGAGGCCGAACAGAAGGCAAAACGCGACGCACGTTACGCTGCGCGCAAGGCACGCGGCAAGAAGCGATAGAGACAACGCAAGGCGGGCGGGGCTCGGCGGTCCGACCTCGTCCTGACGAACTTGCGCATCGTCTGACAGCGTCAATTGTCTGACGCCGTGAATCGCGTCAAGGCACGATGCATTGCCAGGTCCGCGATCTGCGGCCGTATCAGCGAGCGCACACCGGATTTGCTGGGGCGCGCTCGCGATGCATTACCTGCAATGAGCCCAGCGACGGCCAGGCTCGCCGCAGGCATGGCCCCTGCCCGCCTCCACGGAGCGCATGCGATCAATTGAAGCACCACCGCCCGTGAGGGTCCTTGGTTGAGCATCGTCTCCGCGCCAACGCGATCGGCGTGTGTCACGCGGGACAGCCGCCACAAACTCCGTATCTTGCTCCAGCTCGTATCGTGCTCCAGTGCCCACGCGCCGAAGTCCGCGCGCATCGCCGCGACACTCTGCGGAGTTCGAACAGTCATGGGCACCGGGAAACCATCCCAGTACCGCTTCTCGATCTGAAGTCCGTGAATTTCGCCGCGAGTGACTCACGGACTTCAATATCTGCGGCACTAGTTCTTCTTCATCATGCCGTCGTCTTTCTTCATGCTGTCCTTGGACATGGCATCTCCCTTCTTCATGCCGTCCTTCGACATGGCGTCTTTCTTCATGCCATCGTGCATTGTGTCCTTCTTCATCTCGTCCTTGCCCATTTTGTCCTCGGCAAAAGCGACCGGCGCCAGCGCGACGTTCAGCGAGAAGGCAATTGCGGAAATTCCAAGCAAGATGCGGGTCCGGGTGGTCATGATGATCCTTCCTTAGGAGTGGTTTCGCCAGCGACGCGATGTCGCTCGTGTTCTCGACGTTTCCCCACTGGACTTTGTTACGTGCTTCGGAGATTTTTCGATCGGTGTCACTCCGACACTTTTGAGCGCGGTGTTTGGAATTCCTGAATGACGACACAATTTCGCCCGTGAAGAGCATGTTAGTGTGGTTCAGAAATTCGCTTCTCACGTCCCCGCGCATCCGAAGTTCGCTTAAGGGAAATCGCCGCGAAACTGCGCGAAGCTCGGATTCAGGACACTTAGGACGGGTCGCGTCCCGGGATAGATCGGCCAGAGTGCACCGCAACAAATCTCACCTCTTGCAGTTCAGGCCCGAATGGTCTGAGTCATTGACCAGACGTGTTTCGGCAGGACCGGTGAGAGTCTCTTAACCACCGGCTTAGCCGGAACACCAATCAGAAGTTGTCCAGAGGAAGACCATGCTCTCTCGTCGCCACGTCATCGCATCCGCCCTCGCCGCACCCGCCGTCCTGCGTTTTGGAGTTGGCACAGCTCAAGCGGCGACCACCTTGAAAATCTCCCATCAGTTTCCCGGTGGCACGATCGACGCTGGCGATTTCCGCGATCGTCTGTGCCGGATGTTCGCCGCGGAAGTCGCCAAGCGCTCCGGCGGCGACCTCGTCGCGGAAATCTATCCGAACTCGTCGCTGGTCAAGACCGTCGCGCAGTTCTCCGCGATGCGTAAGGGCGCGCTCGATATCAGCCTCTACCCGATGCCGTATGCGGGGGGCGAGGTACCGGAGACCAATATCGCGCTGATGCCGGGCCTGGTCACCACCTACGATCAGGGCGCGCGCTGGAAGACCTCGCAAGTCGGCAAGGCGATGACCGACTTCATGGCCGACAAGGGCATCATCCTGCTCAGCTGGATCTGGCAGGCCGGCGGTGTCGCCAGCCGTACGCGCGCGCTGGTTGCGCCTGAGGACGCCAAAGGCATGAAGGTCCGCGGCGGCTCACGCGAGATGGACATGGTGCTGCAGACCGCCGGCGCCTCGGTGCTCTCGGTGCCTTCCAATGAAATCTACACCGCGATGCAGACGGGCGCCTGCGACGCCGGCATCACCTCATCGACCAGCCTGATCTCGTTCCGGCTGGAGGAAGTCTCGAAATTCCTGACCTCCGGTGCGAAAGCGTCCTACTGGTTCATGCTCGAGCCGCTCATGATGTCGAAGGCGATCTTCGACAAGCTCCCGAAGAACCACCAGGACATCATCCTCGCCGTCGGCGCCGAGCTCGAGGACTTTGGCCGCAAGGGTGCGCAAGCCGACGACGTCGAGGTCACGAAGGTCTACGAAAAGGCCGGCGCCAAGGTCGTGGAGCTCGATCTCGAAACGGTCAACAAGTGGCGCGATATTGCCCGTGACACCGCTTGGAAGGATTATGGCGCGCGGACCGCGACAGCCGGCAAATTGTTGAAGCTCGCCTCCGACGTTGCAGCATGATGCACGGTCCGTCTCCGGATCGCGAGATCACTCAAGAGATTCCCGCTGGCGGTCCGCTGGCGGGAGTCGAACGGGGCCTCGCGTTCGTCAATCGCATCATCGTTGTGCTCGCGGCAGTTGCGCTTGTCGCAGCCTGCGTCATCCTGAGCTATAGCGTGATCGGCCGCGCCCTGTTCAGGGCCGCCAACTATTGGCAGGACGAAGCGGCAGTGTTCCTGCTGGTCGGCGCCACTTTCATGACCTCGGCCTATGTGCAGGAGCATCGCGGTCACGTCAGCATCGAAGCCTTCGTCGGGCTGATGTCGCCCTTCGCGAATCGGATCCGGCTCTGGCTTGTCGACGTCGTGAGCTTTCTGTTCTGCACATTCTTCACCTGGAAATCCTGGACCCTGACCAACGAGGCCTGGGAAGACGGCCAAGTCTCCAACTCGATGTGGTCGCCCCCCCTTGCAATTCCCTACTTTCTCATGGCCGCTGGAATGACCCTGCTCTGCCTGCAGATCCTGCTGCAGATCGTAAAGCCCCTGACCGGAGCGCGCCGATGAGCGTGTTTGGAATCGGGCTGTCCTACGGAGTGGCAACGCTGGTAGCGATGTTCTCCGGCATGCCGATCGCCTTTGCGCTCGGCGCGGTCGCCGTCGTGTTCATGGCCATCTACATGCCCACCGCCTCGCTGGATACGGTGACGCAGAATGTCTACGAGGAGATGGCCTCGATCACGCTGCTGTCCATCCCGCTCTTCATTCTGAAGGGGGCGGCGATCGGCCGCTCGCGGGCTGGCCAGGATCTCTATTCCGCGCTGCATGCCTGGCTGCACCGCGTGCCCGGTGGGCTCGGCGTCGCGAACGTCTTCGCCTGCGCGCTGTTCGCTGCCATGGCGGGCTCGTCACCGGCGACCTGCTCTGCGATCGGCTCGGCCGGCATCCCCGAAATGCGCAAGCGCGGCTATTCGGGCGGCTTCGCAGCCGGGATCATCGCAGCCGGCGGGACGCTCGGGATCCTGCTGCCGCCCTCGATCACGATGATCCTGTTTGCGATCGCCGCCGAGAAGTCGCTGGGCCGGCTGTTCCTCGCCGGCATCGGACCGGGCCTGCTGCTGGTGCTGCTGTTCGGCGGCTATGCCGTGATCCGTTTCCGCCAGGAGTATGCCGCCGCCAAGCTTGCTTACGAGAAAGCGGGCACCTGGTCCCCGATCCTGGCCGAGGACGATTTCACCCTCGCCCAGCGCTTTTCGGTGCTGCCGCGCGTGATCCCGTTCGTGCTGTTGCTGACCGGCGTCATGGTTGCGCTCTATGGCGGCTTTGCCACGCCGTCGGAGACGGCGGGACTCGGCGGCATTCTGGCCCTGGTTCTGATCGCGCTGATCTACAGCGTGTGGCGGCCGACCGATCTTGCCCCGATCATGAAGGCGACCCTGCGGGAATCGACCATGCTGATGCTGATCATCGGCATGTCGCTGCTCTATTCCTACGTGATGAGCTATCTGCACATCTCGCAATCGGCAGCCGAATCCATTGTCGCCATGCAGTTGCCGCGCTGGGGCCTATTGGCGGCGATCCTGCTGATGGTGATCGTGCTCGGCTTCTTCCTGCCGCCGGTGTCGATCATTCTGATGACGGCCCCGATCATTCTGCCACCGCTGCGGGCAGCCAATTTCGACATCATCTGGTTCGGCGTTGTGATGACGATCGTGATGGAGATGGGCCTCATCCATCCGCCGGTCGGCCTCAACATCTTCGTGATCAGGAATGTCGCGCCTGATATCCCCTTGAGCCAGGTGATCTGGGGCACACTGCCCTTCGTGCTGCTGATGATGGGCGCAGTGCTGCTGCTCTGCTTCGTCCCACAGATCTCGACCCTGCTGCCGGACCTCGTGATGGGACCAGATCTCAGCCGCTGACACGGCCGAGATTGCAAGTCGCGCACGGGAGTAGCGAATAGGGACCATCCCCTATTTGCTACTCCCTAGTCGCCCTCTTGGCTTTTGCATTGAGCGCGTTCGCCACGCGGCTCGCGGGCGGGCGGCCGATCAATCGGCTGATCTCGTTGGTGGCGGCCAGCAGTTTTGCCATATCGACGCCGGTCCGGATGCCCATGCCTTCGAGCATGTAAACCACGTCCTCCGTCGCGACATTGCCGGTTGCGCCCGGCGCGAACGGACAGCCACCGAGGCCACCGGCCGCGGCGTCGATCACGCGCACCCCCTCTTCCATGCCGGCATAGAGATTGGCCAGCGCTTGGCCATAGGTGTCATGGAAATGCATCGCAAGATGCGCTGATGGCACATCGCCGCCGACAGCGCGCAACATCTCGCGCGCTTTGCGCGGCGTGCCGACACCGATGGTGTCTCCCAGCGAAATCTCGTAGCAGCCGAGCTCCCACAGGACCTTCGCAACGTCGACGACCGCCTGCGGCTTGATCTCGCCCTCATAGGGACAGCCGAGCACACAGGAGACGTAGCCGCGCACCTTGATGCCGTCGGCCTTAGCGCGGGCGATCACCGGCTTGAAGCGCTCGAGCGATTCGGCGACCGAGCAGTTGATATTCGCGCGTGAAAAGCTCTCGGAAGCCGCTGCGAATACCGAAACGACCTTGGCGCCGCCCGCCCGCGCCGCCTCATAGCCCTTCACGTTCGGCACCAACACATGGAACTCGCCGGGCAGCTGAGCCACCGCGCGCATCACCTCGTCCGAGCCAACCATCTGCGGGATCGCCTTGGGCGACACGAAGGCGCCGACTTCGACCGTCGTCAGGCCGGCGTCCACCAGCGCGCGCACGAAGGCAATGCGGTCAGCGACGCTGAGGGGGGTCTTTTCGTTCTGCAGACCGTCGCGCGGACCCATTTCAATGATCCGGACTCTGTCGCTCATGACGGCCTCCCTGATTAGGATGACGGCTCGACGTCTGCGAGCTCAGCGCCTTCCTGCACGATGTCGCCGACCTTGCATTTGATGGCTTTGAGAATGCCGGCGAACGGCGCCCGCAAGGTCTGCTCCATCTTCATGACTTCCAAGGTCAGGATCGCGGCGCCCTTTTCCAGCGTGGCCCCCTCCTGCGCAAGCAGGGCGACCACGGTGCCCGGCAGCGGCGCGACGATCTTATCCTCGCCGGTCTGCTCCTCGGTATCGCCACCGAAGGCATCGATCCAATGCAGTTCGAACCGGCCGTTGCGGGTGCGCAAGTAGAGCTCGTGACCTTCGATGACGGCGGCGACATGGGACTTCAGGCCGTCGAGCACAAGGTCGAAGCCGCCACCATCCGTCGTCGAAAATGCGAGCACAAATTCGCGTTCGCCGACCGTGAGCGTCGACGGGCCGCGCCCATAAGCGAGCGTCACCGCGTACTCACCGCCTTGCCGCTCCCGGAAGGCGAACACACGCCGCCGGCGGCCGACCGGCATCCAGCCGTCGCTGCACCATGGCGAGGACGCCTGATGCGCCGCTGTCCGCTGCTCCTCGGCAAGGATGGCAGCGACCGCCGCGCAGAGCTCGAGATCACCGACAGTTGCAGTCGACGCGGTAAGCGCCGGCAATTCACGCTCGATGAAGCCGGTATCGATGGCATTGGCGCGCACACTCGCATGCGTCACGAGCGCCGACAGGAACGGAATGTTGGTGATGACACCCCGGACATCCGTCTGCTCGAGACCACGATCGAGCCGGTCGATGGCCGCCTCACGCGTCGGCGCCCACGCGATCACCTTCGCCAGCATGGCGTCGTAGTACGGCGAGACGGTATCGCCTTCGCGATAGCCTGCATCGATACGAAGGCCAAAAGTCTCCTCCGGCAAGCGCCAGGTCTTGATCGTGCCGACCGACGGCATGAAGTTCTTGGCCGGATTTTCGGCGTAGACCCGCACCTCGATGGCGTGGCCGTTCAGCCTGATCTGGTCTTGCTTGAGCGGCAGCTCCTCGCCGAACGCGACGCGCAACTGCCACTCGACGAGGTCGATGCCGGTGATCAGTTCGCTCACGGGGTGTTCGACCTGCAGGCGCGTGTTCATTTCGATGAAGAACACATCCTTGCCGTCGGAGACGAACTCGATCGTGCCCGCCCCCACATAGGCGACCGCCGCAGCTGCGCGACGCGCCGCCGCGCAGACCGTCTCGCGCTGCACGGCATCGAGGGTCGGCGACGGGGCCTCCTCCACCACCTTCTGGTGCCGGCGCTGCAAGGTGCATTCACGCTCGAACAGAGAGACCAGATTGCCATGGCTGTCGCCGATGATCTGCACCTCGATGTGACGCGGGTTGTCGACGAACTTCTCGATCAGCAAGCGGTCGTCCCCGAACGCCGCCTTGGCCTCACGCTTGGCGCTGGCGATTGCGGCGGCGAGCTCGCCGGCCGAATGGACCACCCGCATGCCGCGTCCACCGCCGCCGGCCGACGCCTTCACCAGGACGGGAAAGCCGATCCGCGCCGCCTGGTCCGCGAGCGTTGTCTCGTCCTGGGCTTCACCATGATAGCCCGGCACCAGCGGCACGCCGGCCTGTTCCATCAGCAACTTGGAGCCCGATTTCGAACCCATCGCCCTGATCATGTCAGGCATCGGTCCGACGAAGATAAGGCCGGCATCGAGACAGGCCTGCGCGAATTCCGCGCTCTCCGACAAGAAGCCGTAGCCGGGATGAACGGCTTCAGCCCCGGTCTGCCGCGCGGCTTCGATCAGCCGCTCGACATTGAGGTAGCTGTCGCGCGCCCGTGCCGGCCCGAGCAGCACGGCCTCATCGGCCAAGGCGACGTGCATCGCGTTGCGATCGGCTTCGGAATAGACCGCAACGGTCCTGAGGCCCATCGCACGCGCGGTCTTGATCACGCGCACGGCGATCTCGCCGCGATTGGCAATCAGGAGCTTGCGAAAACGTCGATACGATCCGGGATTGCCCATCTTCACATCCTGAACAGGCCGAACTTGGTCGGCTCGATCGGCGCGTTCGCTGCGGCGGACAGCCCAAGTCCGAGCACCAGGCGGGTGTCGGCCGGATCGATCACGCCGTCATCCCATAGCCGCGCGGTCGCGTAATAGGGATTGCCCTGGCTTTCATATTGCGCCCGGATCGGCGCGCGGAATTTCTCTTCCTCCTCGACCGGCCAGTTCTCGCCCTTGGCCTCGATGTTGTCGCGGCGGACCTGGCTCAGCACCATTGCCGCCTGCTCGCCGCCCATGACCGAGATCCGCGCGTTCGGCCACATCCATAGAAAGCGCGGCGAATAGGCTCTGCCGCACATGCCGTAATTGCCGGCGCCGTAGGAGCCGCCGATCACGACCGTGAATTTCGGCACGGACGCGGTTGCGACGGCCGTGACCAGCTTGGCGCCGTCACGCGCGATGCCGCCGGCCTCGTATTTCTTGCCGACCATGAAGCCGGTGATGTTCTGCAGGAACACCAGAGGAATGCCACGCTGGCAGCACAGCTCGATGAAATGCGCGCCCTTCAGCGAGCTCTCGCTGAACAGGATGCCGTTATTGGCGATGATGCCGACCGGATAACCCCAGATATGAGCGAAGCCGCACACCAGCGTCTGGCCATACAGCTTCTTGAACTCGTCGAACTCGGAACCATCGACCACGCGCGTGATGATATCGCGCACATCGAACGGCTTGCGGCCGTCGACCGGCACCACCCCATAGATTTCCTCGGCCGCGAACAAGGGCTCGCGAACCTCGCGCATGTTGAGCGCGACACGCGCAGCCGGCGGCTTCAGGGTGGAGACAATCCGCCGGGCGATCCCGATCGCATGGGCATCGTTCTGCGCGTAGTGATCGGTGACGCCGGACTGGCGCGAATGCACATCGGCGCCGCCGAGCTCCTCGGCGCTGACCACCTCGCCTGTAGCGGCCTTCACCAGTGGCGGGCCGCCGAGGAAGATCGTGCCTTGGTTGCGCACGATGATACTCTCGTCCGACATCGCCGGCACATAAGCCCCGCCCGCGGTGCAGGAGCCCATCACGATCGCAATCTGCGGGATGGCTTGCGCCGACATCTGCGCCTGGTTGTAGAAGATGCGGCCGAAATGGCGCTCGTCGGGGAATATCTCGTCCTGCAGCGGCAGGAAGGCGCCCCCGGAATCCACCATGTAGACGCAGGGCAGATTGTTCTGCCGCGCGATGTCCTGCGCGCGCAGGTGCTTCTTCACCGTCATCGGGTAGTAGGTGCCGCCCTTGATGGTGGCATCGTTGGCGACGACGACGCATTCCCGCCCCGCGATCCGCCCGACGCCTGTGACGATGCTGGCCGAATGCACATCGCCGCCATACAGGCCGTAGGCCGCGAGCGGCGACAGTTCGAGAAAGGCGGTGCCAGGGTCCAGCAGCAGATCGACGCGCTGGCGCGCCAGCATCTTGCCACGGGCAAGGTGCCGGTTGCGCGACGCCTCGCCGCCGCCGTCCGCCACCTGGTCGAGCTTGGCGCGGAGATCGGCAACCAGCGTGCGCATCGCGTCCGCATTGCGCGCAAAATCGGCGGACGCCGGATCAATCGTGGAATGAAGTGTCATCACCGGCGCCTTTAGCGAGGGTGGAAAAGTAGCGAGGGAGGAAAGCCACCTGAACCCAGTCCAGGCGAGCCCGGATCCGAGCCCGGCCGCAACACAGCCGGGTCTATCATCTTTACGCCCACGCTGTCCCTCCCTCGCCCTGTGGCTCCGACTTGGCGCTCGCCACTATTTCTCCCAAGGAATTAAACGATCATACGTTTTTTTAATTCAGGCTCAAGCAATAGTTTCGTTTGGCCGCAGTCAGCTAGTCCATTGAAACTATGGGAATTTCGTGAGAGCGTCGGATCGCGGCTCGCCGGTCTCGATCGGGCTGGGAGGACTCAGGGCAGGCACGAGATGGCACGCACGATCGGCTCACACGGCCCGACCACGATGGAGGCGATCCGCAAAGCGGGCCTGCGTCTGATCTTCGAACACGGCTACGCCGCGATGAGCCTACGTCAACTCGCCGCCGAGGTCGGCATCCAGCCTGGGTCGCTCTACAACCACATCAGCACCAAACAGGACCTGCTGTTCGATCTGGTGCAGGAACACATGAACACGCTGCTGCGCGCCCTCGAACAGGCGCTGCAGGACAAGGAAGGTCCGACCGAGAGGCTGCGCGCCTTCGTGGCCTTTCACGTCACCTACCACATGGCCAGGAAGCGCGAGGTCTTCATCGCCAATTCGGAGCTGCGCAGCCTGGAACCCAGGAATTACGCCGCGATCGTGGCGCTGCGCACGACCTATGAACAGCGCCTGGCCGACATTCTCGCCGAAGGCGTTGCGGACGGCGTCTTTGACGTCGTCGACATCCAGGTCGCAACCTTCGCGATCATTGCGCTCCTGACCGGTGTTTGCACGTGGTATCGGCCGGGCGGACGGCTCACCAGGGACGCGATCATCGCCGCCCATGAAAAGCTGGTCCTCTCGGGCGTGATGCCGCAAGCCGCGCAGCCCGCTGCCACAGGCAGAGCGCGCGACATCCAACCTGCCGGCTGTGACGGCACGGACCGGACCGTATGACAGAGGGCACATTGCTGGACGATATCGATCGGAGGATCCTGGCGGAGTTGCAGAGCGACGGCCGGCTTCGCAACAACGAACTCGCCGACCGGATCGGCATCTCCCATTCCAACTGTCTGAGGCGGATGCGAGCGCTACGCAGCCGCGGCGTGATCAAGACGATCCGCGCCAGCCTGGACGAGAAGGCGCTGGGCTATGAGGTGGTCACCTTCGTCACGATCCAGCTCGCAAGCCAGCAACAAGCGGCGATCGCGGCGTTCGAAGCCGCGATCGCGGCGCTCCCTCTGGTCCAGCAATGCTGGCGCCTGTCAGGCGAAGCAGATTTCCTGCTGAAATGCGTCTCGACCGGTGTCGACGGTATGAGCCGGCAGCTCCGGCAATTTGCTGCCCTGCCCGGCATCCGCGCCATCCGCAGCTTCCCAGTGCTCGGCGTGGCAAAGGACGCGCCCTTGCCCATCGAGCCGCCACCGGCTGGATCGAAGTAAGCAGCGCCGCCGCTGCTTTAGACTAGTGCGTCCAGATTTAATGCGTCCAGGGCTCGCCGCGGCGGAACGAAAAGTTGTCGGCATAGGCGATCTGGCGCTGCGCCGGCTCCTTCGGCTCGATCACCTGGTACGGGATCGCCTTGCGCTCGCAATAGGTGATCGCCTCTTCCTTGGTGTGGAAACGCAAGCTCAGCTGCTGCTTCATGTCGGTCGAGGAGGTCCAGCCCATCAACGGCTCGATCGCGCGCGGCTGCTCCGGCTCGTAGTCGAGCTGCCATTCCCGGGTCTTGGCCTTGCCGGATTGCATCGCGTTCTTGGCCGGCTTAAAAATACGTGCGGTCATCGATGGACGGGCCCTCAAAGCGACAGTAAAGCGCGTGGTGGAAACCTCCGGGATAGGCTAGAGGCACGTTTCAGGAATGTGATCGGTGATTCCTACCCCTGGATGCACCTTTTCTCGATCCGTATAGTCATTCTGCCGCCCCATGACAATCTGCGATGATGGCCATGGGATTCTCCTGCTCCCTGACGACCGTCTCGAAACAGCGCGTTGAAGCAGCCCCATGAACATCAAGGCCACACTGCCGGAGAAAGGACGCGACCTCCGGCTCGACCTGTTCCGCGGCATCGCCAACTGGGCGATCTTCCTCGATCACATTCCCGATAACGTGGTGAACTGGATCACGACACGGAATTACGGGTTCAGCGACGCGGCAGACCTGTTCGTGTTCATCTCCGGCTACACCGCCTCGTTCGTCTATGCGCGGATGATGATCGACCGTGGCTTCATCGTCGGCGCGACCCGCCTGTTCAAGCGCGTCTGGCAGCTCTATGTTGCCCACATCGTCCTGTTCGTGATCTACATCGCGGCCATCAGCTATCTTGCCAGCCGGTTCGGCGATTCCGAGATCATCAGCGAGTTCAATGTCGCGGGGCTGGTGGATCACGCGACCGATACCCTGGCTCAGGGCCTGATCCTGAAGTTCAAGCCGGTCAATCTGGACGTGCTGCCGCTCTATATCGTGCTGATGGGCTTCTTCCCGCCGGTGCTATGGCTGATGCTGCGCCAGCCCGATCTCACGATGGCGGGGTCCATCGTGCTCTGGCTTGCTGCACGCCATTTCGGCTGGAATTTCACCGCCTATCCCATCGGCACGTGGTATTTCAATCCCTATTGCTGGCAGGTGCTGTTCGTCTTCGGCTCATGGTGCGCGCTCGGCGGTGCCCGTCGCTCCATGGGGATCATCATGTCCCCGATCACCCTGTACTTCTGCCTGGCCTACTTGCTGTTTGCATTGATCATGACCATGGCCGGACGCTTTCCCGATTTCGGGGCGATGTTTCCGGATTGGCTGTACGGCGCTTTCAACCCGAACGACAAAACCAACCTCGCCCCCTACCGCTTCCTCCATTTCGTCGTCATCGTGATCCTGGTGATCCGCTTCGTCCCGAAGGAATGGTCGGGGCTGGAATGGAAGCTCTTCGACCCGCTGGTGGTCTGCGGACAGCAATCGCTGGCCGTCTTCTGCGTCGGCGTCTTCCTCTCCTTCATCGGCCACTTCACGCTCATGATGAGCTCAGGTTCGCTGCTTGCCCAGATCCTGGTCAGTGTCGCCGGCATCGCCATCATGACAACGGTGGCCTATTACATTTCCTGGTCCAAGCGTCAGGACAAGCCACTGCCCAAGCCGGTACCAAAGCCGACGTAAGCGCCCTCTCCGGGCGCTAACGCTTCGGCTTGCGGGACGCGGAAGGCGCCTGGTCTCGCTGCGCTGACTGGGAGAGCGGAGGGGAAACGATCCGGCCGCGCGAAGTAAAGCCACCCCACTCCGCCGACCAACCGACCTCGACCGCAGCAGTCTTCTCGATCTCGCCGAGGCGCTTGCCCTGGAGCGCGAACATTGCGCCCTGTGGATCGATGCACCGCGCGATCCAGATCCCGTCCGGCAATTCCACCGGCCCCTGCGCCACGCGTCCGCCAAGCGTGCGAACGCGTTGCAGCGCTGCAGTCAGATCGGCAACATTGAAATAATAGAGCCAGAACGGGACCGGCGCCCGGGGCAGCTTGGTGAAGATACCGCCGATGGTATCCGCGCCTGCCGAGAACAGCTGGTATCCCTCGATCGCCCCGACATCATCGGCCGCCTTCTGCCAACCCAGCCAAGAGCTATAGAAGCTGAAGGCCGCAGGCCCATCGGCCGCCAGCAGCTCGTGCCAGCCGACCCGCCCGACGGTTGCAGTCGTTGCGCGCGGCGGCGCAAACTTCAGCCCCTCGACCAAAGCCAGGGTCGCCGTCTGCGGGTCCGCAACGATGGCGATCCGGCCGATATTGCTGTCGGTGGGCTGAACGTAGACCCGGCCTCCCAGCGCCCGGAGCCGTTCGGCAGCTGCATCCGCGTCGGCGACAGCGACGTAGCCGGCCCATCGCGGCATAGCGCCGCTGCGCAGCGCCTCCGGGGGCAACGCCATTACCCCGCACACGGGAGCCTCGGCGTTGGTCAGCAGGCGGTAAGGAAATTGCTGTGTCGATGCGTCGCGAGCATCCCACCCAACCACCTCGCGATAAAAGCCCTCGGCCGCCCCCCTGTCGGTGGTCAGCAATTCGTACCACACAAAATGTCCATGGTTGCTGGTCATGAGCTCAGCTCTGCCGCGCTTGTTGCAACGCCACATTCACATTTGAAGCGGCTGTCGCGAGGAACAATCAAGAGCGATCGTGATTGTGTGGGCTCTGTGCCGTGCCAGTCTGACATCGCCGACGTTCACAAAGATGAATGAAAGCAAAACGTTGCGCCAAGCAAATCTTTCTCCTGCCTTGCGTGTCACGAAGGTGCAGCGTACTATCAAAGTGGGGCGGATCGACACAGACCTTTCGAGGGAACGGAGGATGTAACGATGCCACAAGCAAAGCCAGCTTCGAAGCGGAAGCGTGCGGTAAAGGCTGCGGTGCCTGCGCTTGGCGCTGCCGGATTAGGCTTCTCGATGGTCGGTGCCGCATCGGCCGCCACCATGCCCGTCGATGCACCGAAGACCGTCGATCTGTCCGCGACGCATCCGATCACGCTGAGTGACGAGGAAATCGCCGACATCTCGCTCTCGACCTTCCATCTGTTCGACAAGGAGAACGCGGACGCCAAGGTGCAGACCGCTTGGCGCGGCTGCGGCGGCTGCCGTGGTTGCCGCGGATGTGGCTGCCGCGGGTGCCGTGGCTGTCGTTGCGGCGGTTGCGGAGGCTGCGGCGGTTGCTGCCTCTCGTGGGGCGCCTGCCGCCTCTGCTGAGCCAGCTCAGCCCATTGATCGTCCGATCGATGTGAATGTCTCATGGCCGGGTCCGACGAGGTCGACCCGGCTCATTCATGTCTTGACTGCGCCGCCAGCCAAGATCCCGTTCGGGTTTCCTCTTCCGAACTGACCTGCCTTCCCGCCCTCCCGGTATGTCGATTCAGCTCCAGGACATTCCTGTCACCGAAACGGGCGTCCCCGGTCGCGCGGCATCGCCAGCACACATTCGCAGGGACGTTACACCATGACGACACGCCCCCAAAAATCGGCGCGCTCCCGAACCGGTTCGGCGTCGCGGGCCAGCAAGAGCACACTGCAATTCGCGCCGAATTTCACCGCCTATGTGCTGCCCCCGGACGTGGTCTGCGTCTATTCCGAGGACCGAAAATTCTTCCTCCATGGCGAGCTCTATTGCGCGCTTGCATCTGCGATCGGACAAGGTGGCAAAAGCCGGGGCGATCTGATCGCCAAGCTCGGCAAGACCTTCCCTGCCGAGAAGATCGAAGGGGCAATCAACCGCCTGCTCGAACGCCGCTATGTCGTCAATGGCGGAGCATCGAATGGCGACGTGCTCGCCGGCTATTGGGCCAGCATCGGCCTGCCGCCTGAGGCGGCCGCGCAGAATCTGGCAAAATGCAAGGTTCGGATCGAAGCCATCGACGTGAAGGGCGCGGCTGAGCTGAGTTCAGCTCTGGGCAAGCTTGGTGTGCGCGTCGTCGCACGGTCTGCCGACCTCACGATCACGCTCGTCAACGATTATCTGGAACCGCAACTCACCGCGCTCAATCAAAAACGCGTGGCTGACAACACGACGTGGCTTCTGGTGCAGCCATCCGGTATCGCCCCGCTGGTCGGCCCGGTGTTTCAGCCCGGCCATACCGGGTGCTGGACCTGCCTGTTCGACCGCATGATCCGCAATCGCGAGATCAAGGGCTTTCTCGATCGCGGCGGCGCGCGCGCCGTGGCGACCTCTCCCCTCGCCCGCAACCCGCTCTGCCAGAATGCGATCCAGTTTGCGGCGATGGAGATCGCCAAGGCGATCGCGACCGGCTTCCGCACCGACCTGCACGATCACATTTTGAGCTTCGATCTGACCGGTGCCGCCATCGCCAGGCACTATGTCGCCCAGCGACCGCAATGTCCGACCTGCGGCGACAAGAAGCTGGTCAATCCGCGCCGCGCGCCCGAGCCGATCCCGCTGGGCTCCGGTGCCAAGCTTTTGATCACGTCCGGCGGCTATCGCACCGTGACCTCGCGCGCCACCGTCGCTCGGTTCAGGCGGCACGTCAGCCCGCTCACCGGCGTGGTCAAACGGCTCGAGCGGATCGAGGCCGATCTACCGATGAACACCAATTTTTTCGCGCAGCATAACTTCTCCGCGCCGGCGCAGAGCGTCGCCCAGCTGAGGTCCGGCCTGGAAGGCGGCAGCTTCGGCAAGGGCTCCACCGCCGAACAGGGCGAAGCCAGCGCGCTGATGGAAGCGATCGAGCGCTACTCCGGCATCTTCCAGGGCGACGAAATCCGCGCCACCAAGCGGTTTACGGATTTCGCCGATGGCGATGCGATCAAGCCCAACGACATCCTCTTGTTCAGCGATGTGCAATACGAGCATCGCCAAAACCACACCCATCAGGACGACACCCAGCCGGCGCCCGAGCCCTTCGATCCGCTTGCGAAAATTGAATGGTCGCCGCTGTGGTCACTGCGCGACAACAAGTTCAGATACGTTCCGACCAGCCAGCTTTATTTCTTCTACAGCGGCCCGCGCCCGTTCCATGCAGATTCCAACGGCTGTGCCGCAGGCAACACGCTGGAAGAAGCGATCGTCCAGGGCTTCCTCGAACTGGTCGAGCGCGATTCTTACGCGATCTGGTGGTACAACCGCTCGCAGCGCACCGAAGTCAACCTCGATCATTTCGAGGATTCCTACGTCAGCGATTTGCGCAACCAGTTCACTGACGCCGGCCGCAAGCTGTGGGTGCTCGACATCACCAGCGATCTCGGTGTGCCGACTTTCGTCGCCATCATGCATTGGATGCAGGACGGGCACGAGAACATCGAATTCGGCTCCGGCGCGCATTTTGATCCGCGCATTGCGCTTCTCCGCGCCATGACCGAGCTCAGCCAATTCCTGGCCATTGGGCTGATGGGCGGCGGCTCCGGCGAGAAGCCGACACTGGACGGCATCACGCCGCTCAGGCTCGAGGATTATCCATTCCTGCGGCCTGCGAAATATCCGATCCCGCGTCCCGAACTGGGAATGGCGATCCCGCGCAGCACCACGCGCGAGCAGGTCGATGCGTCCGTCGAGATCGCAAGACGCGCCGGTCACGACTTTCTGGTGCTCGACCAGACCCGGCCGGACGTCGGGGTATCCGTGGTCCGCGTCGTCGTCCCTGGCCTGAGGCATTTCTACCGCCGCTTCGGGCCCGGCAGGCTCTATGACGTGCCGGTCAAGCTCGGCCTGCGTGATGCGCCGATCCCGGAGCATGAGCTGACGCCATTCCTGCCGCATACGTGATCGCGGGACACGCACCATGGCCAAGCGGATGAACAAGCCGACGAAGAAGGCGGCAGCACCGACGAAGAAAGCGAAAGCGGTGCCACAGCGAGCTGCGCCGCTCGTGCTCTCGGTGCGGCTCAGCGAGCATGTTGTGCTCGAACCGGCAGGCCGCAACCATCTGTCGGCTGTGGTCAACGGCTACCCGCTGGATCTCGGCAGGTTCAGCGAGGCTGCCGCGAAACGGGCGCACGTTCTGAAAGATGGCGTCAAGCTTGCCGCATTGGCGGGCACCAAGCCGCTGGACCAGGAGATTGCGAAGCTCGTCCAACTGCTCGCGCGCCAAGGCCTCGTCGAATATGTCCTGGCGCGCAGGGCCGACGCCCATGCACTCGCCGTGATCGAGCCGCAGATGCCTGACTATCGGCCGCAGATCCCAAAACTCGGCAATGGCGAGACCATCGTGCTGTCACGCTTTGCCTATCTGCGCCGGCGCGCCAGCGAGATGGTGCTGGAGTCGCCGCGCTCTGGCGCGCTGTTTCGAATCGGAGATCCGGCTGTCGTTGCGATGCTGACGGCGCTCGCGGCGCCGCAGAAAGTCGGCAAGCTGCGCGCGATGTCCGGATTTCCCGGCATCGAGCTGCTTGCCTTGCTGCTGGATTGCGGCATCCTGTTCCGGTTGGACAGGCCCGATGATGACGGCCAGCGCCCGAGCGAGGGCGACGAAGCCCTGGTGATGTGGGACTTCCACGATCTGCTGTTTCATGCCCGCAGCACCGAGGGGCGCCAGGCCAATCCGCTGGGCGGCGTCTATCCCTATGTGGGTTGGATCGAGCCGCCGCCCGCCATTCGGCCCAATTGGCCGGGCGAGCGGATCGATCTTCAGCCAGCGCTCGCTGCGCCGGCCGAAACGGCCTCCGCCGCCGCAAGACTGTTTCGCTCGCGGCATTCGGTGCGCGACTATGATGACCAGAGGCCGATCACGCTGGCCGAGCTGTCGCTGTTTCTCGACGGCACCGCGCGGGTGTTGTCGCGCTGGGAGAGCAGTCTCGACGACGAGAGCGACAGCCCGGTGCTCGACTACACGCGACGGCCCTATCCGTCCGGCGGCAGTGCCTACGAGCTCGAGCTGTATCTGACAGTGGCCAATTGCGACGGCCTGGCTACCGGGCTCTATCATTATGATGCCGACGCACATGCACTGGTAGCGATTCCAGCCCGGCCCGAGCTGCTTACCGCAATGCTGGATTCGGCGCAGTTCGCAATGGACGCCGCCGGCCACCCGCAGATCCTGATAACCGTCACGTCGCGCTTTGCACGGCTGGCCTGGAAATACAGCGCCATTGCCTACGCGCTGACGCTTAAGGATGTCGGTGGGCTGTTGCAGACTTTCTATCTGATGGCGGCCGACATGGGGCTCGGCGCCTGTGCGGTCGGCACCGGCAATATCGACCTGTTCGAAAAGGTGAGTGGCATTCCGTTCCACATCGAAGGCCCGGTCGGCCAGTTCACGCTCGGCCGCGCCATCGATGCTTCTGATGCGAAGTGAAGGCTGCAGGTGCACGGTTGACCTGTGTCAATCGCGGCCGGACGGTCGCCGCTAATGGTCGGTCACGAACCCGAGGTCGTGCTGCACTGAGCGCATCCGCTCGCATGCAACCCGATGCGGCCTCGCTGAAAGGATCAGATTATGCCGACCCATTTTCATGCCGTCGTGTGGCTCGATCACGTCGAGGCGAAAGTATTCCATATCGGCCTCACTGGCGCCGACGAGGTCAGTCTGCACCCGCATCTGCCGACGCGCCATCTGCACCACAAGGCCAGTTCGATCGGCAGCGGGCACGCGGCAACCGACAAGCATTTCCTTGAGGAGGTCGCGAACGCGCTCGGCGATGCCGGGGAAATCCTCATTATCGGCCCGGCCGGTGCGAAGACGGAGCTTGCCCATTATCTGCAGGAGAGGCATCCGGCGATCAGCAAGCGCGTCGTCGCAGTCGAGCCGGCCGATCACCCGAGTGACGCTCAGATCATCGCCTACGCCAAGCAGCATTTCAAAATGCCGCCGCCGCGGGTGGCGACGGGCACAGCCGGCTAACGGCTGTTTCCTTCCCTATCTCGCGCCGTCTGCCAAGGCCTCGCTGCAGGCACGACGCCCCGATCAGGCCAATGTGTCGCAGGCACGATGTGCTTGATCTAGCGCAAAGACGATAGTTTTCGATTCAGGCGAGGATAACCATAGCGGATGTTCCTTCCCCGGATTCAGCCGCTCAACTTCGGATGCTCCCGAGTTTGCCGCTCCGGGGGCATCCGAATTTTTTTGGCGGCTCATCGAACAGTCAACGACGGTCACGAGCTCAGTACGGGGAAGCGTCAAGCAAGAACGTCGTAAGCCCGCGCTCCGCACGCGAACGCCAGCCTATCCGGCAGCAAGGCCAGTCAATCGGAGTTTCCGAGTTGAAGTTCGGATGACGAGTGTGCGCGGCTTTCGCACCCATATCGGCCTCACCGGCGTCGACGAGGTCAGTCTGCACCCGCATCTGCCGACATTCCATCTGCACCACAAGGCCAGTTCGATTGGCGAAGTTTCTTAGAGTGGAAGTAGGTAAGTAAAGTGGCTTCTTTTCAGAAGCGCCTTCCACTTTGGATCGAAACCAGCCCATTGGCCTGAGCTCCGACCCAAGCCACCCAAGATGGTGTAGCCGGATTCATAGGCGCCGCTCTCGTCAACATAGACGGTAACGATCACGAAAAGCTCCGCCAGATCAGTCGAAAGTGCCTCAGCAAGATGCTTGAGCAATGGTTTTGGGTACTGCGGGTCGCTTGTTCGAATCCCTCGTTTATTCGGATCTAAAATACAGATTCGAACACCCCAACGGCGACCCAGCTCTGTGGGTAAATCGGGGCAAAAACTGATGCATGGGAAGGACATGCACTGACGCGTTAGGGGGACGCCAGGGGGTACTAAGTGCCTTGATCAGAAATGGCTTTTGGCGGCTCTGGTTGTCTCAGGGGGCACCCAGGGGAGAGCACATGGTCGGGGCAGCTGGATTCGAACCAACGACCTGCAGTACCCAAAACTGCCGCGCTACCAGGCTGCGCTATACCCCGAACTCTGTGGTCCGACGTCCTACACGCTCGCCGCCTCGGCAGCAAGGCGGCTGGGGAGCGCCGGTCCGGCAAATGCGCGCGGCCTTCCACAACCGAAAGTGGACGTCAGTTGATTTCACAACTTCGTGACATCACCCTGCGGGCGGGCGATTCAATGTGACGAGATGGCGGGCGATCCGCTTTCCGGATGGATTTCCGCTGCCATCATGCCCTTGGAGCCCGGCCCATAACGCACCAGCACATATTGGCCGGGACGCAGTTCGGTCATGCCGAACCTACGCAGCGTCTCCATGTGGACGAAGATATCCGGAGTACCCTCGCCGCAGGTGACGAAGCCGAAGCCACGCAGGCGGTTGAACCATTTCACCTGCGCCCGCTCCAACCCGCTCGTGGGCGTGACGGTGACATGTGTCCGCGGCGGCAGCATCTGCGCCGGATGGATCGCGGTGGACTCATCCATCGAAAGGATGCGGAAGGCTTGATATCCTTTCGCCCGCTGCACGCACTCGCAAACCAAACGCGCGCCTTCGTAGGCGGTCTGATAGCCGTCGCGCCTCAGCACGGTGACATGCAGAAGAACGTCTGGCCAACCATTGTCCGGGACAATGAAGCCATACCCCTTCGAAGCGTCGAACCATTTGATGACGCCACCAATTTCGACAAGATCTTCGCCGAGACTCGACAATGCATCAATCGCCGAATCGCGCGCGGCGCCGCTTGGATAATCTCCGAGCCGGCTTGGTGCGGACCCACCAGGCACCGGTACTCCGAGCTTCTTGGACCCAAATTCGTCCGACCCCATAACCCCGGACCTCACAGATGATTTTGTGAGCCGCCACCCCTGCAACGGCGCCCTCATGCGCACTCATCAACTCTACTCACGATGAATCACGCGAATCTCTCGAACCAAAAGATAACATTCCCTTGCCTCGCGCATAGATAAAAATCAAAGCCGCCGGAACCTTTGAACAGTCTTGCAGGGTGCGCTTCGATTTCGATTCAATTGCGAACGAAGGGAGACAGGGTCTCTCCGATATCGTGATGGATCACGAGATCGGCAACGTCGTCCTGCTCCGTCGGTTCCCGGTTGATGATCACGAGCTTCGCCCCCGCGTTCTTTGCCATCAGCGGAAAGCCGGCGGCCGGCCAGACCACGAGCGAGGAGCCGATGGCGAGGAACAGGTCGCTGCGCTGGGCCAGATTGGCCGCCTGCTGCATCGCATCTTCCGGCATGGCTTCACCGAACGAAACCGTCGCCGTCTTCACCGGATCGCCGCAAGCTGGGCAATCCGGGGCGGCTTTCTGGGCGTCGAAGCGTTGTTTGACCCAGGCCAGATCATAATCTTGCCGACATCCGATGCATCGCGCGTAGGTTGTATTCCCATGCAGCTCGATGACATGATGAGCGGCAAAGCCCGACGCCTGGTGCAGATTGTCGATGTTCTGGGTGATCACGGCCGGAACCTTGCCGGCGCGATAGAGCGAGGCCAGCGCATGGTGGCCGCGACCGGGCTTCGCCGCTGCAAACACCGCCTCCATCGCAAAGCGGCGGCGCCAAGCCTCGTCCCTGGCGTCCTGGCTGGCCACGAATTCCTCGAAGGAGATCGGCCGATGGCGTGCCCACACCCCACCGGGAGAACGGAAGTCCGGGATGCCGGTTTCGGTGGAAAGTCCCGCGCCGGTGAAAGGAACGACGACGGATGCGGCGGCGATCATATCGCCGAGCATCGCGACACCACTCTGGAGATCCGTTGCAATCATCGGCAGCAGTCCCAAGACAAAGGCCGTGCCAATCATAGCACGGCCTTTTCCCTTTACCGCCCTGCGCTCGCCCGCGTCAGCAAAGCCCGGTCAGGCAGCTTCCGAGACGGAGTCTGAGGCATCGCCGGCTGTTCCGGTTTTCCCATCCTGCGCCTTCTTGGCCTTGGGAGCAGGCGCGGAAGCCGCCACCTTCTTACCCGGCTTGCCACCGCCCAACTGGGCCAGCCGCTCCATTTCCGCTTCCAGCTCCATCTGCCGCGCGGTGACCTTTTCAAGCAATTTTGCCGCCGCCGCGTCGCGCAGCCCGGCCAGTTCGTCAATGCTCAGGGAATCCAGATCGAATTTTGCCATTCTCAGCCCATCTCTCGAAGTTCGTGAGTCCATCGCACGACCTCCCGCACGAACTTCGAAAAGCCGAAGGGCCGCTTGCAAGTTTCTGATTCTCGGTGGTCTCTCGTGCCGCGTTCGCCCCGAAGGTCGTGAACGGCGCTTGCGGCGCGCAGAATGCGGTGACGGCGGCACGGGCTCCCATTGTGATCGCTAGCGAGAAGCTCACGACATCACAACAATGGCGCCGCCTTTTCCACCACCACGGTGCGACTTGTTCCTGCCCCGTTCGCCGCAGTGGGAAATCCACTGCGCAGGAATGGGTTCGCGGAGCTTGTCCGCAATCGCGCCCTAATCGCGAGCGCTCATCCGCGCACACGATTCGGCTGCGACCGGAGATGATCGATGGCAAAGAATGAAAAGCAGGAACGAATTACGAAGGAGCGCGAGGAGATCACCGCGCGGGTCGCGAAGTTCAAGGCGACGCAGGACCGGTTTGCGCGGGAACGTGAACAATATGCGATCGCAGCCTGGGCGAAGGCCGGAAGGAACGAGCGAGGCGACTAGCGCGGCGGCGACGAAGTTCCGCTGATGAGCGCGCGGGCCGCCAATCGGGGTTCGAATTCGCTCCGCCGCCGCCGCTCGCTGGGGTCACAAGCAGCGAAAAGCCCGGAAGCAGGGCTTCCGGGCTTTATCATCACCAGTAGTGGTGCCAATAGTGGTGGCGGTGATAGTAGGGACCGCCATAATACGCGTACGGGCCCGGGCCATAAACGTAGCGAGGCCCATAATAGTAGTCGTAGTCGGGGCCGTAATAATACGGATGTGACGCTGCGATCGCGCCCGCGGTCAGCGCACCCGCCGCAAGGCCGAAAGCAAGACCGGGTCCGATGCCGCGCGCCTCAGCCGGCGCGGTCGCGAGCGAGGTCGCGGCCACAGCGCCGACCGTCGCCAACACTGCCAGTGTTTTTCTCATGGTCATGTCCTCCACTTGAACACCAGCATCCAACGCGCACGGCCTGCCTTGGTTGCAGGCGTTTGCCCGAGCCGCACCACGGAACGCGGCGACAGTTCGAACGTTCTGGATCAAGCGAGGTGCCCCATGCCGTCATGGTTGGAACTGGTCTTGAACATCATCGGATATGGCGGTTTCCTCGTCCTCGCTTCGCGCGACTGGCCTGACGTCGCAGACAGCGCCCCAGAGGAGGTTCGTCAGGACAAGGCCTAGCGGCCGCATCGGTCCGGTTGCGCGTGCGATGAAGCATACGCGACGAAGCCGATCGGAACTTCAGTGCGCAGCAGCCGTTTCGATTTGATCCCTGAGAAGACCTTGCCGTTGCCGTGCCGAGAAATGATGCGACTTGTCGCTTGTGACAGTCCCCTCGCCTTCTCGATCACCCCTTTGGCCTAGGCTATGTCGGCGACGTCAAGCACAACGGCCTCCCGGCTCGCTGGCAGAATTTTTTGAACCTTTTTGCCCGCGCAGGGACGGACTGTTGCTGGGGATTTCAGGGCCCAGTCTTCGAGGCAGCGTCACTCGGCGAACATATTCCGCCGTCCGTGGCGCTGCTGTCGTTTTAACCTCGCTCCTGCCGAGCGTCGGCACCGGGCATCGGCTCACGGCGCGTCAGCAGAGCGTCTAGCTGGCCTGCTCGCCGCGGCGTTCGAGCACCGCATCGTAGCTGCCACCTCCATTGACGCAGGTCGGCAGCAGGGCGACTGCACCTTGCGACACCTATTCGCCAGCCACCGACGCGAACGAATACGCAAAGTAAGAGGCCCCCTTTTCAGGGGGCCTCTGGTCTCAGGCAACCGCGTCCTTGGCGGCCTTGACGGGGCGAGCCCGCACGATCTTCCGCGCCGGCTTGGCCTTGAACATCATCTCCTCGCCGGTGAAGGGATTGGTGCCCTTCCGCGCCTTGGTGGCGGGCTTCTTGATCACCACAAACTTCGCGAAGCCGGGGACCAGGAACACCCCGTTCTTCTTCAACTCCTTGTGGCCGACGTCGGTGAGCGTCTCCATGACGTTCTTGACGTCGCGCTTGGACAGCTCAGTCGTGGTCGCAATCTTCTCGATCAACTGCGACTTGGAAAGTTGGGTAGCCATCGTATCTCCTTTGAGTGGTACCGATGAAAGACTTAGACGACTGCACGCGGCTATCTCGCGCATTGCTGCACGGATCGGTCGGGGCTTTGTGACTGCATTGCGCAGCCGGGACTTTGAGTCGTCTGGTCGGAAGTGACCCCGCGTTCTTTCGGGAATCTCCTGGTTTTTAAGGGCCCCGAAGCACCCACAGCGACGCCAAAATTCCAACGACACGAGCAGAAGTCAAGGATTGATGATCGTCAATGGCCCCCCGAGTTTCATTTTTCCCTATGTTTTAAGGCATTTCTGGCTTGGTCGCGTGATTTCAGCGACACTTTCTCGCACAATTGCGTGGAAATAACCTTGAAATGGGCTCCACGGAGGCGTCGGTCGACGTCGCGAATCACTGCGAAAATAGGCTTTCGCGACACGTCGTCGCGCCGCAAGACGGCAGCCGATAACCGTTCGACCCAACGGACGACGCCAGCTTCGACCCGTGGCGCTCTCCTCTCCTGCATTTTCCCGAACGGCAAACGAGACGCGAAGGTCTGGTGCGGGCGCCGGCTTATGCCGCTCAACATGAACAATTCCACGCGAGCCGATCTCTACGCCGGCGGGATCCTCTGCCTCGCTGCGGCTTTTGCTGCTATGGACGGGGCGCGGCCGACAGTCCCCGTCGAGCACCAGATTTCGTCCAAGGAGACAAGAAAAATGCGCTACCTCCACACCATGCTGCGCGTGCGCAATCTCGACGTCGCGCTGAAATTCTTTTCCGATGCGCTCGGGCTGAAGGAGGTCCGCCGGATCGATAACGAGAAGGGCCGGTTCACACTGCTCTTCCTTTGCGCGCCCGAAGATGAACACCTGCTGAAGAGCCAGCCGGCGACGCGGGGGGCACCGCTGGTCGAACTCACCTACAATTGGGATGAAGAGAGCTATGGCGAAGACCGCTTCTTCGGCCATCTCGCCTATGAGGTCGACGACATCTACGCCACCTGCGAGCGGCTGATGAAGCTCGGCGTCACCATCAACCGTCCGCCGCGCGACGGCAACATGGCCTTCATCCGCTCGCCGGACCTGCATTCGATCGAGCTGCTGCAGAAGGGCGAGCCGAAGCCGCCGCAGGAGCCGTGGCTTTCGATGCCGAACACCGGGCACTGGTAGTTCCGTTCGAGACCGCCGTCCAAAAACGCTTGCCAAGAGCGCCATCCAAGGACGCCGCCAGAACCGGAACATCACCGCCAGCACTGCGTTGTCGCTCCGATTGGAGAGGAACGCGAGGAGGCGGACATGGCGCGAGGACTTCTGCTTTGGCTGTTGGGCGTGCCGATTCCGGTGATCATCGTGCTGTGGCTGATCTTCGGCCACTGATCCCGAAGTCGATACGCACCGTCGAAAAGCCCCGCCTACGGTGGGGCTTTTTGCATGTCTGGGGCGCAGCGGCTATCCCCACGCCGACATTCTGGAGGAACAGCGCGCGATGCCGAACGAAAGCCGACCGACGATCTGGGGCCGCCCGAATTCGGTGAACGTTCAAAAGGTGCTGTGGTGCACCGCAGAGCTCGGCCTCGCTTACGACCGAATCGATGCCGGCATGCAGTTCGGCCGCAACACCGAGTCCGATTATCTCGCGATGAATCCGAACGGACGGATCCCCACCCTGGTGGACGGTGATTTCGTGCTGTGGGAATCCAACGCGATCATGCGCTATCTCTGCCTGGCCTATGGCGCGGATGCGCCGATCTATCCGAAACGGCCGCGGCAGCGCGCGAGCGTGGAGCGGTGGCTCGACTGGACGCTCTCGACGGTGCAGCCGGTCGAGCGCCCGGTGTTCTGGGGACTGATCCGCACACCGCCCGAACAGCGCGACATGGCGATGCTGCAGAAAGGCGCTGACGAGGCCGCTGCGCTGTGGCGAATCCTCGATGCGCATCTGGAGACGCGACGCTATGTCGAGGCCGAGATCTTCACGCTGGCCGACATCGCGCTCGGCGCGTTCGCACGCCGCTGGTTCGGGCTCGAAGGCATCGAGAAGCCGGAGCTGCCGCACCTGTCGCGCTGGTACCAGGCGCTCTCCGGCCCGGCCGGCCTTCATCCGGCACGTCGCAGCACCGCTCTCGTAAGTGCGCAGCGGCGCCATCGCCACGATCAGCGCCGGAGCGAACTTCCGGCCTCGATGCTCGCGGCACCGCCGACCTTCACGCAGGTGTCGGTGCCGGGGAGCTTCGCAAAGCTTGGCCCATAGGCGGTGCATGGATTGCTCATGCCGGCACGGGGCATCGGCTTCACCGTCGGCGGAGTTTTGGCTGTCGCCGCTTTGGCCGTCGGAGCGCTCGGCACAAGCAACGAGGCTCCCGGCGATTGCGCGAGCACGGTCGTCGCCCACGACAGGCTGAGCACCGCAACGAGCATGAACGATCTGAACATCGGGCTGTTTTAACGGTGCGAGCCGAGCTTCGCCAGCCCGCATGCCGCCTCAGCCGATGAACTTGACTCCAGCCGAGGCTCCTCGGCGCCACACCACCTGGCAAAGCCGGCCGGTGCGCGCATCGCGCGAAAACGCCAGCCGAATGGTGTTGGGCAAGGCGACCGCGTCGTCGAGTGTGATCTTGGCGCCGGCACTTGAAATGTTCTGCACCAGGCAATGTCGCACGGCGAATCCACCATCCAGCGTGATCCACGCAGCTTGCTTCATGGATTTCCGCGCTTCGCGCTTCTTGGGGGCAGCCATCTCGCATCGACCTCCGTACGGGCGATGCGCTATCGCGGCAGCCCCTAAGATCGGGTTGATTTGACTAAAGAAAGATCGCTAAGCCGGCCGCGGCCGTGCCAGAGCGATCGCGCCAGCACAATCGTACCAGGACCATCGTGCACGTTGGGGGCATAGCGCGCCGGTGGTAGCCCCGACGTCTTTCCCGCAATGAACATGTGCGCTTTTCCGGCGACAACCTCGCGATTTCCGCGCCACCGACCGACTTGTTACCAAACAGTTAAAATCGACAGATAAGAAGCCGCGACGGTCTTTCGCATCCCGGATCATCGCAAGACCGCCCGCAACGGCATGGGCCGGATTGGCCCAGCAATCTTGATCCCTGGGGCTCTTGGATGTCGTCCGCATCGTCGAAATTTTGGAATTATGCAGCTCTCGGAGCTGCGCTTGTCCCGTTTGCCGCGCACGCCGGCAGCATTCCGACCACCCCGCCGGTGAACTTCACCAACAGCTCAACCGCGTCGGTCGGCTCCACGATCGTCAATCTGCTCGATTCCTACGTCAACCTGATGCAGTACAACCCGCAGCTCAAGCATGGCGCGGGTGTGATGGATCAGAACATCGCGACCGTGGTCAGGATGACGCGGAATCGGACGCCGGCGCAGACGCTCGCCGCCATCCACGACGATCGCACCGCGCAGCCCTACAGCGTGCTGAACGGCCTCGGCGTGCTGACCTCCTCTTTCATGACCGGGATTGGGTCGTCCACCACGGGAACGGCGCCGGCGAAGCTGACCCCGACCTCCTACGTGACCACCACCCTGCAGGACTATGCACCGACCGCCCAGGGCATCAACTACCTGAACGGCGCCACGATCGGCTTCGCGACGTTCGGAGACGGCACGGCGACGCCGTTGGCGGCGGCCGCGAACTTCCTCAACAACACCATCCGCAACAACGCCTCGACCGAGCCGCCGAAGCGCACATTCGAGCGCTATATGGGCTCGACCGCGCCTGTGACCAATCCGGGTTCGATCGCAGCAGGCGCAATCAGCCCGCTCGATGCGCGCTACGGCAATTACAGCGCCACCAGCAACAAGGCGGGCCTCACCACCGCCGACACGGCGCAATTCGTGGTGCCGACCTATTTCAGCAATTTCTCCGTCCCGCCTGTCTACGGCACCACTGTCAACTGGGTCCGCGGTTTCACCGTGACGCAGGCCATGGTGACGGCCAACGGCGGCAAGCCGATCGCAGTCCCCAATGTGGGCTCCTATGATGCTTCCGGCAATTTCACCCCGACGACGTTCAATGTCGGCGACTATGTCCCGGGCATCGGCACGGCGCCGCGGCCGTACCGGCTGTCGAGCGCGGTAAATGTCCCCACCCTGCTCTGGCAGATCATCAACGGCAGCAATCCCTATGCCGATGGTGCCTATATCAGCGGCCACACCAACCTCGCCTACAACCAGGCGCTCGGCCTCGCCTTCCTGGTGCCGCAGCAATATGCGAGCCTCTTGGCGCGCGCGGCCGATCTCGGCAACAACCGCATCCTCGCCGGCATGCACTCGCCGCTCGACGTGATCGGCGGCCGCATCGAGGCCACCGCGATCGTCGCCACCAACATCTACAACGCGCTGTACGATGCGAACGGCAACCGGGTCGATTGGACCAATCCTGCCAATGCCGCCGCTTACGCGATCCACCAAGCCTACACCCAGACCCAGAAATATCTGGCGCAATCCTGCGGCACCAGCAGCGTCGAGAGGTGCATCGAGAAGAACGAAGCGAAGGCCGGAGAGGACCGGCATCGCGATCGCGAGGCGTTCGACGACGACATCGATGCCGACGACACCAAGAGCTACACCTTCCGCATGACCTACGGGCTCGCGCTGGCGAGCCATATCCATGCGCCCGAAGTCGTGCCGGTGCAGGCGCAGGTGCTGCTGCTGACGCGCTTCCCCTATATGACGGACGAGCAGCGCAGCGAGATCCTGCGCGACACCGCGCTGCCGGCCGGCTATGCCCTGCTCGACGGGAACAGCTGGGACGGCTGGGGCCGCCTCAATCTCTACGCCGCCGTCCACGGCCAGGCGTCGTTCTTCCGCGCCGTCAGGGCGGCAACAATGCCGTCATTCGAAACGATGTCGCACTGACCAAGGCTCACCGCGCTCTTGGACAGAGGCTCGACAGCAAGAAGCCGGGGCGCGTGTAGCCCGCGCGCCCCGGCTTATGATCCCGGCGGGTTACGCGACGCTAACCCGCCCCTTGCCCTGACAGAGATCGCAGCGCCTCGTCTCATTTGCGCGATTTGATCATTCTCAATGCGGGCGCGCCCGGCCGGGCTAAGAAGCGACATTCGAGTGGAGGCGAGCTTCAATGACGCCGAGATCGAAAACATTCGCGTGGCAGCGGGTGTCGCTGCTGGCCCTCGCCGCCGCCACCATCGCCATGTCCGACGTTCGGCCGGCGGCGGCCGATTACACGCGAAGTTGCACCGCCACTCTCGAGGTGCGTCCATCAGGCACCAGCACAGCGCGCAAAGCCTATCGGTGGTCGGTGCGCAACACAGTCACGCATTATTACCAAGTCAATGAAGCTCGGCGGGAGGCGCGACGCGCGATCACCTCGTGCGTGCGCGCCCATTGGGATGCCCGCGACGTCGATGCGGTACCCTCTGCCTGCCAATCGCACGGCAGCCTTGAAGTCCGTGACTACCCCTTCGTGAACCTGGCGGAACGGCTTGATACCGACCTCTGCGTGGCCAGCCCGACGAACTACGCGCAGGACGTCGACCTCGTGCTGTTCATCGAAGGGAAACGCGGCTGCGTGGTCGATGGCGGAAACATCAATCCCGCGACCAGGGTCGACATCGCGAGCGGCTACCACATCAGTTGTCCGGTGCCGCCCTTGCCAGGCATCCGCCTCCCCGGCCACGATATCAGCCGCAGCGAGATCCCGGGCCAGGATTGGCGCCGTTGCCGCCAGCTATGCCAGGACACGGCCGCCTGCCGTGCGTGGACCTGGCGGCGGGCGGGCAGTTCAGGAGCGGGCTCTGCCGAGAGCTGCCTGCTCAAGAGTGCGGCGGGCGTGCAGGTCCGCGATAGCTGCTGCCATTCCGGGACC
Organism: Bradyrhizobium sp. SZCCHNGR1005; assembly: GCF_032489995.1. NCBI lineage: Bacteria > Pseudomonadati > Pseudomonadota > Alphaproteobacteria > Hyphomicrobiales > Nitrobacteraceae > Bradyrhizobium > Bradyrhizobium sp. SZCCHNGR1005. Next base: position 607,613 of record NZ_JAUEZC010000004.1, read on the forward strand.
AGGGACTAGGAGGAAATAGATGGCGCTCCCTAGCGGAATCGAACCGCTCTCTCCACCGTGAAAGGGTGGCGTCCTGACCGATAGACGAAGGGAGCAAAACGCTGGACGGCACGACGAGCATCCTCGCGCGACGTCATCGTTCTCCAGGTTCCGTAAAACCCTCGGCAATTCAACGCGTTGCGGCGAAAAATTGCGACGCCGGCCGCGGTTTCAATCCGATTCCGCCCCGGCGCGGCCGAACGTATAGTGTCCTTTCGCCGGTCGGGCAAGCCGATGTTGGGAATCCCACGCGCAGTCTGTTCCTCCGAGGCTCACCGGGCGGCAAACAGCGGCGTGACCCCGATGGTATCGATGTAAACGATCCCGTCCTCGACCTTCACCGGATATTCCGCGAGCGCGCTTTCCTGCGGGTGCAGCGGCGCGCCGGTCGAGGCGTCCCAGGTCCAGTTATGGACCGGGCAGCTCAGCACCCGGCCATCGAATCCAGCTTCCTCCAGCGGCGCGGCCGTATGCGGACAAACGCCCTGGAACGCCTTGAGCTCACCGTTATCAGGCCAGGCCAGGATGATGAGCTGAGCGTCGGCGATGACGAGGCGCATGCCGCCTTCGTCGATCGTGTCGACTTTGCAAACGCGGGTGAACATTCACAACCTTCCATCGAGCATGCCGCGCGTCATCCTATGCCGGCCATGCGCGGCAGCGTGAGCCCGGAAAAGCGGCACTCGGGAAAAGCAAAGGTCTTCGCCGCGGTGCTGGCACCCTTCTTGCTGCCATCACGGCAGGAGTCTTCGTCGCGCGTTGGTGCTGTCGGGAAACCGACACGGACAGTGCGAGCAGAGACAATGCGGCGACGGAGCAAGTCATGACCGATATGGCGGAGCTGAGACAGCGCAAGGAGCCGCTCAACCTCGCCATCGTCCACGTCGATCCCGACGCCTTCGTCGCCAGCCTGATGGGCTGGCTGGAGATCACGGCCTTCATCAAGGCGCAGCGCGCCGGTGAGGCCGAAGTCCCCGCCGACGGCAAGACGCCGGCGCTGTCGGCGGCGCAGCTCAAGGGCGGCGGCGTGCACGAGGTCGGCAATGACGCGCTGTTTGCGTTCGCGATGACGGCGGCGCTGAAAGGCGACAAGCCGGCCCTCGACAAGGTCGAAACAGCCCTGCTCGAGCGCATGGGCAAGGATTTCCCCGGCTCCTTCGCGCTCTGGCATTTCCGCACAACGATCGATGCGCCGACGACGCTGGACGATTTCGTGGGCCAGGCCGGCAAGAAGCTTCTGCTCGGCGACATTCCGCCGCCGCCGTTGCGCGCCAAGGAGAACTGGAGCACGGGCCTGCGCTTCTTCGAGAAGGCGCGCAAGTCCAACTTCATCCACGAGATCATGTACCCGCTCGCGAAATGGACGCGGGGCCGCTGGACGGAGACGGCGGAGAAAGGCGTCGCCTTCCTGCACCACATCGAGGACAACGTGCCGGTGCTGCGCGAGGTACTCGATGAGCCGCGCAACGACCAGCCGTTCATCGCCAACGCGCTCTTGAAGCTGGCGCCTGCCGTCGACATGGAGCTCAACGAAGAATATCAGGGCTTCCTGCGCTCGCTGGCCCGGCGGAATTGAGCTCGCACGCTCAGCAAAAAGGCCGGCGGGCGCTACGCCGCCGACCCTTTGTCGCGACTGCCGGCTCCCGGTTGTCCGGTTCCGTCGCAGGATACCAATCAGCGTGAGCCTGATTTAGTTAACAGGAGCTTAATGCGCGCTTCCGTATGATTGCGGATGCGCGCCTGCACTCGACGATACGCCGACACCAAGCCAGTGCCACGCGACGCGTGCCTATCGTACCGTAGCGCGCGCCTCTTCCGCTTCCTGCTCCCAGCGCAGGATGGTGCGTTCGAGGCTATGGAATTTCTCTTCCGCGGCGCCGCCGAATAGCGGATCTGTCTTGTTCGCCATGTGGGTATCGATGTCGGCCCAATCGCCGGCCGTGAGCGCCTTCGCCGCCGCCGGAAACAGCAGAGCTTCTTCCCTCTTCAGGTGCTCGCGCTGGTTCTTGATGAAGTCGTGCACGGCGAGATGGAAGGTCTCGCGCAAGACCTCCTGATCGGCCAGCACCGCATTCACCGCGTCGGCAAACTTGCGCAACCGCCTGGCCTCGGTCTCGTGCTCGGCGTCGACATCGCCGTAGGCCGCGGCGGCGCGCGGATCGCGCACGCGCAGCTTTTCGAAGATCATCTCTTCCTTGGGATGATGACAGCTCTGCGGAAAATCTTCGAAATACTGGATGATGCTTTGCAGGATATCGTAATCGGGCCGCTGATTACGATCGAACAACTCGAGCTCATGCTCAAGCACGCCAAGCAGTGTCTCGATATTCTGGTGCTCGTCCCGCAATGCGTCGATGATCTTCGCCATGACCGACCTCGCCCGCCTGCGAGCTCGTCTTGCACGATCGAGCCCGCGCTAACCGAAGCTACGCCGGAACAGTCCTTCGGCATTGCGCCAGATCAATCGGAGCCAGGCTGGCGCGGCGGATCACTCCGCTGCCCTCGCCTGCTCCGTACGTTGCAGGTCCAGACGCTCCCAGACATCGACCAGCGCCTCGGCGAGCGCATCGATCAGGCCGTCATCATGATAGGGCGACGGCGTGATGCGCAGCCGCTCCTGCCCGCGCGGCACGGTCGGATAGTTGATCGGCTGGATGTAGATGCCGTGCTCCGACAACAAGAGGTCGGAGGCCAGCTTGCACTTTTCGGGATCGCCGACATGAACCGGGACGATATGGGTGTCGCTCGGCATCACCGGCAGGCCCGCCGCATGCAGCACCGCCTTGAGCCGCGCGGCGCGATCCTGATGCCGCTGCCGTTCCCATTGCGAGGTCTTCAGGTGACGGATCGCGGCGGTGGCCGCCGCGCAGACCGGCGGCGGCAGCGCGGTGGTGAAGATGAAGCCCGGCGCATAGGAGCGCACCGCGTCGATCAGGTTCGCATTGGCCGCGATATAGCCGCCGAGACAGCCATAGGCCTTGGCCAGCGTGCCCTCCAGGATGTCGATCCGGTCCATGGCACCGTCGCGCTCGGCGATGCCGCCGCCGCGCGGGCCGTACATGCCGACCGCATGCACCTCGTCGACATAGGTCAGCGCGCCATAGCGCTCGGCGAGGTCGCAGATCCGGTGCAATGGCGCGACGTCGCCGTCCATCGAATACAGGCTTTCGCAGATGATCAGCTTGGGCCGATCCGGATCGGCGGCGCGCAAGAGCTGCTCCAGATGCGCCGTGTCGTTGTGCCGCCAGATCTGCTTCTCGGTGCCGGCCTTGCGGACGCCTTCGATCATGGAATTGTGGTTCAGCGAATCCGACAGCAGCAGGCAGTTCGGCAGCAGCTTGGCGATGGTGGAGATGCCGGTCTCGTTGGAGACATAGCCTGAGGTGAAGACCAGCGCGGCCTGCTTGCCGTGGAGATCGGCGAGCTCCCGCTCGAGCTCGATCAGCGGATGGTTGGTGCCGGCGATGTTGCGGGTGCCGCCGGCGCCGGTCCCCATCCGCGTCGCCGCATCGACCATGGCGCCGATGACCTTGGGATGCTGGCCCATGCCGAGATAATCGTTCGAGCACCAGATCACGACGTCGCGCTCGCCCTCCGGCGAATGCCAGATCGCATGGGGAAAGCGGCCGGCCAGGCGCTCGAGATCGGCAAACACCCGGTAGCGGCGCTCCTGATGCAGCTGACCAAGGGCGCGATCAAAATAGGCGTCGTAATCCATGATGTGATCCGTTCTTCGGCCTGTTCGGCCGTACCGAGCCAAATCAGTCAGGCAATCAACCAAGGCAAATCGGTGGGTGGGAGCGTCTTGGAGGGCACTGCTGCGGGGCAGGATCGAAGCCCAGTTCTGGGGGGACTTCGTTGATCCAGATCAGCAATTTCCGGGAAAGCTGTACCGCTGCCCATCATGATCGGCAGGAGATCGGCGCCGGGATGGCCAAATTATTTCAAATCGGGGATGGCTCGGCCAAAGAAATGCGCCGTTTCGGCGCAACATCCGCCCCGCTATCAGATCCGTCACGGTTTCGCATCACCGGGTCCGAGACCCGGAAACCACGAGGACATTGATGAAGATCCTAACTGCTCTGCTGGTCGCCTGCGCATTCAGTCAGGCCGCCTTTGCCGAAGGCCTGGAATGCCGGCGCGTTGCCGACCCCACCCCACGGCTCAGCTGCGTGGAGAAGCCGGCAACCGCCGAAGCTCCGACCGCGGCGCGGCCGGATACCTGGAACCCGCCGGCAACCAGCGGGCGTGACGCAGACTCCAACCGCGACGGCGACAGAGTGAGCCCACGCACCACGCGGATCTGCCGCGACTGCTAACCCAGACGCCCGGACATCGCTGGCGCGCGCACCGCGCGGCGCCAATGGCCGCTGTCCTGAACAGATTTGGCCGCGAGCAAGCCGGGCATTTCGGAGGGACGGTGGGAGGTTGGGGGCGGCAGACCGGGCGTGGCACATTTTGCGGTGCGACGCCTTGCCCCGTAGCCAAGAGCCGATGTCAAATCCAAACCGTGGGGTGGAACCCGCCGCTACGCTCCGCCCCTGCGTCTTGGATGACCGGATCACATGGCCTATCTGCCACCTCAGATGAATTTGTTGGAAGCCTTACCCACCGTCATTGGAACGGCAGCGATTGCACCTGCCCTGCTGATTTTGTGGCTCGTGGTTGCCGCCGGCGACCATCCCGGCCCGCCGCTCAGGGTGTGGACCGCGTTTGCGCTCGGCGCCGCCAGCGTCCTCCTGCTGGGCCTGGTCCGGGCGCCGTTTCGCCAGATGGCCGTCGTGGTCGACAATCCCTGGGCCGCGCAGGTGCTGCATTCGGTGGCCGGCGTCGCCTTGCCGGAGGAGATCGTCAAGGTCCTGGTGATCGCCGCCATTTCCTCGCGCCGCCGTCACTTTGGCAACGCGATGGACACCGTGGTTTATGGCGCGGCCGTCGGCCTCGGCTTCGCCGCCTATGAAAACCTCGCTTATCTGGTGCAGCACGCGGATATATGGCGCTCGCTCGCTGCGCTTCGCAGCGTGCTGACGGTGCCCTTTCACGGTGCGCTCGGGGTCATCGCCGGCGCCTATCTCGCGATCGCCCGCGCCGGAACGGCCCTCGGCGCCCATCGTCGCCATCGCGATTGGGCGCGGATGTCCAGTTGGGCCCTGGTGCTGATCGCACCAGTCGCGCTGCATGCGGCATTCGACTTTCCATTATTGATGCTGCAGCGGAATCCGGATCTCGATCCCGTGCTCCGGATCTGGCTTGGGGGCGTGAGCCTGCTGATCGGCTTCTCCTCGATCGGGCTTGCGGCCCGGCTGGTGCGTCGGGTTGCGCACCATCACAGCCCGCACACCGATTTGGCGCGGGCGCGGCTGAGCCAGCTCAGGCGGATGTGGGCGCTGCTCCTGGTCGGCGGCGCCGCCGGCTTCTTCGGTCTCGCCTTCGTCCTGACCTCGCTCCACCATTGGCTGCTCAACCCAGATCACAACGTCGCCGTGGTGCTGGTTCCGCTTGGCCTGACCGCGATTCTTCTTGGTATCGCTCTATTGGTTGTCACGACCGCGATTTACATTTTCGGGCGGAATCGGATCCGGACGACGGCCTAGGAATTCCGATTCCAAATTCGCCTTCGATCCCATGTGAGAGGCAACTTTGTCGATATCGGCGTTGAAGAATTGCCATCAACGTCTTGACCTTAGATGATCTTTTGATTTTGCGTTCACGCCCGGATGGCGTGGCAGACAGGTAGCGAAGCTCACATCCGCTCCACCGGTCGCGGTGGCCCGCTTTGCGCCGGATCAACTCATGTTTACGTCGCCCGGCTAGAAAAGATGCGTGCAGGCTATGATTGTCAGAGCTGCATCAGACGTCCTGCACGCGAGTCTGATCGCGGCAACAGGCACTTCAACCGTTGGGAGCATTGAGATGACCATTCCCCACGATACCCAAGCCGATCGGCTCAGATCGGACATCAGCGCCGCGGTGCACGCGCATTGGGTTGCCTTCCTGATCGAAGGCATTCTGCTCGTAATCCTCGGCCTTGCGGCGATCATTGTCCCGCCCTTGGCAAGCCTTGCGGTGACGATCTTCCTCGGCTGGATGTTCCTGATATCGGGCGTCGCCGGCCTCGCCCTGACCTTCTGGGCGCGCGCCATGCCCGGCTTCTGGTGGTCATTGATCTCCGCGGTGCTCGGGATCGTCGCCGGCATCGTCCTGCTCGCGGAGCCGGTCGAGGGCACGCTGACCTTGACGATCGTGATCGGCGCCTATTTCCTGGCCGAGGGCGTCGCCACCATCATGTATGCGCTGGAGCATCGGCGCGAAATGTCCGCGCGCTGGGGCTGGCTGCTCGCCTCAGGCCTGGTCGATATCGTCATCGCAGGCATCATCATCACGGGCCTGCCCGGCTCGGCCCTGTGGGCCATCGGTCTCCTGGTCGGCATCAACCTGTTGTTCGGCGGGATTTCGATGATCGCGATGGCGCTCGCGGCGCGCAGCGCTTGAGGTGCGTCCAATTCAGGCTGCGCGATTTGGGGATGACAAGTCGCGCGGCCGAGGCTATATAGCCAGTCATGATCACCGTCGCCGCCATCTATTTTTGGTACTTTAGCTACGACAGCTCGCTGGCGGCGGGAGGATCGCGCTCAATCTGAAAATTGCAGCAAGCCATCCGAACAGCCGCCAGGACCTGGCGGCTTTTTTGTTGCCGACGGGTCGTGCAAGTCACACAAGGAGCCCGCCGTGCTGAGTACGACTGACGATCTTCGCATCAAAGAAATCAAGGAATTGAGCTCTCCCGATGAGGTGATGGGCGAGATTCCGCGCACGCTGACCGCAACGCGGGTGGTGATGGCCGCACGAAACGCCATCCGGGCGATCCTGAGCGGCAGCGACGACCGCCTGCTCGTCATCGTCGGTCCCTGCTCGATCCATGATCCCGCTGCGGCGATCGACTATGCCGAACGCCTGACCTCCTTACGCGAACGGCTGTCGGACCGGCTCGAGATCGTCATGCGGGTCTATTTCGAGAAGCCGCGGACCACGGTGGGCTGGAAGGGCCTGATCAACGATCCCGATCTCGACAACAGCTTCGACATCAACAAGGGGCTTAGGCTGGCGCGCAGCGTCTTGTCTGCCATCAACAATGTCGGCCTGCCGGCGGCGACCGAATTCCTCGATCTGACCACCCCGCAATACATCGCCGACCTCGTCTCCTGGGCCGCCATCGGCGCCCGCACGACCGAGAGCCAGATCCACCGCGAGCTGGCCTCCGGCCTGTCCTGCCCGGTCGGTTTCAAGAACGGCACCGACGGCAACATCCGCATCGCCACGGATGCGGTGAAATCGGCCTCCCATCCCCATCACTTCATGGCGGTGACCAAGGGCGGCCGTTCGGCAATCGCAGCCACCAGCGGCAATGACGACTGCCATATCATTCTGCGCGGCGGCAAGGGTCCGAACTATGACGCGGCAAGCGTCGATCAGGCTGCAAATGAGCTGGTCCACTCCGGGCTTGCGCCGCGGCTGATGATCGACACCAGCCACGCCAACTCCGGCAAGAAGCCGGAAAATCAGCCGGCGGTGGCCACCGACATTGCACGGCAGATCATGGAAGGCGAGCAGCGCATCATGGGCGTGATGATCGAAAGCAACCTGGTGGCCGGACGCCAGGACGTCCAACCCGGCGTGCCGCTGGTCTACGGGCAGAGCATCACGGATGGCTGCATCGATTGGAGCACGACCGTCGAGGTGCTCGATCAGCTGGCGGACGCAGTCAGCACGCGTCGCGCCACGTGCAAAGGCGCTTTGCAGGAACGCTCGGCCTAGCGGCTGGTCTGCGCTAGGTGGGGCGCTGCCGAGGCGTTCCGCTCGCGCAGGCCCATGACGAAGGCGGCGGCGGCGAAAAATGCGCCCAGCAAGCAGACGCCCGACCATCCGCTGGCCGTCCATGCAAGACCAGACAGCGCCGATCCGGCGGCGCTGCCGACGAAGAAAAGGCCCGTGAACAATCCGTTGATGCGAGCGCGCGCGTCCGGACGCAGCAGGTTAATTTCCCGCCGCCCGAGCGTCTGATCGCCAATCACGCCGAGATCGAGCACGAAGGCGGCGATCGCCAGCAGTGCGAGCGCTGTGAGAGGATACGTTCCCGGTTCAAACCCGAGCCATCCGGCTCCGGCAATACCCGCAAGGACGAGTGCACCGGCGGCCCCTGCGTGCGCGACGCGCGTGGCAACACCCGTGAGTCCACGGTCGCCGGCTCGCCCTGCGAGCGGCGAGATGATCGCCCCTCCCGCACCAGCCAATGCAAAAACCGCGATGCCCGTCTGGCTGAGATCAAACGGCGGCGCCGCCAAACGTAATGCGATCGAAGTCCAGAAGCTGCCAAACGCGGCCATGCATAACGCCTGGTAGACCGCGCGCCGCCGCAACACCGGTTCATCGCGCAGAACCGTCCACAAAGATGCAACGAGGCCGAGCGAGGTCGCGCTTGCCGCAGTCCTGCGGCGGGGCAGCACCGCGAGCAGCATGCAGGTCACCCCGATCATGATAACAGCATCGATCGCATAGACCATGCGCCAGCCGAAGTGATCGGCCAGGAGGCTGGCGCTGGGTCGCGATAGCAGAATGCCCACCATCAGGCCACTCATCACCGTTCCGATCGCCTGACCACGCAGCGGCGCCGGGGCGATCGCTGCGACCACCGGGATGAGCATCTGGATGACGCTGGTCGCAACCCCGGTAGCAAAGGCTGCAAACAGGAAGATTCCAGCCGACGGCGCCGCCGCGGCACAGCCGATCGCGCATACATCTGCGGTCAACGTCCATAAGATCATCCGGCGACTGTCCAGTAGATCGGTCATGGGCACGAGCACGACGAGCCCGACGGCATAGCCGAGCGAGGTCAGTGTCGGGGCCAGGCCGGCGAGCGCAACCGGAAAACCGAGGCTCGGCCCGATCAAACCGACCAGCGGTTGCGCAGCAAACAATGGCAGAACGATCAGGCCGACCGCGGCTGCGAGGGCGGTTAGAAGGACAGACGATATCCGCTGGCTTTCAGCCGGCGGGACAATGGACGGCATTTTCAGCTCCCCATGGAATGCGCGTGCCGGACGCTCGGCGCGCCTATGCCGCAGCAGCGTACAGCCCATCCGATTTGTGATAATCTGTCGCGAAAGCGATATATTCTTCCAACCGATGGAAGAGTTGAGCTATGGCCGATCTCGACGACTACACTGCCTTCATTGCAATCGTGGATCGCGGCAGCCTGACGGGGGCCGCGAAGACCTTAGGCCGCTCGCTGCAGACGGTCAGCAGATCCCTGTCACTGCTGGAGCGCGAGCTTGGTACGCCGCTGCTGCTACGAACCACCCGCCGATCCCAGGTCACTGTGGCAGGCCAGGCGTTCCACGACCGCATCAAGGCAGCCCTTGCCGAGATCAACCTCGCACGCGATGAAGCCGCCCAACACGGCGAGATCGTCACGGGCAGATTGAGGATCGCCGCGTCCGTCCTATTCGCGCCAGCCTATGTCGTGCCGACCGCCGCGTCCTTCATGCAGCGCTGGCCCGGCGTCGACATCGAGCTGGAGCTCAGCGACGAATTCTCCGATCTCGTTGCAAACCGCATCGATCTCGCCATCAGGATCGGCGACCTGTCGCCGTCAGCACTGCGTCGACGCGGCCTTGCGCAGTTGCGCCGGGTCCTGTTCGCGACACCGGCCTACCTCGAGCGTCGTGGACGGCCGACAAGTCCTTCGGACCTTGCACGGCATCAATGCGTGGTCAGAACGATTGGACCTGAAGGGGATGTCTGGCCTCTGACCTCGAACGGGGAAATCGTCCCTGTGCGCGTCCGTGGCGCGTTCGCCGCCAACGATGCAGCCGCCTGCAACGCGGCGGTCGCCGCCGGGCTTGGCATCGGCCTTGCGCCATATTGGCAAATCCGCGCCATGGTCGATGATGGGCGAGTCGAACTCGTGCTGACCAATTTCGAACCACCGCCCGTTCCGGTCAGCGCCGTCTGGCTACCGGTGCCGCATCTCCCGGCACGGACGCGCCTGTTCATCGACGCGCTCGCAGCCCGCTTCTCGGCGGAGCGCTGGTGAACGGCGCGGCTAGTATCCGATTCTGACGTTCGTATCACTTTGCGGTGGGCTCGCGTCCGACGTGCGCCCCGCTGGATGCGCTCAGCAGCCGCGGCAGATGCTCTTGAGCTTCTTGTCGAGCGCTGCGTCTTCCTTATTCTCCGGAAGATTCGGATCGCTCAGGCCCTTCTCATTCGAGAAGTCGCTGGCGCGCGGTTGACGATGGCCGACTGGCGCTTCCGGAAGCGAGCTCGAGGCTCCGCCACTGCGGCCCGAGCCGCTGCCGGCTGCTCCCCCGCTGCCGCCCCCACCTTGCGCAAAAGCCGGCCCGGCCGCCACCGCAATCAGGAGCCCCATCGCGATTGCAAATCCCTTCATGTTGCTCCTCCTCAGCAGGAAATCAGACGCCCTCATCGGGTGGATAGAGATGCACCTCGCCACAATAGTCAATCACACGATAGCGCCTATCCGCAGCCGCTTCATGATCCTGCTCAACAGAATCATCTGTCGCCAAATATTGCGGGCCGACCGGCGCCTTGCCGTAACCGCCGGGAATGTCGAGCACAAAATCCGGCTGGCACAGTCCGGAGACACGACCGCGCAACGCCCGCATCAATTCCTGGCCTCGCGCAAGCGTGGTGCGCAAATGGGCAGTCCCCGGGGCGAGGTCACCGTGATGCAGGTAATAGGGCTTGATGCGGCATTCAACGAAGGCCCGCATCAAGGCTTCGAGAGTTTCGGCCTCGTCATTGACGCCGCGCAGCAGCACGGATTGGCTGACCATCGGAATGCCCGCATCGATCAGCCGCGCGCAGGCGGCGCGGACGTCGTCGCTCAATTCACGCGGATGATTGGCATGGAGCGCAACCCAGGTCGTCGCGCCGGCGGGCCTCAGGGCCTCGACCAATGCGGCGCTGATCCGCGCAGGCTCGGCGACCGGCAGACGGGTATGGATGCGGATGATCTTCACGTGATCGATCGCGGCCAGATCCGACATGATTTCCTTGAGCCGGCGCGGCGACAGCATCAACGGATCGCCGCCGGTGAGGATGACCTCCCAGATCTCGGAGTGGGCACGGATGTAGTCGAGCGCTACGCGGTAGGCGGCATCCGACAGTCCGCTCTCCTTGCCGGGCCCGACCATTTCGCGGCGGAAGCAGAACCGGCAATAGACCGCGCAGACATGCACCAGCTTCAGCAGCACCCGATCGGGATAGCGGTGCACGATGCCGGGCACCGGCGAATGCGCGTCATCGCCGATCGGATCGGCGCGTTCGCCAGGCGCGGCGACCAGCTCGTCCGGTGTCGGAACAAACTGGCGGGCGATCGGATCGGCGGCATTCCCCGGCTCGATCAGATCAGCCAGGTGGGACGTCACGGCGATCGCATAGCGCTCGCCGACCTGCTCCAATACGGCCTGGTCTGCCGGCGCAACGAAACCGTGCGCGACGAGGTCGGCGGCCGTCCGCAAGGTGTTTGGCCGTAGCACTCGGTTCATGCTTCACCCGCGGGCGGAGTCCATACCACCTGATCGATCCTGACTGCGCCGGTGGCCAGCATCGCCAGCCGATCGAAACCGAGCGCCACCCCGCTCGCCGGCGGCATCACGCCGACCGCAGCGAGAAAATCCTCGTCGATCGGATAGCGCTCGCCGTAGCGCCGGGCCTTCTCCTCCATCGAATCCTCGAAGCGTCGCCGCTGCTCAACGGCATCGGTCAATTCGCCAAACCCATTGGCGAGTTCGACCCCGCAGGCATAGACCTCGAAACGCTCGGCAACGCGCGGATCGGCGTGCTTCGTCCGCGCCAAGGCCGACTCGGGCGCCGGATATTCGTAGAGCACGGTCAAACGCCCTTGCCCCAGATGCGGTTCGACATGCTCGACCAGGATCTTTGAGAACAGATCCGACCAGGTGTCGTCGGCCGCGATCCGGATCTTGCCGCTGGCCGCTGCTGCGAGCGCCGCACGATCCCCTTCGCCATACGTCACCGTGGCCAGCAGGTCGATTCCAGCGTAGCGCTGGAAGGCGGCCGCAACGGTCAGGAATTCCGGGGCGACAAACGGATCGGCGCTCCGTCCCCGAAAAGCAAACTGCGAGATCCCGGTCGTTTGCGCCGCACGCACGATCACCGCGACCGTATCGGCCATGATCACGTCGTAAGCGGCGTTGGCCCGGTACCATTCCAGCATGGTGAATTCCGGCAGGTGCAGGTCGCCGCGCTCGCGGTCGCGGAACACCCGCGCGAACTCGAATATCCGGCTTTCGCCGGCGGCCAGCAGCTTTTTGCAGGCGAATTCCGGCGAGGTCCGCAGATACCGCCTGCTCCGGCTGCCATCTTCCCCCGTCAGCTCGGTCGCCGGCGCATGCAGGTGGGTCTCGTTGCCCGGCGACAGCTGCAGGATGGCGGTCTCGACCTCGGTAAATTCCTGCTCCTCGAACCAGGTCCTGACGGCGCGAGTGACCGCGCCACGCGCCAGCAGGAACGGCCGCCTGTCGGCGTGCCGGCCGGCCGACCACCAGGGCGAGATCGGGGGCTGACCGGCCATCAAAGGGTGGCCCTACCGGTCCGCAAAACACTGGCAACCCGGGCCAAAATCAGTATGTTGCGGCCCGAAACCGCATCTCGCGTCCCGAAGCACCGCGGCCTTGCCCGGCGCCGGGCCCCAATATCAGGAAAAACAGCTTTGAAAGTCATCGCCAGCTCTATTCGCAAGGGTAACGTCATTGAGCAAGATGGAAAGCTCTACGTCGTCGTGACGGCCGAGAACATCCATCCCGGCAAGGGCACGCCGGTCAGCCAGATCGAAATGCGTCGAATCAGCGATGGTGTGAAGATCTCCGAACGCTACAAGACCACCGACCAGGTCGAGAAGGTCACCATCGAGGAGCGCAACTTCACCTTTCTTTACGAAGATGCCGACGGCTTCCACTTCATGAACCCGGAGACCTACGATCAGGTCCAGGTGCCGAAGGACGTGGTCGGCGCGCAGGCGGCCTATCTCCAGGAGAACATGACCGTCAAGCTGTCGATGCACGACGTGGTGCCGGTTTCGATCGCGCTGCCCCAGCGCGTCACGCTGGAGGTGGTCGACACCGAGCCCGTCACCAAGGGCCAGACCGCATCATCGTCGTACAAGCCTGCCGTGCTCTCCAATGGCATCCGCACCGGCGTTCCGCCGCACATCACGGTCGGCACCCGCATCGTGGTCATGACCGAGGACGGCTCCTACTGCGAGCGCGCCAAGGACTGACCTCGGCCGAGGAGCGCCGCGGAGGCAAACGCGCGATCTGATATGCCGGGCAGCCGGACTTTGGGAGCGGATCTTTAGCGGACGGTCTTGGAGGCCGATCTTGAGGGGCAAGGTCTCTTGCAGGCGCAGGATCACTCATCTCCTCGCCTGGCTGCCGGGGCTGGCGGTGATCGGAGCAACGCCGACTTGCGCCCTGGCGGACGAGCTTTTTCGCACGCCGGGGATCGCCGTGAGCCACACCGATTGGCGCGCGGCCCTGGATCAACTCCGCTCCGAATTGAACACCGTGCCCTCCGTCGCCGCGGAGTTCGTCCTCTCAGCGCGGCGGCACGGCGTCGCTCCGTTCGACCCGCGCACGCGCCCGGCGCTGCTCGAGCTCAACGGCGCGACATCACCGATCTTCACGGGCATTGGACGCAGTCCAGTGCCCGTGCTGTTGCCCTTCGACACAACGGCCTATTTGGCGGCAAGACGGAGCGGCACGGCTGAGATCGTGCCGCTGAGCCGATACCAGGCCGACTTCCGCACCGAACTATTCGATACCGGCCCGGCCGGCTACGACGCGGTGTTTTCGTTGCCGCCCGAGGTCGGCGCGGGTCTGCCGCCGCGCGTCTTCGCCAAGGCGATCGAAGTGCAGATCACCGGCTCGCGCCTCGTCTATGACATTCCCGATCCGCAAGGCGGCAAGGGCGAGCCGGTCAAGGCGCTGGCGGCGCAATATCCCGAACTGCGCCGCTTCATTCGCGAAGGTTACGTCCGCTATGCCTTCACGCGTTTCGGCATCGCTTACGTGGTCTCGATCCAATGCCTGGATAGCGTCCCGCGCGCGCGGCGCTTGGCCTGCCGGGAGGCCTACCCGGTCGCCGAGCGCTTTCTGAAGGCGCTGCATGTGGTCGGCGGCCAGCCGATATTGCCGCGCCCCGACATCGCGCCGACCGCCGTCGAACATCCAGCAAACCTCTCGGCTGAGTTTACCTACCGTCCGGCAGGAGATCTTCCGGGCCAGCGCAGTCCCACCGGCCCAAGCGGGCCTGCCGATCGCATCGTCTACTCGCAGATCCATTTTCCGCTCGAGGCGCCGGCCTATGTCCATTCGCAATCCTCCGGCAAGGGCCGCTCCGGCGACGCTGCCGACCAACGTCGCGGGCAGTATCCGTGGCGCGACAATTTCTGCGAAGCGCGCAGCTTCAATGTCGGACAATGTGCGAGCGGCTTCGGACATCAGGGCGAAGACATCCGCCCCGGTGCCTGCCCGGCGCGGCGCGACGGCGCAGATGGCTGCGATCCGAAGCGGCAGCGCGTGCTCGCGGTCCGCGACGGCGTCGTGATCCGCAGCCCCAAAGACCAGGCGGCAACGCTGCAGGTCAATAGCGGCGCCGAGCATATCCGTTTTCGCTATATGCACATGCAGCCCACGGCGATGGATGCTGATGGACTGCTGAACGGTCGCGTGTTGCGCGAAGGCCAGCAGATCGGCGTCGTCTCCAACTATCTCGACCATCCCAACGGCACGACGCGCCATCTGCATTTCGACATGCAGGTGTTCACCCGCGACGGCTGGATCTGGGTCAATCCCTACGTCACCTTGATCTCAGCCTATGAGCGCCTGATCGGCGGCCGCGGTCGCGAGATCGGACCTCAGATGGCGTCCTCGCCGGTGATCACAGTCGCACCGGCCGCCGCCGAGCAGGCGGCAAGCGACGCCGGCGCGCATTAGTTCCGCCTCCATGACCTCCGCGGCAGCGGAACCGCAAGCCTGCCGACCTCGTTAACCTCCGAAGGGAGGTGGCGCGAGTGAGCGGCAAACGGCGCGACGGCAAGGCTCCGGTGGCCATTGCATTGGCTGTTGTGATCGTCAGCGTCGCAACATTGACCGTACTCGTACGCGACCGCTGGCAACCGCCCGAAATCAAACCGGCAACTGAGGCGCAGCACTCCGAGACCGGGGACGCGGCGCGGGCCGCCGGCGCGAAGGTGCTTCCGACCGACCGCTCCCTTACCGTCGAGCCTAAGCCGGCCGGTCCGCCACGCGCACAGCCAGCCAATCCTTATTAAGTCTGATCGCCCGGCAGCGGCGAGCGCCCGAACACACCGGACATTCAGGCCGACCATCTGTCTTGTTCACGTAAGGCTTCCTCGGAATTGAGCCGCCCGGCGATGTCGTGGGCCAAGGCGTCGCTGTCGGTCTCTGCGATCGGCGTACCGTCCTGGCGCTTGATCCTGGCCTTGTCGGCCTCGAGCGGGAAATCGCGTGGCTTCAGCTGGTCTGGTGCGCTGGCCATCGTCGCCTCCTCCCCTCGTTCCAAGTTCATCCTCATCAACTCGCGCCCCCGCGCACGCGTTCCCGCCGCCGCGACAGCTACGGCGTCGGATCAAAAGGTGGCCCCGCCCCGGCTTGAAACGCCTTGACCGTGCCCAACTCATCTAGTCATATATATGACTAGATGACACAGATCAGCTCCGACGCCCGCCTGCCGCTCTATCAACGCCTGCGCGATCACCTCGCCGAGCGCATTGCGAACCATGCCTGGCGTCCGGGCGAAGCGATCCCGACCGAAGCCGAGCTCGCAGCCGCCCATGGGCTCTCCATCGGCACGGTGCGCAAGGCGATCGACTGCCTGGTCGCAGACGGCATTCTGGAGCGCCAGCAGGGCCGCGGCACCTTCGTTCGTCGCGCCCGCTTCAACTCCTCGCTGTTCCGCTTCTTCCGCTTCCAGTCGGAAAGCGGCGAACGGCGGGTTCCTCAGAGCCGCATCATCAGGCGCAAGGAGCTGCCGGCCCCCTCGGCCGCCGCTTCGGCGCTGCGCATTCCGCCGGGCGAGCCGGTGATCCACCTGTCGCGGCTGCGGCTGATCGACGGCGTGCCGCTGCTGGCGGAAGAGATCTGGCTGCAGAAGGCGCGCTTTGCCGCGATCATGGAGATCGAGAGCGGCGAGTTCTCCGACCTGCTCTATCCGCTGTACGAAGAGCGCTGCGGCCAGGTGGTGGTTTCCGCCGACGAGGTGCTCACGGTCGAGACCGCCAACGCGATGCAGGCGCGGCTGTTGCGGCTGCAGCCCGGCGCGCCGCTGATCGTGATCGAACGGCTCGCTTTCGATCTCGAACGGCGGCCGATCGAGTGGCGCCGTTCGCGCGGACCGGCCGACCGCTTCCGTTACCACGCCGAAATCCGCTAGCGCTCAAATTCGCTGCGCCAGCAGCGATAAACAATAATGACGATCACGAGGGAGGAACAATGTCGAACTGGTATCAGGAATCCACGCCGCTGGAGCGACGCACCTTTTGGGCAAGTTTTGGCGGCTGGGCGCTCGATGCGCTCGACGTCCAGATGTTCAGCCTCGCCATTCCGGCGCTGATCGCGGCATTCAGCATCACCAAGGCGCAAGCCGGCTTTCTCGGATCGATCACGCTGTTCTTCGGCGCGTTCGGCGGCTGGCTCGGCGGCGCGCTGGGCGACCGGTTCGGGCGCGTCAAAGCGCTGCAGATCACGGTGGCGACCTTCGCGCTCGCCACCTTCGCCTGCGCCTTCGTTACCGATTACAACCAGCTGCTCGTGCTGAAGGCGATCCAGGGCCTCGGCTTCGGCGCCGAATGGGCCTGCGGCGCGGTGCTGATGGCCGAGATCATTCGCCCCGATCATCGCGGGCGCGCGCTTGGTACCGTGCAAAGTGCGTGGGCGGTCGGCTGGGGGGCGGCGGTGCTGCTATCGGCCGTCATCTTCACTTACGTCGCGAAGGACATCGCCTGGCGCGTGCTGTTCGCCGCCGGATTGTTGCCGGCGCTGCTGATCCTCTACATCCGCCGCGGCATCGAGGAGCCGAAACGCGCGGTGAAAGCGGCCGATATGCCGTTCCTCGCTACGGTCTCCGGCGTGTTCAAGCCGGAGGTGCTGCGCTCGACCCTGATCGGCGGCTTGTTCGGGATCGGTGCCCATGGCGGCTATGCCGCGCTCACGACCTTCCTGCCGACCTATTTGCGTGAGGTCAGACAATTGTCGGTGCTGGGTTCGAGCGGCTATCTCGCCGTGATCATCATCGCCTTCTTCTGCGGCTGCATCGCAAGCGGGGTGGTGAGCGACAGAATCGGCCGCCGCGCCAATGTCGCGCTGTTCGCCTCCGCCTGTATCGCCACCGTGCTGGTCTATATCTTCGCGCCGCTGTCCAATTCGCAGATGCTGCTGCTCGGCTTTCCGCTCGGCTTCTTCTCCGCCGGCATTCCCGCTAGCATGGCGGCGCTGTTCAGCGAACTTTATCCGGCCGGCGTGCGCGGCACCGGGGTCGGCTTCTGCTACAATTTCGGCCGCGTCGTCTCGGCCGCCTTCCCGTTCCTCGTCGGCTATCTGTCCGAGCATATCGGCCTCGGACCCGCGATCGGCATCGACGCCGCCTTTGCCTATTCGCTGGTGCTTCTCGCCGTGCTGATGCTGCCCGAGACGCGCGGCAAGGTGTTCGAGCAGCCGATCGACGCACCCTCGCGCGCTTGAGGCATCGATGGTCAGCATCGACGCGCATGCGCATGTCTTTCATCGCGGCCTGGCGCTCGCGGACCTGCGACGCTACGCCCCGGATTATGATGCGCCGGTGGACCAGTATCTCGCGCAGCTCAACGCCGCCGGCATCAGCCATGGCGTGCTGGTGCAGCCGAGCTTTCTCGGCACCGAGAACTGGTATCTGCTCAACTGCATCAGAATTGCTCGGAACCGGCTGCGCGGGATCGCGGTCGTCGATCCCTCCATTTCCAGCGAGGACTTGCAGGCGATGGATCGCGGCGGGATTGCCGGAATCCGGTTGAACCTGGTCGGCTGCCCGCTGCCCGACCTTACGGAGAGCCGTTGGCGGACGTTGCTTGCAGCGGTCGCCGATCTCGGCTGGCAGGTGGAAATCCAGCGGCGCGCCGCTGACTTGCCCGATCTGGTCACGCAGCTCGTCGAATACGATCTCACCGTCGTCATCGACCATTTCGCGCTGCCAGATCCGATCCTCGGGATCGCAGACCCGGCCTTTGCCGCCGTGCTGAAGCTCGGCGGATCGGGCCAAGTCTGGGTCAAACTGTCCGCCCCATATCGGAACGGACCACAGGGCCGCGCCTTCGCCCGGCAGGCCTATCCATTGCTGCGCGATGCGTTCGGCCCTGACCGGCTGATGTGGGGCAGCGACTGGCCCCACACCCAGTTCGAACTCACGCAGGACTACACGACGAACCGCAATTTTCTCGATGAGCTGATCCCGGATGCGAACGAGCGCGCGCGCGTCCTGGCCGCGCCATATGCGCTGTTTCGCTTCTGAGCCGCCATCGCAACCCGTCTAGCGCCCGCGCCTACTGCAGATAGGTCGTGAGCTGCGCCCCCTCGTCGGCGACGAACACGGCGATCAATTCTGCGGGTTCTGTCGCGCTCGCATTGGCCGACACCAGATGCGTCGAGCCCGGCGGCTCGAAGAACGATTGGCCGACCTGGAACACTTCAGGCGGCCCTCCCGCCAGCTGCGAGCGGATCTCGCCCTTGGTGATGTAGGCCGTCACCGAACCGGAATGCCGATGCGCAGGCGAGAAACCGCCCGGGCCATAGGAGACGCGAACGATGGTCACGCGCTTGCCCGGCACATTTGCCAGCGGATAAGAGGCGATCTGTTCGACCTTGTCCTGCGGTGATCCGGCCGCCGCGGTGGTGACACACAGCGGCGCCAGTGCGCCAGAGATCGCGTCCGTCGTCACCGGCAGCGCCCTTGCCGCCACCAAGGCGCAGGCAAGACCCGCCATGACGGACAACGAGACCGATCGCATGTGCGGCCGCATCGGCCGGAGACAGTGTACCGTCGCCAGCGAAGTCATGATCGTCCTCCCAAAATTCGCCTTACAGGGGCTCTGTCAGGATCCGGCAATCCGCGCAGCTGGGCGCACCGGCGGCGTCCAGCCATAGGCGACGCCGAAGCGATTCCAGACATTGATCACGCCGATCGCCGAGCTGAGATAGACCAGCTCCTTCTCGGAGAATTCCGCGCTCGCCTGCGCATAAACCGCGTCGCCGACGCCACCGGACAACAAGGTCAGCGCCTCCGTCCACGCCAGCGCAGCGCGCTCGCGGGCCGAGAACTGCGGCGCCTCGCGCCAGACCACGAGGAGATTGAGCTTGTCGGCGGGAACGCCGAGCCGCTCGGCTTCCAGGATGTGGAATTGGACGCAGAACGCGCAGCCGTTGATCTGCGAAGCCCGAACCTTGATCAGCTCCAACAGATCCTTCTCCAGCCCGGCCTTTCCGGCGAGCTGGCTCAGCGCCAGCACCCGCTCGTAGACATCAGGCGCCAGCGCCTTGAAATCCGGATAGTCCTTGCGCGCATGTGGCATCTGTCACTCTCCGTGATATAAGAACACTGTCGAATTATAAGAGCTCTTATATCATGCGCAAGCCGACGCTCAAGCAAACGACCCATGACGAAACCGGGACGCGGCAATCCGGCGGGAAGAGTCGCGGGGCGGCTCCTCGTCCGGCGGTTCCGCCGCTGCCCGGAGAGGGCAAACGCGGCGAACAGGGTTATCTCGCCTATTTGTTGCGGCAGGCGCAGGCGGCGGCGCGGTTGAGCCTCGAACGCGCGCTCGGGGAATTGGGGGTGACGCCACCGCAATTCGTGGTGCTGACGATGCTGAAGGCCTATCCGGGCTTATCGGGCGCCGACCTCGCGCGCGTCGCGCTGCTGACCCCGCAGACGGTGGGCGTCATCATCCGCAATCTCGAGCGCGACGGCGCGATCGCCAAGACCCCCCACCCGGTCCACGGCCGCATGCTGCAATGGAGCCTGACCGAACGCGGCCTCCATCTGCTGCAGGCCTGCCGGCGGCATGCCATGGCGCTGGAACGGCGTCTGGAGAAGGACATGAATGCTACGGAACTCGCGACCATCCGCCGCTGGCTCGCCAAAATTGCGATCGACCTGCAGGAGGGCTAAAACGCGAGAACTTTCCCGGCACGCCCTCGGAGCGGGGTAAACTCGATCGCATGAGACAGCATGATTCCCTGACCCGCCGCGCGCTGCTTCGCACCGGAGCCGGTGCCGCGGTGCTCCTGGCTGCGCCGCTCACCGCAACCGCCGTCCCTGCGGGCTTCGAGGCCTGGCGCGAGTCGTTCCGCACGCGCGCGCTGGCCAAGGGCATTTCGCCCGCGACCTGGAAGCGCGCAATGGCCGATGTCGAGCCCGACATGAGCGTGTTCAAGGAGCTGCGCAATCAGCCGGAGTTCAAGGAGGAGCTCTGGCAATACATCAACCGCCGCGTCTCCGACTGGCGCATCATCAACGGCAAGATCGCGCTCAAGGAGAACGCGGCGCTATTCGCGCGGATCGAGAAGGATTTCGGCGTCGAGCGCGGCACCTTGCTGGCGCTCTGGGGCGTCGAGTCGGCCTATGGCGATCCCTTGGTGCAGAAGAACCACATGCGCCCGGTGTTTCCTGCACTGGCCGCGCTCGCCTGGAACGAGCCGCGCCGCAAGGCCTATTGGGAAGCCGAACTGATCAATGCGCTGAAAATCGTCGATCGCGGCTGGAGCACGCCGGAGGAGATGCGGGGATCCTGGGCCGGGGCGATGGGCCATACCCAATGGATGCCCGAGGTCTGGCTCAATGTCGGCTTCGACTATGACGGCGACGGCAAGATTTCCCCCTTCGGCAGGCCCGACGATGCCTTGGGCTCGACCGCGCGCTACCTCGTCAATCGCGGCCATTATCGCCGTGGCGAGCACTGGGGCTACGAGGTGCGCGCCCCCGGCAGCATGTCCGGCAGCCGCACCTATGCGGCATGGCAGGCGGCCGGGGTCAGGCGCGCCGATGGCGAAGCCTTCCCGCAGCCGAACGCTTCGGCGCAGCTCTGGAGTCCCGTCGCCGGCGGACCGTCTTTTCTGTTGGGTCCGAACTTCTATTCGGTGAAGAGCTACAATCCGGCGATGAGCTACGCGCTCGCGATCTGCCATCTCGGTGACCGCATCCTCGGCGGACCGCCTTTCATTCAACCGTTCCCGGGATCCGAGCGCGCGCTGACGCTCGCGGAGGTCCAGGAGATGCAGCGGCGCCTTACCCAGGCCGGCTTCGACACCGGCGGCACCGACGGCCGCGTCGGCAACGACACGATGAAGGCGATCCGCGATTTCCAGGTCAAGGCCGGCATTCAGCCCGCCGACGGCTATGGTGGGCTGAAGGTGCTGGCAAAGCTCAGGCAGGGCGGCTGATGCCGACGGCCCGCCGCTACCTCGTCGCCGTGCTTGTGTTCCTATCGGCCTTCGCGCTGGGCGTACTCGGCTTCGCATACCATTTCCACGTCCTGGCAACCCCGGCCGATCTTGCGCAATCGCAGGTCAGGGACGTAGACAACATCATCCTGCCCGCCGACCTCCGCTACAACGCGGCCTTCAAGCTCGCACGCATCGGCCAGGCGCGTCCGGATGTCATCTGTATCGGCACCTCGCGTCCAGGCACGTTCCGCGATTGGATGTTCAAGCCGTACCGCTTCTACAACGCATCCTTCACGGCCTGGACCACGTCTCAGCTCTTGGATGTGTTCGAGCGCTCGACGCGCGAGGTGCGGCCGCGGGTCGTCATCCTCGCAATCGACTATTTCCTGTTCACGGACACCTGGGACAAGGCCAACGGGACCGAACGGACGATGATCTACGAGCCGCTTCGCTACGTCCTGTTCAAGTTCCGCTATCTGACCCATTCGCTGCCCTCGCTCGCCCCATTCCAGGACGATCGGCGCCAGGACGGGTTTCGACGGGACGGGTCCTATGCCTATCCGGCTGGATTCATCGAGGTGGCACGCAAGCAATTCCAGTCGGCCGAGTACTTCCTCAAGTCAACGCCAGGCGCCGCGCATATGTCCGAGCGCCAGATGGCCCCGATCGTCCAGCTTGCATCGCTGGCGCAACAGCGCGGGATCAAGCTGATCGCCATCCAGCTTCCCTATATTCGCAGCGCAGTGGACTACCTGGACTACGAGGAGTCCTATCGGCCCTGGTCCGGCGTCTGGCGCGAGTTCGAGAGCGAACAGACGGCCAGCTGGCTCCGCGGCCTTGGCATCACCTTCTTCGACATGGCGCATTCGTCGGTCGGGACCGATCCGCTCAACTTCATTGATGCCTACCATCCCTCGGACGACGGCATGGTCAAGATTCTCGATCAATTGTTGGACGAGAAGGAGTTTCGGGCGCAGTTTCCGGACATGAACAAGATCGAATGAGCACGCCGAGCTTGCCCCGGAGGTTGGCGTGCGCTTGCCCTGCGTCCTTTCCTCGCGTCGTTCTCAGGACTCGAGGCTTCGAAGATAAGCGCAGAACATGTCGGCCATCGCTTCGGCATAGGCGTCGATCTCTGCGGGCTTTCGCGGCGCTTGTGAGAAGTGCTCGCCGACCTTGCTGAGCGTGGTCTTGATGAGTTCGCCGGCCAATTTGCGCGTCTGGTCAGAAGCTCTGGGCAGGACCTCCTGCATGAAGGTCCGCATCGTGCGGCCGCTCGAAGCCCGTTGCTGCCGCGCCTCGGGCGCATCACGGTAAAGCGGCGCTGCATCGTGGAGCGCGACGCGTATTGCGGCCTCTTCGCACTCCGAACGGATGAAGGCATGAACGAGCCTGCGCAGCCGCTCCAGCGGCGGTTGCTCCGCGTCCTCGAGAATCTCGCGCAGCAGGTCGCCCGTCTGCCGCCACTCGTCGCTCTGCAGGCGGAACAGGATCGCCGCCTTGTTGGGGAAATACTGATAGAGCGATCCGATGCTGACGCCAGCCTTCTCCGCGACACGCGCGGTGGTGAAACGCTGCGCACCTTCCTTCGCCAAAACCTGAACAGCAGCTTCCAGAATGGCCGTAACGAGCTCGGTCGATCGCGCCTGTTTGGGCTGTTTTCGCGAGGAAACTGAAGCACTTCGGCGAGCGGCCATGATCGCCTCCGGGGAATGCGAATAGGAAACGCGACGAATTAGTCATATTTCTTCTCGCGCGCAACAGCGCCCTCACCTGCCGTGGAGACCTCCATGACCACCCTGACATCACCCCCGCTCGCGCCCCTGTTGGACAGCTTGTTCGAACACGCCGCCCAAAATCGGCCGGAGGCGAGCCCCGTCTTTGCCGATCTCTCCGAGGACGAGGTATCGCAGCTGCTGCAAAGCAGGACCGACTACATCGATCTGTATTCCCGGTTGAAGGATGTTCCGCTGCCGGTTTCGCGTGAGACCGGCGCCCTGCTCTATATGTTGGCGCGGGGCTGCCGCGCGCGCAACATCATCGAGTTCGGGATGTCGTTCGGCATCTCGACCCTCCACCTTGCCGCAGCCTTGCGCGACAATGGCGGCGGCCGCCTGATCACATCCGAGTTCGAGCCGTCCAAAGTGGCACGGGCGCGCGCCAACCTTGCCGCCGGCGGCGTGATCGATCTCGTCGAGATCCGTCAAGGCGACGCGCTGAAGACGCTGAGCGTCGATCTCCCGGCGATGATCGATCTCGTGCTGCTCGATGGCGCCAAGCCGCTCTATCCTGACATTCTGCGTTTGCTGGAGAACCGCCTGAGACCGGGCGCGTTCATCGTCGCCGACAATGCCGATGACAGTCCCGACTATCTCGCCTACGTGCGTTCGCCGGCGAACGGCTACACATCGGTGCCGTTCGGAGATGACGTCGAGCTGTCGATGCGGATCGGATGAGCACAGCGCGCGGCGCCAGAGTCTCACCAACGATCTCATTCGGTGAGTTGGCGCCAGTCTGACGGATGGACCCAATGCGGCTCTCAAACGTTGTGTGAGACCCGCACCAGCGAAGACAGGCATGGAGACGATCGAGGCGTACCTCAACCGGAAAGGAGCAGAACTCAGGCTCCTGAATGGCTGCCTGAGAAGCCCTTTGGCGCTGGTGCAGCCGCGCTCCGTGGATCAAGTGATCCTGGACGAGTTCCAGCTTACGGCCAGGCTCAAGGCGGAGCATGCGCTGTCGCATTGGGCGATCACGGAGACGGCTTGGGCGCATCCGGGCCAGCCCCGTAGCGGCCCGTTCGCTTTCGACTACGACTACCAGCGTGCCGATCTCGACGTGCACGGGCCCTCGTTTTACGACCTCGACGCCGACTGCACGTGCGAGACACTCTACACCGCCTCCGGGATGGCCGCGATCTCGGCGCTCCTGTTGGCGTCGGCCCAGGTGATCAGTCAGGCCGACCTCATCGTCCTGCCCGGCACCTATGGTGAGACGCTCGAACTGATTGAAGGCTATGCCCGCCACCTGCACCTGGTGACCGCGAAGCGCTCTCTGGAAGAGACGATTGCTTCGACATCATCTCCCCGCCTGATGTTGCTCGATGCATGCGCCCCGGCAGCCTCGTTCGAAGCAGCGCTTCGTTGCAGGCGTCCTGCCTTTGAGCTCCTGATCTTCGACAGCACCTGTCTTTCCACCGGCTCGGGGCGCATCCGGCGTGTCCTCAATTGGGCTCGTCGGTGGGACATTCCGGTCGTGATGGTGCGAAGCCATACCAAACTGGATTCGCTCGGAGCGGAATATGGCCGTCTCGGCTCTGCCGTTTTCCTTCATCGGAAAAGTGACGGTTCCCTGCCGATCGCATCGAAGCTCGAGCAGCTGAGTGCTGAAATGCGCAATGCTGTTCGGCTCCTGGGTGGTGCGGCGCTGCCGGCGCACTTCCCACCCTATGTCGGCACATCCGCCTATCGCGAACTCACCAACAGGCGGATGGCCGCCATCCTGCACAACACCCGCCGCGCTGCCCGATATTTCGCCTCGGCGCTCCCAGGCTTGACCGAGGAGCTTCGCTTCGCTCACGCTCTTTATGTCACGCTCGGCAGTACGAAGCCGCTGGATGAGACGACAGCGCGGCGGGCCGCCGCCTCCATGAGCGATGACTTGGCCGCGGCGGGCTTGCCGATCCGCCATGCCGGCAGCTTCGGTTTCGATTTCGCCGCGACGGAATGGTTTCACAGCGCCGCAACCGATCGATACAGCGTCCGCGTCGCCGTTCCGGATCTTCCGACCGCGCTTTGGGACGACCTCGCCGACGCGATCGCGAACTGGTGGTCCGCCCCTCAGGGCACGACGCGCCCTGCCCGTCGGCCGACTCACGTCGCATGAACTTGCCCGACTGCTCTGATCGCTGGAGCGATTTGCGACCGGAAAGGACATGCGCGCAAACAGTCTTTTCGCGAACCGCTTCAGGCACATCGCTCTCTCGAGGCCATCTGCCGAAAATTCTTCTCTTTCGTTTTTTCGGAAATCATGTTCTTATTGCGCCGTCCCGCCCTCATGAGAGGGACGTATCGCGATCGTCACGACACGTGGAGCGCGGGATGTGGTGGACGTATCGGCTTGCAGCATGACCATTCATGCGGACGAACAGGCCGATGCGTACGGTCAAGTCGCGCGGTCCTGATACCCCGACGCTGGTATCACCGCGCAGCGCGTGTAACGCGTTGTCGCGTAGGCGACGAGGCTTTGCCTCGCGCGGAGGTGGCCAAAAAGCCCGGCGCACCGAGGAGAACGCGAAGCAGCCGTTAAGACCATCGCGCAGGGAATGCCGGATGATTCGGCTGATCCTGTGGTGACTGCCGCCTGCTTTTTTTCTGCAGGCGGGCCATGGGTGAGGCCTTCACCCGGCATTCCCTGCCCCCTCTTCATTTTAAGAGGGGCACGATCATGGATAGCTCGGACGCAGATGCGCCGCGAGAACACAACGACACGCCATTCAATGAGAGACGCAACGGTCGCCAAACACTCCGCTGTCGTCCCGGCCTCCGAGCCGGGACCCATACGCCGCGGTCGTCGTATGAGGCAAGGTCGGCATCGCATCGTCGCACCATCTGCCTCGGAGTATGGAGCCCGGATCGGCGCATGCCAACCCGCGGCGCGTCGGCAGGCTTGTCCGGGACGACATCAGTGTTGGTCTTGCTACCTGATCACCGCCGGCCCCTGGTCGGGCACCGCGACATCGAGCACGCGCAGCTGCACCCGCTCGACACCCTGGTAGCGATCGACCGCAAGCGTTCCCGCAACATGCAGCACCTGCCCCCGATGCTGCGTCAGGGCGTTGCCGAGCTTCTGCCCGACGGAACGAAAGGCGATGCCGTTCACCGTAGCGCCGTCGCCGGCCTTGAAGCGCAGCCTCAGATGCGCCTGGCCGACTTCATCGGCATAGACCAGCTGATGCGCCGGCAGCGCCACCACCGGCTCGGGATTGCCGCTGCCGAACGGCCCGGCGCGATTGAGCGTCGCAACCAGCTCAGGCGTTGCCGCACGGGCGCTGATCGCGCCGTCGATCAGGATCTCATTGACATGACGCGCATCGGCCACGTCAGGCCCGAGCGTGCTTTCGAGAAAGGCGCGGAACTCCGCGAGCTTCTCCTTGCGCAGGGTGATGCCGGCGGCCATCGCGTGCCCACCACCCTTCATCAGGATACCCTGCTCCACTGCCTGCCGCACCGCCTTGCCGAGATCGACGCCGAGGATGGAGCGGCCCGAACCGGTGCCGATGCCGCCGGGCTCGAGCGCGATCGCGAAGGCCGGCCGCGCGAACTTCTCTTTCAGCCTGGAAGCGACGAGGCCAACCACGCCGGGATGCCAGCCTTCGGACGCCGTGACGATCACATTGCCCTTGTCCTCGAGGCCGAGCGAGGCCAGCGCCTCGGCCTCGGCTTGCGCCTCCGCCATCTGCTCGATCACGCGCCGTTCGCTGTTGAGCCGGTCGAGTTCGGCCGCGATGCGCGCCGCTTCCGACACGTCGCCTTCGAGCAGCAGTCGCACGCCGAGATCGGCGCGGCCGATGCGGCCGCCGGCATTGATGCGCGGCCCCAGCATGAAGCCGAGATGCCAGGCCTCCGGCGGACCGTTCAGCCGCGCCACGTCCATCAGCGCGGTATGGCCGACATGGTCGCGGCGGCGCATTGCGATCAGGCCCTTCGCCACGAACGCACGGTTGAGCGCAACCAGCGGCGCGACGTCGGCGACGGTGCCGAGCGCGACGTGATGCAGCATGCCCAGGAGATCAGGCTCCGGCATCTCGGCCGTCCAGAAGCCGCGCCCGCGCAGCTCGCGATTGACCGCAACCAGCGTCACGAGCGTCAGGCCGACAGCGGCGAGGTAGCCGAGGCCGGAGAGATCGTCGGGGCGGTTCGGATTGACCAGCGCATCGACCTCCGGAAGATCTTCGCCGCATTGATGATGGTCGATCACGACCACGGACATGCCGAGCCGCCGCGCCTCGGCCAGCGGCTCCAGGCTGGTGGTGCCGCAATCGACCGTCACCAGCAGCGTGGCCCCCTTGGCGGCGAGCGCCCTGACAGCCTCGACATTGGGGCCGTAGCCTTCGAAAATCCGGTCAGGAATGTGGATCAGCGGATCAAGCCCGCAATGGCGCAGGTGCCAGGCGAGCAGCGCCGCGGATGTCGCGCCGTCGACATCGTAGTCGCCGAAGATCGCGATCTTCTCGCGCTTGATCACGGCATCTGCGATCCGTTTGGCCGCCGCTTCCATCTGCGTGACCGTGAACGGATCGGGCATCAGCTTGCGGATGGTCGGATCGAGGAAATCAGACACCTGGTCGATCTCGACATCGCGGCCGGCCAGCACCCGCGCCAGCATCTCGGGAAGCTGATAGCGCTGCACGATGGCAAGCGCGCGTGCCGCGCCGCGCGCGTCGAGCCGGCTGCGCCACAGCTTGCCGGTCAACGACAGCCGCACGCCGAGAAACGCCGGCGGGGCTTCGATGGGCATTGCGGTGGCGGACAGGGGCATGAGGTCCGATTGATTCGATTCGGAAGTCTACCCCGAACCTACACCATCAAGACCGCAGGGGGGCGCACAGGCCGAGATCGCTGTGGGAACTGGCAAAAGATGGGGGTTGCTCAAATTACAGGCAAATCAGCCGCCCTTCCAGCGAGTGGCATTAAGCGGCCGTTAGGCGAAATCCGCGACAAATTTCGTCAAATATTGCTCAATTTCTTTCATCGCGCTCTCCTTGCCGGGATGAGACGCGCGCTGCAACGTGGAGGCTTTTTGCCGATGTTGATTGCGCTTGATTCCAAGAAATCGTCCCCTCTCGCCCCTTCGCAAGCAGCAAACACCGAGGATGAAACCGATATCGCCGCGTTGATCGCGCGGCTGACCGGCGAGGTCAATCAGATCGCCTGCGAGAAGACCAAGTCGATCCAGCAGATCACCAACCAGATGAAGATGCTGGCGCTGAACGCGCTGATCGAGAGTTCGCGGGTCGGCGCGCAAGGCGCGGGCTTTGCCGTCGTCGCACAGGAGGTGCGCGCGGTCGGCCAGCAGGTCGAGACCATCGCACGCGAGCTGGAGAGCCATCTCACCACCCGCACCGGCAACCTGAAAAGCTCGATCGAGCGGATGACCGACCGCGCCCGTGGCGAGCGCATGGTCGATCTGTCGCTGAATGCGATCGAGCTGATCGATCGTAATCTCTATGAGCGCACCTGTGACGTGCGCTGGTGGGCAACGGATTCCGCTGTCGTCGACTGCGCCGCGACCCCGAACGCTGCGACGATGTCCCACGTCTCCGAGCGGCTCGCCGTGATCCTCTCAGCCTACACCGTCTATCTCGATCTCTGGCTGTGCGATCTCGACGGCAAGGTCATCGCCAATGGCCGCGCCGACCGCTTCAAGGTGGTCGGCCAGAGTGTCGCCGACACCAAATGGTATCGCGAAGCACGCGGCCTGCGTTCAGGCGACGACTACGTCGCCGGAGACATCGAATGCCAGCCGCTGCTCGGCAACGCCCAGGTCGCGACCTACTGCGCCAGCGTACGCGAGAACGGCAAGGCCCATGGCAAGCCGCTCGGCGTGCTCGCGATCCATTTCGACTGGGAAGCGCAGGCGCGTGCGATCGTGCAGGGCGTGCGGGTCGGCGCCGACGACAACGCGCGCGTGCTGCTGGTCGATTCGAATTTCCGCATCATCGCCGCGTCCGACGGCCAGGGCATTCTGAGCGAGCATCTCGCTCTCAAGCTCGATGGCAAGCCAAGCGGCTTCTATCACGACACCTCGAACCGGCTGATCGCGTTTCACGCCACGCCCGGTTACGAAACCTATCAGGGGCTCGGCTGGTATGGCGTGATCGTATCCAGTGCTTAAGGGCGGACTCAGCAGCCCAGGCTGTCGGCAAGTTGGCCGAAATCCTTGGCGACGATGTCCCAGGTGCCGGTCGCCTCAAAGTCGCGGTTTTGCAGCGGGCCATATTCGGTCGGCCGTGCCACGAACGCCGTCTTCAGGCCGTACCGCTGCGCGGCTTGGAGATCATTGTTGTGCGCGGCCACCATCATCACCTCGCCGGACGCGAGACCGAGCAGACGCGCGGCACCGAGATAGGTCTCGGGATCCGGCTTGTAGTGGGCGAACAACTCGGCCGACATGATGAGGTCCCAGGGGAGCCCCGCGAACTTCGCCATGTTGGTGAGCAGCGCGACATTGCCGTTCGAGAGCGGCGCGATGATGAACTTGCGCTTCAGCCGCGTCAGCCCGGCGACGCTGTCCGACCACGGGTGCAGCCGGTGCCAGCCCCTGGTGAGATAGTCGAGGTCGGCGTCGGTCAAGCCGACAATGCCGAGCTGTGCGACCAGTTGCTCCAGCGAGCGGCGATGCAGGACATCGAGGATGACGTAGCCACGTTCGGGATGCCTGCGTACCTCGTCCATCGAGCCGACATAGAGGCCACGCCAACCGTCGACCAGCGCCGTCCAGTCGCCCTTGATGCCGCGGCTCTCCGACCATCTGGTGAAATCGGCGATCAGGCTCGTGCGCCAGTCCACGACTGTGCCGAACACGTCGAACACCAGCGCCTTGACGGCGGAGAGATCGGACATCACCGCGCCTCTGGCTTAGTCGAGGTGGAATTTTTCCAGCTGCCGGTGCTCGGCCCTGATATAGCGCACCGTCCCGGTCACCGAGCGCATCACCACGGTCTCGGTTTCGATCACTCCGTCCTTGCGGAATTTGACGCCCGACAGCAGCGAGCCGGTGGTGACGCCGGTTGCCGCGAACAGGCAGTCGCCGCGGGCCATGTCTTCGATGCCGTAGATCATCTTGGGATCCCCGACGCCCATCTTGGCCGCGCGCTCGCGCTTCTCTTCGGTATCGAGGATCAGGCGGCATTGCATCTGGCCGCCGATGCAGCGCAGCGCGACGGCTGCCAGCACGCCTTCCGGCGCGCCACCGGTGCCAAGATACATATCGACGCCGGTATTGTCGGGATCTGCGCAGTGGATCACGCCGGCGACGTCGCCATCGGTGATCAGGCGGACGGCAGCGCCGGTCGAGCGCACGCCTTGAATAATGTCGGCATGGCGCGGACGATCCAGCACCAGCACGGTGATCTGCGAGGGATCGACGCCCTTGGCCTTAGCGAGCCGGCGGACGTTGTCGGCCGGGGTCGCATCGAGGTCGACTACGCCTTTGGCATAGCCCGGGCCCACCGCGAGCTTCTGCATGTAGACGTCGGGCGCATGCAACAGCGTACCGCCGTCGGCCATCGCCATGGTCGCGATCGCGCCCGGCATGTTCTTGGCGCACAGCGTGGTGCCTTCGAGCGGATCGACCGCGATGTCGACCCTTGGCCCTGCGTTCAAGCCGACCTTCTCGCCGATATAGAGCATCGGCGCCTCGTCGCGCTCGCCCTCGCCGATCACGACGGTGCCCTCGATCGGCAGCTTGTTGAGCTCGCGCCGCATCGCATCCACCGCCGCCTGGTCGGCCGGCTTTTCCTGGCCATGGCCGCGCAGACGCGCCGCCGACACCGCGGCACGTTCGGTCACGCGCACGATCTCCAGCGTCAGAATGCGCTCAAGCAACAACTGCTGCGGGACAGAAATCTGCGTCGACATCGGTCAACTCCTCAAGACATCACGGCGGGCACCCAATGCCCGCAAACTCTTCACTTCAACGTCGTCCCCCGGACGCCGCACCCGCTGCGCGATCGGCGCCCGTCGCACCGCCCCGCCCTTCGATCGCCCGGTTTGAGCATGATCTTTCCGCAAACGCCATGTGTTTGTTTAGGCACGGCGAATGCCCTAATTTTTCTCGATCCGGATGACCTGCGGCCGGCCGCTGATCACCTTGTCGTCCTGTACCGCCTGCAGCGCCCGATGCACCGCATCCTCGTGGGTCGCGTAGGTGATCAGAATCACCGGCACCGGCGCGCCCTCACCCGACGAGGCCGGTCCGCCGCCGTCCGGATGGCGCTGCACGATCGATTCGATCGATATCTTCTGCTCGGCCAACCGGGTTGCAATCGCGGCGGCCGTACCGACGTGGTCGCGTGCCATGAGGCGGATGTAGTAGCCGCCCTCGTGGCGCTCCATCGGTGCCTTCTCGGTGGCGCGCAGCGTCTCCACCGGCCGCCCGAAGGGCGCGACCCTTACGCCGCGCGCGACGTCGGCAATATCGGCCACGACCGCAGACGCAGTGGCTGCGCCGCCCGCGCCGGGACCGACCAAGGTGATCGGCGGAATCCCCTCGCCATCGATGGTCACCGCATTGGTCACACCCATCACCTGCGCGATCGAGGACGACTTCGGCACCATGGTCGGGTGCACGCGCTGCTCGATGCCCTTGGCGGTGCGCATGGCGACGCCGAGCAGCTTGACCCGATAGCCGAGTTCGGCTGCGGCACGCAGATCCTCCGGTGCGATCGAGGAGATGCCCTCGACATAGATGGCGTTCTCCGCAACCTCGGTCCCGAAAGCGAGGCTTGCGAGGATGGCGAGTTTCTGCGCGGTATCGTGGCCATCGACGTCGAAGGACGGATCGGCTTCGGCATAGCCGAGGCGCTGCGCATCCTTCAGGCACTCTGCGAAGGAGAGTCCCTCCTGTTCCATGCGGGTCAGGATGTAATTGCAGGTACCGTTGAGGATGCCATAGACGCGATCGATTCCGGTGCCGGTGAGTCCTTCGCGCAAGGTCTTCACCACCGGAATCGCGGCGCCGACGGCCGCCTCGAAATTCAACGCGCCACCATGCGCCTCCGCGGTCCTCGCAAGGCGCAAACCGTGCTTGGCGATCAACGCCTTGTTGGCCGTCACCACCGACTTGCCCGATTTGAGCGCGGTCTCGATCGCCGACAGCGCGGGATCACCGACGCCGCCCATCAATTCGACCAGGCAGTCGACCTCGGGATCACCCGCGAGCGCCACCGGGTCCTCGACCCAGCGGATTCCGGACAGATCGATATCGCGGTTCTTGGCCCTGGAACGCGCGGTCACCGCGACCACGCGAACGCCGCGGCCGGTACGTTCGGCCAGCGCGCGCTCCTGGCGCGCGATCAGGCGGACAACCTCGGCACCCACGGTGCCGAGGCCCGCGATACCCACTCTCAGGGGTGCAACCATCACAAAAAGAACCTGCCGGAAATATTACCGCCGGTTGGCGAGGGGAACCACGTTGTGCAACGTTTCAATGCCGCTTTCAAGGAAGCGACGGACGCCACGAGCGGCTTGCCGGATTCGCTGCTCGTTTTCCACCAGCGCAATACGGACAAAGCCCTCGCCGTACTCGCCGAAGCCGACCCCCGGCGATACCGCAACACCGGACTTCTCGACCATCAAAGTGGCAAACTGCATGCTGCCCAACCCTTTGAAGGCCTCGGGCAACGGCGCCCAGGCGAACATCGAAGCTTCCGGAGCCGGGATCTCCCAGCCGGCGCGACCGAATGCCTCGACCAAGGTGTCGCGGCGCTTGCGGTAGGTTTCGCGCATCTCGCGGATACAGTCGTCAGGCCCGTTCAGGGCGGCGGTCGCCGCCACCTGGATCGGAGTGAATGCACCATAGTCGAGATAGGATTTGACCCGGGCCAGCGCTGCAATGATCCGCTCGTTGCCGACCGCAAAACCCATGCGCCAGCCGGCCATCGAATAGGTTTTCGACATCGAGGTGAACTCGACGGTGACGTCCATCGCGCCCGGCACCTGCAGCACCGATGGCGGCGGGTTCTTGTCGTCGAAATAGACCTCGGCGTAAGCGAGATCGGACAGGATGAAGATCTCATGCTTCTTCGCGAAGGCGACGAGATCGCGATAGAAATCCAGGCTCGCGACATAGGCCGTCGGGTTGGATGGATAGCAGACCACGATCGCCAGCGGCTTCGGGATCGAGTGAACGATCGCCCGTTCGACCGCCTCGAAGAATTGCGGCGTCGGCTCCGACGGCACCGAGCGGATCACGCCGCCCGCCATCAGGAAACCGAAGGCATGGATCGGGTAGCTCGGATTGGGACACAGGATGACGTCGCCCGGCGCGGTGATCGCCTGGGCGACATTGGCAAACCCTTCCTTGGAGCCGAGCGTAGCGACGACCTGGGTCTCCGGATTGAGCTTCACCCCGAAGCGGCGGTCGTAATAGGCCGCTTGCGCCTTACGCAGGCCGCCGATACCGCGGGAGGCCGAATAGCGATCGGTGCGCGGCTTGCCGAGGGTGTCCTTGAGCTTCTCCAGCACATGCGGCGGCGTCGGCAGATCCGGATTGCCCATGCCGAGATCGATGATATCGGCTCCGGCGTTCCGCGCGGCCGCCTTGGCCCGGTTGACCTGTTCGAACACGTAAGGCGGCAGACGGCGGATACGATAGAACTCTTCCATGGGTCTCTAGCTCCGGCAACCGGTGGGCACTCGCCTTCCCTTCGAGGCGGATTTACCTGCGGGCCTGTCTGCCAGAAACACGTGCCAGATCACGATTTTAGCACGGGTTCCGGACCGACGAGCCCGCCTCACCCTCAAAACTTTACGGTTGATTCCAGCCTTTTAGCACGGACACCGCGCCGCGCCAGAAGATTACTGCCCCGGCCAGGGCGATTACTTGCCTGCGTCCTTGGCACTTGCCGAGGCCTGACGGTCGCGCGCCGCCACCAGCTCTTTTTCGATCTTGGCACGTTCTTCCGGGGAGATGATCGCAGTATCCCGCACCGGCGGCGGCTCGTTGACCGGAAGATAGGCGCCCGGCCCACTTGGCCCACTCTGCGGATCGGCAGAGTTGGCCGATGGTTGCATATCGGCGATGGGAGTGGAACAGCCGGAAAGGACGAGCGCGCCGGCGAACAGCGTGACGGCCAGCAACCCAGATCTCCGCCTGCCGTAACGCTCCACCGATCTCACCCGCGTTCATCCTCCACGTTCACGATCCCCGCTCTATGCCGCTCCGCAGCGCGGCATATTTTTGCCGCAGCACAACCAAATGTCACCGGAAACATTTACAACCTGAACAGCAATTTTCGCGGGTAGAAGCCCAATATGTCGGAAGCAAGATGCTTTGCGGCAACGCAACAGGGTGCGTTGGAATTAACCGCAAACTCGCGGATTGTTGATCTCGCGCGGTGACGAACCGCGCACGACACGGTAGTGTTGTTGCGCCATGAGCGACGTGCCCACCGAGACCCAGCCGATCAAGACATTCGATTCCGAAGCCTTTGCGAGGAACATCGCAAAGGCACTGGAGAGCAGCGGCAAGGCGCTTGCGGCTTACCTCAAGCCGCGCGAGAGCGGCGAGGTCCAAGACCGGCCGCCGACCGAACTCGCCGAGGTCGTGAAGGCATTCACCGCGGTGGCCGATTACTGGCTTTCGGACAGCGAGCGCGCCGCGGATATCCAGACCAAGATCGCCAAGGGCTATCTCGATCTGTGGGGTTCTGCATCACGACGGCTCGCCGGCGAAGACGCCCCTCCGGCCATCTCGCCCTCCCCGCGCGACAAGCGGTTTGCCGATCCCGAGTGGAAGTCGAACCAGTTCTTCGATTTCGTGATGCAGGCCTATCTGCTGACGTCGCAATGGGCGCAGGATCTCGTGCACAATGCGGAAGGTCTCGATCCGCAGACCCGCAAGCGGGCCGAATTCTACGTCAACCAGATCACCAACGCGCTGGCGCCGTCGAACTTTGTCTTCACCAACCCCGAGGTGCTGCGCCACACGGTGTCCTCGAGCGGCGAAAATCTGGTACGCGGCATGCAGATGCTGGCCGAGGACATCGAGGCCGGCAAGGGCATGCTGAAGATCCGCCAGTCCGATCCGGCCAATCTCGAGGTCGGCGTCAATATGGCGACCACGCCCGGCAAGGTGGTTTTCGAGAACGACCTGATGCAGCTCATCCAGTATGAGCCGAGCACTGAGAGGGTGCTGCGCACGCCGCTCCTGATCGTGCCGCCCTGGATCAACAAGTTCTACATCCTCGACCTTCGCTCCGAGAAATCCTTCATCAAATGGTGCGTCGATCAGGGCATCACCGTTTTCGTGATCTCCTGGGTCAACCCCGACAAGAAGCTCGGAAGCAAGGGCTGGGAAGACTACATGAAGGAAGGCCCGCTGAAGGCGATGGACGTCATCGAGCGGATCACCGGCGAGATGAAGGTGCACACCCTCGGCTATTGCGTCGGCGGCACCATGCTGGCGACGACGCTTGCCTGGCTTGCGGAGAAGCGGCGACAGCGCGTGACCTCGGCGACCTTCCTCGCCGCACAGGTGGATTTCACCCATGCCGGCGATCTGCTGGTTTTCGTCGACGAGAATCAGATCTCCGCGCTCGAGCGCGACATGCAGGCCTCGGGCGTGCTCGAGGGCAGCAAGATGGCGATGGCCTTCAACATGCTGCGCTCGAACGACCTGATCTGGTCGTATGTCGTCAACAACTACCTGAAGGGCCAGTCGCCGGCGGCCTTCGATCTGTTGCACTGGAATTCCGACGCGACGCGGATGGCGGCCGCCAACCATTCCTACTACTTGCGCAATTGCTATCTCGAGAACCGGCTGACCTCGGGAACCATGGTGCTGGACAACACACTGCTCGATCTCTCCATGGTCAAGGTGCCGGTCTACAATTTGGCGACGCGCGAGGACCACATCGCTCCGGCCGATTCCGTCCTCTACGGCTCGCAATTCTTCGGCGGGCCGGTGAAATACGTGCTGTCCGGCTCCGGCCATATCGCCGGCGTGGTGAATCCGCCCGCGGCGGGCAAATACCAGTATTGGACCAACGATACGATCCGCGACATTTCCCTGAAGGATTGGATCAAGGGCGCGCAGGAGCACAAGGGTTCCTGGTGGCCGGACTGGCGCCAATGGCTCGCCAATCTCGATCCGGAAGAGGTTCCGGCGCGCAGTGTCGGCAGCGAAGGTTTCCCGCCGATCGAGGATGCGCCCGGCTCCTATGTGCGCGTCCGCGCATAGCGCGCTATGCGGCGATCAAATATAACCCTCGGCGTCCCGCCGGGACGGGACGATATCAGTTGAGGGGAAATCGATGACGCGCGAATTGTTCTGGCTGACGCTCACGGTGATTCTGACCGGGCTCTTGTGGATCCCCTACATTCTGAACCGATGCCAGGTGCGCGGGCTCGGCGGAGCCATGGCCAACCCCTCCCGCAACGACAAGCCGCATGCGCCTTGGGCGACGCGGCTGAT
Source organism: Bradyrhizobium sp. SZCCHNGR1005 (assembly GCF_032489995.1). NCBI lineage: Bacteria > Pseudomonadati > Pseudomonadota > Alphaproteobacteria > Hyphomicrobiales > Nitrobacteraceae > Bradyrhizobium > Bradyrhizobium sp. SZCCHNGR1005. The sequence continues at coordinate 644,389 of NZ_JAUEZC010000004.1, forward strand.
GTTCGCCCATGACAATGCGGTCGAGAACCTCGTCATCTTCGCGCCCCTGGTCCTGATCCTGAACGCGATCGATTATTCGACCAAATGGACCGTGATCGCCTGTGCGGTCTATTTTTGGACGCGAGTCGCCCACGTCATCGTCTACACGCTGGGCCTGCCAGTGTTCCGGACCATTGCCTTCACGATCGGCTTCCTCGCCCAGGCCGTGCTCGCACTCGCAATCTTCGGCTGGGTGTAAGCCCGCGCCGGACGGTTAGGTGCAACGTGCCTTGAAATTGGCCGCCACCAGCTTTGCCATCACCTCGTCGAGATGCGCCTGGTCACGCGTCTCGATGACGAGCTCGAGCAGCGTTGCCTTCGCCGGCAGATCCGAGAAGGTGCGCTGGTGCGAGACTTCGATGATGTTGGCGCCGGCCTCGGCGAGCAGGGTCGAGACCGCGGCAAGTTGGCCGGGTCGATCGACGATGTCGATCGACAGTTGGGTCAGCCGGCCCTCGCGCGCGAGCTCGCGGGTCAGTACCGAGGCGATCAACCGCGTGTCGATGTTGCCACCGGTGAGGACCAGGCCGACATTGCGGCCGGCACATCGCTCGGGATAAGCAAGCACCGCAGCAAGCCCTGCGGCGCCGGCCCCCTCCACCACCGTCTTCTCGATCGAGATCAGCGTCGCCACTGCGCGCTCGAGCTGCGGCTCGGTAACGAGCACGATGTCGTCGACCAACTGCCGGATGATCTCGGTCGTGATCCTGCCGGGCGCTTTGACCGCGATACCTTCAGCCAGGGTGTCGCCGCGCATCGGCAGATCCTTGCCATAGACTGCATTGTACATCGACGGATACAGTTCGGCCTGCACGCCGATGATGCGCAAGCCCGGTTTTTGCGCGCGCGCGGCGATCGCCATCCCGGAGATCAGGCCGCCACCGCCGATCGGCACCACGAGCGTATCGAGATCCGGGATCGCTTCGAGCATCTCGAGCGCAACCGTGCCCTGGCCGGCGATGATCAACGGATCGTCGTAAGGATGGATCAGGGTCAGCCCCCTTGCCTCGCCATGGCTGCGGGCGAACGCTCCCGCCTCCTCCAGCGTCGCGCCGGAGACCACGACCTCGGCGCCAAGCCTGCGCGTGTTCTCGATCTTCACCATCGGCGTGCCGATCGGCATCACGATCACAGCCGGAATGCCGAGCCGCCTGGCATTGTAGGCGACGCCCTGGGCGTGATTGCCCGCCGACATCGCGATGACACCGCGCTGCCGCTGCTCGGCCGAGAGCGCCTGCAGGCGGTTCAGCGCCCCGCGTTCCTTGAATGAGGCGGTGAACTGCAGGTTCTCGAACTTCAGCCAGATGTTGCAGCCGCAGATATCGCTGAGCGTCCGGCTTTTGTGGCAGTCGGTCGCCAGCACCGCGCCTTGGATGGCCGCGGCGGCGGCCCTGATGTCTGACGGCTGGACCGGCAGGCGGCTGATATCGAATACGGTGTCATGTCCGCCCATCGGTCGCTCGTATCGTTGATTGGTGATGCATCGCGCTTGCCGGCAGAACCGGCTCGTCCGCGATCGAACGCTCAGCGGCGCTCGCCGCTGAGCGAAGCCGTTTTGTAGTCTCAGCTCGCGAGATCGGGAAGCCCGAGCATCAGCCGCAGGTTCTGGACCGCTGCGCCCGAAGCACCCTTGCCGAGATTGTCGAGGCGGGCCACCAGGACCGCCTGGTGGTGCTTGTCGCTGCCAAACACATAGAGCTCGAGCTGGTTGGTCTCGTTCAGCGCTTCCGGCTCGATCCGACCGCTCTTCGCGGCTTCGTTGTCGAGCGGCACGACAGAGACGTATTTGCTTCCGGCGTAATGCTTGGCGAGCGCTGCCTGCAGGTCGGCTCCGCCAGGCTTGCCCGGCAGCGTGTCCAGTTGCAGCGGCACCGAGACCAGCATGCCCTGCCGGTAGTTGCCGACCGACGGCACGAAGATCGGCCGCCGCGTCAGCTTCGAATAAAGCTGCAGCTCCGGCAGGTGCTTGTGCTCGAAGCCCAGACCGTACAGTTCGAAGGCCGGCGCGGTGCCGTTCTCGAAGGACGCGATCATCGACTTGCCGCCGCCCGAATAGCCGCTGACCGCATTCACAGTCACCGGATAGTCCGCCGGCAGCAGGCCGGCATCGACCAGCGGCCGCAGCAGCGCGATTCCGCCGGTGGGATAGCAGCCGGGATTGGAGACTTTCCGCGCGCTACGGATCTTGTCCGCCTGGTCGGTGGCGAGCTCGGGGAAGCCATAGGTCCAATCGGGCGCGACGCGGAACGCGGTCGAGGCGTCGATCACCTTGGGTGCAGCGTTGCCCATGCTGTCGATCAACGCCGCCGTTTCCTTGGCGGCGTCATCGGGCAGGCAGAGGATGACAAGATCGACCTCCTCCATCAGCGCCCGTTTGGCGCCCGGATCCTTTCGCTTGTCCTCGGCGATGGTCTTCACCGCGATGTCGCTCTGCCGGCTCAGCCGCTCGGCGATGCCGAGGCCTGTCGTCCCCGACCCGCCGTCGACGAAGACGGAGCGCACGGCGGCACCGGCCGCTTGGCCTTTTGGCTGCTTGGTCTCGATCACGGTCATGACACGCTCCTTGTCGACGTCAGAGTTTCACCGGCGAAGGCCTGGGGCCGCGCCTGTCGCATGAGAGTGCAGATGCGTTGCGAACCGATGTCGGGCTGTTCGCCGAGCCTGGCCGCGACCGCCGCGTAGTCAGCTTCGGACTTGTGCTGATTGAGCTTGAAGCTGCCTTCCACCTGCTCGACCGTCATCATCAGGCCAACAATCGCCTTCTTCATCGCCTCGAGCCGTCCTGCCGTCATCTTGTCGGACGTCCACGGCGTCTTCGGCAACAACTGCTGTTCGAACTTTGCGCTCAGGGCATCCACCTGCACAGCGAGTTCGGTCTCCGACAGCAAGCGAACCGGTCCTGTCAGATGCACGGCCTGGTACAGCCAGGTCGGGACTTGATCTGGTGAGACGTACCAGTCGGCGGATACATAGGCATCCGCACCGAGCACCGCGAGCAGCCAGGACGTTGTACTGTCCGCGAACTTCGCGAGCGGATTGCCGCGCGCGACATGGAAGAACGCCTGCGGCGTACCGTCGTCGGTGGAGCTCAGATAGAACGGCAGGGATGATGCGATCGGCTTGTCGCCGTCCCACGCGCAGACCGTGCCGAAGCCGCGCGCATCCGCGAAGCCGAGGCTTGCGGCACGATCAGGCTTGAAGGGCGGTGGCGTGTACATCGAAAGGCTCCTGCGTGGCGAGGAGCCGCCTGATCAGATCACGCTGCATGGAGATTGCCGCGGGATCAGATCCGGCGGCAAGGGCTTTGGTCCAGACTCAGCCGACCGCCCGTACCGCGAATGCGCGACGGCGACGAGCGAACATAATGGTCCGGGCGTTGATCATGGGCGCATGGCTATAAGACCGCCCGGTTCCGCCGTCAAGCGACCGAGCGCAGCTCGCTAAAACGTCGGCCATTATTATTTTGAACGCGCTCAAGCCGACCGCCAGAGCCATTCGACGACGCGTCCGATGCCGTCGCCGAACAGCAGCAGCACCGCGGACCAGACCAGGGCGGAGAGGAAATTGGCGATCTGAAACTGCAGGTACGGCATTTCGAAAATGCCGGCTGCCAGCGGCACCGAAGCACGCAACGGCCCGAAGAAGCGGCCGATGAAGATGCTCGGCACACCCCAGGCGCGGACGAAGGCCTCACCGCGGAGGAGGATATTAGGATAACGGGTCAGCGGCCAAATCTGCGCGACATGGTCCTTGTATCGATAGCCGAACCAATAGGAGACCCAATCACCGAGGGCGGCGCCAAGGCCGCCGGCGAGCCAGACCGGCCAAAAGCTGATTCCGGTCACCCCGATCAGCGCTCCGATCGCGACCAGTGCGCCCCAGGCGGGGATCAGCAGCGAGATGAAGGCCAGCGATTCACCGAAAGCGAGCAGCAGCACGATCGGAGCGGCCCAGGCCTGGTGGTCGCGCACGAAGTCGGCGACCGCGCGCCCAACGTCTTCCATCTCCGATTTGCCTTTCCCGCGCTCCGTAACCTAAGCCATTGAAGGCTATTACGGTTCCCATCGGCGCGACTGGTACGCCGGCAGCCTTCAGGACTTCAAGTCACAAACACCTTCCCGGCGCGTGAAACGAGTTCCAGGGGCGATTTTGGGGTCCGTAGCAGCCCGGAACCTCTGTCCGGTCATTGTTTTACGCCCGTCCATGGCATAGTCAGGCCCAGCGATTCGTTCCGCTTCGCGCACCAAGATTGTCAGATTCCATGGGTAAGCCATTGAAATCCGCTGCAAAACAGAAAGCCAAACCCGCCGACGACATGTTTGCGGCGCAGCAAGCCAAGGGCAAGGCTCCGGCCAAGGCAGCTTCCAAGGCACCTGCCCGCGCGTCGAGCGCGGAGGGCGAATATACCGCCCGTGACATCGAGGTTCTCGAGGGGCTGGAGCCGGTCCGGCGGCGCCCCGGCATGTATATCGGCGGCACCGACGAGAAGGCGTTGCACCACCTGTTCGCCGAGGTCATCGACAACTCGATGGACGAGGCGCTGGCGGGCCATGCCACGTTCATCGAGGTGGAACTGGATACCGACGGATTCCTGACCGTGACCGACAACGGTCGCGGCATCCCGGTCGATCCGCACCCGAAATTCCCGAAGAAGTCCGCGCTCGAGATCATCATGTGCACCCTGCACGCGGGCGGAAAGTTCGACTCGAAGGTCTACGAGACCTCCGGCGGCCTGCACGGCGTCGGCATCTCCGTGGTGAACGCGCTGTCGACCCGGCTCGAGGTCGAGGTCGCCCGCAACCAGAAGCTCTACCGGATGGTGTTCGAGCGCGGTCACCCCAAGGGCAAGCTGGAAGAACTCGGCAAGGTGGCGAACCGCCGTGGCACCAAGGTCCGCTTTCAGCCCGACCCGACCATCTTCGGCGCCAAGGCAGCGTTCAAGCCGCAGCGCCTGTTCAAGATGGCCCGCTCCAAGGCCTACCTGTTCGGTGGCGTCGAGATCCGCTGGAAATGCGATCCGTCGCTGCTCAAGGGCCTCGAGGATGTACCGGCGGAGGCGACCTTCCACTTCCCGGGCGGCCTGAAGGATTATCTGGCCGCCGCGATCCATGCCGACACGCTGGTCCACCCCGACATCTTCGCCGGCAAATCCGGCCGCACCGGCGGCCATGGCGGCTGCGAATGGGCGGTGGCCTGGACCGCGGATGCTGACGGTTTCCTGTCCTCGTACTGCAACACCATTCCGACCCCCGACGGCGGCACCCACGAATCGGGGATCCGCAGCGCCCTGCTGCGTGGCCTGAAGGACCACGCCGAGCGCGCCGGCCAAGGCAAGCGCGCCGCCTCGATCACCTCCGAGGACATCATGGCGGGCGCCGCCATCATGCTGTCGGTGTTCGTGCGCGAACCGGAATTCCAGGGCCAAACCAAGGATCGCCTGGCAACCGCCGAGGCGCAGCGCATCGTCGAGCAGGCCGTGAAGGACCCGTTCGACCATTGGCTGTCCGGCAATCCGCTGCAGGCCAACCGGCTGCTCGATTTCGTGATCGAGCGGGCGGAAGAGCGCATCCGCCGCCGCCAGGAAAAGGAAACACAGCGCAAAACCGCAACCAAGAAGTTGCGGCTGCCGGGCAAGCTGTCCGACTGCTCCGATGCCGGCACTGCCAACTCCGAGCTGTTCATCGTCGAGGGCGATTCGGCCGGCGGTAGCGCCAAGCAGGCGCGTGATCGCAAGACGCAGGCGGTCCTGCCGCTACGCGGCAAGATTCTCAATGTCGCCTCGGCAGGCAAAGACAAGCTGACCGCAAATGCCCAGCTGTCCGATCTCGTCCTCGCGATCGGCGCCGGCACCGGCACCGCCTATCGCGAGGAGGACCTCCGTTATCAGCGCATCATCATCATGACCGACGCCGACGTCGACGGCGCCCATATCGCCTCGCTCCTGATCACCTTCTTCTACCGGCAGATGCGGGGACTGATCGACGAAGGGCATCTCTATCTCGCGGTGCCGCCGCTGTACCGGCTGACGCACGGCAGCAAGACCTTCTACGCCCGCGACGACGCACATCGGGACGAGCTCTTGAAACGCGAGTTCAACGCCAACGCCAAGGTCGAGATCGGCCGCTTCAAAGGCCTCGGCGAAATGATGCCGGCGCAGCTCAAGGAAACCACCATGGACCCCGCCAAGCGGACCCTGCTCCGTGTCGTCCTGTTGGCCGACGATCGGGAAGGCACGGCCGATTCGGTGGAGCGACTGATGGGGACCAAGGCCGAGGCACGCTTCGCCTTCATTTCGGAAAAGGCGGAATTTGCCAGCGACGAACTCCTCGACGTCTGACCTCAAAACGCCTTCGAGCCACAATTGCAAGTTCCACGCAACTCGCCACAGCCGTTTTCTGGCAGTTGATTCAATAATTTGCACATTCGACGAGCAAGCCGCCCCGTTGTTTTCCGGACGGTGTGCCCGTCAGGCAACAGCTTTTGGGCACCAATCGGCTATAGTTCGGGCACATCAGGCGAGGGAATCGCCGACAGATTGTCTGCCACGGGCGGCACGTCGACTTGGGGATTAGAATTATGAAAAAGCTTTTGCTGGCTTTGACCGCAGTGGTGGCGATGACGGGAGCCGCTTCGGCCGCCGATTTGGCCGCCCGCCCCTATGTGAAGGCCCCGATCGCCCCGGCCGCTCCGAGCTGGACCGGCTTCTACATCTTCGGCGGCGCCGGCGGCGGCATCTGGGATGCCGACTCGCACACCAATTTCCTGGGCGCCCCGGTGACGATCGACCAGCGCGTTGGCGGTGACGGTTGGTTCGGCACCGTCGGTGTCGGCTACGACTGGCAGGTCGCCCCGAGCTGGGTTGTCGGCCTGTTCGGCGACGGCCAGTTCGGCAGCCTGCGTGGCACCGTCCAGGACCAGCTCTTTAGCCTGACTGGCCGTATCAAGCTGCAGGACTCCTGGGCTGCCGGTGTCCGCGTTGGCTACTTGGTTGCTCCGAATGTGCTGTCCTACGTGAACGCCGGTTACTCCGGATCGCACTGGTCGGGCACGACCCTGACCTCGATTTTCACTAACGCGCCCGTAGGCTCCCACACCGACTCGTTCAATCGCAACGGCTGGTTCGTCGGCGGCGGCGTCGAAAACAACCTGAACATCTTCGGCATCACGGCGCCGGGCTGGTTCATGAAGACCGAATATCGTGCCGCCTATTACGACCGGAAGGACATCGCTATTCGTCTCGACGGTACCAACGCCCTGACCACCGACTCGGTCAGCTTCAAGCCGTGGGTGCAGACCATCAGCACCTCGCTCGTCTACCGGTTCAACTGGACCGGCCCGGTGGTCGCGAAGTACTAATCGATCCAAAGGATCGGATGAGAAAAGCCCCGGCTCTGCCGGGGCTTTTTGTTTGTCCGCGGCGTGCCCGCCACGCTGGCCATCATCGCACCCGGCCGCTACGGTCCCGTACCGCGCGTAGCAGATCGCGCCAACAAGATGCGGCGGTCGCACATATGGCGGCGTCGGCCGGGAGGGAGGCGGGATGCGCAGATTTCTTCTCATCGCTGGCCTGTTGCTGCTCGGCGTCGGCCTGCTCTGGATCGGCCAGGGCACGGGCGTTGTCGCCTGGCCAAGCTCGAGCTTCATGATCAATCAAATCCAATGGGCCGGATATGGTGCGGGCACTGCTGCGCTTGGCCTGGTCCTGATCTGGCAAGGTAGCTGCTGACAAAAGGGACACGCGCCATGACTTCACCATTCGATCTCCGCGGCAAGGTCGCGATCGTCACCGGCGGCAACGGCGGCATCGGTCTCGGCATGGCGCGAGGGCTGGCCGATGCGGGCGCCGATATCGCGATCGTAGGCCGCAATCAGGCCAAGAGCGATGCCGTCGCAGCCGATATGATGGCGCGCGGCGTCCGCGCTGTCGCGGTGACGGCCGATGTCACCGACAAGGACGCGGTGACGGCAATGATCGCGCGCGTTGGCGACGCGTTCGGACGCATCGATATTCTCATCAACAACGCCGGCATCAATATCCGCAAGCCGCCACAGGCGCTCGAGCTCGATGAATGGAGCGAGGTCATCGAGACCAACCTCACCAGCGCGTTCCTGTGCTCGAAGGCCGCCTACCCTGCGCTCAAGGCTGCAGGCGGCGGCAAGATCATCAATATCGGCTCGATGATGTCGATCTTCGGCGCGAGCTTCGCCCCGGCCTATGCCGCCAGCAAGGGCGGCATCGTGCAATTCACCCGCGCCTGCGCGTGCGCCTGGGCCGTCGACAACATCCAGGTCAATGCGATCCTGCCCGGTTGGATCGATACCAACCTGACCCGCACCGCGCGCCAGCAGGTCGATGGGCTGCATGAACGGGTGCTGGCGCGGACGCCCGCGGCGCGCTGGGGCGAGATCGGCGACTTTGCCGGCATCGCGGTTTTCTTGAGCTCAGCAGCATCCGACTTCTTGACGGGCACGGCCATTCCCGTCGACGGCGGATATTCGGTGTCGGCGTAAGCAATAAGCAATAAGCGATGTTCAGCGCCGGAAGCTCTTGATCTCCGACACGCTGCCGTCGCGATAGATCAGTTCGACCGACACGAACTGCGTCGCGGGCGGCAGCTTCAGATACGGCGTTGCATTGGAAGGAATCGCGATCGGGTCCTTCATGTCGCAGGCCGGCAGGTTCAGGACCTTGTCAGGCACGGCCGTATCGATGCCGATCCGCACCTGGCGGATCGCGCAGCGATACGACATCAGATGCGTGTAGTAGACGAGCAATCCGTTGAACTCGCGAAATGACAACCAGCTCGTCGCAGTCATGTCGAGGATCTTGCGCTGGTCGCGGATCAGCGCAGCTTCCGGCTCGAACCTGATCGGAAACGGGCCCTGCATCTCGCCGCCCGCATCGACATAGCGCACCTGGATCGTCCCGGCCGGCGCGTCAGCGGGCAGTTCGATCGACGGGTTGGGCATGCGCTTGCGGGTGCGCGGATCGAGCACATCCATGAATCCGGTCTCACGAAAGTCGCCGGCGTCTCCCATCCGCCAGGAGATGCCGAGCGTCGGATCGGCGATCGAGAATGTGATGGTCCAGCCGCCATTGTGGCGCGAGAACATCGCGATCGGCGCATTGACGCTCTCATTGGCCGGCGGCAGGTGCGGCGCCGAGACCGGCGGCAGCGCGGCTAGCTTCTGCGGCGGATCGGCAGGTTTGTCCTGTGCTGTGCCCGCGGCAAGGCCGTTGAGGAAGACATCGTCGACCATCTGGTCGAAATAGACCGGGACCTGCTTGTGGTGCACGGCCTCCGCCATCTCGCTGACCACGCGGCGCGTACGCTGCGCGACCTGCACCAGGTTGATGCCGGGCTGGGTCAGCTCCTTGGCGAAGGCGCGCGTGAACACTGAATTCGGATTGGCATCCTCATTCGACAACCGATCCAATGCGGTTTGCCGCGGCCCCGCAGAAAAGACCGAGAACACGCCTTCAGGCAGTTGCGTCATCGGTGCCAATCCGCCACCGCCCGCGATGGCGCGTGTCCCTGGCCGTTCGAACGGGTTGTTGCGACAGGCGTCAAACACCAGAATAGAGGTCCGCACCTTCTTGTTCTGCAGCCGCTCGATCACACGGTCCGCCAGAATCGAGGCATCGCGAACCAATTCCTCCTGCCCTTCGGTCGCAGCCGGCACGTCGGTCGGCAGCAGAAAATTCTGGCCGGCAATTTCGAAGCCGTGGCCGGCATAGAAGAAGAACGCAGTGTCGCCGGGCGCGACGGCACTATCGAAGGCAAGCAGCGCCTGGCTGAATTGCTGACGATTCAGATTCTCGGCGACCATGACCTCGAAGCCGAGCTGCTTCAGCGTGTCGCCCATCGTGCGAGCGTCATTGACCGCCTTCTGCAGCTTCGGGACGAATCGGTAGTCGTTGTTACCGATCACCAGCGCGATGCGCTTCTCCGCATGCGCCGGCAGCGCGAGAACCAGAACGGTCGCGGCAAGACTGCAGACCAGAAGGCCCCTCAACAATGTCCGCATCGATCCCCTGTCCCACTTGAGCTGCACCGATCGGCCCAATGCGATCCGCTTCGCCATAGTCGGCCATCGATCGTCACTGGTTCAAGCCCGAGCACCTGCTTCGGGTGGGCCCGGTGCGGCCGTCTTGCGCCCCCCTCCGACCCGAGCAGGGTATCCGGCCACTGCAGGCGAATCTTACCCCAGGGCATAAGCCGATATGCCGCTCAAGGTCGATCGGGGCGGCGACGAAGTGCAACAAGTTTGCGACAGGATGCCTGCAAATAATGCAAAAACATTAGGCTTTTTCGATACTTCGCGCTTCTCCTCCATTGACTTTGGGCAATTTGACCCTATCTTCCCGTGTAACGCGGCTCAGGATCGATCCGATTCCTATATGAGCAACCGCGGGGTCAGCGTAAGTCAGAGAGCCCCCAGCTTATCCAAAGCACGCCGTTTGGGGTTGAACGCGACCACAGCCCGTTCCCCTCGATTCCTAACGGCGGCGTCGAATAGAGGCCTCGTCAGCTAGGGGCCCCGCCAAACAGAGGCTCGATGTCCTTTTCCAATCTCGGTTTATCCGACAAGGTGTTGGCCGCAGTGGCGGCGACCGGTTACACCACACCGACCCCCATTCAAGAACAAGCCATCCCTCACGTCCTGGCCCGCCGCGATGTTCTCGGCATTGCCCAGACCGGCACCGGCAAGACGGCCGCTTTCGTGCTTCCGATGCTGACCATCCTGGAAAAGGGACGCGCCAGGGCACGTATGCCCCGCACCCTGATCCTGGAGCCGACCCGCGAACTCGCCGCACAGGTCAAAGAGAATTTCGATCGCTACGGCGCCGGCCAAAAACTCAACGTCGCGCTTCTGATCGGCGGCGTCTCTTTCGGCGACCAGGACTCCAAGCTGACGCGTGGCGTCGACGTCCTGATCGCAACTCCCGGCCGCCTGCTCGACCATACCGAACGGGGCGGATTGCTGCTCACCGGCGTCGAACTGCTGGTGATCGACGAAGCCGATCGCATGCTCGACATGGGCTTCATCCCGGACATCGAGCGGATCTGCAAGCTGGTCCCCTTCACGCGGCAGACGCTGTTGTTCACTGCCACCATGCCGCCGGAAATCCGGCGCGTCACCGAGGCCTTCCTGCACAATCCGCAGAAGGTCGAAGTCTCCAAGCCTGCTACGACGGCCGTCACGGTGACCCAGTCGCAAGTGCCCTCGGGGCGCGAGGCGCATCAGAAGCGCGAGGTGCTGCGGCGCCTCTTGCGCGAGGCGAAAGACCTCAAGAACGCGATCATCTTCTGCAACCGCAAGCGTGACGTGGCCATCGTCTACAAATCGCTTCAGAAGCACGGGTTCAGCGTCGGCGCGCTGCATGGCGACATGGATCAGTCGGCACGCATGGCCGCGCTCGATCAGTTCCGCAAGGGCGAGTTGCCGCTCCTCGTCGCCTCGGACGTCGCGGCCCGCGGGCTCGACATTCCCGAGGTCAGCCACGTCTTCAATTTCGACGTGCCGCATCATCCCGATGATTATGTCCATCGCATCGGTCGTACGGGACGCGCCGGACGCTCAGGCACTGCGATTTCGATCGTGACGTCACCCGACCAGAAATCCGTCGCGGCCATCGAAAAGCTGATCGGGCAAGGAATCCCCCGCGCTGAAGGCGATTACACCGTTCAGGAGGCTTCGTCGAATCACGAAGACACGCGTGAGCATCGCCCGCGCGACGGCGCTCGGCGCGAGCGCAAGCCTTCACGCGACCGCCACGACCGCAAGCCTCAGCGGGAGCGCGAGACACCGAAGCACGCACATAAAGACGACCGGCCTTCGCACGCTCCCCAACCCCGCGCAGCAACTTCCCAGCCGCGCAGCGAACCGCGGCGCGTGCGCCGCGAGGTCGAGAACGAGCCGGCAGATCATTCTCACCTTCCTGCCTTTCTGCTGCGCCCGGTGCGCGCGCCGGTGGTTTGAGCCGCGCGCGTCCCACATCGACGCATCGCACGCCGACACCGTCCGATGAGACTTGTCCGGATCATCTCCGAGGAGCCAAGCGGCCGAACACCTGAGCGCGTCATCTGACCAGAGGCGCGGACTAACTTATGTTATAGTCGTCAGGTTTCGGCTTCAGCCGCGCTCCGCTCGCTTCCGTTGCAGCTTGAACGTGATAGGCCAACCGCGCTGGCCGCGGCGCCGGTTTGGCGCGCGCCATTCCATCGCGCGATAATGCCTGGAAGCACCCCGGCATCTGTTTACCCCTGATTCACTCTCGTCCACTAACTTGCCTGCATATTTATTGATTGCTCGCGGCAGGCGAATTGTGAGGGACTCGTAGTGGTCAATGTGCTTGACGAATACGAACGCACGCTGGCCTTCGCCGATGTCGCGCTCAGCCAAATCAAGTTGCTGCGCCACACCGCTACGCCGCGCAACTATGAGATCTGGTACGTCTACGCCACCGGCTACAACGCCTCGCTCAACCAGATCATCAACGAGACCTTGGCCCGCAGCGGCAAGCTGGGAGAGCCGGAGCTCGAACAGCTCTACGAGACTTATCTTTCCCAGCAGAAGACCACCGACCGCATCGACAAGGTCGGCGCACGCGTGATCGGTGAGATCGACGATGTGATGAACCTGATCACGGATACGCTCGGGATCACCGCGAGCTATGATGCGAGCCTTGCGGAGGCGGACCAGAAGCTTGCTTCCGTGACCAGTCGCGAGCAGCTGTTCGAGATCGTCGAAGCGCTCGCCCGATCGACGCGCGAAATGCGCGAGACGAACCGGGCGCTCGAACAACGCCTGTCGCTCTCGAAGACCGAGATCAGCGACCTGCAGCAAAGTCTGGAAGCGATCAGGGCCGAGAGCCTGACCGATCCGCTCACCGGTCTCGGCAATCGCAAATATTTCGACCGCATGATCGACATGGCCGTGGAGACGGCGCAGGCGACCTGCCTGCCGCTCTCGCTGCTGATGTTCGACATCGATCATTTCAAGTCGTTCAACGATTCCTACGGCCACCTCACCGGAGATCAGGTGCTTCGCCTGGTCGGCTTGTCGCTGAAACAGGCGATCAAGGGCCAGGACATCACGGCGCGCTATGGCGGCGAGGAATTCGCAGTGGTGCTGCCGAATACAGCCCTCCGGCAGGCCCTCACCGTCGCGGACCAGATTCGCCGCGCGGTCATGGCAAAGGAATTGAAGAAAAAATCGACCGGGGAGGTTCTCGGCCGCGTCACCATCTCGGTCGGCGTGTCCATGCTCAAGCCGGGCGACGACACCGACGCTCTGATCGAACGCGCCGACGCCTGCCTCTATGCCGCCAAGCGCAGTGGCCGCAACCGGGTGATCTGCGAAGTCGATCCGGAATATGTCGCTCAAACGCAGGGCCAAGTCGCCTGTTGAGCAGATGATCGCCTCAAGAAGCGGATTTGCGAGCTCGCTTCGCGGCTTTCGTCGTCGGGGATCGTTTGGCTGACCGCTTTTTTGGTGGCTCGGCCGCCTTTTTCGTCGTGCGTGCCTTGCCGGATCCCGCGCGTCCGGATGCCGCCTTCTTTGCCGGCCGGCTCTTCGCGCTCACCCCATCCTTCTTCGCAGCGGGCCGGCGCGCCCTGCTCCGTTTCTTCAGCGCGGCCCGTTGTGCCGCGGCGAAGGCCGCCTTTGCCCATGTGGCGAATTCCTCGACATCGTCGAACAGATGGGCCGGCACCTCCCAATATGACCCCACGGTCATGGTGCGCGCCCGCGTCTGATATTGGAACGGCTTGGAGCCGGCCGCCTCGAACGCTCCGATGGTCTCTTCGTCCGCGCGCAGATAAAGCCCGCTGCGCAAAGCCAGCGCGAAATTGATGCCATCGGCGGAGATGCCGAAACCTGAAAACATCCGCCGGATCGTCACCGGCCCAAAACTGGCAAACAGATCAGCCAGGAATTCGCGGTCCATCGCGTCCACCGCTCATTGCGCGCCGGGCATGCGATACCGGCCCCTGCTGCGGTTGTCGTCTCCACGATGAGCGATTGTCAATGTCCGAAACACGACAAGGCGGGAATCCGCCCTGACGCGTCACACCTCGGCCGGCTTGAGCTGCACCGACTCGCCGCAGCCGCAGGCGCTGATCTGGTTCGGGTTGTTGAACACGAATTGGGCCTGCATCTTGTCGGCCCTGTAATCCATCTCGGTGCCGAGCAGGAACAGCACCGCCTTCGGATCGACCAGGATCTTGACGCCCTTGTCCTCGACCACCTCGTCGGTGGGCCGGATCTCATGGGCATATTCAACCGTGTAGGACTGTCCGGCGCAGCCGCCGTTCTTGACGCCGACGCGCAGGCCCACGATCTCGGAATCGCTTCGGCTCATCAGTTCGCGAATGCGCGCCGCCGCGGCGTCCGTCAGCCTCATCACCTGCGGGCGGGGCCGCGGCTTCGGCTTCCCGGCAAGGCTCGCTTGTGTGTTCGTCATCGTGTTCATGTGCTCAATCCCGGCGGTCGATCAATCCCGCCTGTTCATTCAAAGTCCGTGCCTGATTACGCCTCACCACATATTGAGGACGAGCCGCGCTTCGTCGCTCATCCGGTCCGGCGTCCATTGCGGCTCCCAGACGATGTTGACGCTCACGATGCCGACCCCCGGCACGCTCGCGATCGCGTTCTCGACCATGGTCGGCAACTCGCCGGCCGCCGGACAATTCGGCGTCGTCAAGGTCATCACCACATCGACGCTGCGGTCGTCCTTGATATCGACCTTGTAGATCAGGCCGAGCTCATAGATGTCGGCCGGAATTTCCGGGTCGAATACCGTCTTCAACGCCGCGATGATCTCGCGCGAGAGCCGCTCGGTCTCTTCCGGCGGCAAGGCCGAATGGGTTTCCACCGACTGGGTTTTGACTTCGGCTGTGTCGCTCATGCAAACAAATCCCGCGCCTTCATCAGGGCCTGCGCCAGTTGATCGACTTCTTCTTTCGTATTGTACATCCCAAACGACGCCCGGCAGGTCGCTGTGACGTTGAATCTCTCCAAAAGCGGCATCACGCAATGCGTGCCCGCACGCACCGCGACGCCCTGGCGGTCGATCACGGTGGCGATGTCGTGCGCATGCGCCCCCTTCATCTCGAACGAGATGACCGGCCCCTTGCCCTTGGCCGTGCCGATCAGCCGCAGCGAATTGATCTCGCGCAGCCGCGCTTCGGCGTAGGTCAACAGATCGTGCTCATGCGCGGCGATGCGGTCCTTACCGATCGAATTGACATAGTCGATCGCAGCGCCCAGCCCGACCGACTCGACGATCGCCGGCGTGCCCGCCTCGAACCTGTGCGGGGGATCGCCATAGGTCACCCAGTCACGCGTGACTTCGCGGATCATCTCGCCGCCGCCGTTATAGGGACGCATCGCGGCGAGCAGATCGTATTTTCCGTACAGCACGCCGATGCCGGTCGGACCGTACAGCTTGTGGCCGGTGAAGACGTAGAAGTCGCAGTCGATGTCCTGTACGTCGATCGCCAGATGCACGGCAGCCTGGCTGCCATCGACCAGCACGGGGATGCCGCGGGCGTGCGCGATTCGGACGACCTCCTTGACCGGCACCAGGGTGCCCAGCATGTTCGACATCTGGGTGATCGCAACCAGCTTGGTGCGATCGGTCAGAAGCTTCTCGAACTCGTCGATCAGGAAATTGCCGTCGTCATCTACAGGTGCCCATTTGATCACCGCCCCCTGCCGCTCCCGCAGGAAGTGCCACGGCACGATATTGGAGTGATGCTCCATGATCGAGAGCACGATCTCGTCGCCTTCGCCGATATTCGGCGCGCCGAAGGACGAGGCGACCAGGTTGATCGCCTCGGTGGCATTGCGGGTGAAGATGATCTCCTCAGGCCGGCGCGAATTGAGGAATTGCGCGACCTTGGCGCGGCCGCCCTCATAGGCTTCGGTCGCCGCATTGGCGAGGTAGTGCAGGCCGCGATGCACATTGGCATATTCGGACGTGTAGGCCTGGGTCATGCGATCGAGCACAGCGGCAGGCTTTTGCGCCGAGGCCGCATTGTCGAGATAGACGAGCTTCTTGCCGTAGACCTGCAGCGACAGCGCCGGGAAATCGGCGCGCACGCGATTCACGTCATAGGCGCCATTGGCGACCGCCGGATGCGTGCTCATGCGCGGGCCTCCAACCAATGTTGCGCGGCATCGATGATACGCTCGCGCAAGCCCTCGTCCTCGATGGCCTCGATCGCCTCGCCGACAAAGGCCTGGACCAGCAGCGCCTGCGCCTGCTTCTCGGGCAGGCCGCGCGCGCGCAAGTAAAACAACAGGCTCTCGTCGAGCGCACCGGAGGTCGCGCCATGGCCGCACGAGACGTCGTCGGCGAAGATCTCGAGCTCCGGCTTGTTGTCGGCCTCGGCCTCGTCGGACAGAAGCAGCGCCCGCGTCATCATCCTGCCGTCGGTCTTCTGCGCATCCGGACGCACGATGATGCGGCCCTGGAACACCGAATGCGCGCGGTCGTCGAGCACGGCGCGGAAGTTCTCCCGGCTGGTGCAGCCGGGCACGGCGTGGTCGACCACGATCGTGGTGTCGCCGTGCTGCTTGTCGCGCAGCAGGTTGACGCCGTTGATCGTGAGCTCGCTGCCCTCGCCTGCCAGCGTGATGAAGGCCTGCAGCCGGCTCACGGCACCGCCGCTGGTCATATTGAACAGGTTCAGCTTGGACTTGGCGCCGACGGTGATCAGTTCCGAACTGATATTGACCGCGTCAGTGGCATCGCGCATCAGCCGGATATGCGACAGCTCCGCCCCGTCGCCGACCCAGATCACGGCCACATCGTTGGCCTGATAGGCGGCGGCGCCTTCGGCCGCCACGCAGGTTTCGACCAGGGTCACGCGTGCGCCCTTGCCGATCTGCAGATGCGAGCGGGTGGAGCGCGACGACTTCGCAGCCGTCGCGACATGGATGATCTGCAACGGCCCCGGCAGCTGTACGCCATCAGCGATTCCAACCACCACGCCGTCGGTCGCCAGCGCCGCATTCAGCGAGATCATCGGATCGGTCGAGGTCGTCAGCAACAGATCGCCGCGGGCCTCGTTGGCTTCGTTCTCCAGCACCTTATGCAGCGTCCGCAGGCTGACGCCCGCCGCGACGTTGTCGGACAGCTCGGCTGCGAAAACGCCATCGACCAGCACCAACTTGATCGCGCCATCGATCGCAACAGGAGCCAGCGCTGCCTTGGCGCGCGCCAGAGCGGCCGCGTCAGGCGTGGGCGCGAGCGGCAGCAACTCGCGCATCAGCGCGCGCAGATCGGTATATTTCCATTCCTCGACGCGCCGATGCGGCAGGCCCGCGCGTTCGAACGCGGCGAAAGCGTCACGCCTGAGATCGGCGACCCTGCCCGTCCCGGGCAGCCGGTTTTGCGCGGCGGCAAAGATGCCATTCGCCGCATTGCCGGAGTCGTTCTTTACCAAAGCAACGGTCATCACAAACCTATTCGCGCGGTTTACGCCGCGTCCTCGAACTGGGCGTAGCCGGAGGCCTCGAGCTCAAGCGCCAGCTCCTTGCCACCGCTCTTCACCACGCGGCCCTTCGACATCACATGCACGACGTCGGGCACGATGTAGTTGAGCAGCCGTTGGTAGTGCGTGATCACGATCATCGCGCGCTCGGGCGAGCGCAGCGCGTTGACGCCGTCGGCGGCGATGCGCAGCGCATCGATGTCGAGACCGGAATCCATCTCGTCGAGAATGCAGAGCGAGGGCTGGAACAGCGCCATCTGCAGCACCTCGTTGCGCTTCTTCTCGCCGCCGGAGAAGCCGACATTGACGCCGCGCTTGAGCATGTCCTGCGGAATGCCGAGCGACTTCGCGGTCTCGCGCACCTTCTTCAGGAAATCCGGGGTCGAGAACTCCTCCTCGCCGCGCGCCTTGCGCTGCGCGTTCAGCGCCGTGCGCAGGAAGGTCATGGTGGCAACGCCGGGGATTTCGACCGGGTATTGGAAGGCCAGGAAAACGCCCTTGGCGGCGCGCTCGTCCGGCTCCATCGCAAGCAGATCCTCGCCCTTGAACAGGATCTCGCCGCCGGTAACCTCATAACCGGGCTTACCTGCGATCACATGGCTGAGCGTCGATTTGCCGGAGCCGTTCGGCCCCATGATGGCGTGGATCTCGCCTTCGTTCACGGTCAGCGACAGTCCATGGAGGATTTCACGCTCCTCGACGCGGACTTGCAGGTTCTTGATTTCGAGCAATGGCATCGTTGTCTTCCGTCTGTTCCTCGTCCTGCATGCGCCGGAGGCGGTCTCAAAGGACGAAGGTCGCGAGATCTATGTGAAAGTATGTGCGGGACGGCCGCGCCGTCCTGCAACAAGGTCTATCCGACCGAGCCTTCGAGCGAGATCGAGATCAGCTTCTGCGCCTCGACCGCGAACTCCATCGGGAGCTGCTGCAGCACATCCTTGACGAAGCCGTTGACGACCAGCCCGACCGCCTCCTCCTGGCTCAAGCCGCGCTGGACGCAGTAGAACAGCACGTCCTCGGAGATCTTCGAGGTCGTCGCCTCGTGCTCGAACACGGCAGAGGAGTTCTTGGCTTCGATGTAGGGCACGGTGTGCGCGCCGCATTTGTCGCCGATCAAGAGCGAGTCGCAGGCGGTAAAGTTGCGCGCGCCGCTCGCCTTGCGATGCGCGGTGACGAGGCCGCGATAGGTGTTCTGCGATTTGCCGGCCGCGATGCCCTTGGAGATGATCCGGCTCGTCGTGTTCTTGCCAAGATGGATCATCTTGGTGCCGCTATCGACCTGCTGATAGCCATTGGAGATCGCGATCGAGTAGAATTCACCACGCGAATTATCGCCGCGCAAAATGCAGCTCGGATATTTCCAGGTGATCGCCGATCCCGTCTCGACCTGGGTCCAGGAGATCTTGGAGTTGGCGCCGCGGCAATCGCCACGCTTGGTGACGAAGTTGTAGATGCCGCCCTTGCCTTCCGAATTGCCCGGATACCAGTTCTGCACGGTCGAGTATTTGATCTCGGCGTCATCGAGCGTGACCAGCTCAACCACGGCTGCATGCAGCTGATTCTCGTCGCGCTGCGGCGCGGTGCAACCTTCGAGATAGGAGACGTAGGAGCCCTTGTCGGCGATGATCAGCGTGCGCTCGAACTGGCCGGTGTTGCGCTCGTTGATGCGGAAATAGGTCGACAGCTCCATCGGGCAGCGCACGCCCGGCGGCACGTAGACGAACGAGCCGTCGGAGAACACGGCCGAGTTCAACGTCGCAAAGAAGTTGTCGGAGGTCGGCACCACGCTGCCGAGATATTTCTGCACGAGTTCCGGATGCTCGCGGATCGCCTCGGAGATCGGCATGAAGATCACGCCGGCCTTCTTCAGCTCCTCCTTAAATGTCGTCGCGACCGAGACCGAGTCGAACACGGCATCGACCGCGATCTTGCGACTCTCCGGGCTGCCGGCGCCGGGCACGGGCTCGACCCCCTCGAGGATCGCGACCTCGCGCAGGGGAATGCCGAGCTTCTCATAGGTCTTCAGGATCTCCGGATCGATCTCGTCGATCGAGGAGAGCTGCTTCTTCGGCTTCGGCGCCGAATAATAATAGAGATCCTGGTAATCGATCTTCGGGTAGTCGACGCGCGCCCAGGTCGGCTCGGTCATGGTCAGCCAGCGGCGATACGCCTCCAGCCGCCATTCGAGCATCCAGGCCGGCTCGTTCTTCTTTCCCGAAATGAAGCGGATGGTGTCTTCCGAAAGCCCCTTGGGGGCCTTCTCGGACTCGATCAGGGTCTCAAACCCATAACGATACTGGTCGACGTCGATCCGCCTGACGCGGTCGACCGTCTCTTGCACGGCTGCCATTCATTCCTCCGCTCGCGGTTTCAAGGACCGCGGTGGACATCTTACGGAACCGTCTTACGACGTTTCGCGGGCGAAATCACCTGCCTAGAATCGTTCAAGCTGGGTTTCGCTACTCAGTTTAAGTAAGGTCCCGGCAAGCCTTCGCCAAGCCTCCAGGCACCGATCCACGTCATCGGTTCGCGTGGACCAGCCCAGACTGAGGCGCACCGCTCCCTGTGCCAAAGTGGAACTGATGCCCATGGCTTCCAGGACGTGGGATGGCTGGACCTTGCCGGAGGAGCAGGCCGAGCCGGAAGACACCGCGACGCCGGCGAGGTCGAAGCCAATCACCGCCGTCTCCGCCTTCAGACCAGGGGCCGTGAACAGCGTGGTGTTCGGCAGCCGCGCTGTATCGGACGAAAATACCGTCACGCCAGGCGTCTGCCGCAAGCCGCTTTCGAGGCGATCGCGCAAGGCGCCAATGCGCGCCTGATCCGTTTCGAGCGCCGCCATCGCCGCTTTCGCCGCCGCCCCAAACCCTAAGATTCCACTTACATTTTCGGTTCCGGCCCGGCGCCCGCGCTCCTGGCCGCCGCCGCGCAACAGCGCCGGCGGCCCATCGATCCCGGCCCCCAGCACGAGGGCACCGACGCCCTTCGGCCCGCCGATCTTGTGCGCAGAAACCGTCGCAAGGTCCGCCCCCACATCGTTGATACGAAAAGGAACTTTGCCAAATGCCTGGATCGCATCGACGTGCAGCAGCCCGCCCGCCTCACGAACGAGCTCCGCAACCTGCAAAATCGGTTGAAGCGCGCCGGTCTCGTTGTTGGCGGCCATCACCGAGACCAGAGCCGGCGGCCCAGCCAGCATGGCGCGCAGCCGCTCCAGATCGACGACACCGGACGGGACCACCGGGATGGTGCGGATCGCTCCCGGGTCGAACTGGCCGCCAGCCAGGACCGAGGCGTGCTCGATGGCCGACACCAGGAGCCGCTGAACCGGTCCAGCCGGCGCCCGCAAGCCGGGACTGAGCGCCAGCACATTGGCCTCGGTGCCTCCGGAGGTGAAGACCACGTTCCGCGGCAAGCCCCCCACGGCCCGCGCGATCGACTCGCGCGCCTCCTCCACCAGCCGGCGCGCCTGGCGTCCCTCGGCATGCACCGAGGAGGGGTTGCCGACGAGATCGAGCGCCGCCGTGATCGCGGCCCGGGCCTCGGGCCGCAGGGGCGTGGTGGCGTTCCAATCGAAATAGACGCGCTCGGGCATTTCGCATTCCATCTTCCGCTGCGACTCCAACTCACCGGCTCATGCGGCTCGTCGCATTCGACACGCTCTGCCTATTTGGGGAGCTAACGCCTTGAATGCATTGCCGGATGTTGAAAATTCTTGCTTTTGGCCCCTGCCAGCATGCTAGAAGGCGTCCTTCTATTCACGACAGCGCCCTCCGCAATCCGCAACCGGATGGCGCTTCAGTCGCCGCTCTCCTGCAACATTCGTCGGCGGTCGCGCCGGCCGAAGCTAGCACGACGTCGCGCGATATTTGCCAAGGGTTCTCAAGGGTTCACCGATGCCTGAAGTCATCTTTAACGGTCCGGCGGGCCGTCTCGAAGGCCGTTATCATCCGGCCAAGCAGAAGAACGCGCCGATTGCGATGATCCTGCATCCGCATCCGCAGTTCCATGGCACGATGAACCATCAGATCGTGTACCAGTGCTACTACGCCTTCGCTCATCGCGGCTTCTCGGTGCTGCGCTTCAATTTCCGCGGCGTCGGCCGGAGCCAGGGCGCGTTTGACCACGGCACCGGCGAGTTGTCGGATGCCGCCTCGGCGCTGGACTGGGCGCAGACCATCAACCCCGAGGCGCGTGCCTGCTGGGTCGCCGGCTTCTCCTTCGGCGCCTGGATCGGCATGCAGCTTCTGATGCGCCGCCCGGAGGTCGAGGGCTTCATCTCGATCGCCCCGCCCGCCAACCTCTATGACTTCTCCTTCCTGGCGCCCTGCCCCTCGTCGGGCCTGATCGTCCATGGCGAGAAGGACGCCGTGGTGCCGCCGAAGGACGTCAACACGCTGGTGGAGAAGCTGAAGACGCAGAAGGGCATCGTCATCGATCAGCAGATCATTCCCGGCGCCAATCACTTCTTCGACGGCAAGCTCGAGCCGCTGATGGAAACCATCACGGCCTATCTCGACATGCGGCTCGCCAACGTGCGCTGAGCGCGGGCGGAGCGGCGGTCATACTCACGAGCGCCGCATCCTCCGCTCTCATCACCCGCGAAAGCGGTTGATCCAATACGCATCACAGTTGGTCACCGCCGTCTCGGAATAATGGATCGCCTCTGTCAAGCCGGGGATGACAGTTGGGGGTGATCGCCAACACGTCGAGACGCAACGCTGCGTTACGCCGCCCGTTGCAACAGATAGGCGTTGTGGCGAACGAGGAAGGCGCGCAGCAGCGTCGGATAATCGGCGCCGACGGCTGCCTTCACGCTGGGGCGTCGCGCCAGCGCAGCACGCCAAGCCCGCAGCTTCGGCGTATCGGCAAACACGTGAAGATCGCCGAACTCATCGAAGACGTCGAAATAGCGGAAGATCGGCGCGAACACCGCATCGACCAGACTGAAACTTTCACCCGCGAAGAACGGTCCCGCATCTAACGCCGCTTCGACCCGTGCAAATTTCGCAACCAGGGCCTGCCGCTTGGCCTCGAAAATCGCGGCGTCCGTCGTGGTCTCCAGTCCCCAGAGATCGGACAGGATCGCCGAGCCGAATTCCATCCAGGCGCGGTGCTGGGCCCGATCGAGTGCGTCAGCCGGGTGCAGCTTCGGTCCCGGCTGCGTCTCCTCGATGTACTCGCAGATCACGTTGCTCTCGAACAGCGCCACCTCGCCAGTCGCGGTCGCCACCGTCAGCACCGGCACCTTGCCGAGCGGCGAGATTTTCAGGAACCAGTCCGGCTTGTCGGCGAGATCGATATCGATCCGCCCGAAGGCGACGCCCTTCTCGGTCAGGGCGATGACCGCCCGTTGCACATAGGGACACAGCTTGTGGCTGATCAGCTTCAGCGCGGCGGCCATTTTGATCCTCGCATTTCATGCAGATGCATCAAATTAAATGCATTCGCATGAAATGGTCAAGAAGGATGCATCGACATCAAAATCACGGCCGTGCGATCACGCCTCCGGTCATCGGCATCGGCACGCCCGTCGTGGCGGGATAGCTGAGCGGCAGGCCTTTCATACCGCGCGCGGCGAGAAATCCGAAGGCCTGCGCCTCGATCGCATCCGCCGACCAGCCGAACGCGTCGGCGGACTCTACCGTGGCGGGCGCTAGCCGTTCGCGCAGCATCCGCATCATGGTGAAGTTGCGGGCGCCGCCGCCGCAGATGATCCAACTCTGCGGTACCTTCGGCAGCAGCGGCACGACTGCTGCGATCGCCGCGACGGTGAAGGCCGTCAGCGTGGCGGCGCCATCGGCCGGCGACACGTCACCCAGCGTGAGCGCCGCGAAGTCATTGCGGTCGAGCGATTTCGGCGGCGGCAGCCTGAAGAACGGCAGCGCCAGCGCGCGCGCTACCCATGCCTCGTCGGCCGTGCCCTGCGCGGCCATCCGGCCGTCCTGGTCGAAGGCCTGGCTGACGCGCCGGAACATGAAGTCGTCGAGCAGCGCATTGCCCGGCCCCGTATCGCAGGCGATCAGCGTCTGGTCGCCATCGATATAGGTGATGTTGGAGACCCCACCGATATTGACGACGACCGTGGGGCCCTCACGCTGCAGCGACTGCACCAAGGCGCGGTGATAGACCGGCACGAATGGTGCGCCCTGCCCGCCCGCCTCGACATCGGCCGCGCGGAAGTCGGACATGACGGGAATATGGATCGCCTTGGCCAGGGCCTGCGCGTCGCCGATCTGCACGGTCAGCCGCCGCTCCGGCCGATGCAGCACGGTCTGGCCATGGAAGCCGACAATGTCGAGGTCCTGGGCGGTCAGGCGGTTCTGCGCAAGGAAGGCGGCCACCGCCTCCGCATGCGCCAGGGTCACGGCATGCTCGGCGGCACGCAGGACACCCGGGCGCGCCTCGCGTCGCTCCAGATGCACGGCCTCGGCCAGCGCCTGCCGCAACAGGCTGCGCTCGCTCCCACTATAGGGCCGGTAGCCGGTTGGGCCGAACGCCTTGATCCGGCGGCCGTCCGTCTCGAGCAGGGCCACGTCGACCCCGTCCAGCGAGGTACCGCTCATCAGACCCAGCGTTGTCAGAATCATCGTCATCAAACCTGAAAAGGCCCACCTTTTGCGCCGAGTACGGCCAAATCGAGGTCGCGGCTTGTGCAAGCCGCCCGCTTCTTATAAGCCCACGGCACGCGCCGCCGCCGCAAATCTCGCCGCGATTTGCGCAGATCAGCGTAAACAACATTCTTCAGAGTCGTCGATAAATGACTGCGTTCAAGTCCGATTTCCTCAACGTGCTGCAGAGCCGCGGCTTCATTCACCAGTGCTCGGATTTCGAGGGCCTCGACGCGCTCGCGGCCAAGGGCGAAGCCACCGCTTACGTCGGCTACGACTGTACCGCGCCGTCGCTGCATATCGGCAACTTCCTGACCATGATGATGCTGTACTGGCTGCAGCAGACCGGGAACAAGCCGATTACCCTGATGGGCGGCGGCACCACCATGGTCGGCGATCCCTCCGGCAAGGACGAGACCCGTGCGATGCGCACAGTCGCGGAGATCGAGGCCAACAAGGCCAGCATCCGCGGCGTGTTCGCCAAGGTGCTGCGCTACGGCGACGGAGCGACCGATGCAGCCATGCTCGACAATGCGGAGTGGCTGACGAAGTTGAATTGGATCGAGATGCTGCGCGACATCGGCCGGCATTTCTCGGTCAACCGCATGCTGACCATGGACTCCGTGCGGCTGCGGCTTGAGCGCGAGCAGGAGATGAGCTTCATCGAGTTCAACTACATGGTCTGCCAGGCCTATGACTTCGTCGAGCTGTCGCGCCGGGTCGGCTGCCGACTGCAGATGGGCGGCTCCGACCAGTGGGGCAACATCGTCAACGGCGTCGAGCTCGGCCGCCGCATGGGCACGCCGCAGCTGTTCGCACTGACCACGCCGCTGCTCACGACGGCCTCGGGCGCCAAGATGGGTAAGACCGCGCAGGGCGCGATCTGGCTGAATGCGGATCAATGCAGCCCGTACGAATTCTGGCAATATTGGCGCAACACCGAGGACGCCGACGTCGCGCGCTTCCTCAAGCTGTTCACGACCTTGCCGCTCGCCGAGATCGACAAGCTCGCCGCGCTGCAGGGCGCCGAGATCAACGAGGCCAAGAAGGCGCTCGCGGACGCCGCCACCGCTCTGCTGCACGGCGAAGAGGCCGCGCGGACCGCGGCGGAGACGGCGCGCCGCACCTTCGAGGAAGGCGCGATCGCCGAGAACCTGCCGACGGTCGAGGTTCCGCAAGCCGAATTCGAAGCTGGGCTCGGCGTCCTGGCGGCATTCGTCAAGGCCGGCCTTGTCGCCTCCAACGGCGAAGCGCGGCGCCAGATCAAGGGCGGCGGCCTGCGCGTCAACGACACGCCGGTGACGGACGAGAAGATGGTGCTGACGCCGAAAGAGCTGACCAGCGAGGGCGTGATCAAGCTCTCGCTCGGCAAGAAGCGCCACGTCCTGATCAAGCCTGCATAGGCGCATTCGCTTTTCGCGGCTTGCCAGGGCGCCCAATCTGCGGCCCCCTGGCAGCCATGAAAACAAAAGCTTTTGGGGAGGACGCATCGCCAGCCCCGGCGCAGCCGGCGCGCGTGGGGCTCGTCGTGCTGGCCCTGTGCTTTGCCCTGTCGGTGCTTGGACGTGGGCTCGCCGAGAGCTTCACCGTCTTCCTGAAGCCCATTTCCGAAAGCCTGGGCTGGGACCGCGCCGAAGTGGTCTCGATCTATTCGCTCGCGGCGCTGACCGGCGGGCTGGCTGCGCCGCTGATCGGCCGACTGTTCGATCATTCCGGCCCTCGCGCCGTCTACGCCCTCGGCCTGCTGCTGCTCGGCACGGCCTTCCTGATCGCCGCCTCCGCCTGGCAACTCTGGCAATTCCAGCTCTCGCTCGGCCTCTGCGTCGGCGCCGGTGTCGCGCTGATCGGACTGGTGCCGAACTCGATCCTGCTCGGGCGCTGGTTCGGACCGAAACTGCCGACAGCCATGTCGGTGATCTATTCAGCCACCGGCGCCGGCGTGCTGATCCTGCTGCCTGCGTCGCAGCTCCTGATCGACCACATCGGCTGGCGCAGCGCCTATCACCTGTTTGGCGCCGTCGCGCTCGCCCTGCTCGTGCCGCTGTTGCTGCTGCCGTGGCGAGTGTTCGCCAGGGGCGCCTCGCATATCACGCGTCCGATGAGCATCGAACTGGGCGATGACGGCTGGACCTTGCTGCGGGCGCTGCGTCATCACGCATTCTGGGCGCTGTTCGCGACCTTCTTCTTCACGGCGATCGGAATGTTTTCGATCGCGCCGCAGGTCGTAGCCTATCTGATCGACGCCGGCTTTCCGCCGCTGCACGCCGCGACCGCCTGGGGTTTCTCCGGCGTGGCGCTCTTGTTCGGCATGCTCGGCGTCTCCTGGCTCGACGGCGTGATCGGGCGCAGGCCGTCGGTTCTGTTCTCCTACGCGCTGTCCATCTCCGGCATCCTGATGCTGTGGGCACTGCAATGGGCGCCGAACATCTGGCTGCTGACCGGTTTCGTCATCTGCTTCGGCAGCATGATCGGCTCACGCGGTCCGCTGTTGTCAGCAACTGCAATGAAGATCTTTCGCGGCAAGCGGCTCGGCACGATCTACGGCACCATCACCATCGGTTCGAGTCTCGGTGCAGCACTCGGCTCCTGGGCCGGCGGCGTCATCCACGATGTCACCCACAGCTACAATACGCTGCTCGTGCTCGCATTGGTCAGCGTCGTCATAGGCATGATCCCGTTTCTCGTCGTTCCGGCCTTGCGCAATTAGTTCGGACGACTCACGTGTGAGCCGCACAAGGAATTGCGCGCCGCATCCGCAGTACGGCCCAGCGTCCGTCTAATGGACACGCAAGAAGTGGGCCACATTCACGATTAGTAAGAGGATTGATGGTCGTTCGTTCGTCAAAATAATCTTGACGAGGAAGCCATGGCTCTGCTCAGCCGCATGAAGATCCGCACCAAGCTCGCGAGCATGGTGATCCTCGCTGCCTTGACCGTACTCGCGATCGTTGCCGTCTCGGTCTGGCTCAGCCGCACCCGCATGCTGGAGGATCGCATCACGCAAATGCACACCGCGGTCGGTGCGATCGACGGCATCACCTCGACCATCGAGGAGGTCTCGGCGATCGCCGCCACCATCGGCTCGGCGATCGAGGAACAGGGCGCGGCCACTGCCGAGATCGCCCGCAACGTGACGCAGACGGCGCAGGCGACGCGCGAGGTCACCGCCAATATCGGCGGCGTTTCGACCGCGGCCAACGAGACCGGCGGTGCCGCCGGTCACGTGCTGAGTGCGGCCACCAATCTGTCCAAGCAGGCCGAGCAACTCGCAGCCGAGGTGAACACCTTCCTCGCCGGCGTGCGTGCCGCGTAGCAGCGCGATCAATTGTTCGGCGGGATCTCTGGCGGCGCGTAGGGCTGCTTGCCGGTATCGAACCGGAAGATGTTGCGGAACACGCCGGGGGCGATCGCCGAGATCGGGTTGACGCGCACCACCGGCTTGCCGGGCGTACCGACCACCTCATAGGTCACGCCGAACATACCTTCCCGGTTGCCGTTGCCCAGGAACAACCCGAACAACGGAATCTGGCCGGCGATGTTGTTCAGCCCATAGGCCGGGATGATGGTGCCGTTCATCCGCACCTGGTTGGCGTTGTAGTCGATATTGCCCTCGATCGTGAGGCCGATCGTTGGCCCCTGCACGATGCCGTCCTTGACCAGCAACAGGCCCGGTTGCCGCGTGAACTCGGCACGCGCTGCACTGAAGCCGATGCCCTGCCCGCTGCCGATGCCGCCGCCGGCGACTGCGCGGTCGAGCGCCTGTTCGCCCTTGACGGTGAAGTCGCGCATGTTGATCAGCCCTTCCTTCGGGCTGGTATCAGCGGTCGGCGGCTCCATCGCGAGCTCCAGCTGTCCACCGATCACTTTGGTATAGGTGTCGGTAAAGTTCAGGAACGCGCCAGCGTCGTTGGTCTGCAGATAGATCACCTCGCGGCCTTGCGCGCGGCCGGCACGCTGACTTGAAACCGGAGCGTCGCGGCCGACGCGCAGATCCGCAGCGACCGGCGTATCGCGCCCGATCTTGCCGGCAAGCGTAAAGCTCTTGAAAGCTCCGCCGCGCCGCGACAGCTTGACGTCGACGCTGCGCAGCGCCTCACCGTTGAAGCCGGCGACCGCGCCGAGCTTCACGTCGGCGTCGATGTCGATGCCCTTGGACTTGGTCTTGTCGGTGTCCTTGCCGGACATGGTCGATTTGATGAAGCCGCGGCCGTCGAACACGTCGCCACGCATCGTCACCTTGAGCACGCCGTCCTGGCCTCGCTCGGCCTTGAGCTGCGCCTTGTCGCCGTCCGAAGGGGCATAGGTCGGGAAATTGGCGTTGGTCACATCGCTGTTCTGGTCGACCTCGATCGAGCCCTTGATCGAGGCGCCACTGCTGTCGATGACGATGTCCTCGAACCGCGTCGATTGCGGCTTGCTCACCACGTTGAAGGTGGCACGGCCGGCCCTGCCCGGCAGCTTCACCCATCCGGGCAGAACGTTGTCGAGCTTGACCTGGGTCAGATCGGCCTCGACAGCGATCTTGCTGTCGTGATCGCTGGAGGAAGCAATCTTGCCATTGAGCTTGAGCGGGATGTTGCCGCTGAGCGCCGATCCGAAATCCATGCCGAGCCGCGCGCGGCCGGCATCGTCGAGCGTCGCCTGCAGCTTGATGTCGGCGTCGCCGTCGGCCGGCTTGCGATAGTCGAGCGAGGCCTGCTGGCCGTTGATCTTGACGTCGCCCTTGACCTGATAGGCCTGGTTGTTGGCGGCGATCTTCAGCGTGCTCGCCTCGAGCTTCTGGCCCATCACCACCTTCTCGGCGGAGAAGTTGGTCAGATCGGCCGTCACCACGTAGCTGGTGTCGGTCTTGGTCAGCTCGCCCTTCACCGGCATCGCGAGATTGATGTTGGCCGAGAAGGTTCCCTTGCTGGTGTTCGGATCGATCGGCGTCGCCGACAAATCGCTCAGCCGGTCGGACGCGAGAATCTCGGCCGCAGCGGCGACCTGGCCGTCGACGCGCATGCGCAGCCGCGACGGCGGCGGCTTCGGCGCCATGTCCGGCACCTCGAACACGACGTCGGAGAAATTGATCTTGCGGCCGGCGAGCGTGTCCGCCACGCCCTGGCCGATAGTGACGGTCGCGGTGCGGCCGGTCACATGCGCCCTCAGATCGGCGTCGTGCACCGGAGGCAGACCGTCGACGGGAAGCACGCTCACGCCGGTGGCGAAGATGTTGATCTCGAGACCGTCGTCGGGAATCGGCGGCCCCTTGCGCGGCAGATTCTTCACCGGCGAGTTGAGGGCGACGTCGATACGTTGCAGCGAGCCGCGCTCGATGCGGTCGATGACCCAGGCCCGAACCTCCGGGACGATCAACGCCGGCCACAGCCGCTTCATCGCGGTCGCCGACATCGGCGTGCCGGCGAAGCCGAGCTTGATCTGCGGCTCGCCCGAATAGTCGATGCTGCCGGTGCCGGCGACCCCAATCTCTCCGTTGGAGATGTCGGCCTGCGTCAGCAATACGCGCTTGCCTTGGGTATCGAATCGGAAGCCGATCGAGATGCGATTGAAGATCAAAGGCGGCTCGTTCTCGATGCCGCCGAGCAGGATCGTCCCGCCGGAGAGGCCGAGACGCCAGTCGTTGACCGCGCCATCCGGAGGCTCGAGACGGCCGAGCAAGGTGATGCGATTGGCACCGGACACGATCTTGAACGGCGCGACCAGCACCCGGCGGCCAGCATCCCATTCCAGGTTCAGCTCCGCCGAATCGATCGGCATCGGATAATCGGGCGTATCGGTATCGATGACGGTGCCGGCGCCGACCGTCAGCTTGCCGCCCAGATAGGTCGGCAGCCCGTCACGGCCGAGCTCACCCTTGACCTCGCCGGACAGCGGCAGATCGGCCATGTAGGTGAGGTCCTTCAGCCGCAGCGCCAGCAGGATGTTGCTGGTCGACACCTGGTCGGCTTTGACGTCGACCGTGCGCACGCCGTTCGACGGCGCACCGATGGTAACACGCAGCGACCAGGGCTTGGCGCCCTCCTCGCCGACACTGAGCGCGACGCCGCCGCCGGCTGGCCGACGCAGGCTCAGGCTGATGTTCTCGAACGTCCATTTGTTGCCGCGCTGCTGGTCGTCCACGACCAGCACGCCGTTCTTCAGCCCGATCTCGTTGAGGTTCTGCCCGTCGAGCCCGCTGAGACTCAAGCTGTCCAGCCAGTCGAGCCCAGCCAAAATCCCGCTCGGCGCATTGGCCTGCGCAGCGCCTGCCGGTGGCGTGGCGGCCGCCGGTTCGTTCCCGCCTTGCGAGGCCGCCGCAGCCCCGGGTGCGCTCGCCGCGCCGCTGTCCACGCGCGAGAAGGTCGGCGGCAGGCCAGCATCGCGCTTGGAGGCGACGCCGGTCGCCAGCGGCTTGTTGGCGGACCCGGTCGACACCGTAACGGTGCCGTCGGGCGCAATGCGGACCGCCAGCTCGGCGTCGACCAGCTTCAGGCTCTCGGCGCGCAGCTGGCCCATCAGCAGCGCCGCACCGGAGAGCCGCACCTCGGCCTTGGGCGCGCTCGCGACCACGGCATGATCCTGATCGCGCACGACGACATCACGGATCCGCACCGCGATATGGACCCGCCCTGCGCGTTCGATCTGGGTGCCGCCGACTTCGACGGTGTTGCCATGACCGATATTGTCCTCGATCGCGGTTGCGAGCCAGGGCGTGACGATGTCGAGATTGATCGGCCCCATCCCCAAGCGCCACCACAGGCCGGCGAAACTTACGGAGAAAAACACGATCAGCGTGGTGATCGCGGCCAGGAGCCGCCGCCCCCAGCCGCCTTCGCCGGTCCAGCGGCGCAGCGCCGCGGGTCCGCTCGTCAGCAAACGCAGTCGCGAGTTCGAGCCCGCCAGCAGGCGCCGCGCGCGGTGGTGGCGCACGACGTCGTCGTGGTCGCGGTCCTCGACCGGATGATCGTCCGGCGCATGCGCGTGATCCCAGCCGGCATCGTTCCAGTGCCCGGCCTGGGTCTCCGCCTGCAGATGGGGCCGTTGGGGAGACGTATTCCTTGCCATTGCCTCTCGGCGTCGCGTGTCAGTTGAGTCGCAACCAGCCTGGTACGTACCAGATCGGTCGCAGGTTCGGCCTCGCCCGTTGACAGGTAGCGAGGGGTTCTCTGCCGACATCGCCCCCGATCCTTGACTGGTCCTGTTGCTCATTCGCCGGGTGCCGACGGCCCGCTCGACGAGCGCGGCCGGCAAGGCGCCGAAATCCTTGTCACCATACCTCGCCGGCGTCAGATTTGCCCAGCGACTCCTGCCATCGATCCGAAGTTCCCCGGAAGCCCTCACTCGGCTTCACTTGGCTGCGTCGTCCCGGGAACTCCGATCGGTGAGCGGAACGAGATGGTTTAGCGAGACGGTTGTGGGCACCACGACTTAAGGACGACGTTTCTAGGCCGATGTTTTAAGGACGATTTCCAAGGACGACTGTCCCAGGACGACTTTCGAGGGCCACGTTCCAGGTCCACTCTCCGAAGTTCGATTAAAATCCGCGGCAGTGATTCTCGCGAGCTTCGGAAAGCGCGTGCCAATCCGCGCCAGCGCGCCGGACAAGGATTCGCACACGGCCATGATTGATCCGCGGAAAGCGTCGAAAGGAAGGCGTATGTCAAAGCAATCACGTAAGAAATCTTCAAAAACCTCGGGCCCTGCCAGATTCGCCGCCAAGGCGGTCGCCAAGTCCAGCAAGGTCAAGTCCGGCAGCGCGAAGTCCGGAGGCGTCAAGTCTGCCGCGAAGTCCGGCGCATCTTCGAAAACGCCGGCCAAGGCCGGTAACAAGGCCGCCATGCCGCCCGTCAAGGCCACTGTCAAAAAGACCTCCGCCGCGAAGCCGACCAGCGAATCCGCGCCGAGCCCAGCGGGTCTGGCACCCGGCATGAAGGCGCCTGGCTTCAAACTGCCGCGCGATGGCGGCGGAACCGCCTCGCTCGCCGATTATGCCGGCCAGAAGCTGGTGCTGTTCTTCTATCCCAAGGCGAATACGCCCGGCTGTACCAAGGAGGCGATCGACTTCACCCGCCTGGCCCAGGCGTTCGCCGACAGTGGAACAGTGGTGCTTGGCGTCTCCGCCGACAGCGTGAAGGCGCAGGACAATTTCCGCGACAAGCACGCCCTTTCGGTTCCGCTCGTCTCCGACGAACGTCACGAGATGCTCGAGGCCTATGGCGCCTGGGGCGAGAAATCCCTCTACGGCCGCAAATTCCTCGGCATCATCCGGAGCACCGTGCTGATCGGCCGCGACGGCCGCATCGCCAAGGTCTGGCGCAACGTCAAGGTCGATGGCCATGCCGATGCAGTGCTCGCCGCAGCGAAGGAGCTTTAAGACCCGCCCGGCTCCATTGAGATAATATTAACCATGGGTGGGTCAAATCGGCAGCTGTAAAGCCGTAGGACTGCACGATCCGACCGGCGCGGGAGTGCCGATGTCGCATCGTTCCGGCCATCATGCCGAATACCCCCATCATCATGCCCATGATCGCAGTCGCGCCCTGCAAGCGCGGCGCGTTCCGACAAGTCAGCCGGCGTCCGCCCCTGCCGCGTCCAAGAGCGATTACACGCTACTGCATGCTGGCAAGCAGGTTCGCATCGGGCCGGTGGTGTTCTGGATCGTGGTCGGGACCGTCACGCTGCTCGGTCTGTGGTCGGCAGCCACCGCGACCTATTTCGCCTTCCGCGACGACGTGCTGACCCGCCTGATCGCCCGTCAGGCTGAGATGCAATACGCCTATGAGGATCGCATCGCCGACCTGCGCGCCAAGGTCGATCGTGCGACCGGCCGTCAACTGCTCGACCAGGAGCAGTTCGACCAGAAGCTCGACCAGATCCTGAAGCGCCAGGCCGCGCTGGAGAGCCGCGCCGCGACGCTCGGCAGCATTCCCGATATCACCGGCACGATCCGGCCGCAGGCGCGCAGCAGCGCGTCCGAGACGACACCGGCGAACGCGACGCCGAAACCATCGCCGATCAGCGACACCGTGATCTTCAGGGCGCCGCCCGACCGCGAGGCACGGCTCGAATCCCGCACACCATTGATGCCCAACGCGCAGCCGAACCAATTCGCCAAGCTGAACGGCGTCGAGAATGTCCTGACCAAGCTGCAGCGCTCGCTCGACCAGGTCGAGGCGCGGCAGATCGCGATGCTCAACACGGCCGAGGAGAGCATGGAATCGCGGCTGCGACGGATGCGCGGCGTGATCACCGATCTCGGCCTCGACATGGCACAACTCGAAGCCGCCGCTCCCAAGGGCCCGCCGATGGGCGGGCCTTTCGTTCCCGTGAAGCTCAACGCAGAGTCCGGCCCGTTCGAGCGCCAGCTCTACCGCATCAACATCACCCGCGCCCAGGTCGAGCGCCTCAACCGCACGCTGTCGCTGGTGCCCTATCGCAAGCCCGTGGTCGGCGAGGTCGAGTTCACTTCGGGCTTCGGCGTTCGCTCAGATCCCTTCCTCGGACGGCCCGCGATGCATACCGGCCTCGACTTCCGCGCCCAGACCGGCGATCCCGTGCGCGTCACCGCCAACGGCAAGGTGGTGTCGGCCGGCTGGGCCGGCGGCTATGGCCGCATGGTCGAGGTCGATCACGGCAACGGCCTGTCCACGCGCTACGGACATCTCTCCGAGATCAACGTGCATATCGGCCAGCAGGTCAGAATCGGCGAAGTGATCGGCGAGGTCGGCTCGACCGGCCGCTCCACCGGCCCGCATCTCCACTACGAGACCCGCATCGACGGCGAGGCGGTCGACCCGCAGAAATTCCTGCGCGCCGGCGTGCGGCTGAGCGCGGGATAGCGGCTCTGCTCCGAACGACCATCCTCAACCATCCAGCTCCGTCTCGTTACGCCGGACTGCACAGCTATACAGCTTTGCGGGGGACGAACGCCTGTGGCGATCCGGCCACAAGCTGCGACCTTCGCCGGTCGAACCTCGCACGCGACGCGTCTCCGCTCCGAGATGTGCTAATCATTCCCGCCAGGGGATTAGGGCTGTGCGTCATCATCATTCACATCAGCGCTTGGGCGCGGGCATCATCGCCTGCGCGATGGCCTATGTGATCGCGCTGCAGCTCACGCTCGCGCTGACCCTGAATGCCTGGCTGCCGCCAGACCTGAACTACGCGTTCGGCGAGATCTGCCACACCCAGGCGCTGGCCGGTGACGACGCATCCTCCCGCGAACCGGGGCCGGTGAAGGGCGCCGCGCATTGCCCGCTCTGCGTCATGCCGGCCTTTGCGCTGCTGCCACCGCCGGATGCGCCCGCAGTCACGCTCCGCCGCACACTCGGGATCGTCTTCGAGATCGTCGCCGCGCCGCGCATCGAGCTCGCCGAGGTCCACTCCTCGCATCGCGCCCGCGCGCCGCCTGCAAGGGTGCCAGAGCGGGCCTGAGCGGACGGACCGCTCCCGCCATCATCTCACCATCCAGCGTTCGCCTCGCAGCCGACAGCGGCACCCCGCCGGTGCCGCATGCGTCTGCACGCGCCGCAACCACGTTCCCGTTTCATCCGCCGGACGCGGCCCATCGCGCGCCCGGCCCCGTTCCGATGCGCAAGCACCTTGCGCGACAGCTTTTCGAAGTCCGTCCATGTCACATCCATTTATGTCATATCCATCCACGGGCCATCGACGCCCGCTCCTGCTCGCCACCGCCGCGCTGTTCGCGCCGGCGCTGCTCACGACCACCGCGCTGGTGCCGCCGCTTGCAACGGCTGCCCGCGCGCAAACCGCCGACCGGTTGCCGACGGTGACCGTCAATGCGCCCCAGCCGCGCCGGGCCAAGCGCAAGCCGCACCCGGCGGCGAACGCGCAGCCCACCACGGCGCCCGCCGCAACCACGGCCACACGGGACGAGCGTACCGCGCCGCCGATCGGCGCAACCACGCTGCCGCCGCAGGCCGGCGTCCAGCGCGCGCTGTCGTCGAGCGATTCCGCGTCCCTCGTCACCGATCTTCCCGGCGGCGCCACCTGGGGCGCCGGCGGTGTCTCCAGCCTGCCCGCGATCAACGGCTTCGGCGCCGACCGTCTGCAGGTCGCGATCAACTCGATGCTGATCAGCCCGGCCTGCCCCAACGAGATGAATCCGCCGCTGTCCTTCGTCAATCCGGCGATGGTCGCGAAGATGCGCGCCTATCTCGGCATCGGTCCGGTCTCGGTCGGTGGCGACTATGTCGGCAGCCGCATCGACGTCACCACAGCGCCACCGGCTTTCGCGCCGGAGACCGCGGGCTGGATCACCAGCACACAGCTGTCGAGCTTCTTCCGTAGCAACGGCAACGCCTACGGCGTCGATGCGAGCGCCACGGTCGCCAACCGCGACACCAGCATCACCTATACCGGCGGCTGGGTCCGCTCCGGCAACTACAAGGCCGGCGACGGTTCGACCATCAAGTCGACGCTGTACGAGACGCAGAACCACGCCATCAGCGTTTCCAAGCAGACCTTCGGCAACCTCTTCACCTTCCAGGTCGGCGGCCAGTTCATCCCGTATCAGGGCTATGTGAACCAGTACATGGACATGGTTTACAACCGAGGTCTGTTCGCCAACGGCCGCTACGAGGGCGTGTTCGACTGGGGCAAGCTCGAGGCCAGCGCCTTCGTTCACCAGATCCGGCACACCATGGGCTTCATCGCACCCGACAAGGTGGCGGACATGCCGATGGACACCAAGGGGCTCGACACCGGCTACGCCGTCAAGGCCACGATTCCGGTCTCCGGCCACGACCTGTTGCGGGTCGGCAACGAGCTCGCGCTGAACCGGCTGGATGATTGGTGGAGTCCGGTCGCGGGATCGATGATGATGGGCCCGAACACCTTCATCAACATCAACGGCGGCACCCGTGACCGCGTCGGCACCTTCGTCGAATGGGAGCGGCACTGGGACCGGCAATGGACCTCGATCATCGGCCTGCGCAACGACGTGGTGTGGATGAACACCGGCAACGTGCAGGGCTACAACGCGATGACCTCCGGCGCCGACGCCGCCGCTTTCAACGGCAGCGACCGCGCCCGCACCGACATCCATCTCGACGGCTCCGCGCTGCTCCGCTACGAGCCGAACGACGTCAGCCAGTACGAGCTCGGCTTCGCGCGCAAGACCCGCTCGCCCAACCTCTATGAGCGATACGCTTGGTCGACCGACGCGATGGCGATGCAGATGATCGGCTGGTTCGGCGACGGCAACGGCTATGTCGGCAATCTCGACCTCAAGCCGGAGAAGGCGCACACGGTGAGCTTCGCCGCCGGCTGGCACGATCCGGCGCAGAAGATCTGGGACGTCAAGGTGACGCCCTATGCGAGCTACGTGCAGGACTATATCGACGTCGACCGCTGCGGCACCGCAAGCTGTCTTGCCAACAATCCGGCTAATCTGACAGCGAACAACGGCTTCGTCTATCTGCAGTTCGCCAATCATGACGCGACGCTCTATGGCGTCAATGTCGAGGGACGACTGACGGTCTGGGATGACCTCATTTACGGCCAGGGTCAGGTCCGCGGTCTCATCGGCTACGTCCGCGGCAAGCGCACCGACGGCATCGACCTCTATCACATGATGCCGATCAACGCGAAGCTCGCGCTCGACCACCGGCTCGGCAGCTGGACCAGCAGCATCGAGCTGCAGCTCGTCGGCTCCAAGGACGTCGTCAGCCAGGTCCACAATGAGTTGACGACGCCCGGCTACGCCCTGGTCAACCTGCGCACCGGCTACCAGTGGCAGCATGCGCGGATCGACCTCGGCATCGACAACCTGTTCGACCAGAACTACTACCTGCCGCTCGGCGGCGCCGACCTGGTCGACTACAAGGTGGTCTCGATGATGGGCTCGTCGGCGGCCTACGGCTACGCCGTCAAGGGTCCGGGGCGCTCGTTCAATGCCAGGCTGAGCGTGAACTTCTGACAGCCTCCCCGCGGCCCGCGCCGCCGTGATGGCGCGGGCCGCGGGGAGCAGCTCCGTCAGTGGCAAGGAGGTCGGCTCATGCCCTGAAGCTCGGGTCGATCCGGTCGAGTTTGCGCAGCAGAGCGGGCCACACCAGCCGTTCCGCAAGCTGCGACATGCCGCCGGACATGGCGAGCTTGGCATTTTTCTCGATCACCTCCGGCGCGGTCGGATGATCCATGGAGATGTCGCCGAGCATGCGGGTGCGCACTTGCATGGTGCAGGCGCGCTCGAGGAAATACATCCGCAGGAACGCTTCGGCGCACGTGCGCCCGACCGCGAGCGTGCCGTGATTGTGCAGGAGCATCAGGTTCTTGGAGCCGAGATCCCGCTGCAGGCGCGGCCGTTCGTCATGGTCGAGCGCAACCCCCTCGTAGTCGTGATAGGCGAGCTCCGGCAGCACCAGCTGGGCGGTCTGGTTCAGCGGCAGCAGGCGCTCCTTCGAGGTGGAGACCGCCGTGCCATCCGGCGTGTGCAGATGCATGACGCAGCCGGCATCGTCGCGAACTTCGTGGACCGCCGAATGGATCGTGAAGCCCGCGGGATTGACCGGAAACTCGGAATGCCCGACGGGCTTGCCGTCGAGCCCGATCTTCACGAGGCTCGAGGCGGTGATTTCCTCGAACATCATTCCATAGGGGTTGATCAGGAATTGATGATCCGGTCCCGGCAGGCGCGCTGAAATATGCGTGAAGATCAGGTCGTCCCAACCGTAGAGGGCAACCAGCCGATAGCAGGCGGCGAGATCGATGCGAATGGCCTTCTCGGCCGCGTATACGGCGTCCTGATTCATTTTCTCTCCCAGGGCAGTCTTGTTGTGCAGTTCGACGAAGCGGCGACTCTAACAGAAAAGCGAGCGGCGTCCCATAGCCCGGAGCTACCGCCATGAGCACGGTCGCGCCGACGCGTTCACCGCATCAGGAAGCGGGTGATCGCTCGACCCAGCTTGGCGCTGTCCAACGGCTCCCTCAGAGACGCCTTTGCCGTCGCGACGACGTCATCGGGCGCGACACCCGCACGCAGTTCACACAGCGCATGAGCATAATCCGCATCGAACTCCGGATGCGGCTGGACGGACAGAGTCGTGCCGCTCTCGTACAGCAGACCGGCATGGGGCGTGAACGGCGATGACAGGATGGTGCGGGCGCTGGATGGCGCCGCGATCACCTGGTCCTGATGCGAGCAAGCGATGGCGAGCTGGGGGTCCGCGACGATCCCGTTCTCCGGAGAGACCTGATAGACGTGCCGACCGAGACCCCAACCTTTGTCCGATTTGCGGACGAGGCCACCCATCGCCTGCGCGATCAGCTGGTGTCCGAAGCAGACGCCGACCATCGGCGTGCCCTTCGCGTCGGCCGCCCGCACGAAATCCTCGAGCGGCGCGATCCAGTCGAGCCCATCGTAGACGCCTGCGGCAGAGCCGGTGATAAGGATCGCCTGCAACGAGCCGGGTTCAGGCAATCGCTCCCCATTCGCGAGACTGACAACCTCGCATTCGATCGAGATATCCTCGGCGCGGAACATCCGTTCGAACATGGCCGGATAAGAGCCGTGGCGCGCGCGATATTGCGCTGGGACCAGCCCGGTTTCGATGATCGTGATGCGAGGCATGAGATTCCCTGAATGGATGGGCAAGGGCCGACAACGTGCAGCATGTGCCCCCCCCCCCCCGCGAGTGACAGCTCCGACACGATTGAGAGAAGTGATCTTGTCGGCGAACCTGCACCTGAAAACAAGAAGGGCGCGCCGCAGCCCGCCCAATTGATTGCGCATGTCTCACTTGTGACGAGACTGCAATCAGCTGCGCGATTCGCCTCGTTCATGCGCCCCGAAAGCAGGATTCCGGGGGGGACGCCCCGGAACCCGTGGCTCCGCCCTGACGAGGGCTCACTCCGATAGCGGTGCGTCAGGCAGATGCATCTCATGCCATAGCGCGTTCAGCACGCCGAAACCGACCGCGAGACTGACACCGAGAATCCAGGTGAAGTACCACATCGTGACATCCTCCATCAGTAGAGCTTGTGCCCATCGGCCTCGACCTGCGCGGCCGTCACGGGGCCGCGCAGGACCCGGTAGACGAAGGCCGTGTAGGCCAGAATGATCGGCATGAAGATCAGGGTTGCCAGCAGCATCACGAACAGGGTGAGCTGGCTGGATGACGCATCCCACACCGTGAGACTCGCCTTCGGCTCGATCGAGGACGGCATCAGGAATGGGAACATGCTGACGCCGGCCGTGCTGACGATGCCGAAGATCGAAATCGCGCTGGCGAGAAACGCAGTCAGCCGCAGGCCCGCCCGGCTTGCCACCGCCAAGCCGAGCGCGCCGGCGACGCCGAGCCCCGGCGCTGCCTGCATCCAGGGATGGGCCGCATAGTTCGCCAACCACTGACCGGGTAGCATCACGACGGCCTTGAGCAGCGGATTGGACGGACCTGCGACCGCAGCATCGCCCGTGATGGCAAAGCCGGAAATGCCGAAGGCGATCCACACTCCGGCCAGCACGAACAAGCCGGCAGTCACGATCGGGAGGATCGTTGCGATTCGGCCTGCGCGCGCCGCAACCTCCCCGCTCGTCTTGAGCGCGAGATAGGCGGCCCCATGGGAAGCCAGCATGGACAGCGACACCAGTCCGCACAGTAGCCCGAATGGATTGAGCAGCTCGAACAGCCCTGATCCCTCATAGAAGACCCGGAGATCCTGGTCGATCCTGAACGGCACGCCCTCCAGAAGATTGCCGATGGCGACACCGAACACGAGGCTCGGCACCACCCCACCCGCAAACAGCGCGTAATCCCAGGTCGCGCGCCAGCCTGGGCTTTTCAGCTTGTTGCGGAACTCGAAGCCGACCGGCCGCAGGATCAGCGTTGCCAGCACCAGGAACATCGCGACGTAAAAGCCGGAAAACGCCGTCGCGTAGACCATCGGCCAGGCAGCGAAGATCGCACCGCCGCCGAGGACGAGCCAAACCTGGTTGCCGTCCCAGACCGGCCCGATCGCATTGATCGCGACGCGCCGCTCGGTATCGGTTCGGGCCACGAAGGGCAGCACAGCGGCCGTACCGAGATCGAAGCCATCCATGATGGCAAAGCCGATCAGCAGCACGCCGAGCAGCAACCACCAGATCAAACGGAGATGTTCGTAGTCGAGAGGGATTTGCATGACTCTAGCCTCATTCGGCGGGCGTGGCGGCGGACACTGCGGCGGCGGGATGTTCGGCGGCGGCCGCCGGTGGCGGCGCGAGAGCCTTGACCGGCCCCATGCCGATATATTTGCGCATCAGCATCACATCGATCACGAGCAAGGTTGAATAGAACAGGACGAAGCCTGTCAGCGTGAACAGAACCTGCGGCAGAGATAGCGATGACGACGCCAGGCCGGTCGGCAGCACGCCGTCGATCGCCCAGGGCTGCCGTCCATATTCCGCGACGATCCAGCCGAGTTCTGCGGCGACCCACGGCAACGGCCATGACCACACCGCCGCACGCAAAAGCCAGCGCCGCTCGAAGTTGCGCCCGCTTGCCGACCAGAACGCGGCGCCAAGCAGCGCGATGAAGTAGAAGCCGAGCGCGACCATGACCCGGAACGACCAGAACAGCGGTGCGACATGAGGCACCGTGCTCCAGGCGGCTTTGGCGATGGTGGCCTCGTCGGCCTTGCGAGGATCGCTGACATAGCGCTTCAACAGCAGCGCGTAGCCGAGATCCTTGGCATGCGCCGCAAGCTCCGAGCGCGCGGCCTGGTTGGTCCGGTCAGCGCGCAGGGCATCGAGCGCGTTATAAGCCACGAGCCCGTCGCGAATGCGCCTCTCGTTGTCCCGGACCAGATCGGCGATACCGAGCAGCTTCTGATCGAGCGAACGTGTGGCGATCAGGCCGAGTGCCCACGGCACCTGGATCTCGTAGTGGTTCTGCCTGCTCTCCTGATCGGGAATGGCGAAGACCGTGAAGGCGGCCGGCGTCGGCTCGGTCTGCCACATCGCCTCGATGGCGGCGAGCTTCATGCGCTGGTTCTCACTCACCGTGTAACCGCTTTCGTCGCCGAGCACGACCACCGACAGCGCCGACGCGAGTCCGAAGGAGGCGGCGACGATGAAGGAGCGCCGTGCGAAGGCGATGTGGCGTTTGCGCAGCAGATACCAGGATGAGATCGCCAAAACAAAAATCGAACCGCACACATAACCGGCGCTCACCGTGTGGACGAACTTCGATTGTGCGACCGGATTGAACATCAGATCGTAGAACGATGTCAGCTCCATCCGCATCGTATCGGGATTGAACGCGGCACCGACCGGATTCTGCATCCAGCCATTGGCGATCAAAATCCACAGTGCCGACAGGTTCGACCCGATCGCGACCAGCCAGGTCACTACGAGATGGCCGAGCTTCGACATCCGGTCCCAGCCGAAGAAGAACAGCCCGACAAAGGTGGATTCCAGGAAAAAGGCCATTAGGCCTTCGATCGCCAGCGGCGCGCCGAAGATGTCGCCGACATAATGCGAGTAGTAGGCCCAGTTCGTACCGAACTGGAACTCCATGGTAATTCCGGTCGCAACGCCCATGGCGAAATTGATGCCGAAGAGCTTGCCCCAGAATTTGGTCATGTCGCGCCAGATCTCGCGGCCGGTCATGACATAGCTCGTCTCCATGATCACGAGGATGAAGGACAGGCCGAGCGTGAGAGGAACGAAGAGGAAGTGATAGA
Organism: Bradyrhizobium sp. SZCCHNGR1005; assembly: GCF_032489995.1. Taxonomy (NCBI): domain Bacteria; kingdom Pseudomonadati; phylum Pseudomonadota; class Alphaproteobacteria; order Hyphomicrobiales; family Nitrobacteraceae; genus Bradyrhizobium; species Bradyrhizobium sp. SZCCHNGR1005. The sequence continues at coordinate 686,210 of NZ_JAUEZC010000004.1, forward strand.
GAGCCGTGAGCCCGAACTGAAGTCGGGCGAGACTCGTGGGATCGAGATCCAACATGAGAGCCTTCTCTAGGGTTGAGGTTGCTCGACGCCGATCACGCGCGCGATCGCGCGGTCGGAGCTCGCGGTGCGTGGCCCGTCGAAGGCGACGAAGGCCTGCATCGAGAGCACGACGAGGAGCTTGAGGACGAGCGCGGCAACGATCGTGCGTTGCAGCGGCGTTGTTGGGCGCAGACCCGCGAGTGCGAAGTCGCGCAGGGAGGCGAGCACGGGCCAGGCGCGTGGCGATCGGCGCGACCGGGCCTTCGCTGAGGGTGGAACCCGTCGCCGCTGCCTCACGACAACAGCTTGGGCTTCCGCGTCGGCGCTGGCCGAGATGCGGTTCGATGACATAGACGTGTCTCTTGTCTTTACCGATGGGATGGCGCGGCCCGTCGCACGTGACGTCGCCTCGTCGACGGCGGCAATGCGAGACGGGCTATCCGACAGACAGCTGAGGTGGAGCGCGCGGCCAGGCTGGAGAGGCGGTTGATGTCGCGACGACCACCATCGCGCGAGGCTTCAGATGCAGCGCCAGCGCGTGCCGAAGCGGAGCTGGAAGGCCCGCAGCCGCAGCGAGCGCCGCATGACCGTCGGCGAGCGGAAGACAGAACAGGCAGGAGGGTGCATGTACGGAGGCCTCGCCTGCCCCGTCGTCGGCGATCCGATGGCCGTCGGCATCGACGACGATCGGCCCGGCCGCCGAGCAGATCAGGCTCCAGCCGTTCATCAGCGCGCGAGCCGCGAAGTCCGTGCGCGGACTCCCGAACGGAAGAACGATGCTCAACAGAGTGTTGAACGCCAGGGCGATGGCACAGACAGTCGCCGCCAGTTGCTGGCGCTGCGTCTCGCGGCTCCGATCAATGGATGTGTCGTACCGCCCGCTCAATTCGCGCGCTCCGGAAGCCGCTCGCCCTTGAGCCCGAAACTATAGTTCCCGGCTTTCTTCGGTTTGACAAAGATCAAACCACCTGTGCTGCGAGAGCAGTGCAGATTGTCGTTCAGCGGACGGATCGGTTGCGCGAGCAAAGGTGCAAGTCCCGGTCACGACGATCATGACACCCCGACTCGGGTCTTCTGCACGAGGCGTGACGCGCATACGCCGGCATGCAATCGATGATTGCTCAAACGAGCGCTTGGCTCCAAGGAAAGCCAGTGCCTCACGAAGGCAGGTCAATTCCACAAATTTCTCTTTCGTTTTTTCAGAAATCATGTATACTCTTCCCGTCCCGCCTCACTGAGGGGCGTACGCGTCGTCACGGACGTTGAGCGCGGGATGCGGTGGACGCATTGATGCCGTTGGACGAACGGCTGTCGATGCGGACGGCGAAGTCGCGTGGTCCTGGCATCCCGACGCTGATGCCTGCGCAACGCGCGGAAACGCGCATTGTCGCAATACGGTGGCCAAAAAGCCCGGCGCACCGGGGAGATCGCGTATAAGTCGTAACCCATCGCGCAGGGAATGCCGGATGATCCGGCTGATCCTGTGGTGACTGCCGCCTGCTTTTTTTGCTGCAGGCGGGCCATGGGTGAGGCCTTCACCCGGCATTCCCTGCGCCCTCTCCCCGAGGGCTTCGTTTATAACTCGGGCGCGCGGCGCCGCGGGACGTGTTTTTGCACGCCCATATTGCTCTTGCTCGCCAGTCAAATCGAGTTCCGGCAGATATGCCACGTTTGACCAAGCATGCTCCGATGTCGGCCGCAGCCGTACTCATTCGTCCTTTGAGCTCAGCCCTTAGCCCCGGAGCAAACTCATGAATGGCGCTTCGCAGATCGACCGGAGGCACAGCGTCTCCAGATGCATCAGGGCAAGCGAGGATGCGATCTATGAGGCCTTCATCAAGCCGGAGAGCTTGGTACGCTGGCTTCCGCCCGAGGGGGCAAGAGGCGAGATCAGGCAGTTCGATGTGCGTGAAGGCGGCAGCTTCGAGCTTGTTTTGACCTTTGCTTGCCGCTCCGGGCAAATCCTCCTCGCACCAGGACGTCGTCCGGGGTCGTTTCCTGCAGCTCGTGCCGGGAAAGCGGATCGTGCAGGCGATCGATTTTGTCTCCGACCGGCCGGAGTTCGCGGGCACGATGACCATGACCTGGTCGCTTACGCCGGCGGCGGACGGTACGCTCGTCTCGATCCTTGCCGAAAACGTGCCGATCGGAATCGGCCGCACGGACCACGAGCTCGGCATGGCGTCGTCTTTGGAGAACCTGGCGCGTTTCGTCGAATGATGGCTCTGCTCGTCCAAACCGGCTTACCGGCCGCCGCCCACGGTGCGAATCGGGCGGCCCTGGCTGATGAAGGCGTAATGACCGCTGCCGAGGCTGCCGATCATCAAGGCCTCGACCACGGGCTCGGCGATCGGACCGGTCGCAGCCCAGTCGACCACGAAGTTGGCCCCGGTGCCGCCGCGAACGTCCTTGGTGGGGATGAAGATCTCGACGGTGGCAAACGGCTTCACTGCAATCGGCTCCTGCAGATAGGCCTGCACCAACGCTCCGGACGTACCGAAATAGCTGATGCGCTTGAGGATGAGCGGCATCGCTTCCGAAGCGTTATGCACGCTCAGGGTCACCGAAAAATCGGCGTTCACCTTGCCCGGCGTCATCGCCACGCTGGAATACACCGGGACATAGAGCGCGCCCGATACGGTCTGCGGCTCCGCTGGAACCTGGGTCAGCGAAGCCGCAAAGGTCTGCTTCAGATCTGCCGTCTGGGCGTGAGCCATCGAAGCCGGCAGCAGAAGCAGGATCAGCCAGAGCTTCATGCGCATGTGACATATTGTCCATTTCAGCGTAATGCGGCCTCGCCTAGTTTGCCGCGGTGAGGCCGGATTCATGCAAGAACTGATTGGGGACATCACGCTCAGCATCCTGTTTGCGTGGGGGCTGGGGCTGGCTGCGCAGTTTTCGCGGCAGCCGTCGATTCTCGCCTATCTGATCGCGGGCTTCGTCATTGGTCCATTTGGAACCGGCTGGGTCAAGTCCCAGGAATCGATCTCCGTCATCTCCGAGCTCGGCCTGATCTTCATGCTGTTCATGATCGGGCTGGAGATCGACCTGAAGAAGATCATCCGCGCCGGCCCGGTGATCCTGCTCGCCGGCGGCGTGCAGATCATCGGCGGCGCCCTGCTTGGACTCCTGTTCTTCATCGCGATCGGCATGGGCCTGGGCGAGGGCCATTACGATGCGCTTTATTTGAGCGTGGCCTGCGCGCTGTCCTCGACGGTGATCATCGTCAAGGTGCTGTACGAGAAGCGTGAGCTCGACACCCTGCCCGGCCGCATCACGCTCGGCGTTCTGGTGCTGCAGGACGTGTTCGCGATCCTGTTCCTGGCGGTGCAGCCGAGCCTCGACAATTTGCAGATCGGCGTGGTCCTGCTGTCATTCGCGCGCGCTGGAACGCTCGTCGCGATCGCGCTGCTGCTCAGCCGCTACGTGCTGCCGCAGCTGTTTCATCGCGTCGCCCGCAGTCCGGAGCTGATCCTGCTTGGCGCGCTGGCCTGGTGCTTCCTGATCGGCGAGATCGCCGAGCGGCTGCACTTGTCGCGCGAGATGGGCTCGCTGGTCGCCGGCGTGTCGCTGTCGACATTCCCTTATGCGCTGGACGTCACCGCCAAAGTGACCACCTTGCGCGACTTCTTCATCACGCTATTCTTTGTCGCGCTCGGCATGACCATCCCCGTTCCCAACATGTCGGTCGTCGGCCTGGCGCTGGTCGTTGCGCTGTTCACTGTCGCAAGTCGGCTGCTCTCGACCTTTGCCCCGCTCTATCTGATGCGCCAGGGCCTGCGCGCGAGCCTGCTGCCGGCGCTCAACCTGGCGCAGATCAGCGAGTTCTCGCTGGTGATCATCCAGACCGGCGTCGCCGCCGGCCATCTGCGCGGCGCGACCTCGAGCGCGGCCTCGTTTGCCTTCGTCGTGCTCGCCGTGCTGTCGACCTTCGTGATCGTGCGCTCGGACCCGATCGTCCGCCGGACGATTCCGCTTCTGAAGCGGCTGGGCCTGCGCGATCTGGATCACGCGCAGGATCATGAGACGGGCGACGAAGCCGGCCATGGCAACGGCCGGCCAATCGTGATCCTCGGCTTCTACCGCACGGCCAGCGCGCTCCTGGCCGAGATCGAGCGCAACCAGCCCGCCCTGATCGAGCAGATCGGCGTGATCGATTTCAATCCCCTGGTCTTCCGGACCTTGTCCGAGCGCGGCATCCAGGTGACCTATGGCGACATCAGCAATGCCGACACGCTGGTTCATGCCGGCGTCGGCAAGGCCGAGCTGATCATCCTGAGCGTGCCGGACTCGCTGCTCAAAGGCGCGAGCAACGAGAAGCTGGTGCGGCACGTCCGCAGCATCAACAGGACCGCCAAGATCGTCGCCACCGCCGACCTGCTCGCCGACGTCAACGACCTCTACGACGCCGGCGCCGATTACGTCGCGCTGCCGCGCCTGAACGACGCGCAGGTGCTGCTCAACCTGATCGAGGCGGCCAGCGCGGGCCTGCTGGCGGATCGCCGCCGCGAGACCGAGGCGCTGCTCGAAGGCCGAAGCGAGGTGCTGCCGTGACGCGGTTGGGCGGGATTTGCCCCGGTAGCGGCACGCTGATTTCAGCCGCAGCCACGCCGCTGGCGCACTTGCGCGAAAGCCGGTAAGTCATATTCCATGACAGCCGCCAATCTCCACGTCGTCGATCACCCGCTGGTCCAGCACAAGCTCTCCTTGATGCGCGAGCGCGACCGCTCGACGAAGGGCTTCCGCGAGCTCCTGAACGAGATCGGCATGCTGCTGGCCTACGAGGTGACGCGCGACCTGCCGCTGGAGCTGGTCGACATCGAAACGCCGCTCGCGCCGATGAAGGCGCCGAAGATCGCGGGCAAGAAATTGACGCTGGCGCCGATCCTGCGCGCCGGGGTCGGCTTCCTCGACGGCATGCTGGCGCTGCTGCCGTCGGCGCGCGTCGCCCATATCGGGCTCTATCGCGATCCCAAGACGCTGGAAGCGGTGGAATACTACTTCAAGGCGCCGCAGGACCTCTCCGACCGCACGGTGATCCTGATGGACCCGATGCTGGCGACCGGCAATTCCGCCTGCGCCGCGGCGGCGCTGCTGAAATCGCGTGGGGCGCGCGACATCCGCTTCGTCTGCCTGCTCGCCGCGCCCGAAGGCATCGCGCAGTTTCAGAGCGAGCACCCGGATATCCCGATCTGGACCGCGGCGATCGACGAGAGACTGAACGACCACGCCTATATCGTGCCCGGTCTCGGCGACGCCGGCGACCGCATGTTCGGCACCAAATGAGCCGACCCGCGTGCCCGTGATGCGGCGGATCGGGCCGAAGCATCCACGGCTCGGTGCCGCTGCGGGACACGCAGCGGAATGGCTGGCCACGAGATTGTTCGCCCGGGCCGGCTTCCACCGGCTCGGCTCGGCCTTCGCGGAGGCCCGTCTTGCCGAGGCGCACGAGCGGCTTACGCGCGGCGAGACGCTTTATCTCGCTGGCCTCGGGCCGGCCGGGACACACAATTCCGGCGTCGCGCTCGTGGAGGTCACACAGGCGAACGGCCCGCGGCTGATCCTCAACAACGAGGAGGAGCGCTTCTCCGGCAACAAGCACACCAGCGAATATCCGCGCGCATCGATCGACGCCATGATCGCGGCGCTGCGCGGCATGGGCCGCGACGTCTCCGACATCTTCGCCTGGCTGACGACGTGGGATTATCCGGCGCTCGCCGGCACCCTGGCCCGCACCATTCTGGAAGAAGCACCGCAGAGCTTGGGTCTGCTCCGCACCACCGAAGCCGCCGGTTTCGACGCCCGCCGCATGGACCAGATGACACGCACGCCCAAGATCCTGGCCAAGCAGCTCGGCCTTGGCGAACGCGTGCCGCTGATCATGATGCCGCATCATGACAACCACGCCTGGTTCTCCTATGCCGCTTCGCCCTTTGCCGCCGACGACGATCCGGTCGCCATCGCTGTGCTCGACGGCACCGGTGATCGCGGCTCAGTCTCGCTCTATGAGGGGCGGGCCGGCACGATGCGAAAGCTCTATAGCAATGACAGCGTGTTCGACTCGCTCGGCGCCTTCTACAGCGTGATCGCCTCGACCCAGGGCGGCTGGACCTGGCTCTCCTGCGAGGGCCGCTACATGGGCGCTGCCGCCTGGGGCAACATGGATCGCGCCAGCAATCGTTACTATCAGCGGCTCAGGGACGTGCTGGTGCTGGCAGATGGCGGCGAGATCAGGCTCAACCGCGCGCTCGCCAGCTGGTACGCCTCGCCGTTCGAAGCGCCCTATCACCCTGCCCTGACGGAGATCCTCGGTGAGCCGCTGAAGCCGTCGCAGCTGTGGAATCCGGATGCCGTGCTGCGCGTCGAGGACATCCAGCACCGCGCCGATACGCAAGAGCGGCTCGACAAGGCTGCCGCCACGCAGCTCGTGTTCGAGGATGCGATGGTCCACGTCGTGGATCACCTGTTGCGAACGACCGGCGCCCATCGGCTGATCCTGACCGGCGGCGTCGCACTGAACGCGGTCGGCAATATGCGGCTGCTCGAACATTTCGATGCGGTGTGGTTCGCGACGGCACAAGGTCGCGAAGCGCGGCTCCATCTGTGGGTGCCGCCGGTGCCCGGCGATCCCGGCGTGCCGATCGGGGCCGCTTGGCTGTTTGCGCATCTGGCGGGCGCGCCGCGCGGCGCAGCGCTCAGCCATGCTTTCTATTGCGGCCTGCCGCCGGCCCGCGCGGAGATCGAAGCCGCCCTTCGCGCCGATAACGTCACAGCGGAAGAGATCGGCGAAGTCGCAACGCCGGACGGCCGCGCAGCGGTGGCCGACCTCATGGCTTTCGTGGTCGCACAGGGCGGCGTCATCGCGCTCTACCAGGGCGCCGGCGAGACCGGTCCGCGCGCGCTCGGCCACCGCTCGATCCTCGCCAATCCCTGCGATCCCGACGCCCGTGAGCGGCTCAATGCACGGGTCAAGTATCGCGAGGCCATCCGCCCCTTGGCACCGATGGCGACGCTGGAGGCCGCGCGCGACCATTTCGTGCTCGAGGACGGCTGCGCGGACGCCGACTACAATGCCTACAACTACATGGTGCTGACGGCGCATGCGAAACCAAAGGCGCGCGAGAATATCCCGGCTGTGATCCATGCCGACGGTACCGGACGCATCCAGATCGTGCGCGAGCGCGACGATCCGCTGACCTACGCCTATCTGAAGGCAATGGGGCGCCATGCCGGCGTCGAGATGTCCGTCAACACGTCTTTCAACGTCGCGGGCCCGATCGCGCAGACGCCGCAACAGGCGGTCGAGACCTTGCGCCGCGCCAAAGGGCTGGATGCCGTGATCATGGTGGCGAGCGATGGCACCACCTTCGCCGTCCGCCACGGCGGCGAACGCGACGGAGGCCGGTTCTCGGATTGGTATGCGCGGTGGAGAGCTCGATGTCCGCGCCGTTAGGCCTTCGGCTGCGAAATGAGTTCGATCATGCGGCCTTCGTCGTCGTCGGGCATCTCCGCAGTCGCGTACGCGTAGGCCTCCACCGCGGCCCGCGTTACGAGTGGCGGTTCGCGCAGCAGCTGCTCGGCGAGCTGCAACGCGTAGGCGGCATCCTTGTGACGAAGCGCAGCGGTGAAGGTCGCGTCGGAAAAGTCCCGCGCTATCATTCGCGGCGCATGGCGGAGGACCTGCGGACTCGCAGTCACGCCGCTCTGAACAGCCTCGAGCACAAGCTTCATGTCGAGGCCGGCCTGTTCGGCGATCGCAAGCCCTTCGGCAAGGCCCGCAATCTGGATCGCCCCCATCAGATTGTTGATGAGCTTGTAGACCGTGCCGGAGCCCACCGGGCCGAAATGCCGGATCGTCGATCCGATCGGCGCGAGAAACGGCCGGGCTCGGTCGAGAGCAACGGCATCGGCGCCCACCAGCAAGGTCAGCTTGCCGCTGGCGGCCGCATCCGGCAGCCCCGTCACCGGGCAGTCGATATAGATTGCACCGCGCCCATTCAGGTCTCGCGACAGCAGCAGGGCATGGTCATAGGAGACCGTGGAGCACTCGATCGCCAGCGTGCCGGGCTTCATCATCGCCGCCGCACCGTTCGAGCCGAGCCAGACCAAGCGCGAAGCCTCGTCATCGGCGACCATGGTCACGACCGCATCGACGTCGGTCGCGGCGTCTGCGGGCGAGCTCGCCCAGCGAGCGCCGCGCGCGATCAGATCCTCTGCCTTGGCCTTGCTGCGATTCCAGACCGCAACATCGAAGCCGGCATCGATGTAACGCCCTGCCATGCCACGACCCATGCGGCCGAGCCCGATGAAGGCGACGCGCGGCATTGCCTAGTCGACGTCCTCGACCGCGGCGCCCGGCGTGGTGCCGAACGCACGTTGCGCCAGGGTCGCGGCCATGAACTCGTCGAGATCGCCGTCGAGCACGCCTGCCGTGTCAGAGGTCTGCACGCCCGTGCGCAGGTCCTTCACCATCTGATAGGGCTGCAGCACGTAGGAGCGGATCTGGTGGCCCCAGCCGATCTCGGTCTTCGCAGCCTGATCGGCCGCGGCCTTCTCTTCGCGCTTCTTCAGCTCGATCTCGTAGAGGCGGGCGCGCAGCATGTCCCACGCCTGGGCGCGGTTCTTGTGCTGGGAACGGCCGGCCTGGCAGACCACCGCGACCCCTGTCGGAATATGAGTCAGCCGCACCGCCGATTCGGTCTTGTTGACGTGCTGGCCACCAGCACCGCCGGACCGCATGGTGTCGGTGCGGACGTCGGATTCCTTGATGTCGATCTTGATGCTGTCATCGATGACCGGAAAGATCTGCACCGACGAGAACGAGGTATGCCGCCGCGCGTTCGAATCGAACGGCGAGATTCGAACCAGCCGGTGCACGCCGGCTTCCGTCTTCAACCAGCCATAGGCGTTATGGCCGGAGATCTGGATGGTGGCGGATTTGATTCCGGCCTCTTCACCGGGCGATTCTTCCAGATACTCGATCTTGAAGCCGTGCTTCTCGGCCCAGCGCGCGTACATGCGCAGCAGCATCTGCGCCCAGTCCTGGCTTTCGGTACCGCCGGCGCCGGCATGAACTTCGAGATAGGTGTCGAAGCGGTCGGCCTCGCCGGACAGCAGCGCTTCGAGTTCCCGCCGCGCCACTTCCTTCTTCAGCGCCTTCAACGCCGCCTCGGCCTCCGCGACGACGCCGTCATCATTCTCGGCCTCGCCGAGCTCGATCATGTCGACGTTGTCCTTCAGGTCGCGCTCCACCTTGCCGATACCGTTCAGCGCGTCCTCCAGCGAGGTGCGCTCCTGCATCAGCTTCTGGGCCTTCTGCGGATCGTTCCAGAGATTGGGATCTTCGGCGAGCTTGTTCAGCTCAGCCAGCCTTGCCGTCGATGTTTCGACGTCAAAGATGCCTCCTCAGCAGCCCGACCGACTGCTTGATCTCTTCTACAATTTTCTCGATTTCAGCGCGCATATCGCTCTCTTCAAGCTGCACCTCCACGGGATATCCGAGAGGCGCAGCAACAATTCTTGTGGGGATGTAGCGGTGCGCGGCGCAAAGCGCAATCTCCGTGCGCCGCCGAACGGCGGGTTTCACACGCGCTAATACAGCCCGCCCGTGCCCGGACGCATGAAGAAGTTGCCGGTGTCAGGCTGCCCGCCATTCTGAGACGGCATGCCGCCGCGCTGGTCCGCATCGGCGACGCCGATGACCGAATAGTTATCCGGCGGCGCCGTACCCGGCTTGAACGCTTCCATGATGGTGCGGCCGGTGTCGCCCGGGCCTGCGCGCATACCAGTCTTGGAATCGACGCGGACGAGCTTGATGCCCGCAGGGATCTTGAACGGTGTCGCAGGCTTGTCGGCGAGCGCGAGCTTCATGAAGTCGCGCGCAATCGGTGCCGCCAGATGGCCGCCCGTTGCGGCATTGCCCCGACCGAGCGGGCGCGGCTTGTCGTAGCCCATATAGATTGCGACTGCGAGGTCCGGCGAGAAGCCGACGAACCAGGCATCCTTGGCCTCGTTTGTGGTACCGGTCTTGCCGGCGATCGGCTTACCGACCTCCTTGAGGGCCGTAGCGGTACCGGCGTTGACCACGCCCTCCAGCATCGAGGTGATCTGGTAGGCGGTCATGGTGTCCAGCACCTGCTCGCGCCGGTCGACGAGCTGCGGCTCGGGCTGATTGTGCCAGCCGTCCGGCGCGTCGCAGCCGCGGCATTCCCGGGTATCGTGCTTGAAGATGGTGTGCCCGTAACGATCCTGGATACGGTCGATCAGGGTCGGCTTCACGCGACGGCCGCCATTGGCGATCATCGAATAGGCCGTCACCATCCGCATCGCGGTCGTCTCGCCCGCGCCGAGCGCATAGGATAGATAGTTCGGCAGCTCGTCATAGACGCCGAAGCGCTTGGCATATTCGGAGATCAGCGGCATGCCGATGTCCTGCGCCAGCCGCACGGTCACCGTGTTCAAGGACAGCCGGAGCGCATTGCGCAGGGTCGTCGGTCCGAGATACTTGCCGGACGAGAAATTCTCCGGCCGCCAGATCCCGGCCCCCTGCCCCTGATCGATTTCGATCGGCGCGTCGACCACTTGCGTCGACGGCGTGTAGCCGTTGTCGAGTGCCGCCGAATAGACGATCGGCTTGAACGACGAACCGGGCTGCCGATAGGCCTGGGTCGCACGGTTGAACTGGCTCTGGTCAAAAGAGAAGCCGCCGACCATCGCCAGCACGCGACCGGTGTTCGGATCCATGACGACCATCGCGCCGGATACCTCTGGCAGCTGCTCCAGGCGGTACTGCCCCTCGACCGGATTGCCTTCCTTGTAGAGTGGATCGGCGTAGATCACGTCGCCGGGCTGCAACACCTGCGTGACCGCGGTCGGCGTCCTGCGCGTGCCGGATGCCGCGCGTGCCCACCTCACGCCATCGAGCGTGATCAGCCCGGTCTGCCGTTCCTTGCTGACGGCGCCACCGAGTTCGCGGCCAGGCTGAAAGCCGATTCGCGCCGATTGGTCGCTGGTCTCCAGCACCACCGCCATCCGCCACGGCGAAATATCCGCGAGCGACTTGATGTCGGCGAGCTTCACCCCCCAATCGCCGGAGATGTCGATCTTGCTGACCGGGCCACGCCAGCCCTGCTCCTGGTCATATTTGACGAGGCCTGCGACCATCGCCTTGCGCGCCATGACCTGGACCTTTGGATCCAGCGTGGTGCGCACCGACAGCCCACCCTCGTAGAGCTTCTTCTCGCCATAGCGCTCGAAGATGTCGCGACGGACCTCCTCGGCGAAATATTCGCCGGCAAAGATGTGGGCGCCGGTGTTGCGGCTGGCAATCGTCAGCGGATCCTTGCGCGCCTTGTCGGCGTCGGCCTGTTTGATCCAACCATTCTCGAGGAGGCGATCGATCACGTAGTTGCGACGCTCGATCGCGCGATCATGGTTCCGGATCGGATGCAGGCTGCCCGGCATCTTCGGCAGAGCCGCCAGATAGGCCGCCTCGGCGACGGTGAGTTCGTTGACCGACTTGTCGAAATAGACGAGCGACGCAGCCGCCACGCCATAGGCACCCGACCCCAGGTAGATCTCGTTCAGATACAGCTCGAGGATCTTGTCCTTGGAATAGGTGCGCTCGATGCGCATCGCCAGCAGCGCTTCCTTGATCTTGCGGGTGAACGAGACCTCGTTGGTCAGGAGGAAGTTCTTGGCGACCTGCTGAGTGATGGTGGAGGCGCCCTGGGGACGGCGGTTCGAGCCAAAATTCTGGGCGTAGACGACAGCGGCGCGCGCCATGCCGGTGAAGTCGATGCCGCCATGCTCATAGAAATTCTTGTCCTCGGCGGCGAGGAACGCGTTGATGACCAGCTTGGGAACCGCCTGGATCGGCAGATAGAGCCGGCGCTCCTTCGCGTATTCGCCGACCAGCGAACCATCCACGGCATGGACACGCGTCATGACCGGCGGCTCGTAATCCTGGAGCTGCGAATAATCCGGCAGGTCCTTGGAAAAATGCCAAATCAGTCCGGCGACCGCGGCCACTCCCACCAGAAAAACGACTGTCCCGGCGGCGAACAGGAAGCCCAAAAACCGCACCAGAAAGCGCATCGGCAATATCCGTTTCAACTCTCGTTCGACTCTCGGCTCGAACATGCAGCTCCTCCAAGGGCGCCTTGGTCAGAATCATTCGGCGGCAATGATGCCGCATGAGCCGCGTTCAGGAACCTTGCACGGGCAAGCCTACCATAAGTTCGCCAGCGTGGCGGATCTGGCATTCGCTGCAGTGCTGCCACGCGGCTGAATCTTTCTCGATTCCCACTGCCTCGCGGTACGCTTATAGGGCGGCGGCTGTGGCCAAACTAGGGCTTTGCCCGGGCGGGCGTCTTGGTCTCAGGACGCGGCCCGGCCGCGGTGGCGATGCGCTTGGCCAGGAACGAATCGACCGCGCGGGCCATCGCGTCAGCGGTGCGGGAACGCCAGCTTTCGGAGATCAGATTGCCCATGTCGCTCTTGTTGGAGACATAACCGAGCTCGACCAGCACAGAGGGCACGTCGGGCGCCTTGAGCACTCGGAACCCTGCGGATTTGAGTGGCCTCTTATGCATATGCACCGCAGTTTTCATGTCATTCATCAAAAGGCGGGCGAAACGGTTGGAAAAGGTTCGGGTTTCACGCCGAGCCAGATCTATCAGGATGTCCGCGACATCCGTCGGCTCCTCGGTCAGATTGACGCCGCCGATGGCATCCGCGCGGTTTTCATCTTCCGCCAGCCGCTCGGCTTCGGCGTCCGAGGCCTTGTCGGATAGCGTGTAGATCGTGGCGCCCTGCGCATCACCTTCGCCGCGGGGCAGCGCATCGGCGTGAATCGAGACGAACAGGTCGGCCGATTGCTTCTGCGCGATGCGTACCCGGTCCCCTAGCGGAATGAAGGTGTCATCGTCGCGGGTCATGACCACACGGTATTTGCCGGTCTTCTCCAGCCGATCGCGGAGCGCCTGGGCGAAAGCCAGCACCAGGTTCTTCTCCGGGACTTCGCCGGTCTGGGTCCCGTTATCGATGCCGCCGTGGCCGGGATCGATCACGACGACGGGCCTGCCATCGGGCGGCGCGGGAGGTCCGGGCGGCGCGGCCGGCGTCGTGGCCGCAGGGGCCTGAATTGCGGGCGGAGTGCCGGGCGGCAGTGCGGTGGCGGTTGCGCCCGCATCCGCGACATTCGCCCTCGGCTGCGAGCGGCTTTCAGTCCCGATCAACTGTGCGAAACTGGCCTGATCGACTTCCTCCAGTTCCAGCACCAGCCGCGCCGGCTGTCCGTTCGCCGAATCAAGCACGGACGCATTGGCGATTCGGGCCGGACCGGTAAGATCGAAGACGATGCGCGAGCCCCCCGGCAGGACCAAGCCATACCGAAATGCCTTGATCAGACCGCGGCCGGCGGTACCCGAACCGGTCGGAAGATGGAAACTGACCTGAGGGAGATCGACCACGACCCTATAAGGGTCGCCGAGCACAAAGGCTCGAAACGGAACCGCCTTGTCCAAATCGAGCACGAACCGCGTCTGCCGGGAATCGCCCGCCAAACGGGCGTCCGAAACGATCGGAAAGGCCGGAGCCTGGGCAGCCGGCAGAGCCGCTTGCATGGGCGGCACAGCCGTCTGCGCCTGTACCCGGGTAGGCACAGCACATAACGTTTCCGTGACGCACAGCAATGCGCATCCCAGCCAAAAGGATTGATTTGCCCGGTCAGCCAACGATTCCGTGCCTCCGCGCGATCTCTTTAGCGCAATCAAACCACAGGGTTAAATCGCTACTTCTGTCATTTCCCTTAAATTGAGGCGATTGTTGCGGACCAGCGACGGCTTCCCTTGCACCCACTCGATAATCCACGTAAGAACAAGGGGCTGAAGACCCATATACTTACTGCCGGTTGTGTCGCGTTCAGCCTCCCGGTGCAACGCCGGAGCCTTCGTATTCGACTTGATCGAAATCCGCGAAGCTTCCAGCGACCTTCCGTTCCTCTTCGGAGCCAGCGCGTCCCGCGCGGTTCAGTCGGGGCCGGTGACAAGCCCGAGCGGGGCCGGTTCCCAGGGCCACTCATTCTCGAGCCGCCCGAGGTGCTGCGCCAGACACGGCATAGCCCGATATTGTGCCCCGGACGGGGTCGGTATCGAATTCCAAGGCAAGCGTTTCGGCGCAATCTGGCCTTCAGCAGGAGACCGGCGGCACCCAATGCCGCCCACGTGTTCAGACGGGCCGACGCTTGATGCGCCATACTGTATTGCCGACCAAGACCAGCGGAACAGCCGCTCCGATCCGAGGCCAAGTCCTCGTTCGGCGGACTACTCCGCAGGTTCCGGCTTCGGCACAGCGCAACGTCAGGCGTTTAGGTCTTCCCCTCACCCCCGAATCAGGTGGACCGTCGCGTCATCCGACAGCGCGCCACGCGCTCGCGGCCAACCGCGTCCGTCGCCTTCAAGAGTTCCAATATGCCCAACAAGATGTTGATCGATGCTACCCACCCGGAAGAGACCCGGGTGGTCGTCGTCCGCGGCAACCGCGTCGAGGAGTTTGATTTCGAGACTGCCCAACGCAAGCAGCTGCGCGGCAATATCTATCTCGCCAAGGTCACGCGGGTCGAACCCTCGCTGCAGGCCGCTTTCGTCGAGTATGGCGGCAATCGCCACGGCTTTCTCGCATTCAGCGAAATCCATCCCGATTATTACCAGATCCCGGTCGCCGATCGGCAAGCGCTGATCGAAGCGGAAGAGCGCGCGCATCGCGAGGCCGAGGAGGAAAACGAGAACCGGGCCAGCCGGCGACGCAATCGCCACCGCAGTTCGCGGCGGCGCGGCAGCGGTGAGCGCGTTCAGAGCGAGATCATCGAAGGAGCCGACACGGCGTCAGGGCTGCCGCAGACCGAAGGCCATGATCTCGAATCGCATGCGCACGAGGCCGCGGGATTTGAGCCCGAGGGGTACGAGGCGCAGGGCTCACCTGGCGACTTCGGCCCCCATGACGAGAGCTACGGCGACGACGACTCCGATAGCGCGCAGGCTCATGGCTTCAGCGAAGCCCAGCCCCACGAGGCACCCGCGACCGACCATCATGCCGATGACGATCACCATCACGATGATGATCATCCCGATGACGACCGTCATGATGACGATCGTGACGATCTCTCGCCTGTGGCAGCGGCGGACGCCGCCGAACACGCCGAGGCAGAGGCGTCTTCCGAAGTCCCCGTCGTCCCGTCTGAGGACCTTCCGACCGCTCCCGGGACCGAGCATTACGAGGGCGAAACTGAACGCGCGCGCGACGTGGAGCACACCGACCTTCACGACCATGACGAGCACGCCGATGAGGTCGCTCCGGCCGATGCCGAACTGGTGACCGAGCACGAGGGTAGCGGCGTCACCATCGTTCCGCAGGACGAGAATGGCGCGGCCCATGATCATGACGACGAGGAAGAGGACGGCGAAGAAGCCGAGGAAGAACTCGTCGAGTCCGTCGGCGGCGACGACGTGCTGGAAGAGGTGCCGGAACGCACCTTCCGACCGCGCCGGCAGTACAAGATTCAAGAAGTGATCAAGCGCCGGCAGGTGATGCTGGTCCAGGTGGTCAAGGAAGAGCGTGGCAACAAGGGTGCGGCGCTGACGACATATCTGTCGCTGGCCGGCCGTTACGCGGTGCTGATGCCCAACACCGCGCGGGGCGGCGGCATCAGCCGCAAGATCACCTCGGCGCAGGATCGTTCACGCCTGAAGGAGGTCGTGCAGGATCTCGACGTGCCAGAGGGCATGGGCGTCATCCTGCGCACCGCAGGCGCCAACCGGACCAAGCCGGAGATCAAGCGCGACTTCGAGTACCTGCTGCGGCTATGGGAAACCGTCCGCGACATGACCCTGAAGTCGCAGGCGCCGACGCTGGTCTACGAGGAAGGCTCGCTGATCAAGCGCTCCTTGCGCGATCTCTACAACAAGGACATCGACGACATCCTCGTGGCTGGCGAGGCCGGCTATCACGAGGCGCACGACTTCATGAAGATGCTGATGCCGTCCAATGTGCGGGCGGTGAAGCAGTATCGCGACGGCCAGCCGCTGTTCTCCCGCATGGGAGTCGAAAGCCAGCTGGATGCGATGTTCACGCCGACCGTGCAGCTGCGCTCCGGCGGCTATATCGTCATCAATCAGACCGAGGCGCTGGTCTCGATCGACGTCAACTCCGGCCGCGCCACCCGCGAACATCACATCGAAGATACCGCGCTCAAGACGAATCTCGAGGCCGCCGAGGAAGTCGCCCGGCAGCTGCGGCTGCGCGACCTCGCCGGCCTGATCGTCATCGACTTCATCGACATGGATGAGAAGCGCAACAACCGCGCGGTCGAGCGCAAGCTGTCAGACTGCCTGCGGCAGGACCGAGCGCGAATCCAGGTCGGCCGCATCTCTCATTTCGGCCTGCTGGAAATGTCGCGCCAGCGCATCCGCGCCAGCGTGCTGGAGAGTTCGACCGAGCCCTGCACGCATTGCGGCGGCACCGGCCATGTGCGATCGGTGTCGTCGGTCGCGCTGCAGCTCTTGCGCAGCCTCGAAGAAGCCCTGATGAAGGGCGCGACCCACAATCTGGTGGTCCGCACGCGCACCGAAGTCGCGCTGTATGTGCTGAACCATAAGCGCGGTCATTTGCGCGACCTGGAGAACACCTTCAAGGTCACGCTCTCGATCATCGCGGATCCCACCGTGAGCGGGCAGCAGTCATTCATCATCGATCGTGGCGAGCAGGTGCATACGCTCGAAGCGGCCAAGGCGCTTGTCGCGGCGCAGGCCTCCGCGCCGATGGTCGTGGATGAGGTCTACGATGAGGACGAGCCGTTCGATATCGAGACCGAATCCGAGGTTGAGACGGATGAGACCGAAGGACTGTCCGACGAGGCGGCCGCCGGTGACGCCGCTGCTGGCGAAGGAACGCGGCGCCGTCGGCGCCGGCGCCGGCGTGGCCGCGGAGGCGGCGAGGCGCCGCGCGAAGAGACCCAGTCCGACGAGGGCACCGTCGCGGTGCATCCGCTCGAGGCCGGCCAGACCGCGGAGCTGACGGCCGAAGATTCCGAAGCCGACGACGAGGAAGCCGACGAGCTGCCCGCTTTCGCCCAGGGCGAGGCGCAGGGCGATCAGCCCGGCGGCGAACGTCGGCCGCGGCGCCGCGGACGGCGCGGTGGGCGACGCCGGCGCGGTGGCGACGATGGACTCGCAGCCTCGATTGCCGACGAGCTCAACCCGCCCGTTGCCTCCGAGGTCGAAGGTGCGGTCGCAGATTTCGACGGCAACGGCTCGAGCTTGCCCCAGGAGCCGGGCGCCGAACCGATCTCTGCCGCCGTAACGGCGGAGATCCGCCCGGCCGCGACCGAGCCTGCCGAGCAGCCGGTCGCGTCGGAGCCGGAGAAGGCCGAGCCGCAGAAGACCGAATCCGAGAAGGCGCCGCGGCGCTCGACCGTGCGCGAAAAGGTCAGCTTCCTCGCCGAACCGAAGCAGGAGTCCCCTGCTCCGATCGTCGATGCCGGCGCGAGCGCGCCGCCCGAAGCCGCTCCTGCACCTGCCGCGGAGGCGCCGGCACCGGAAGCCGCGACGGAGACACCTGCGCCACGCCGTGTCGGCTGGTGGTCGCGGAGGTTCGGGGGCGGACAGTAACCAAGCGGCCCGACTGAGAATTCCTGGCAAGCAAAACGCCCGGCCATTGGCCGGGCGTTTTTTCGTGCAGTCCTGAACAGAGCAGAGCTTAGCCGGTGGTAACCGCGGTCTCGACGTCCGAGGGATCGATCTCCTGGTTCAGACGCTTCAGGAGGCGCTCATGGTCGAGCTCGCCTTCCCACCACGACACGAACACCGCGGCGATGCCGTTGCCGGTGATGTTGGTCAGCGCGCGCACCTCGCTCATGAACTTGTCGATCGAGAACACGATCGCCATGCCCGGAACGAGCGCCGGGCTGACGACGGACAGCGTGGCCGCAAGCGTAATGAACCCCGCACCGGTGACGCCGCTCGCCCCCTTGGACGTGAGCATCGCAACGACCAGGATGGTCAGCTGCTGGCCGAAGCTCAGGTCGACGCCGAGCGCCTGGGCGATGAACAGAGTCGCCAGCGTCATGTAGATGTTGGTGCCGTCGAGGTTGAAGGAATAGCCGGTCGGCACCACCAGGCCGACCACCGGCTTCGAGCAGCCGAGCCGCTCCAGCTTCTCCATCAGCTGCGGCAGCGCGCTTTCGGATGAGCTCGTGCCGAGCACGATCAGGAGCTCGTCCTTGATATAGACGATGAACTTGAAAATGCTGAAACCGATGAAGCGCGCGATCAGCCCAAGCACGATCACCACGAACAAGGCGGCGGTGATATAGAACAGCGCGATCAGGCCGATCAGGTTGCCGAGCGCTGCCGGACCGAATTTGCCGATCGTATAGGCCATCGCACCGAAGGCGCCGAGCGGCGCGGCCTTCATCACGATTGCGATCACGCCGAACACCGCGTGCGCGGCGTCGTCGATCACGTCGCGCAGGCGGTGGCCGCGCTCGCCGAGCGCCATCAGCGCAAAGCCGAATAGGATCGCGAACAACAGCACCTGAAGGATGTCGCCACGGGCAAGCGCGCCGACGACGCTGTCGGGGATGATGTTGAGGATAAAGTCGACGGTCTTCTGGGACTCCGCCTGCGTCACATACTTGGCCACAGCGGCAGCATCCGGCTTGGCGGCAAGGCCGTGCCCGATCGGAGCCAGATTGCCAACGATCAGGCCGAGGACGAGCGCGAAGGTAGAGACGATCTCGAAATAGACCAGCGCCTTGATGCCGACCCGACCGACCTTGCTCGCGCTCTGGATGTGCGCAATACCCGAGACCACCGTACAGAAGATGATCGGCGCGATCACCATCTTGATCAGCTTGATGAAGCCGTCGCCGAGGGCCTTGACCCACTCGTTGGTGGCGACATTAGGCCATAACCAACCGACCACAACACCAATGACAATGGCAATCAAGACCTGGACATAGAGTATCCTGTACCAGGGCTTCTTCGCCGCCAGCTGCGGCGCAGCCTGCGCTGCGGTTCCCGTAACTGCCCCCATAACGCTTCGTTCTCCCTTCCGTGAGCTTCATCCAGGCTGGCTTCCGCCAGCCCTCGTTCATTCCACCTCACGCAAATTGTCAGGCCGGAGTCAATGGCCGAGGAGGTGCAGCGAGCTACCGTCGCTGGAGGGCTAGGCCAGCCAGCGCGCGATCCGCGCCACGGCTTCCCGCATGTCGTCAGCCGATCGTGCATAGGAAAAACGCACGAAGCTGCGGCCATGAATGGGGTCGAAATCGACCCCCGGCGTCGCCGCAACGTGGATTTCCTCCAGCATTCGTTTGGTGAATTCGAAGCTGTCGGAGGTGAAGCCGGAGACGTCGGCATAGAGGTAGAACGCGCCGTCGGCCGGCAGAAACTTCGTCAGTCCCGCCTTCGGAAGCCCCTCGATCAGGATCCGGCGATTCTCCTGATAGCCATGTTTGATGGCGTCCATCTCGGTCCGGCCATCAAACGCGGCTTCGGCCGCGATCTGCGACAGTGTCGGCACGGAAATCGCGAGATTCTGCTGCAACCGCTCGATCGGGCGGACCAGCGTGTCCGGCACCACCATCCAGCCGATCCGCCATCCCGTCATGCAAAAGTACTTCGAGAACGAATTGATGACGAGCGCATCGGGCGAGAGTTCGGCCGCGGTCACCGCGGGAAATGCATAGTCCAACCCGTGATAGATCTCGTCGGAGATGAAGCGGATGCCGGCATCGTGGGCAGCGCCAATCACGCCCCCCAAAGCCTCGCGCGACATCATCGTACCGGTAGGATTGGCCGGACTGGCGACGAGAACGCCTTTCAATGGCGTTTTGCGGTGCGCCGCAAGCAGTGCCTCGCCGGTCAGCGCATGGCGCGTCTCGCTTGTGGTCTCGATCAGCACCGGCTCGCAGCCGAGCGCAGTCAGGATGTGGCGATAGGGCGGATAGCCCGGCACCGTCACCGCGACACGGTCGCCCGGCTCGAACATGGCGAGAAATGCCAGGATGAATGCGGCCGACGATCCCGTGGTGATCACGATCCTGGCCGGATCGACCGCGCAGCCATAGGTCTCGCGATAATGCCGCGCGATCCGCTCCCGCAGCGAACTGATCCCCAGGGCCGAGGTATAGTCGATCCGCGCCGTTTCCAGCGCGGTATGGGCAGCGGCGATCGCTGCCCGGGGCGCCGGTGCGGCCGGCTGGCCGACCTCCATGTGGATGACATGGCCGCCGGCGGCCTCGATCCGCGCGGCCGCCGCCATCACATCCATCACCATGAACGGCGGAACCTCGCTGCGGCGCGAAGGCGTCAGCAAGCCGGCAATCCGCTGTTCCATTTGTCTCGTGAGTGTCGCGTCGCCCATGGATATCTGCTATTGACCCCGGCTGTTCTGACCCGGCTTCTCAACCTGGCGGCGCGTGCCGGGACAGGTGTTTTGCGCCGCAGTTGAGCCGCATTCCGCGGTTTGGTGGGCAATAGCCCGTATCGAGCCCCGCGCCAATTGCAAAGATCGCCTGATGTTGCTCCGTATCGTGCTTCGCAAGAACCTTTCCGGCCTGATCTCCGCCGTGGTCGCCGGCGCGATGGCGCTCGTAACCGTGATGCCTGCCGCCGCCCAGCAGGGCAAGGGCCCGCCGATCCTGCGCGACACCGAGACCGAGGCACTGCTGCGCGAATATACGCGCCCGATTCTTCGCGTTGCGGGGCTTGAGAAGCAGAACATTCAGATGGTCATCATCAACGACGCGTCCTTCAATGCGTTCGTTGCCGACGGCCGCCGCATCTTCGTCAATTACGGCGCGATCATGCAGTCGGAGACGCCGAACCAGCTGATCGGCGTCTTGGCCCACGAAACCGGCCATCTGGCCGGCGGCCATCTTGCCAAGCTGCGCCAGCAACTGGCGAACGCGCAGACCCAGATGATCATCGCCACCGTGCTCGGCGCCGGTGCGCTTGCGATGGGCGCACGCGGCGGTGCCGGCAACGGGCTCGCCAATGCCGGTGCCGCAGCCCTCGCCGGCCCCGGCGAGATGATCCGGCGTTCGCTGCTGTCCTACCAGCGCCAACAGGAGGAAAACGCCGACCGCGCCGGCGTCAAGTTTCTGACCGCGACCGCCCAATCGCCGAAGGGCATGTACGAGACCTTCAAGCGTTTCACCAGCGAGAGCCTGTTCGCAGCGCGAGGCGCCGATCCCTATCTGCAGTCCCACCCGATGCCGGCCGATCGTGTCGAGGCCCTCGAGGGGCTGGCCCGGCAGAGCCCGTATTGGGACAAGAAGGACGATCCCGCGCTCCAGCTCCGCCACGACATGGTCCGCGCCAAGATCTCGGCCTTCATGGAGCGGCCCGACACCGTCGCCCGGCGCTACCCGCAGACCGACAACAGCCTACCGGCGCGCTATGCCCGGGCCATTTCGACCTACCTGCACGGCGACCTGCGCAGCGCCCTCGCCCAGATCGACACCCTGATCCAGGTCCAGCCGAACAATCCCTATTTCTACGAGGTGCGGGGTCAGGCCCTCCTCGAGGGCGGCCGGCCGGCCGAGGCCATCGCGCCGCTGCGCAAGGCGGTCCAGCTCTCGGGCCATGCTCCGCTCATCGAGATGTTACTTGGGCAGGCTTTGGTTGCCACGGATAATAAGGCCTACACCGACGAAGCGATCACGATCCTGCGCGCCGCGGTGTCGCGCGAAACCGAAGCGCCGCTCGGCTACAGCCAGCTCGCGATGGCCTATGGCCGCAAGGGCGATTATGCGGAAGCTGATCTCGCATCGGCACAAGCAGCCTTCCTGCGCGGCGACAACAAGACGGCACGCGAGCTCGCCTCGCGCGCCAAGACGCGGTTTGCAGTCGGCTCGCCCGGCTGGGTGAAGGCCGACGACATCGTTTCGACAAAGCCGCTTCCCGGCCAAAAAGGCGAATAGAAATCTCGGTTACAAATCTCGGTATAGTCTCGCCTTGCAGACCCGACCACGACCAACGATAAGGACACGATCGTTTTGACCCAGAGAGCCACGTACATGTCGTCACTCCGCCCCCTCTTCCCTGCGCTGGTCGCGCTTTCGTTGTGTGCCGCGCCGCAGGCGGTGTCTGCAGAGAGCTTTTCCGACGCTCAGCGCGGCGAGATCGAGACCATCATCAAGAACTATCTGGTTTCGCATCCCGAAGTCCTGGAAGAGTCGATGACCGAACTCGGCAAGCGCCAGGCTGCCGCGGAAGCCGCCAAGCATGAGGCGAGCATCGCCAAGAACGCGGATGCGATCTTCAATTCGCCGCGCGGCGTCGTGCTCGGCAACAAGGACGGCGACGTCACCTTCGTCGAATTCTTCGACTACAATTGCGGCTACTGTAAACGCGCCATGGCCGACATGCTCGACCTCTTGAAGAGCGACAGCAAGTTGAAGGTGGTGCTGAAAGAATTCCCGGTGCTGAGCCAGGGCTCCGTCGAGGCGGCGCAGGTCGCCGTCGCCGTGCGGATGCAGGCGCCGCAGAAATATCTCGACTTCCACCAGAAGCTGTTGGGCGGCCGCGGCCCTGCCGACAAGGCGCACGCGCTCGCGGTGGCCAAGGACCTCGGCCTCGACATGAACAAGATCGAGAAGGACATGGCAGGCCCGGAAGCCAAGGCGACGATCGAGGAGAATTTCAAGCTCGCCGAGGACATGGGGATGAACGGCACGCCGAGCTACGTCATCGGCAACAAGGTCGTGATCGGTGCCGTCGGACTCGAGGGCCTCAAGGAGAAGATCAGCAACGCCCGCTGCGGCAAGGCAACTTGCTGATTGAAGCGCCTGCTATCTCACGTCGAGCCAACTAACACTCGCAAGGGTCGGTTGAAGCAACCGGCCCTTGTTGTTTGTACGGCTGATGATCGTGCGGTCATCTTGTGTTCAGCAAGCTGAGCATCCGTTCAGAAAGCCGCGAGCGACAACAAAATCCTGGAACCAATCGCAGCGTACGGAACATCTCCAATCTCCTGCAGTTGTCGGCGCGGGCAATGCCGATAACACGAGGAGGATTGAGAATGACTAATCGCTTGATGGTATCCGTTGCGGCGATCGCGCTGATCGCCGGTGCCGGATTTGCGCACGCGCAGGGCGCGGGCACCGGTGGCCACGAATCCAGTGGTGCTGCAATGCAGGGCGGCGCGACGGGTGGCACGACGTCGGGCCCCGGCTCGAGTGGCAGCGCTACAATGAACCGCGACGGCACATCCCCGTCCGCGGGCGGCTCCAAGGAGATGAAGTCGAGCCAGTCCGAGCAGAAGGGCAGCGCCAAGGGGCAGCATGCCGAAGACAACATGCGTGGTCAGAAGTCGAAGAGCATGAGCTCGGAGAACGAGACCAAGGGCGGCTCCAAGGAGATGAAGGCTGAAGGCCGCGACAGCAAGACCGGCACCAGCAACGCTGAGAATCGCGAGGGCCGTAGCGGCACCAATATGAACGCGCAAAGCCGAGAGGGCGCCAGCGGCACCAACATGAACGCGCAGAGCCGAGAGGGTGGCAGCGGCGCCAACATGAACGCGCAGACCAAGACCGGCACCGATCGTTCGCAGGTCACCACCGGCCAGGCGGGCGCCGGCGCCAAGCTCTCGACTGAGCAGCGCACCAAGATCTCGAGCGTGATCCGCAGCCAGCACGTCGAGTCGCTGAACAACGTCAACTTCTCGGTCTCCGTCGGCACACGCGTGCCGCGCGACATCCACTTCCGTCCGCTTCCGACGGAAGTCGTGAGCATCTACCCGGAATGGCGCGGATTTGACTTCATCGTGGTCCATGACCGGATCGTCGTCATCGATCCGAACACCTACGAGATCGTCGCGGTTCTGGACGCCTGATTGCGACCCGGCGCGTGAAGAGACAGAGGGCGGGCAGCAATGCCCGCCCATTTTCGTGGCTGGGCTCATCGCTTTTCCGCTGCAGCGCCGTCATGGTGGTTAACCTGCGATTTCCACAGCTTCGGCGCACGTTTTTATAAGCCGGTTGAGCGATCTGGGGTAACATCCTGCCCTGCGAAAGGCTTCCCCTTCGCAGTTTTGTTACATATAACCCCGGCCACCTGCCGCCACATTGCCGGGATTGGGATGGCCGAAGCCCCTCAGCAGACGATCTACGTTCTCAACGGACCCAACCTTAACCTGTTGGGCACCCGCGAGCCGGAAACCTATGGCCATGCAACCCTCGCCGACGTCGAGAAGCTGTGCATCGACACGGCGGCGGCGTACGGCCTGACCGCGGAGTGTCGCCAGTCGAACCATGAGGGTGTGCTGGTCGACTGCATCCAGGAGGCCCGGGCCAAGCAGGCGGTCGGCATCATCATCAATGCGGGCGCCTATTCTCACACCTCGATCGCGTTGCACGACGCGTTGATGGCGGTCAAAATCCCCGCCGTGGAGGTGCATATCAGCAACATCCACGCCCGCGAGAGCTTCCGGCACCATTCTTTCACCGCGAAGGCGGCGTTTGCATCCGTTTGCGGGTTCGGCATCGACGGCTATCGATTGGCCATCGCCGGGCTTGCCGAGAGAATTGGCGCCGGAAATACCAACAAGGCAACGGCCTAAGGCCTTTCCGCCCGGCAGAACAGCAAGAAGAGTTTTGGATCACCATCATGGCGCGCCAGCCCAATGACAAGACACCGATGAAATCCGACGACAGCGAGCTGATCCGCGAACTCGCGGCCTTGCTCGACGAAACCAGCCTGACCGAGATCGAGCTTGAACGCGCGGGATTGCGCGTCCGCGTGGCACGCAACGTGACCGTGGCGGCGGCCGTCCCCTCGGCCGTGACCGCCGCTGCGGCCGGCGTGCCGGTCGTCGTCGCGGCGGCTGCGGCCGGCGCCGATCTGTCGAAACATCCCGGTGTGGTTCCGTCGCCGATGGTCGGCACCGCCTATTGGGCACCCGAGCCCGGCGCCAAGCCATTCGTCGAGGTCGGGGCCAAGGTCACGGTCGGCCAGACCTTGATGATCATCGAAGCCATGAAAACGATGAACCAGATCCCCTCCCCGCGCGCGGGGACTGTGACGCAGATCCTGGTCGAGGATGGCCAGCCGGTCGAGTTCGGCGAGCCGCTGGTGATCATTGAATAGGAGCGAAGAGCGAACGGGCGAATAGCGAAGTTGTTCATTCCCTGCTCGCTATTCGCCACTCGCCCATCGAGGCAACATGTTCGACAAGATTCTGATCGCCAATCGCGGCGAAATCGCCCTTCGCATTCTGCGGGCTTGCAAGGAGCTCGGCATCTCCACCGTCGCGGTGCATTCGACCGCCGACGCTGATGCCATGCATGTGCGGCTCGCCGATGAGAGCGTCTGCATCGGACCGCCGCCCTCGAAGGACAGCTATCTCAACGTTCCGGCGCTGCTGGCCGCCTGCGAGATCACCGGCGCCGACGCAGTGCATCCGGGCTACGGCTTCCTGTCCGAAAATGCACGTTTTGCGGAAATTCTCGCCGAGCACAACCTGCACTTCATCGGCCCCAAGGCCGAGCACATCCGCCTGATGGGCGACAAGATCGAGGCCAAGAAGACGGCCAAGCGCCTTGGCATTCCCGTGGTGCCGGGCTCGGACGGCGCGGTCGCGCCCGATCAGGATGCGATGGCGATCGCCAAGGAGATCGGCTTTCCGGTGCTGGTGAAGGCGGCAGCCGGCGGCGGCGGTCGCGGCATGAAGGTCGCGCACACCGAGGCCGATCTTGCGCTCGCGCTGACCACCGCCGCCAACGAGGCCAGATCGGCCTTCGGCGACGCCTCGGTCTATCTGGAAAAATATCTGCAGAAGCCGCGGCATATCGAAATCCAAGTCCTCGGCGATGGCCGCGGTGGTGCCATCCATCTTGGCGAGCGCGACTGCTCGCTGCAGCGCCGCCATCAGAAGGTCTGGGAAGAAGGCCCCTCGCCCGCACTGGACGCGGCAGGCCGAGCCAAGATCGGCGAGACGGTCGCGAAGGCGATGCAGGAGCTGAAATATCTCGGCGTCGGCACCGTCGAATTCCTCTACGAGGACGGCGAATTCTATTTCATCGAGATGAACACCCGCATCCAGGTCGAGCATCCCGTCACCGAGATGATCACCGGAATCGATCTCGTGCTGGAGCAGATTCGCATCGCCGCCGGCGGCGATCTGCCGATGACCCAGGACGAGGTCGTCATCAACGGCCATTCGATCGAATGCCGCGTGAATGCCGAGAACCCGGTCACCTTCCGTCCATCGCCCGGCAAGATCCAGCAATATCACCCACCCGGCGGCCTCGGCGTCCGGATCGATTCCGCCGTCTACCAGGGCTACGTGATCCCGCCCTTCTACGACTCGCTGGTCGGCAAGCTGATCGTGCACGGCAAGACCCGTGTCGAATGCCTGATGCGGTTGCGGCGCGCGCTGGACGAAATGGTCGTCGAAGGCGTCGAGACGACGCTGCCGCTGTTCCGCGCGCTGGTGCGCGAGCCGGCGATCATCGACGGCGACTACCACATCCATTGGCTCGAGCAGTATCTCGCGGGGCAGAAGGCGGATTGAGGCGCTCCGCTCTTTTCTAAAGGCCGCCACGGAACCAAATCAGCACATCAGCGTTTTGGCTCGGGGAACGTTCCCCGCGGGGGCCATCAATTTTTCCGTGGACGATGAGCGTAGATCGTGGCGCCTGAGGTGAGACACAGGCGTACGCTGGGTCAGATCCTGCTGCTGTCGGCGGGCTTCTTGGTGCTGGTCGTGATCAGCACGGCCTCCGTGTTGCTGGTGGACAAGGCCCGCGACGACAGCGGCCGGGTGGTCCACACCATCGAGGTCGAAAACCAGCTGAACACGCTACTGCTCGATGTCCGCCGCGCCGAGAGCAATGCGCGCGGCTACCTTTTGACCCGCGGTGACGAGTTCTTGGCGGCGCACGACGCCGCTGTGGCTGCAATCCACCCCGACCTCGATAAGCTCGCGAGCTTGGTGGCCGACAATCAGCTGCAGGTGACGCATCTGGCTAGGTTGCGGAGGGAGATCGAAACCCGGCTCGGCCAATTCGAGCGTGAGAAGGCGCTGGCTGCACAAGGTGATGCGGCAGGAGCCGCCGCGTTGGTCCGCAGCGCGGCATCGAGCAATACCAACACGAATATCCAAGACACCGCTGGGCAGATGCGCACCGAGGAGGAACGGCTGTTTGCACTGCGGGCGGCCAGCGCCGACTCCAGCCAGAGCCTCGCGACGCTCGTGACCATCACGGGCTCAGGCCTGGTGGTGCTGCTTGCCGGCATTTCGGTTCTCCTGGTCCGCCGTTCCACCCGTGCCCGCGACGAGGCCGAAGCGCGGCTGCGGGAGAACAATCTCAACCTTGAAGCCACCGTCGACGAGCGCACCGCGGACTTGCGCGAGGCCAACGACGAAATCCAGCGCTTTGCCTATATCGTCAGCCACGATTTGCGCTCGCCGCTAGTGAACATCATGGGCTTCACCAGCGAGCTGGAGGAACTGCGCAACGACATCTTCCGGCGGCTCGCCACGCTGGCGCGGGCAGCCTCAGCCTCCCCGCCGCCCCCGGAGGGAGCCGAGCCCGAGCTCGGGGACACCGACAAGCAGCTCTCGGAGGATTTTTCCGAAGCGCTCGGCTTCATCAAATCGTCGATCGCCAAGATGGATCGCCTGATCACGGCGATCCTGAACCTCACCCGCGAAGGCCGCCGCGAATTCGTGCCGACCCGGATCGATCTACGCGAGCTGATAGAGACGATCGTGACGACGCTCGCCCATCAGGCGGCCGAGGCCAATGCGACGATCCGGGTCGAGCCGCTGCCGACCATCGTCAGCGATCGCCTTGCGCTGGAGCAGATCTTCTCCAACCTCATCGACAATGCGATCAAATATCTAAAGCCAGACATGCCCGGCGACATCGCGATCCGGGCGCGCACCAAGCTCGGCTTTGCGATTTTGGAGATCACCGATAACGGCCGGGGGATTGATCCGAAGGATCATCAGCGTATCTTTGAGCTGTTCCGCCGTGCGGGAGCCCAGGACCGGCCTGGACAGGGCATAGGACTTGCACATGTGCGCGCATTGGTTCGGCGCTTGGGCGGAACCATGTCGGTCGCATCGGACCTCGGGCAAGGCAGCACGTTCACCATCACGCTCCCGATCAACTGGAACGCCAGCAACCGGAACTTAGATCGATGACCATGCCCGTGACGATCATCATGATCGAGGATGACGAGGGACACGCCCGCCTGATCGAGCGGAACATCCGCCGCTCCGGCGTGAACAATGAGATCATCCCGTTCAGCAACGGTACAGATGCCGTGAAGTATCTGTTGGGGGACGACGGCAGCGGTATTGCGCACAAAGGGCGCGCGCTCCTGATCCTGCTCGATCTCAATCTGCCTGATATGACCGGCATCGAGATCCTGCGGACGGTCAAGGAAAACAAGTTCCTGAAGAGCGCGCCGGTCGTGATCCTGACCACGACCGATGACTCGCAGGAGATCAAGCGATGCTACGAACTCGGTTGCAACGTCTACATCACCAAGCCAGTGAACTACGAGAGTTTCGCCAACGCCATTCGCCAGCTCGGCCTGTTCTTCTCGGTCATCCAGGTTCCACCCACGGCATGACGTCACCCTCTCCCACCCTGCTCTACATCGATGACGACGCGGCGCTGGCGCGGCTGGTCGAACGCGGCCTCACGCGCTCGGGCTTCAAGGTGGAACACGCGCCCGGCGGCGCTGAAGGATTGGCGCGCCTCGAACAGGGCGGCATCGACGTGGTGGCGCTGGACCAGTACATGCCAGGGTTCGACGGTTTGGAGACGCTGGAGCGCATTTTGGCGCTGCCCGATCCACCCCCGGTCGTGTTCGTCACCGCCTCGCAAGACTCCAAGATCGCGGTGACGGCGCTGAAGGCCGGCGCCGCCGATTATCTCGTCAAGGACGTTCAGGGCGAGTTCGTTCCGCTCCTGCAGGTGGCTGCCGAAGGCGCGCTGCGCCAAGCGCGCCTGCAGAAGGCTCGCGACGAAGCCGAGGCCGAGGTGCGGGCCTCCCGTGACCGCTATGCCGCGCTCGCTGCCGAGCGCGAGGTGCTGCTCCGCGAGGTCAATCACCGCGTCGGAAACTCGCTGCAGATCATCGCCTCGCTTTTGCATCTGCAGGCCAACAGCAGCGCCCAGGAAGACGTCAAGGCAGCGCTCACCAATGCGATGGGACGCGTCGCGGCCGTGGCACAGGTGCATCGCCGTCTCTACACGTCGCACGACCTGAAGAGCGTGCTACTCAATCAATATCTCGAGGCGTTGCTCGAAGACCTCCGCCGCTCCGCGGAAGGCAACCGGATGTCGCGGCTGACCTTGAAGGCGGAGCCGATCGAGATCGATCCCGATCGCGCGGTCGCGATCGGAATCATTGTCAACGAGTTGGTGATGAACGCGGTCAAATACGCCTATCCGGATTGCCCGGGCCCCATCCATGTGGAGCTGGGCCTCGAAGGCGACGACATCGTCTTGTCGATTGCCGATAACGGCGTGGGCTTGAACGGCGCCGGCAGCGATCCACGCTCGACCGGCATGGGCCAGCGCATCGTCAACGCGATGGCGACCAAGCTCGACGCGACCGTACAGCCCGATCCAAGCCATCAAGGCACCAAGATCGTCGTGCGATTCAGCCGCACCAAGCAGACACCGCGGCCGGCCGCCGCCGCAGTGGGCTGAGAAGCGGCCGGCGCACAAGATGCGGTGATGGCCGGTCGCCTACGCGGCCGCCGCCTGCTATGCTTCAACCATGAATTCGCGCGAGTCTGCTGCGTCCGAAATCACGCCCGAAGTTCTGCTGCGCGCCTATGCCTGCGGCATCTTTCCGATGGCCGAGAGCG
The DNA here is from genome assembly GCF_032489995.1 of Bradyrhizobium sp. SZCCHNGR1005. Classification (NCBI taxonomy): domain Bacteria; kingdom Pseudomonadati; phylum Pseudomonadota; class Alphaproteobacteria; order Hyphomicrobiales; family Nitrobacteraceae; genus Bradyrhizobium; species Bradyrhizobium sp. SZCCHNGR1005. Next base: position 716,147 of record NZ_JAUEZC010000004.1, read on the forward strand.
CCGACGATCCGAGCCTGTTCTGGGTCGAGCCCGAGCTGCGCGGCATCATCCCGCTCCACGGTTTCCGCGTCGCCTCGCGGCTGGCGCGCACGGTGCGCTCGGACGTCTTCACCGTCACCGTCAACAAGGCGTTCAAGGCGGTAATGGACGGCTGCGCCGAGCCGCAGGTGGGCCGCGAGGACACCTGGATCAACAAGCGCATCCGCGAGCTCTATACCGGCCTCTACGCGATCGGGCACTGCCACAGCGTCGAGTGCTGGCAAAATGACGAATTGGTTGGCGGCCTCTATGGCGTCAGCTTGGGCCGGGCGTTTTTCGGCGAGAGCATGTTTCACCGCGCGCGCGACGCGTCCAAAGTGGCGCTGGTGCACCTGGTGGCCCGGCTGATCGCCGGCGGCTTCGAATTGCTCGACACCCAATATGTCACCGAGCACCTGAAGACCTTTGGCGCGGTCGAGATCCCGCGCCGCCGCTACACCGCGCTGCTCGAGAAGGCGCTGGCGGGACCTGCGGCCAATTTCGCCAGGTTGCCGGTCGACCGCCCCATTTCAGGCGCCGAGGCGCTCGCGATCATCGCCGAGCGTGGATAGCGCGCTTCCATTCGCCGCGATGCAATCGCATCTGGTCGCTTGCGTCCGCAACGACGGCCGAGAACAGAGCTAGCGGAAAATCCCGAACGGGCCGCCGCCCGACTGCGGAGGCGGTGGAGGCGGCGCGGCCTGCTGGGTCTGATATTGCGGCGGCGGAGGCACCGGTGCTTGCGCGCGCGGCTGTGGCTGTCGCTGCGGCCGTCTCTGCGCCGGCTGCGAGGCGGGCGTCGCGGCCGGCTTCGACGGGTCGGGCGCGGCGCTGACCACCGTGGTCTGCGGATCTTTGCAGTCCGTCAGCCAGATATCGTAGATCGGGTGCTCGACGCCGTGGAGGCCCGGGCTCGCCGCGAACATCCAGCCGGAGAAGATCCGCTTCACCTCGCCCTGCAGGGTGATCTCGTCGACCTCGACGAAGGCGTCGGTGTTGGCGGCTTCCGTCGCCGGCCGCGTATAGCAGGCGTCGGTCTTCACCCGCAGCGCACCGAACTGCACGGTCTCGCCGATATCCTCGTCGAAATTGATGATCCGGCCGGTGATCTTGTCGAGCCCCGAGAACGTCGCCTTCTTGTTCACGATCTTCTGTGCCGGCGGCTCGGTCACGACCTCGTCGCCCGGCTGCAGGGTGGCCGGCGTCTGAGGCACGTTGCCGTTCGGCGGCACGGCCGCGTTCTGCGGCGCGCCGGCCGGCGGATTGCCCCTCGGCTGCCGCTGGCCGGGTGGCAGACCCGGCAGGTTCGCATTGGCGCCCGGAGCCGGCGCTGCACCCGGCTGTCCGTTCGGCGGCACCGCCGCCACGGGCGGGTTGGTCTGCGGCGCGACGGTGCTTCCAGGCGGCGGCGGCAAGGGTTGCGACTGCACCGGACCGGGCAGCGCGGCGCCCTGCCCTGGCGGCAGCCGGGGCGTCGGCGCCGGCAGCACCCGGCCTTGCGGCAGTTCCGGCACCTCTTCCTCCTCGTCCGGAGGCGGCATCGGTTCTCCACGGCGCGGAATATTGCCTGGAGGACGCGGAACAGGGTCAGAAAAGATCGTGCCGATCTGCGCCCGCGCCGGCAGAGGCAGCGCGAGGGAGGTGGCGGCCAGCAAGGCCGCGAGACCGGTGACAGTAATGAATCGATGCATCTCGCGCGGCTTTATCAGGCGAATCGGGGTCTTGGACAGTCTAATGGCGTCATGTCCCATCCGCCGCTCTCGATCGGGTACCCCGTTAACATGCCGAATAAGGCGACGAAAGGGCGACTTCCCGGCGTACCGCGGGCTGGCCGGGCGCCTGCACAGATGAGATAGTCGGCCAAACCGCAAGTTCCACCTGCGGCAACAAGAAGCATCCGGCTCAAGCGGGTGCAGAATGAGGAAACAATGCCCGCTTCCCTTGGCCTTGACGGCAAGGTTGCCGTCGTCACCGGTGCTGCCGGCGTGATCGGCGCCGCAACGATGCGGCTGATGGCCGCGCGCGGCGCCCGCATCGTCGCGGTCGACCGCCGCGAATCCGATCTGCAAGCCGCGATCGCCGAACTGCCGGCGAGCGCCGAAGCTCTCGCGGTCGTCGCCGACGTGACTCGCGAGGAGGATGTAGCCGCTTATGTCCGCGCCGCGTGCGACCGCTTCGGCACGATCGACGTCTTCTACAACAATGCCGGCGTCGAAGGCGAGATCAAGCCGATCACCGACTATCCGCTGGACGCCTTCCGCCGTGTGCTCGACGTCAACGTGGTCGGCGTGTTCCTCGGCTTGAAGCACGTGCTGCCGGTGATGCTGGCGCAGAACCGCGGCGCGATCATAAACACGGCCTCGATTGCGGGGTTGATCGGCTCGCCGCAGATCGCAGTCTACAGCGCCAGCAAACATGCCGTGATCGGCCTGACCAAGAGCGCGGCCTTCGAATGCAGCGGCACCAATGTCCGCGTGAACTGTGTCTGTCCCGGCCTGATCGACAGCCGCATGCTGAGCGCGATCGTCGCAGGCCGCGGTGGCGGATCGGTGCCGCATGACAAGCTCGTCGAGCGAATTCCAGCCCGCCGGCTCGGACAAGCTTCGGAGGTCGCCTCCATCATCGCCTTCCTGGCCTCCGACGAGGCGAGTTACGTCAACGGCTCCGCCTACACTGTCGATGGCGGACGCACCGCCGCGTGACAGCAGCTCATTCAAGAGGTCACTAGCCAATGCCCGTTACGCTCGATGCCGATGCCGCCGCCGTCTACAAGGCCTTCCAGGAGGCTGGCCGGCCCGCATATGAAACGCTCACGCCGGACGAAGCGCGCGCCTATTACTTCGCCGCGCGCGTTGTCACCAATCCGGAACCGCCCGAACTCGCCGAGGTGCAAGAGTTTGCCATCCCTGCTCCCCACGGCGCGATCCCGGCACGGCTGTATCGGCCGATGCGGCTGCCGGACGGGCCCGCGCCAGTCTTGGAGTTCTTCCACGGCGGCGGCTGGGTAATCGGCAATCTCGACACCCACGACATCGTCTGCCGCAAGCTCGCGCATGAAGGCGAACTGATCGTGATCTCGGTCGATTATCGCCTCGCGCCCGAGCACAAATTCCCGGCGGCGGTCGACGATGCGGTGGGAGCCGCGCAGTGGATCGCCGACAACGCAGCTGCAATCGGCATCGACGCGAGGCGGCTCAGCGTCGGTGGCGATTCGGCCGGCGGCAATCTCGCCGCCGTGGTCGCGCTCGCCGCACGCGACGGCAAAGGACCTAAGATTGCGGGCCAGGTGCTGATCTATCCCGCCACCGACTTCACGATGAGCCATCCCTCGCACAGCGAGCCCGAGACCAGCGTGCTGCTGACGCATTCGGTGATCCGCTGGTTTCGCGACCATTATCTCGGCAGCGCCGCCGACGTGCATGATTGGCGCGCATCCCCGGCGCGGGCGGAGACGCTGGTCGGCCTGCCGCCCGCGTATGTACTGACGGCAGGCGCCGATCCCTTGCGGGACGAAGGCAACGATTATGCGTTGCGTTTGCGAGAGGCCGGCGTGGCAGTCACGTACCGGCATTTCCCGGGCCAGTTCCACGGCTTCTTCACCATGGGCAAATTGCTGGATCAGGCGAATGTCGCAGCCGTCGAGATCGGGGCGTGGCTGAGAGCGTTGAACGAGCGGGATGCGTCTTGCCAGACAGGCCGTTCCGTGTGATGTACGCCCTGGTATGCATCATGCCAGAGGCGCAACGACGATCTTTGCGCCGTCCTTTCGGGGCGTCTGACCGAAGACTTCGGGCCGATCCCCGTCGCGGCGTGACTGAAAATTCGAACAAATAGTCTGGGGAAGACCAAGGTATGGCGCGCAACATTCTGATCCTGGGAGCCTCATACGGCTCATTGCTGGCGACCAAGCTCCTGATGGCCGGCCACAACGTCACCCTGGTGTGCCGGAAGAAGACCGCGGATCTCATCAATCGCGACGGCACCGAGGTCCGCATCAAGCTGCGCGACGAGCCGGCCCACCGCTCGATCTTTTCCCGCGACCTGCCGGGGACCTTGGATGCGAAGGCGCCGAACGAGGTCGAGCTCTCCCGCTACGATCTGGTCGCGCTTGCGATGCAGGAGCCGCAATATACCAACCACACGATCCGGGTACTGATGGTCAAGATCGCCGAGGCGAAGCTCCCTTGCCTGTCGATCATGAACATGCCGCCGCTGCCCTACCTCAAGCGCATCCCCGCGCTGGCGAACATGGATTTGGAGGAAGCCTACACCAATGCCCAGGTGTGGGAACGCTTCACCCCGGGCCTGGTGACGCTCTGCTCGCCCGATCCTCAGGCCTTCCGGCCGCCGGAAGAGGGTCCAAACGTGCTGCATGTCGGCCTGCCGACGAACTTCAAGGCGGCGACATTCGCGGATGAGAAACACAACGCACTGCTGCGCGAGCTCGAGGCCGACATCGATGCGGTGACGCTGGAGGGCAAGGACGTTCCGGTCAAGCTCAAGGTGTTCGATTCGCTGTTCGTGCCATTGGCAAAATGGTCGATGCTGCTCACCGGCAATTACCGCTGCATCACGCCGTCTGAGCCGCGGCCGATCCGCGAGGCCGTGCATGGCGACCTGAAGCTCTCGCAATCGATCTATGACCATGTCGACGCGATCGCGCGCCGTCTCGGCGCCGACCCGAAGGATCAGGTGCCGTTCGAGAAATATGCGAAGGCGGCCGAAAGCCTGCTGAAGCCGTCATCGGCGGCTCGCGCCGTCGCCAGCGGCGCGCCCTTCATCGAGCGGGTCGACCTGTTGGTGAAGCTGATCTCGCATCAGCTCGGCATGCCCAGCGCCGAGATCGACCGCACGGTCGAGATCGTCGATCAGAAGCTGAACGAGAAGATCGTGGTGGGCGGCTCCAGCGCCCAGTAGCGCGGGCCACGACGACGTGCGGGCGCGCGCTGAGACCTCGCGCGCCCGGCTAGGCGGACGATCGCTGACATCGTCGGTAACGAGATGTGACTTTGCGCTGAAACCCTGCTGACGCATGGTCGCGCCGTTCCTTCATCTCGTTGCTCCGGACGTTCGAATGTTGTCTCCGCTGCGCGGCGCCCTCGCCCTTCCTCTTCAGGCCCTGACCTGGCTCGGCAACCAGGGCACCCGCGCGATCGCAGCCCTCGTGCTGTTCGGGATCGCGCTGCCGCCGCTTGGCGATCTGCTGCGGCCCTACGTCACCGAGGCGATCTTCCTCCTGCTCTGCATCTCCTTCATGCGGGTCGATATCTCGGCTCTGCGCGCGCATCTGCGGCGGCCAGCGCTGGTGCTGATGGCGACCGGCTGGACGACGATCGCCGTCCCCGCGCTGGTCGGCCTATCAGCGCATTTCGCCGCAGCCGATACCCACACGCCTGATCTGTTCCTGGCGCTGATGCTGCAGGCCATGGCCTCGCCGATGATGGCATCGCCCGCGCTCGCCGCGCTGATGGGGCTCGATGCGACGCTGGTGCTGATCACGCTCGTCACCTCGACAGCGCTGGTGCCGCTCACCGCTCCGCTGTTCGCCTCCATCTTCCTCCGGCAGATCCTGACCCTGTCACCGCTCGCGCTCGGGCTGAAGCTTGCAGGCATCCTCGCCGGCGCACTTGTCGTCGCCGTCATCATCCGCCTCGTCGCCGGCATCGAGGTGATCCGCCGCCATCGCGCCCCGATCGACGGGCTGAACGTGCTGATCCTGTACGTCTTCGTGGCCGCGGTGATGGGCCATGTCCTCGCCGACGTCATGGCCGATCCCCTACATATGCTGGCACTCGCCGCGCTCGCCTTTGCGATGTTCTTCCTGCTGCTTGGCCTCACCATTCTGCTGTTCCGCACCCGAGGATACGATCGCGCCATGGCGCTGGGGCTGATGGTGTCACAGCGCAACATGGGGCTCATGCTGGCCGCGACCGAAGGCGCGCTGCCCGGCACCACCTGGCTCTATTTCGCGATGAGCCAGTTTCCGATTTATCTGGCACCACAGCTGTTGCAGCCGCTGGCCAATCGGCTGCGCGCCGGCGCGCCCGCGCTCGAACCGCCGGCCGAGCCAGGTCGCGGGAAACAGGATCGCGAAATAGATCACGGCCACGATGGTGTAGACTTCGAGCGGCCGGTAGGTGTCGGCATTGATCAGGGTCGCGTTGTAGACGAGATCCGGTACGGCGATCACCGACACCAGCGAGGTGTTCTTGAGCTGGGTGACCGACTGGTTGACGTAAGGCGCGAGCATCGGCTTGAGCGCCTGCGGCAGGATGATGAGCCGCATCATGCGCCATGATTTCAGGCCGAGGGCGCGTGCCGCATCCCACTGCCCGCGCGGCACGCTCTCGATGCTGCCGCGTATGATCTCGGCGTAGAAGGCCCCGCCATAGAGCGACAGCACGGAGATCGCCGCGACATGCGCGGGGATGTTGACGCCGATCAGCACCGGGAAAGCATAGTAGAACCAGATGATCTGCACGAGCAGCGGCGTGCAGCGGAACAGCTCGATATAGGCGAGCAGCAACCAGTCGATCACCGGCAGTCGCCGGAGCCTGACCATGCCGACGATCAGCCCGATCATCGTGCCGAGAAAGATCGTGCCGACCGTGTAGGCCATGGTCCAGCCGATTCCGATCCAGAACAGCCGACTATATTTGGTGAGGATCGCGAAATCCCAGACGTAGTTCATGCCCTCTCCGCGGTGGCGCGATCGCGCGCCGATACTGTTTCGGCTCTCACAGGTAGCGGCTCGGGGAAAACGCCGCGGCGTCGATCGCTGGCGTGTCGCCTGCGATCATCGCGGCAATGGCAGCCCCCGTCGCCGGCCCCGTGGTGAAGCCGATATGCTGGTTGCCGAATGCAAACCACAGGCCGGCATGGCGCGGTGCCGGGCCGATCATCGGCAGCGAGTCCGGCAAGGTCGGTCGCGCGCCGCGCCATGGGACGGCCACCGCCTCGCCGAATTCCGCGACGCTACGCGCCAGCGGCACCACCTCTTCGAGCTGGGCAAGGTTCGATGGCGCGTCCCGGTCCGTCAGCTCGACGCCGCTGCTGACGCGGATGCCGTTCTCCATCGGCGTCATCACGAAGCTGCCCTCGGCATCGTGGATCGGACGGCCCAGGCCGCGTGCCGGGTTTGGCTTGAACTCCTGGTGATAGCCGCGCTCGAAGGCCATCGGCACCTTGTAGCCCAGCGGCCTCAGGATATCCGGCGACCACGGTCCGAGCGCGACCACGATGTGGCGGGCCCGGATCGCGCGGTCGGCGAGCACCACGCGCCAGCCCTCGGCATCCGTCAGCAGCGACTTGATCTCGGACATCAGCAATATGCCGCCTCGTCCCTCGTACATCCGCGCATAGGCCTTGGTGACGTTGCCCGGCGAATCGACCGAAGCCGTCTGGCTGTGCAGCAGCCCGACCTTGTAGGCCGGGATGATGCGGGGCTCGAGCGCGGAGATCGCCTGGCGATCCAACAACTCGCTCTTGATGCCGTACTCCGCCAGAAAATCGTGCTCGGCTTTGGCGGCCGCGATGGCATCGCTGCGCCAGACCTTGAGCCAGCCGGTCTCGCGGATGCGTTGCGGCTCCCCCGCTTTCACGATCCAGTCGCGGTGCAGTTTCAGTGAGGCGCCGATCAGGCCATGCAGCGCCGTCGCCCGCGGCTTCACCCGCGACGGCGCCGCGTTGGCGAGGAAGCGCAGCACCCAATCGGGATTGCGCAGCGTCCAGGCCGGATTCCAGCGCAGGGCCGCATTCTGGTTGGTAAGGTAGGACGGCAGCGACTTGAACAGCGACGGCTTGTTGAGCGGCAGGATCGAGGCGCTCGAGAGGATGCCGGCATTACCGTAGGAGGTCTCCTCTCCCGGCGGCTTGCGATCGACGAGAACGACGGAGAAACCGCGTTCGCGGATCGCATAGGCCGTCGATGTACCGACGATGCCCGCCCCCAACACGACGACATCTGTCGCTTGCTCGTCCGCCTCGCCCATCATCAGTTCTGCATACCTACATCAAGGTCAGTCCGCCATCGACCGGCAGCACGGCACCGGTGATGTGGCGGGCTTCCGGCGACACCAAGAACGCCACCGTCGCAGCGATATCGACGGGCTCAGCAAGGTGCTGCAGCGGATTGAGCTTGGCCGCTCTCTCCCAGGCGGCCGGATCGAGCGAGCCGAGTCGTCCGGCATCCTTGCGCGTATAGCCGGGTACGACGACATTGGCCGTCGCGCCTGACGGTGCAAGCTCGATGGCGAGGCACTTCACCAGAGCTTCCAGCGCAGCCTTGGCTGCCGCGGAGGCCGGAAAAGTGCCGCCGGGCACGAAACGATGCGCCACGAAACTCGAGATCGCGACGACGCGTCCCTGCGCGCTGCGCGTGAGATCGGGCAATGCGGCGCTCGCAAGTTCATGAAAGGCGCCCGGCATCACGGCAAAGGAGTGATCGAGTCTCTCGCGGGTGAGATCTTGAAAACTGCGGCGATCGGCGAAGCCCGCAGCATGGATGAGCGCGTCGACGGCGCCGAACCTCTCGCGCGTAGCGGCGACCAGTTCGGACGCGGTGCCCGCGACGGCGAGATCCCCGCAGCGCCAGACAACCTCGGCACCGGCCTGTCGGCATTCGTCGGCCACGGCGGCAAGCCGCTCCAGGCTCGCTTCATCCGCTCCCTGTCCGTGCAGCACGAGATGCTGGCCCGGCGCAGCCAGCCGGCGCGCCACAGCCGCGCCGATGCCGGCACCGCCGCCGGTGACGATGGAAATGCCCATGACCCCCAAATCGCAAACGATCTATCTTGGCCGGACTATAGGTCTCGCGTCCGCGAATGCCAACAATCGCGCCGGCATTGGTCCATGCGCGCCCGGGAAGTTCGAAGAGCGCCCGCACAGCACATCGAAGCACGTGCGGCCTTGAGTTTGAGTGGCGGTCCCGCGGCAAGGAGGAATCCGAACGCCCAATCCGCTGCGCCAGACAGACAGGACTAGACCGACAATCCTCCGCAGGTCACGACGATCCTCGCGGCCTGCCAGAACCAGGTCCCGCCATCATGCGCGGCCTGCAGGCTGAAGAAGCGTTTGTTCCAATGCGGATCATGCGTGAAGCGGATGTTCTCGATCACGAAGGCCTGCTGTTGCCGCTTCCATTCTTTCGCCCAGGCGAAATGCGCTTCGTCCAGTTGCTGCCGCAGCCTGGCGACTTCGACCACATAGGGCGATGGAAACAGAGCTCCGAAACTCATGGAGGTGGCCATGTGCGATCTTCTCGACCTCCTGGCGCATCGGCCGCGACTCTATCCCGCCCGCGCGGCGCGGCGCAACGCCTGCGGCGGCTGGCCGAAGGCGCGGATGAAGGCACGGCGCATCCGTTCCGGATCGCGGAAGCCGGTCAATTCGGCCACGCGCTCGATCGGCTCGTGCGAGGCCTGCACGCGCTGTCGCGCCGCCTCGATGCGCAGCCGCTCCACGGCCTTCGACGGCGTGCTGCCGGTCTCCGCGATGAAGGCGCGCGTGAAATGCCGCGCGCTCATCCCGGCGCGCTCGGCGAGATCGTCGACCGTCAGCGGCGCGCCGAGGTTCTCGCGTGCCCAGGTCAGCAACTGACCGAAGCGGCCGTTCGGCGCCTTCAACTCCAGCAGCGATGAGAACTGCGACTGCCCGCCGCTGCGGCGGTGATAGAGCACGAGTTGCCGCGCCGTATCCCGCGCGATGGCATCGCCATGATCCTCCTCGACCATCGCGAGCGCGAGATCGATTCCCGCGGTGATGCCGGCCGATGTCCAGATGTTGCCGTCGCGGATATAGATGCTGTCCGGTTCGAGCTTCACATTGGGGTAAGTGGCCAGGAATTGCCGGGTGCGCTGCCAATGCGTGGTGGCGCGCTTGCCCTCCAGCAGACCGGCTTCGGCGAGGACGAAGGCCCCCGAACAGACGCTGGCGATGCGAACGCCGCGCCTCGCGACCGACTGCACAAAGCGGATCACGCATGGATTGCGGCAGGCGGCATCAACCCCATCGCCGCCCGCAATCAGCAAGGTCGAGAGCGCGGCCGCAGATCCGAACTTGCGCGCCAGCATCTCCACACTCGATGAGGAGCGCACCGGCCCCGGTTGGGCGGCGATCACACGGATCGATGCACGTTTGCGCGCATAGCGTCCGGCGATCTCGAAGGCCGAGATCGGACCAGCCGCGTCCAGCAGTTGGAAATCAGGAAAGATGAGGACGCCGATCATCGGGTCTCCCTCCTATGTCGGAAAACGAGGGATTTTAGACATTTTGGACATCGAGCGGACCACGCATAATTGGCGCGGTCAAGCATCCCGTCGCTCAAATGTCCCGGAGGCCTCTCATGGCTGCGTCGCTTTCGATCGTGTTCGTGCTGTTTCCGCGCGTCACCCAGCTCGACCTCACCGGTCCCCTGCAGGTGTTTTCCAGCATTCCCGGTGCAAGCATCCATCTGGCGTGGAAGCGGATCGAGCCGGTGCCAACGGATTCCGTTCTCACATTGATGCCGACCACGACGTTCGCGGAATGCCCGCAGGCGGACGTCATCTGCGTGCCCGGCGGCTTCGGCGTGGACGAGATCCTCGATGACGCTGAGGTGATCGGCTTCCTGCGCCGGCAGGCCGGCGGCGCCAAATACATTACCTCGGTCTGCACCGGCTCGCTGGCGCTCGGTGCCGCCGGCCTGCTGGACGGCTATCGTGCTGCGACACATTGGAGCGCGCGCGAGTGCCTGCCCCTGTTCGGCGCAACCACCAGCACCGAGCGCGTCTGCATCGACCGCAACCGCGTCACCGGCGGCGGCGTAACCGCAGGCATCGATTTCGCGCTGACCCTGGTCGCGCATCTGGTCGAGCGCCGGATGGCCGAATTGATCCAGCTCCGGCTGGAATATAACCCTGCCCCGCCGTTCAACGCAGGGGGGCCTGATACGGCGCCGGCCGACGTGCTCGCGACGATGCTGGAGCGAATCGCGCCGGCGCGAGAGCGCCGCGTTGCGGTGGCCAGAAGGGCAGCCGAACGGCTGAAGCAGGCCTCGCCGGCCTGATTCGCCGCGTAACGAAAAAGGCCGCCGGATCACCCGAAGGCATCCTGGCGGCCTTTCCTGTTCTTACGGTGGCACCACATCTTGCGGGCGATTGCCGGACGAAGGCGCCGCCGAGGGCTGATCTCCTGGGGGGGCGCGAGGTCCTGGCTCGGGTGCCGCTGCATATCGGGGACAGTCGCGATTCTGTGCCCGAACCGACGCAGTGGATGATCCACCTCCGTAAGACGGGAACATTTGGCCACAACTTCAGGTGGTCATCAAGAGATCGCCGGCTCCCGGAGCACACACCATCCCCGTTAGTCCCGCAATTCACAGGCAGGACAACATCCGCGCAAACGGAGAGAGCACCCCGGCGCAAGGTGCCCCGGATCGGACAGGAATCAGTTGCCGGGGGTCCAGGCCTGATAATCGCCGGTCGCTTTCGGCCGGCGGCCGCTGGCGAGCGTCGAACCGGAGGGCCGGTAGGCCAACGGCGTCCCGGTCAGATTCGGCTGATGCGGCTTCTCCCATTCGCGGGGCTGGTAGCCGTCCTGGGTCGGCGGCACGTCGACCGTGTGGTGCATCCAGGCGTGCCAGGACGGCGGAATGCGGCTCGCTTCGGCCAGTCCGTTATAAATCACCCAGCGACGCTCGAAATGCAGCACCGGATCGATCTTGCCACCAGCGGTGCGGTAATAACGGTTGCCCTGCTCGTCCTGCCCGACCAGCTCGCCAAACCGCCAGGTCCACAATTGCGTGCCGAAGGTCTGACCGTTCCACCAGGTGAAGAACTTGAGCAGGAACTGTTTCATGCGCGGGAGCCGAGTTGGGACGGATGGGCCCTGATGCCACCCCGTCACCGACTTGTCCAGTACTGCCCCGCTCGGGAGCCGACGGCGGTTCACTCGCAACGCACGTCAAGGTGTGGGTCCCGATCGGGAACCTCCCTCCCCGGTTGCGGTTAGGTCCTTTTCCCCTGATGGAGTCTCATCAATGACCAGTCTGAAGAAAATGAGCGCCACATTGGCTGTGGCGCTGATTCTGCCGTTGGCGATGTCCACGGCGAGCTTCGCCCAGCGCGGCGCACCTGGGGGGGGCGCTGTTGGGGGTGGTGGCGCAGTCGGTGGCGGTGGAGGCCATGGCGGCGGAATCGGCGGCGGCCCGGGTGTTGGTGGTGGCGGCTTCGCGGGCGGCCATGCTGCTGCGATCGGCGGCGGTGGCTTCGCCGCGCGCGGCGGAATGGGCGGTCCGGGACCGGGCGTTGTGGCAAGCCCCGGCGCCAGGATCGCGGCCGGTCCGACCGTGGGACCTCGCGGCAGCTGGGCCGGTGGCGGCTGGGGCGGCGGTGGTTGGCACGGCGGCCGATGGCACCACCGCGGTGGCGGGTTCTGGCCGGGCGTCGCCGTCGGCGCCGCGCTGGGCTCATATGCCTATTATGGCGGCCCGGACTATTACTGGGATTACGGTCCAGACTATTACACCGACTACTCCTACTATGACGACAGTGCACCGGTTGCGGTGGTCGGCGGCGATGCGAGCTACTGCGCGCGGCGCTATCGCTCCTACGATCCGGCCTCAGGCACCTATCTCGGCTACGACGGTCTGCGGCATCCCTGCCCGTAACCACGCACGCAATACCCGTTCGGTGACCAAAGGCGGCGCCTCCCAGCGCCGCCTTTCTCATGCTGACCTGTCGCGCGCTTTTCGCAGCTGCTCTGATTCACACCGTGCGGGCACGGTCGCTTCCGTCATAGGACGACACCGTGGATACCCGTCCTTGCGGCGCAAGCCGTCTCGGCAGATCATCGATTCATGGACATCGTCTTCCGGATACGCAGCGAGACCAGGGCCGCGGCCGTCGTTCGTCTTGCGATGCGGAATGATCGGGACGGACGATGATCCTACAACGGCTGGGACTCGTATTCGGGCTGGGAACCCTCCTGGCCATCGGAGCTGCATCGACCGCGCTCGACCTGAAGTCGCGGCACGATGCCGAACGGGTCGATCGCACGCTCGAAGTCTTGCAGCAGGCGTCGGATTTGCGTCTGCTCGTCCGTGAAGCCGAAGGCGCCGCGCGCGGCTTCGTGCTGACCGACATCGAGGGCTTTCGCACCGAATTCAGCGAAGCGAGAGCAAAGATCCCCGCGGCGCTTGCCCAACTGAGACGGGCGACCGGCGACAATCCCGGTCAGCTTGCCCTGCTCGGGCAGACCGAACCGCTGATCGCGCATAAGCTGCAGATCAGTGCCCACATGATCGACCTCCACATCGCGCGCGACGATGCAGGGCTCAAGGAGCTGATGAACTCGGCCGAAGGCCGCGCGGCGATGGCGAGGGTTTCGGAGAATCTCGATCGTTTCACCGCGGAGGGACGACGACTGCTCGCATTGCGGTCCGCAACTTCGCAACGGACCGGATCGCTGCTGCTCGGGATCGATCTGGCCGGCGTCGGCCTTGTGCTACTCATCGCCGGCCTGCTGCTGCGCCGCGCCTATGTCACCGACTGCGCCTTGCGCGCCTCGCTGGTTCGTTCCGAGGCCGAAGCGAGCTCGCTGGCCGAGAAGAGCGAACAGCAGCATGCCGATCTCGTTGCGGCGCATGAGAAGCTGCGGCATTCGGCCGAGGTGCTCGCGAACACCTTCAACACGATGGCCGAAGGCGTGCTGGTCGTCGACGCCGCCAACGAGGTGATGTTCTCCAATCCGGCCGTGGAGCACCTGCTCGGTTATCGCCAGGGCAAAAGCCTCGAAGAGGTTCGCAGCCAGATCCAGGTGTTCGAAAGCGACGGGACCACGCCGATCGCGGCCTCGGAGCTGCCGACGCCGCGGGCGCTCCGCGGCGAGTCCTTCGATCGCTGCGAAGTCGTGGTCTATCGCCGCGACAGCCGCGACGCCCTTCGCCTCATGATCAGCGGCCGTCCGTTGCGCAGCGCCGATGGCCGGATCACGGGAGCGGCGATGGTCTATCACGACATCACGGCCGTCCACGAAGCCGAGCGGCTGCTGCACCAGGCGCAGAAGCTGGACGCGATCGGCAAGCTGACCGGCGGCGTCGCGCATGACTTCAACAACATGCTGACCATCATCACCGGCACGATCGAATTGTTGATCGACGAGACCAAGGATCGGCCGGCCGCGGCAGCGACGGCCGGGCTGATCAGCCAGGCGGCCGATCGCTGCACGGAGCTGATCCGCCACCTCCTCGCCTTCGCGCGCAAGCAGCCCCTGCATCCGCGCGACAGCGACGTGAACGTGACCGTGCTCGACATCGCCAAGCTGTTGCGTCCGACGCTCGGCGAGCAGATCGAGATCAACTCCATCATCGAAGACGACGTGCTGCTGGCGCACATCGATTCCGCCCAGCTGGCCAATGCGCTGGTGAATCTCGCGATCAATGCCCGCGACGCGATGCCGAACGGCGGCAAGCTGCTGTTGGAGACGCGAAAGGCGGTGCTCGACGCGGCCTATGCGGCCGCTAATGCCGGCGTCACCGCCGGGCCCTACATCATGGTGGCCGTGAGCGATACCGGGACCGGCATGCCGCCCGAGGTGCGCGACCGCGCCTTCGAGCCCTTCTTCACCACCAAGAAGGCCGGCGAAGGCTCGGGACTGGGCCTCAGCATGGTCTACGGCTTCGTCAAGCAGTCCGGCGGCCACATCAATATCTACAGCGAGGAAGGACGCGGCACGACTGTGCGGATGTATCTGCCGCCGGCCAAGGGCAGCGCGGCGCTCAGCGACGCGATCGAGCCGCCGGTGCCGGGCGGGAGCGAGACCATCCTCGTGGTCGAGGACGACCAGCTGGTGCAGGACTTCGTCGTCGTCCAGCTGAAGACGCTCGGCTATACCACGATCACGGCCTCGACCGGGGCCGAGGCGCTGGCGAAAATCGATTCCGGCGCGCAGTTCGACCTGCTGTTCACCGATATCATCATGCCCGGCGGCATGAACGGCAAGGAGCTCGCCGAGGCGGTCTGCGCCCGCCGGCCGGACACCAAGGTGCTCTACACCTCCGGTTACACCGACAACGTCATGGCCGAACACGGCCGCCTCGAGCATGGCGCCCTGCTCCTGAGCAAGCCCTACCGCAAATCGGAACTGGCGCAGGTGGTGCGGCAGGCGCTGCGCGGGCCCGAGGACGGCGCGGGCAGGACCGCTCCGTGAGTCTCGCCGATGCAAGGGCAAATGCCGTAGTCGGACGGGTGCGGATGGCTGCCCTGTGAACAGCGGGATGAAGGGCTGTGGACGGCGCCCCTCGAAATATTTTCAGGTTTGGAATCCGCTCGGACTCACCGATACTTACCCTGTTCACAAAGCCGGCACGCGGCCTGGTTTTCCCGCACTTTCCCCCATATTTAGTGTTTGATTCAGGAACTCGCACTAGTTCTTGACGGGCGCGACGGAGTCGTCCTAGCTTCCATCCCGTCGGCGCGAGTTCTGTTCGGGTCCCGCCGGCACCTCCCGACGCGTTCCGAGATGATACTCCGCCGGCCATTGGGCTCCGGGTGAAGGGCTTGTCTGCCCTGTTTTCGGGACGGATCTGGAACGCGCTGATGAGGGGCCCGGCACAGGGTCCATGGGGCAGTTGGAGCGTTGAAGAGAGCGGACCGGGTTCACCGGTTCTCACGGTTGCGTTCGCGTCCGGCCCGGCGGGGTGGACAGCGGCGCGGCAAAGGAAAATGATCCGGGTCTCGCGCAAGCGGCAGCCCGGGAACTTGATTGGGGCACGACCGATGCGGATTGAACGGCGACACACCACTGAAGGCCAGTCACCCTATGCCGGGATCGATTTCCGGCTGACCACGTCGGAGATCAAGAATCCCGACGGGTCGGTGGTGTTCCGGCTCGAGAATGTCGAAGTGCCCGAGTTCTGGTCGCAGGTCGCCTCCGATGTGCTGGCGCAGAAATATTTCCGTAAAGCCGGCGTCGCCGCGCGGCTGAAGAAGGTCGAGGAAGAGAGCGTGCCGTCCTGGCTGTGGCGCGCCGTGCCCGACACCGACGCCCTCAATGCGGTCCCCGAGAACGAGCGCTATGGCAGCGAGCGGTCCGCCAAGCAGGTGTTCGACCGCCTCGCCGGCTGCTGGACCTATTGGGGCTGGAAGGGCGGCTACTTCACCGCCGAGGAGGACGCGCAGGCGTTCTATGACGAGCTGCGCTTCATGCTCGCCAGGCAGATGGTGGCGCCGAACTCGCCGCAATGGTTCAACACCGGCCTGCACTGGGCTTACGGCATCGATGGCCCCGGCCAGGGCCACTATTACGTCGACTACAAGACCGGCAAGCTGACCCGCTCGAAATCCTCCTATGAGCACCCGCAGCCGCATGCCTGCTTCATCCAGGGCGTCGATGACGACCTCGTCAACGACGGCGGCATCATGGACCTGTGGGTGCGCGAGGCCCGCCTGTTCAAATACGGCTCCGGCACCGGCTCCAACTTCTCGCGCCTGCGCGGCGAAGGCGAGAGGCTGTCGGGCGGCGGCCGCTCGAGCGGCCTGATGAGCTTCCTCAAGATCGGCGACCGCGCCGCCGGCGCGATCAAGTCGGGCGGCACCACCCGCCGCGCCGCCAAGATGGTCGTGGTCGACGCCGACCATCCGGACATCGAGGCCTATATCGACTGGAAGGTGAAGGAGGAGCAGAAGGTCGCCGCCCTCGTCACCGGCTCCAAGATCAACCAGAAGCACCTCAAGGCGGTGCTGAAGGCCTGCGTCAATTGCGAGGGCTCGGGCGACGACTGCTTCGACCCCGAGAAGAACCCTGCCCTGCGCCGCGAGATCAAGCTGGCACGCCGTGCGCTGGTGCCCGACAACTTCATCAAGCGCGTCATCCAGTTCGCCAAGCAGGGCTACAAGGACATCGACTTCCCGGTCTACGACACCGACTGGGACTCGGAGGCGTACCTCACCGTCTCCGGCCAGAACTCCAACAACTCGGTGTCGCTGAAGGATGACTTCCTGCGCGCGGTGGAGACCGACGGCGACTGGAACCTCGTGGGCCGCACCACCAAGAAGATCACCAAGACGCTGAAGGCGCGCGACCTCTGGGAGAAGATCGGCTACGCCGCCTGGGCGTCGGCCGATCCCGGCCTGCACTTCAACACCACGATGAACGACTGGCACACCTGCAAGGCGTCCGGCGACATCCGCGCGTCCAATCCGTGCTCGGAATACATGTTCCTGGACGACACGGCGTGCAACCTGGCCTCGGCCAACCTGCTGACGTTCTACAACACCACCACCAAGCATTTCGACGTCGGCGCTTACGAGCATCTGTGCCGGCTCTGGACGCTGGTGCTCGAGATCTCCGTGCTGATGGCGCAGTTCCCGTCCAAGGCGATCGCGGAATTGTCCTACGAGTTCCGCACCCTCGGCCTCGGCTACGCCAATATCGGCGGTCTCTTGATGACCATGGGCCTGCCCTACGACTCCAAGGAAGGCCGCGCGCTGTGCGGCGCGCTGTCGGCCATCATGACCGGCATCGCCTACAAGACCTCGGCGGAGATGGCGGGCGAGCTCGGCACCTTCCCCGGCTACAAGAAGAACACCGCGCACATGCTGCGCGTCATCCGCAACCATCGCCGCGCCGCGCATGGCCAGGCGACCGGCTATGAGGCGCTCTCGGTCAACCCGGTGCCGCTCGACCACGCCTCCTGCCCGCAAGGATCGATCATCGCCCATGCCACAAAGGCCTGGGACGATGCGCTCGAGCTCGGCGAGAAGAACGGCTTCCGCAACGCGCAGGTCACGGTGGTGGCGCCGACCGGCACCATCGGCCTCGTGATGGATTGCGACACCACCGGCATCGAGCCCGATTTCGCGCTGGTGAAGTTCAAGAAGCTCGCCGGCGGCGGCTACTTCAAGATCATCAACCGCGCCGTGCCGGAGGCGCTGCGCGCGCTCGGCTATCGCGAAAGCGAGATCGCGGAGATCGAGGCCTATGCGGTCGGCCACGGCTCGCTGTCGAACGCGCCCGGCATCAACGCCTCCACCTTGAAGGCCAAGGGCTTCACCGACGAAGCCACTGCAAAAGTCGAGAAGGCGCTGCCCACCGCCTTCGACATCAAGTTCGTCTTCAACAAGTGGACGCTGGGCGAGGACTTCATCCTGAAGCAGCTCGGCGTGACGGCGGAAGCGATCGCAGCCCCCGGCTTCGACCTGCTCGCAGCCATCGGCTTCACCAAGCGCGAGATTGAGGCGGCCAACGTCCACATCTGCGGCGCGATGACCGTGGAAGGCGCGCCGCACCTGAAGCCGGAGCACTATCCGGTGTTCGACTGCGCCAATCCCTGCGGCAAGGTCGGCAAGCGCTATCTCTCGGTCGAGAGCCACATCCGCATGATGGCGGCGGCGCAGCCCTTCATCTCCGGGGCGATCTCCAAGACCATCAACATGCCGAACGACGCCACGGTCGAGGACTGCAAGGCGGCCTACATGCTGTCCTGGAAGCTGGCGCTGAAGGCCAACGCGCTCTATCGCGACGGCTCCAAGCTGTCGCAGCCGCTGAACTCGCAGCTCATCAGCGACGATGAGGACGAGGACGATGCGGTCGAGGCGCTCTACGAGAAGCCGATGGCGGCGCGCGCGGCGCAGATCTCCGAGCGCGTGGTCGAGAAACTGGTCGAGCGCATCGTGGTGATGCGCGAGCGCGAGAAGATGCCGGACCGCCGCAAGGGCTACACCCAGAAGGCTGTGGTCGGCGGCCACAAGGTCTACTTGCGCACCGGCGAATATGACGACGGCCGGCTCGGCGAGATCTTCATCGACATGCACAAGGAGGGCGCGGCGCTGCGCTCCTTCATCAACAACTTCGCCATCGCGGTGTCGCTGGGCCTCCAGTACGGCGTGCCGCTGGAGGAATATGTCGACGCCTTCACCTTCACCCGCTTCGAGCCGGCGGGCCCCGTGCAGGGCAACGACAGCATCAAGTACGCCACCTCGATCCTGGACTACGTATTCCGCGAGCTCGCGGTGAGCTACCTGTCCCGCTTCGACCTCGCGCATGTCGATCCCAGCGAAAGCAACTTCGACGCGCTCGGCCGCGGCGTCGACGAAGGCAAGATGTCGGAAGACGGCCCGAGCCAGCAGGCGGCGAAGTATCTCTCGCGCGGCCTCACCCGCTCGCGCACCGACAATCTCGTCGTCATGCGCGGCGGCACTTCGTCAGGCGGCCACGCTGCCTCCGTCCCCTCCCCCCTTGATGGTCAGGGAGGGGGGTCCAAGGTCACCTCGCTCTCCTCTTCAAGGACCGGCGACGCCCTCGAAGGCGCCGTCGCCCTGAAGCAGGACGCGCAGCACGACCTCTCCCCCACGGAGAAGCTGGAAGCCCTGCAATGGAGCAAGCCCGGCACCGCCGCGCAGCAGACCGCCACCAAGGCCGAGCGCCGCGCCGAAGCCAAGGCCAAAGGCTACGAAGGCGAGATGTGCAGCGAGTGCGGCAACTTCACGCTGGTACGGAATGGCACGTGCATGAAGTGCGATACGTGCGGAAGCACGACGGGGTGTTCGTGAGAGGCTGACGACTTAGCTGGTGGGAAACCCAAAGTTCTGTACTTATGAGCCAAAGTTCCGAACTAGGTGTCGAGATTTCAATGACTTAGCCCCTGCCACGACGGGCATAAAACGCCCCCTACTAAAACCTCTACTTTCGTAGCCCCCCAAAACCCCGCCGGCGACGGCGGGGTTTTCGTTTATTGTGGACCGCGTACGTCGCTTACCGGTCGACGGCGGTAGCGAAGGCGACGACACCGGCATTCACCTCGCTGCCGACCGAGAGCAGCGTTGACAGCAAGGCTGCGCCCTCTGCCTCCAATGATTGTCGACCTCGTCCGATAGCCCCGAATGGCCGCCGGCATCGGCGCCCGGCTGCCGTTCGAGCACGATCAAGCGGCCATTTGGCATGATCAGACGGGTCCAGACCAGAAGCACACCCGCGCCGTCGGCGTACAACCCAACAGGACTCTAACTGCGGCTGGATGAAACTTCGGTGGCAGGTCAGGACTCAAATTCAAAATGCCAAGATGAGCTGCTGCTGGTTTGATGAACACCGAGATTAGGTTTTTCATAAAGCCGGAGGTCGGGGATGAAGAGACGGACGTTTAGTCGCGAGTTCAAGGTCGACCGGTCAAGCTGGTCAGGGAGCGCGGGGTATCGGTAGTGCAAGCCGGCCGCGGGGCACCGCTGTTGTCGACGGACCGCGTGCGACCGGCGCGATCAGCAGGCTCGCTCTGAATCTGCACCGCGTCCGCACCGCTCTTGTCGCTCGACGACACATCCGCCAGCGACAGAGCGATGCGATCAACTACGCTTTCGGGCGATCGTCCATACAAGCAAGGCGGTTGTTGATGTCCCAGCGGGCAGATGTCCATCCAGGTCTTGTTGATCCACCAACAATTGCCACACCCAGCGGGCGCGATGTTGATATTCTCGGGGTAGCCAAAATAGTCGATCGGAGTCGGCCCAAACAGCACGGCGGAGGCAGTCCCCACGCTTGCGGCGATGTGCACGAGCCCGCCTTCGTTATCGATGTGCAGAAGCGCCCGCTGCAGAATGGCCACAGCTTCCGGAAGCGTCGTTTTCTCGATCAGGTCGTGGTCTGATCCAGCAATTGGAACCGAGTTCTTCGAGCCAAGCTGCACGACGGCGATATCCGGAAAGCGGAGTTTGAACAACCGGACCAACTCGTCTCCATGAGGATAGCACTTGGTGGCAGATCGCCCGGTGACGATAAAGCCGGTGTCGAAGCCGTTGTTGATCGTGACAAAACGTGCGGGCAGACCGTAGCGGCTCAAGGCGTCCGGCTCCATCGGCAACGGATAGAGCGCACCGCGATAGGGAATTCTCGCAAGGCTATGAAGGAAGTTATCGCGCCGACGCCCCATGAACACGACTCTGTTGGCAAGATGATGGTCCATGTAGGGATGGCGATCGATGCAAATCTCGAACTCCGCACGCGTTTTCATCAGATGTGCGCATGCCTTTATCAATCGATCGTTGGCGGCCAGCAAGTCCCAACGAGCGACCGAATCGTGGATCCAAACGATCTGGTTCGCCCGCAGGGCCAGGGGATAGTGCGAAAAAAGACGATGAAACAGAAGCTCGTGATAGACCTTGTTCAAGCCTGTCAGCGGAGCGAACGCCCAGCGGCCAATCTCAGGGTTCGGGCAATAGAGGTCAAATCGAAAGTCCTCAACCGCCGCCGCAAGATCGCGCATGAAGCGCGCCACCACGATATAGTCGCCCAGACCGCCTGTAACCAGGACTGCGATGAGCGGCCTCGGAGCAAAGGCGCTCAAATCCGCCGAGATGTGCGGAGCTATCTCGGGTGCTTCCACTTTCGCTGACGCGCTCGCGCGGAGGCGCCCGTACGCCCGCTTGAGCAACTGCATCGCAAATCTGCCCGTGCGCGGCATGCTTCCGTTCTGCCGGTGAAAAATGCCGATCTGCTGTACTACGCGGACAACCTCTCCGATGAGGCGCGCCCCCGGCATGTACCTCCTCAGCCGCATTGGCATCATGACCTCAACGATCCGTCCCCATTGCCGAGCCGGACCTCGCGCGCATAGCCTTGCGCTCCGGCCCGAGTGCCCTACCGCCAGCGGGAGGCCGCTCAAGTGCCTCCACAACGTGAGCCACGACGTCTTCCACCGCGTGGGAGCTCATGCATCGAGCTTCTTCGAAGGACCTGACACACTGATCCATCCAGGCCTCACTGATCCACCAGCATCCGCCACAGAAGCGCGGGCGAAGATTGATGTTACTCCTGTAGCCGAAATAGTCGGCATCCGTCGGTCCGAATAGGACAAGCGACTGAACTCCAAAACAAGCGGCGACGTGCACCAGGCCGCTATCTACGTCGATGTGCAGCCGAGAGGCGGAGATGATCGCCGCTGCCTCGGCCAGACTGGTCTTTCCGATCAGGTCAACCTGAGCGCTCGCAATTGCTCTGCTGGTGCGCGGCGATCCGAGCTGAACGAACCTGATTCCTTGGCAGATTTCGGTCAGGCGCGAAACGACGCGATCGAAGCTGCCGTAACATTTTGTGGACGAGTTGCCGCTGACGATGAAGGCCGGATCGAACCCGTTGTGCACCGTTACGAAATTGATTCCACGGAGGCCAAAACGCGTGATGGCATCGGGCTCGGTCCGCAACCTCAACTGATCGCCGCCGTAATCGATGCCCGCCTGTGCATGCAGATAAGTGGCACGCGTCGCGTTGACGAACACTGCACGCCTGGCGAGATCTCCCCACGTGTAGGGAACTCCTTTCAAGAGCAATTCATTCCGCGTCAACGACGCGGCAATGTTGGCACGGACTTTTCCGAACTTCTCCTCGAACTGCCCGCAACCCACATTTGAAGCAGTCTCCCCCATCACCTGGACCATCTGATCAACCCTGAGCGCATGCGAGAACATATCGACGCTCTTGCCAAACAGACTCGCACTCAAGCACCCCCGAAACCCGGGCACAGCTTCGTATATCCAGGACGATCTCGCCTCGTCATTGCAGGCGATGACGAATTGGAACGCACCGCATGCCGCCCGAAGGTCTCGAACGAACCGCGCCACGACGATGTCGTCCCCGACGCCACCTCCAGCCGTCTGAATTAGCAGCTTCGGCAGCTCCACTGTAAGCCTATTCGTCAGCGCTCGCCGGCTCCCGCGGCGCCTCGCCTTCGCGAAGGCCCACCTTGCGAGCAAGGGCGTTTTACGCAATCCGTATCGCAGCAGGAACCTCGCCGCACGCACGGGACTACCCGACAGTCCGTAAATACCGCTGACGCGCCGCACCAAACGACGGCGCACATCACCAACGAACATTTGCCCATCTCTTGCCGATCCCATTGCTAGCAGCCAACCTTCGCTAGCTGTGAATTGCCCGAATATGCCTCCATGACGGCTTCTGTCGCACCGATCATTCTAACAGCTCCGTTCTGCAGCCAGACGACCTTGTTACAAACACTGCGAATAATGGCTTCGTTGTGCGAGGCGAGAATGAGAATGTCCGCCTTTCCGAGCAGCTCGGCCATGCGCCTCTTGGCCTTCTCGACAAATGATCGGTCTCCCGTGCCGATCATCTCGTCCATGACAACGACTTCGGGTTGGACCGCGGTTGAGATGGCGAACGCCAGGCGAACGAACATGCCTGCGGAATAGGTACGCACCGGTAGGTGCAAATATTCTCCGAGCTCTGAAAACTCGCCGATGGCCGGGGACAACTCTCTTGCCTCGGCGAACGAAAGACCGAGAAACACACAGCGAAATATTATGTTCTGCCAGCCGGTCGCCTCCGGCTCCATTCCCAACGTGATATCCGTGAACGACGACACCTTGCCGTTGATCCGGACTTCACCTGACACGGGCGGATAGACTCCCGAGACCACTCGCAAGAACGTCGTCTTCCCAGCTCCGTTGTGGCCAATCACGCCCAGGCGGTCGCCATCCGAGAGCTCCAGGGTGACCTGCTGCAATGCCTTGACGACGACCGTATCGTCGTGTGTCGCTAGTCTGCCGCCAAGCCGCGAGAATACAGCGGTTCTGACCGATCTGGTACGCGACGTGAAGACAGGAAAGTCAACGCTCACGTTGTCGAGCCGAACGTTCGCCATCGTTTCAGATCCAAAAGATAATGCGACGCTGAGAGAGCCCTATCAGCGGCAACGCCAGCACAAAGCCGCCGATCGCGAAGACGAGCGCGCCGACCCACTCCGCGGGACCCGGAATATCTCCCATGATCGGATCTCTCACGACCGAGAGGAGATCGGCGAACGGATTGAGAGCCAGAAGGTATTGCGTGTCCGGCGGAAGCTGGCTCGGCTTCCAGAAGATGGGCGTCACGAAGAACGCGATCAACAGCGCGCTTTGAACGACCTGTGTCAGATCGCGAAACCGCACGCATATGATCGCGATCGCGTAGGTCGTCCAGACGAGGCTCAACAGCAGCAGAACAACGCCCGGGATGGCGAGCAGACTGACCATGCCGAATGGCACCGGAAAGGCCACCACCGTCAGGATTGCGATCGGCAGATTGTGGAGAAACACCAGGAAGTGCCGGAACACGAGCGCGTAGATCGCCGTCGAGAAGCTCATTCCCTGGTTGAGGAAGATCGAGCCCGCCGACACAAACGCAGTCGGGGCCTCTCCGATCGCACCTGAGATCAACGTCCATAGAATCTGCGAGATCGCGATAAATGGCATCAGTTCGCTGATTCGTACTTTCCAGAGCATCGACCACACAACTCCCACCGCGGCCACCAAGACGCCGGTCGAAACCGTCATCCAGAATTGCCCGAGACGCGAGCGCGAGTAACGCCTGCGGATCTCGCCAAGGCCCATCAGATAACTTACGCGCCAATTGGTCAGCCCGGCGCACAAATCCGCGGCTCCAATCAAGCACCAGCGCCACTCTGTGGAAGACCGCGCTATTGCGGATCGTTCAGCAGCACGTGTAGGGACGGGCGAGAAAGTCGGCATGCAAGGTCACCGTGACGCCAGAGGAGCGCGCGAGGGCGCCTCAAGATCAGGCTTCCGCTCGGCCCGCTCGCCGGTCTCCGGCTGCGTTCCCCAGCTTCCGTTCGACATGTCGGTCGCAAGCGAATCCTCTATTCGCTCGCACATATGATGGTAGATGCAGACGTGGAGCTGCTGGACGATGGGGGTCTCCTGTGACGGCATTGCAAGCAGGACGTCGGCCAGGCCCGCAAGTCTGCCGCCGCCGGCGCCCGTCATGGCTATGGTCCCAATGCCCATTTCGCGCGCCATCTCGAAAGCACGCACGACGTTTACAGAATTGCCTGACGTGCTGACGCCAAGAAGCACGCTTCCGGCACTTCCGTAGGCCTCGACCTGCCGCGCGAACACCGTGTCATACGAATAGTCGTTGGCCCAGGCCGTAAGCACCGCGGGATTGGATGCCAAGCAGATGCAGTTGATCGCCCGTCTCTCCCTGAGAAAGCGACCGACGAGTTCGCCGGCGATGTGCATTGCGTCCGCCGCCGATCCGCCGTTGCCGCATACCAGCAGCGCATGACCGCCGCGAAGCGCGGCAGTTATCAATCCGACAGCTCGGCCGACCTCCGACACCACGTCCGAGCTGATGAGGCGATCCATCGCCGCACGTGATGCTTCGAGATGCTGGATAAGCATGTCAGTTCCCTTGATTACGCTATTACGCTGCTCACGCATGCGCGCCGCCTTCTGCAGTGGAACGACTTTCCGCAGCAATGCGCGTGCTACGTGTCATCCTGGCCCGGTAAGCGCTCGCATACTCGCGCCCCCTTTGACGAAGGGGCATTTCCAGCCAATTATGCGTCATCGCGCCGGCGGCGACCGTGAGTGAATAGGCAAGCGCCAGATAGGCTAGCTTGCCGGGCCACGAATCGTCATAGATATGCAATGCTCGACACAACTCCCGGACTCCCTTGAACACGATCAGGTGTGAGACGTACAGGCTGTATGATCTTTGTCCGGTCCACACGAGGGCCCTGCGCAATCCCGGAGGGCTCGCGATATAGCCCTTGCCGAAAGAGGCTGCCAAGACCAGCAGCGCAGCGATTATCGCCACCAAGCCGAGAAAGAAGCTCTCGCGCCAGAAGTATTGCGCCGTTCCGATCGCAAACAGGCCGCCGAATGTGCAGGCGCATCGCGCAATACCGCCCGAAAGGAAGGTCGGCTCCACGAACCGATAGAACTCGGTGGCGCTCAGTCTCGCAATGAGGATGCCCCATGCGAGTCCGTCCGTTCGGATGAACCAGCCGATGACATCCCCGTTTGCCGGGCGACGCATGGGCAACTGCATTGCGATCAGACCCACCAGGACGCCGACCAGATACTTTCGCGGCAGGACCACGATCAGGGCGGGGAGAATGAGGTAGAACTGCGTCTCGAGCGAGAGGCTCCAATAGTGCGGATACAAAGCTCCGCATTGCCCCTGCCACGCATTGCAAGCGAACCGATGGAAATTCTCAAAATTGAGCAACGAGGCGATCAGGTCACTGATATTCTCATGCCTTGAGCCGATCTCCCGTGGATCGTCAATGACGATGAGAACGATGCCCGCAGCGAGCCAAAACCATCCGGCGGGTGCCAGCCGCCAAAAACGGCGGATCCAGAACATGACCGTCTCCCGCACGGCATCGCGCGCGGGCATGCCATAGCCGACGGTCGAATCGAGCGACCGATAGATGACGAAGCCAGATATCACAAAGAACAGGTCGACACCGGTCCAGCCGCTCCAATGGCTCCTGATCTGCTCGATGTTCGGCAGACCCACAATCGACGTGATATGCTCATACAAAACAGCAAGGACGCTATATGCGCGGAGTAGCTCGATATCCGCGTTCAACTGTTTTGCTGGTGCTTCCACGCTCAACATTGTTATTCCACATGTCAATCTCTGATATGGCGCACGCGAGGCTCAGATCAGTGAGCCGATATACTCCGAGACCCCCCTCTCGAGCGACGTAAGCGACAGCGTGAGTCCGCTTGCGGCCAACTTGGTCATGTCCGCTTCCGTGAAATATTGATATCGCTCGCGAATGGCGGGGGGCATATCGACGTAGCGAATTCGCGGTTCGCGTCCTACCGCTAGACCGACCGCCAGCGCCAGGTCACGAAATGACCGCGCCCGCCCCGTTCCGACGTTGAACAATCCAGAGATCTCGGGGTGCTGCAGCAGCCACACGACGATCCTGACGCAATCCTTGACATAGATGAAATCTCGCAATTGGCCGCCGTCCTGATATCGCGGGTCGTGCGACTTGAACAACTCGATCTCCTCGCCAGCCGCGATCTTCGGATAGATCTTATGTACGACTGACCGCATGTCTCCCTTGTGTGCCTCGTTCGGACCGTACACGTTGAAGAACTTCAGCCCGGCCCACTGCGGCGGCCGGAGCCTGCCCGCCTGCGCGTCGGCAACGAACCGCCGATCAATCACATGCTTGCTCCAGCCATATGCATTCAGCGGAACGAGCCGGCTCAGAGCCTCCGGAGATTCGTCGTCAGAGAAGCCTGCAGCTCCATCGCCATAAGTCGCCGCAGAAGACGCGTAAATTAGCGGTACGCCGTACTGGCCAGCAAAATGCCAGAGCCTCAACGACAGCCGGATATTGTTTCGCACGATCTTGTCAACGTCGGACTCGGTGGTCGAGCTTACGGCACCCATGTGCACGATCGCGGCAACGTCTCGTGCGTGATCTCTCATCCAGTAATCGAGCGCTTCCGGAAGAATCAGGTCGTATAGCCGTCCCTTCACGAGATTCCTCCACTTCTCGCCGCTGCGGAGCCGATCGCAGATCACGACGTCGGCCCCTTGCCCAGCCAGTGCCATTGCAATGTTCGAGCCGATGAAGCCGCAACCGCCGGTTACCAGGTACAAGGACTTCATCGGACGACCGCGACGTTCGCGCCAATTGCGCTGCGCTGAACCAGACGGGTTGTTGATTGCAGAGGGACGAGCCAGGCACGCACCACCGTGCCACCCCACGACTTGACCATATCGCCCCCCACGATCTCGTGCTCAGGATAATCCGCACCTTTGACGAGCACGTCGGGCTTCAGCATATTTATCAGCTTGGCCGGGGTGTCTTCTCGGAACACAACGACAAGATCGACCTGCCTCATAGAAGCCATTACGGCTGCACGGGCGGCCTCACTCTGCAACGGACGGGACGGACCCTTCAGCCGGCGGACCGACTCGTCACTATTCAATGCGACGACCAGCCGGTCGCAGTTCGCCCTCGCCTGCTGAACCAGCGAAACATGCCCTGGATGGATAAGATCGAAACAGCCATTGGTGAATCCACACGTAAGCCCCTCGTCCCGCCATCTCTCCCGCTGCTCAAGCGCCGCCTCGATATCGACAATGCGACTGTCGCTTCGCCCGAGCGAGACATCCAACGCGCGATCAAGTTCACTCAGTGCAACCGCAGCAGTACCCCTCTTGCCCACCGCGACGCCGGCTGCCACGTTGGCTCGCTTCATCGCGTCAACCACATCGAGGCCCACGGCCAGCGAAACCGCGAGGACGGCCGAGACAGTATCACCGGCGCCAGAGACATCGAACACCTCTTGCGCGGCAGACCGCTGGTGAACCGGCCGTTGACCGGCGCGATAGAGTGACATGCCTTCTTCGGATCGTGTAACGAGTATCATCGCGCCTGTCGATGCAGCCGCCCCATCGGCGGCATGCTCAATTTCCTGATCAGATTCACAGGCCAGCCCAGTTGCAGCTCTTAGTTCATGACGGTTCGGCTTGATGATGGTCGCACCAGCATAGGCCTCCAGGCGGGCCCGTTTCGGGTCGACCAAGACAGTTTTTCCGCTAGCTTTCGTCCGATCGATGACATGCCGCAAGAGCCGATCGGTCAACATGCCCTTTGCATAATCGGAAATGACGACCACGTCGCATCGCGCGATAGTCGCTTCATACGCCTCGATGAGCTTGTTCTCGACGTCGGCGTCGATCGGCGCGCTGCTCTCTCGATCAATACGCACGACTTGTTGGTCGGCACCGAGCACCCGGGTCTTGGTTGTCGTTGGCCGTGTATCATCGACGATGAAATTCGGTGAGATTCCCCCTCCAGCCTTCCGTATGGCAATATCGAGCTCACTGGCTTCGAGATCACGGCCCACAACGCCGATCAAGATCGCCTCGCCTTCCAGCGCCGCAATGTTTGCGGCCACGTTTCCAGCGCATCCAGGCGAGGATCGGAGTTTTAGCTCCCGTACGATCGGGATTGGCGCCTCGGGCGATATCCGGGTCACTTCGCCATAGACATACCGATCGATGGCAACATCCCCGATGACCATCACCCTCGGTACGACCGCCGTTTGTCCGATTGACATTCAGTAGACTCCAGCCATCAATTCAAGAGCCCAGCATGGCGATACGCCGGCACACCAACGCAGGACCAATGTGGAAATTCGGGCAGCTCAACGCGATAACGATTGAATTTCTCTCTATCGAGTTGATGCCAAAGATGCCAAAGAGGACCGCTCGGAGACATCGGCTAATGCGGCGGCAGCGAACCGATCGTCATTTTCTCTGGGATACGAGTGCTGTCACGATCATCGCTCCTCCCGAGCGGCACTCGCGCGTACAGCATTTCGAGCTGTGACGCGAATAGCCCTTCATATTTCAGCTGCGTTATCGCTGTCGTACTGGTTTGAAGGACACGCTCGCGAGCACGGCTCCCGAGCGTTCCAAAGCGATGCGGGGCGGTGATCAGGCTTAGGATTGCCTCTTTGAGAGCCGTCTCAGAACCAACGGGCACAGTGTAACCTTCCACGCCGTTCCGTACGAAGTCCTCGCAGCCGGGAACTGCCGTCACGATGCACGCGCGGCCGCATGCGGCCGCCTCCAGGAGCGCTCGCGGCAGACCTTCGCCTCCCCGGCTTGAGAAGATGGCTGCGTGCGAATTCTCCCAGATCGAGGCGATCTTGTCGCTGAACCCATGGTAATGAATACCGGCAACTCCGCTCAAAGTCTCTGGAGCGAGCGGACGCGGGTTGGCGTAATCCGGCACGCCATAGATGTGCAGCTCGACTGGATATCCCTCCCGGGCCAATGCCGATACCGCTCCGACGGCGAGATCGACTCCCTTGGACCAGATCAGCCGGGAGACGGTTGCGAACCGAAACGGAGGCGCCCCAGGCAGCTCGCACGCTCGAAATTCGCTCGGATCGACACCGGCGCCCATCAGAATGGATACCTGATGGCCACGACGTGCAATTCCGGTGGATATGGGATCCGACCGGTTCTCGAATACGAAGTGCGTACGCTGACGCGACGTATAGCCCAAGGCACGGAAGACGACCTGTCGCATCAGTCTTGCGCGCAGCCCCCCCGAAATGCCGATGAATCCAATGCCCGTGATCACGAAGATGAACCTGTACGATCGCAACAGCGTCTCGGTGAGAGCAATGACGAGGCACACTCGCAACGAATATGCGACGACGACCGAGGGCCCAATTTTTCTCAATACTGCAGCGAACCACAGAGCTTCCCTGATCATGGACAACAGCGAATTGTCGCCACGACTTGTCGGGCTTGCTATGATTTTGATACCGTCCGCTTGAGAGGCTCGGCCTCTCAATTGGCTGGGGATGATCGCATAAACTTGCGCGTTCGCGGCCTTCGCCGCCCTGATGGCAGGCGAAAAATGCCTGAACAGGAACTCCGAATCGCTTGCGACGAAACAGATGGTCTTCGTCAGTCCAGCTTCAGTCTTGAGTTCGACGTCCACCACGCGAGATACCTCCAACGCGCGCCCGGTCTCAACCACCTCCGAAAAGGCGGATGACACCAAAGATGCCGGCGAGGACAAAGGGCCTCACCGCCATGGAGATCGTCGGACTGACTGATCTCCGCGCTCCCTGATTATTCGGTAGAAAATCACAGGTTGCGCGCCGCGCATTGACAGTGCCGGAACAACAATTGGACGAAGGCGCACGTTCCGAACGTCAGGAATGAGTTCAGCCAGCCGGAAGTGCTCGCCGGACCTGAGATCGTGAAAGAGGTGAGTCGGTCCAACACGCAACGCAGGCGCATGCACCTCTATTGGACAGGAGACACCAGGTTATACAGCTGCTCTCCTTGCCCCGCCCGATGCTGCGCATCCGGGGCTTCGGAGCTCACGAACCTCTGACTTCGAAGCTACGCACGCAAGCCTTTCGTACTCGCAACCATAAAGCCCCCCTGGCGCTAAGATGGTCAGGCCACTGAAGTCTGATTTAGACAGCAAAAATGCCGTGACCCACGGCCAGGTTCACGGACCGACGCTGGAACCGAGCTGCTGATCGACAAAGATGCCGTTTTCGCCCATTTGAATAATCTTCCTGAACCCACGAGCGTCCAATAGACCTGAAATCCGGTCTTCGTCTCGCCCTGCCGAGCTATATGTCTCGACGCAGATGATGCGCGGGCGCGTTACGAAGCTCGCTGCATGCAAGATATCGTGGTCAAGACCTTCGGCATCCAGGCTGAGCAGGTCGGGACAACGGCCATTGCAATGGGCATCTACAATCTGGTCGAGCGTCATGACTTTGACCAGAATTTGGTCCGTGATGCGGAATCTCGAATCGCTCGCGACGAATTCTTCGGCAGCCTGTCTGGAGAATGTATTTCGACCCGACTGAGCGTCAATCCGGTAAAACGTCATTGTCGAGGCGCTTCCACCGACGCCCGCATTCACGTTAACATCCTCAGGACGCTCTCTGAAGAATGCAGGCATCAAGTCGGGATTTGCGTCCACGTTGACGCCGCGAGAACCGCGTTTATGGAGCAAAGCAGTATTGCTGCAGTCGATGGGATGATGCGCACCGATGTCCAAATAGGTCGGCCTGCCAATGCCCAACTGCTCGAAAAGCGCAACGAGCACGAGATCCTCGCCATGTTGCGAGTAGGTCAGGTGGCCGTACCTCTGATCGGGATGCCCCCGAAACTCCTCTCGGTTGCAGGGCTCTCGTTGGCCGATTGCGTCAATCTTGGATTCGATGTGAATGAGCCGGTCCCGCAGTTCGGAGATCATTTACTGTTTCCTCCATCTCGATGACCGAGCTTCACGCCTGACGCCGATGAAATCCGCTCTATATGAGATCGCGCACGTCATCAAGAGATGGCCCGCAGCAAGAGGAGCTGTGTGGGCGCGGGAGCAGCGAAGCACGCTGCAGTCTTGCTCCCTAACCACAGCTCAACAGGCGCATCAAGGTGACATCTTGATGACTCCTACCCGCCTTCAGCTTCCACAACGCCTCGGTGCGACTTGGTTCATTAATCGTGGGGTCAGCAGATCTCGCGTCCTTCGTCGTCCTAGCATGGACCAGGATCGATCGGCCGGGTCCGGTGCGGGACTACGACACTTGAAGCAACTCCGCGCACAAGGCTGATGATGGGAAGTAACCGGCGGCTTCGCCACTAGAGATAATGTCGCAGACCGAAGATATCGCGGAACTTCCGCCACCGATCGGCGTTAGCGACCTTGGGGATCGCGATCTGATCGCGAACCGTCTCGGTGCCGTTCACGGATTTGCCTGGCTCATGATCCAAGGCAATCGTCACGTCACTTTTCGGGGTGAATGCGACGGCAATGTTGAAGGCAAAGGTGATGCTTCTCGGAGACATGGGTGTCGGGAAGACGTCAATCATGTACCGCCTTGTCTATGATCGGTTTTCAGGAGATTACCGAACGATGTTCGGGGTCGAGATATTGACCCATGATGTGGCGTTGGACATAGATAATTGTCGCAAGATCATGCGATTCGCGCTTTGGGATACCGACGGGGATTTCAGCACGCAGATCTTCGACAGCGTGTACTTGGTTGGCGCCATGTCAGCTATCATCGTCTCGGATGCAACACGGCCGCAGACGATCACCCGCATGATCGAGCTTGCGACAGCCTTCGACACGAAATTTCCGGGCAAACCGTTCAAGGCGGTGATCAACAAGGCTGACCTGCTTCAACCCAGTCGACAGATGTATGGCCTTGCCGATCTGCAGAATGTCAGCTTTGTCAGTGCAAAGACCGGCTGGGGTCTCGCCGAGACCGCCGCGGATCTCGCGGGCGAGCTTTACCGCAAATCACTCTCGTCAACGCCATAGACCTATCGAGGCTGCCCGGCGATTGCCTCTCCGAGATGCCCATCCCCCGGTAACGTTGTCGCGCTCTATTGCGCTGGACCTGGCGAGCGAGTTGAACCGCCAAATGCATGACCCGAAGGCGCTCATCTCATTGGGCGCTCATCTCATTGGGCGGTCGACGACAACTCGCGTGCGTCTGCGTCGATTGATTGACCCATTCCGGAGTGGCTAATGCAGATGTCGACGCGTCAGCCCGCGCATGGGCGAAGGGTAACGGGCCATGAGTGCGAAGCAAGACGGATATCAGGAGACCTCTTTGCGAGCTCTGCTCACGGATGTCCCGGTCGGCGAAGACAATGCCCAATCCTCGCGCGAGATCTGGTTGAAGCACGACTGCTGGACTCAGCCGTCCGTTCGCCGCATGTTGAAATATCTGGCGTGTCGCGGCGCGGTTTCGATCAAAACGGAGACGCATTCCGCAACAGGCTGGCGTTATATGTTCTGGCGAGAGACACCTCACTTCGAGTGAGCCAAAATTGACCCTGGCCTTCAGAGCAGGCCGAACCTCTGGTCGAGTGGTTCGTCCGTCCTTCCGGTCGGCGGATATGTCGCCTAGGGAGCCATCAATCTGGCAATGAGACCTGCACGATTCTTGACTTGGCACTTGCTGAGGATGACGCTGACGTAGTTCTTGACCGTTCCCTCGGCAAGGTTGAGACTCAGGCCTATCTCGGCGTTACTCTTACCCTCGACAATTAGATTGAGAATCTCATTTTCACGATCTGTGAGTTCTTCTCGCGTTGAGAGACCGCGTCGAACGCTGGACCGCAGGCGCTTGAACTCCTCTAAAATCCGCGTCGCGATAACCGGCGAGAGCTGCGCTTGACCGGCAAGAACAGCTCTAATAGTCCTCGCGATTTCGTGTATCGGGCTTTCCTTGAGCAGATAGGCGCTTGCCCCGGCGCTGATGGACTCGAAGATCAGATCGTCCAAGGCAAACGTGGTCAGGACGATGACCTTCGTGCCCGGAAGCTCCTGAACGATTTTGCGAATGGCATCGATCCCCGGGGAGCGCGGCATTTCCAGATCCATAAGGACAACGTCCGGGCGATAGTCGCGGGCGAGCTGAACCGCACGCTGTCCGTCCGCCGCCCGATCGACGATCTCGAACCGGGAGTCGTGCTGCGCCAGGAGGATGCCGAGACCATCCCGGAAAATCGGTTGATCGTCGGCAATGAGGATTCTCACGTTGGTCGCTTCCGCTGGATCTATCTCGAACACGGACTGTCCTCGGTCATAGCGCACCAATGCTACCGCAAGGGAATCGTCGGTGTCGGACCTGGAGACCGCTTTATCGGCAGGGACAACCGCACTGATGTGCCCTCGCCCGGCCCGCTATCGATCGAGCAGACGCCACCCGCCAATATCGCGATCTCTTTCATGCCAATCAACCCGTAGTGAAAAGCTGGTAGCGATGTAGCGTCGAAACCGCGACCATCGTCTCGTATCTCGATTTCGAGCATGCCCGAACTTCGGTCGCGGGTCGCTCTTATCCAGACCCGCCCCGCAGCGGAGTGACGTTCGATATTTCTCAGAGCCTCGGTGACGATTCTGTCTATGGTGCTCCCGTGACGGGCGACGTCGTCGCGCAGAGCCCGATCGACGTCAACCTCTATTTCGACCTCGATCCGCCTCGCAAATTCTGCAACGATCAACTCCAGACCGAGCACCTCGTCCGCATCCTTCGTCAGCCGCAGACCGTCGATTGCCCGGCGCGCCCGCGCGAGGCCCGAAGCTGCCGCTTCCTCGGCAGCCGCCAGGCTGTCGGCCAGCGCGCTTGGGTCTGTCTCAAGAAAGTGACGACTCAACCGGATCTGCATCAGAAGCCCGACGATCGAATGCACCAACGTATCATGCAGGTCCCGGGCCAGCCGCATGCGTTCGCGCGCCAACGAAGCAATCCGCACCTCGATGCTCGCTGCCTCGAGTTGCTGCTCGGCCAGTCGCCGAGCGCGCCGCTCGCTGCCGAGCAGCAACTCCACCTGCCGCGCGGAAAAATCCGGCATCGCGATCAAGAGATAGTGAAGCTTGTCCTCGATCCAGATGATCACAACCGTAACTGGCTCGCTGAGGCCGAGCGAAAGCCCGCGGAGGCCCGGCAGAGCAATGTTACGCCTGCGTCCCTGCGCCAGTGATGCAAGCTCCGCCTCCATTCCCGCGAGCGGCATACTGTTGCAGCAATCTGCACCAAGCGCGGGCAACCACTCTAGAAGCGGTCCAAACTTGCGACTGACAGCCCTATCCGCCTCGATGACTGCGATGCTGATTACGTCGGTTTCGGCTGCGCCGCGCAATTCGGAGTTGAAGTCGATCATTGCGCCTTTCTCATGCAAGCCAAGATCGAATAGGCCGGCGCGCCCTTCGATTGAGCCGCAGGTCGCGCCAGTTCCAGTTCGCTCGCCCGTCACCGGACGAACGGATCTCTGTCGCTTAGTTGTATAACTCGTAATATTCGCCTGTGCTGTCAATCCTAACTTTGGCAAAATCCAGTGGAGCAGATCACCGTCCCTCCACCCGACCGCGAGCGGGCCTGCCGCTGGTCTGAAGATGTGAAAGCGTCGATCGGCACGCGGACAAAACCACTAGGTACCCGGTATCCCACCGGCCGGCGTACGCGGTCCAACCCAGGCGAACACCAGGGGCTTCCTAGACCAAGTGTCAGTCCGGACAAGATCGCGAAGAGGATCACAGCGACCATGACGGCCATCTGCCACGATCGGAGAGGTGCGTCCGTCGTTGGGCTCGCGCGCTCCAGCCGCGTCTCATCGTGTACGGGCGGCATAAAGGTATAGCTGAACACGGGTTGATATCGGCCGACGGGCAACTCGACGCGCACAGGATCGTGTCGCCCGGGACCGAGATAGTATGTGTGCAGGAGCGCTCGGAGGCGCTTCGCCTGAACCCGGACGACGGAGTTTATCTGAGGATCAAAATCGGTGCTTCGTCCCAGCGCCATCGTCGCAATCGTATAGCTCTTCAGGCGCTCGGCCCGACCATCCAGCGCTTCGACAACCACATATTTGAGAAACTGGGACGCGGCTTTGCTCTTCCGAAACTCGCCGTTGTCCAGCAAGCGCGACAATTGCATCTCGATCTCTTGCCTGTCCGGCCCATTCCAAGTGGTCGCGGCAGGGACCTTCCTATGACCTCCCGCCAACTCTTGCCGCGCGTCAATCTCCAACTGACCTTCGAGCATCATCGCTTCGAACTCCACAACCGACGCACCCGATGACCCAAGACGCTCGTTTTGACGGTCGCGGGTATTGGGCACCTCGGGCTAGAGGCTCGGTACACGTACGAGAACCTCGTCATAATTCATCCATCCCTGTTCGTTGACGTGTCGCCCGCCCCCAGCCCTTGCGATGCGAGCGCGTCCACAAAACGGAGCAGATTTTTTGAATCCTGACACGTGGACAAAGTCACGAGACTTCCTGACAAAAGTCATATGACCAAGCCCGATCAGGGATCGAAGCCGCCGCCGAGACAATGCAACTTATGCGCGCAATCAACAACTTCACAGTTCGAAGGCATCGGGACTCCCGACGCGAACCGGGCGCTGCAACGGCAGAATGCGGTTGCTTCCCTCCGGACGAGCCGACTGAACAGACCTCGGAATCTCGTCACCTTCGGTATCGCCAGTGAGATCAAACCGGCGAAGTATCTCCCGCGGGCTCATGCCGAAACGCCGCTTGAACGCCCGATTGAAGTAAGGCTGGTCGGTGAAGCCCGCGTCGTAGGCAATCTTGCCGATCTTGCGGCCCGTGTGCGGGCTATAACTCAGCTCCTGATAAGCCCATCGAAGCCGCGCATCCAATATCCGTTCCGAGAACGAGGCGCCGCTTTCTTGGAATATCGCGTTGACGTACCGGTTGCTCAATCCCGAAAGAGCGCTCAAGCGACGGAGTGAGAACGACGGATCCCGGAAGCGTTCTCGAACGATCTGCAGGAGCAACCTCAAATGCCGCCCCTTGGCGCCGGCTACACGGCGCGCCTCCGCACAGTCGCCCAGCTCGTCGCACGCGGCAACCAGCAATGGGATGGCTGCGCGCGTTAGGACCTTGTTAACCAAATTGAGATGAGAGAGCTCCTTGGTAGATTCGCTCGACGTGCTGAGCTCGCCAACCACGTAACTCGCCATTGTCCCGAGCAGCTCGATCGCCCTCCACGACCTGTTATTGGCGTCGATTCTATGTGGAACATCATCGACGCCCCGATAGAATGAGCGACACGGAATGGCAACGCAGAGATGTTTTTGCTCCTCTACCCCATTATATCGCGGACGGCCCTTGCCCCCCAGGAGTCCATGAAGCGAATTCGAGACGTAACAGCTGCTGATCCCGTTCTCGAAAACAGCCCATACCATCGGAGCGGAGGTCTTCCGGTCCAGCTCTTTCAAGAAGCCGGCAAATCCCCACGCCCACAAGATGCTGCCACCATCGGCGGCATCGCAAGTCGTCACCGCGACGCCTTCCGGCTCGGTCACGTGAAGCGCCACGCGGATCGACCGATTCCCGGTCTGTTGGAGCTCGCCGCGATGACTGATACCGACCTGGCCAAGAATGCTCATGCTTTCCCCCTGTTTTCAGGAACGAACGGCAACGCCATCGCTTCCAGGTAGAAAGAGAGCCACCTTTGTCGATTTTTGCAGCGTGGTAACGGTTACTTCAGGAAGGGTGAACGCCGCGCGTAACGCCGAATCGGGGAACCTCGCCTTCGCTCGGTCTACCCGACAGGCTCAGGACAACTGCCCCCAATTGGGACGGATGGGCGCTCTGTCATCCACCCGAGTGTACTAAATCGCTGGAATTGAACCGAATGGGTCGCACCAACTCGGGCAGGCCGATGCACACCAGGGTCGATTTCGCTCATTCCTTATAGCCAGACGGCTAGCGTGCGGTCACCTTTCGTGTCGGCATTGCCGAGAGCTCTTCACCCCCGTACATGCCGATGTAACGTAGTATGCATATCTTCCAAACGTAACCCGTTATCGAAGTTGAGGGCAACGCACGCAAACCCTCCTGCGCTCGGTGGCCAACGCCTGTGTGTTAGGGCTTGTTGATCGAGGCACTGACCGCTTCAGAGAAGCCGAGACCAGAGATGACCATCTCGCGATCGGCGGCGCCGACCAGAATAGGCGTCGGGCCGGCCATGTTCGCCACCGTCATCGATTTGAACCGTACAATGAGCATTCCACCGGTGATCAAGGCGTTGAGCTGCGCAGTCGTGAGCGGCCAAAGCGTCATGCACCCCTGGGCGTCGCACGTGACGAAAGCCAGCTTGGTGACACGACTGGTCTTTTCACGCCGTGAGCCAGCGATCGCGCCTCCGGAGGCTGCCGCGACCGTGAGTCCCGACCGCAGCGACACGCCGTAAGGAAGATGGAGCATGGCGGCAGGCTGCCCCTCGCGGGTGGTCGTCACCACGATGTCACCAAGCATCTTGCCTTCCGTTTGACCCGCCCCGAACAAGCTGCAGAATCGGCGCCGTTCGGCAGTGACTTCATCGCACACGACACGCCAATTCTGAAAGCTTGCCTCGATCCGCCGTATCGCGCCTTCCTTGAAGACATCGCGATTGATTGCCGGTCCGACGTACAGGGACTCGCGGTCGGCCGTCCCGGCAAGGGACGTCGATACAGGCGGCAGGACGAAGAGCAAGGCTAAGGCCGCGCCGATGAACGCCAAGTTTCTGGACCACACGACGCGATCTCCTTCCCAACGCGGCACTCTTCCACGTGCCGACAACGTCGGTTCACGCCGCTGTCCCGGCGGCGACCACGATCATTCGCCGAAGGATAGGCCAACTGAGGCGAATCTCTTGTCAGGTGCGGCACCCAGATTGTCATTCCTCGCAGACCTGAATCGACGATCACCCCCATTCCGGTCGACGACCCGTACTGCCCTCGAGCCGCACCTGCGCGAACGGCGTCTGCCCAGGCATCTCGCTCAACGTGGCATCCAGCGCAGCCTTCAGGCTCGACATCCGGAATGGCTTCACGAGGAAGAAGGTGGCGCCCGCCTCGATCGCGAGACGCGGATATTGTTCCGATGTATTGGCGGTCATCATGATAAACCCGAGGAGCGCAAGGCGGCGACTTCTGCGCACCATCCTCAGGAGTTGATAGCCATCGGCAGGCTCCATATTCCAGTCGGAGATGACGACATCAACGGGCGTCGCGTTCAAAAAGGACCAGGCCGACCCGACTTCATGCAGGACCCCAATCTGGCCAACGCCAATGCGGCTGAGCAGGAAGGCAACTGTGGTCGCAAACGTCGGATCATCATCCACGACCAGGACAGATAGCTTCTCGTAAAGCGAATGCATCCACAGCCTCCAATGAACAACGAAGACACCTTGGAGCATCGTGGCGAAGGCCGCCAGATCATCAAGAAAGTGATATGAATCGTTCAAATTTGTTCGACTTGGAATTGTCGAGATCGGTCACTTCATCGTCGCGGACGTCCCTCGCTGCTAATTGCCGTCTCCGTTCGCGACGTCATATTCGCCGGCCTGCATGGCCCTGCTTTCCACGACAAGATCGGCCGGCCCGCCGATCAGCAACAGATGCTCCATGTCTCGGTGGCGAATGAGGACGAGGCGACGGCCGCTTGCGAGCCTCACGACCTGGATCGGTGCAACGCGCCATGGCTGGCCCATCCGAGCCTGCAGCCGGCGTTCCGCAGCGTAGTCGCGAAGCAGCCAGAAGGCGAGACCGACCAGTGCCAGCACCGATGCGAGCATGAGAACGATTGCGAGTTGAACCTGCACCGCTTCCTCCAATCCGATCATGCCGGTACCCGTACAGATCGTCATCTTCCGTGGCCCGGTAGCTTGTTTGTCTACGGCACGATTGTGCGGTCAGGTCCAATTTGCGCACCTTTGGATCCATTTGCTTACCGGCACGCTCTCGTGACAATGGCTTCACGCGAATCGGCATTCAGCATCGGCACAGACGGATGAAGCACGTCAGCGCGAACAGGGACCATTATAGGACGAGCGTCGCGCGCGGCATCATCTATGGACTCGCCTTTTCGGCTGTGCTGTTCACGTTCCTCTTCTGCGTCGCTCGGGCGCTTGATCCACCGGTCTGACAACCAGACATCATGCG
Source organism: Bradyrhizobium sp. SZCCHNGR1005 (assembly GCF_032489995.1). Classification (NCBI taxonomy): domain Bacteria; kingdom Pseudomonadati; phylum Pseudomonadota; class Alphaproteobacteria; order Hyphomicrobiales; family Nitrobacteraceae; genus Bradyrhizobium; species Bradyrhizobium sp. SZCCHNGR1005. The sequence goes on from NZ_JAUEZC010000004.1 coordinate 755,932, forward strand.
TGACATCAGTTGCAGCGGGCAGTCCCGACGATGCGAATTCCGTGTCTCGGCTCAGCAGCCGTCCTCAGCCAAAGACTTTGTCAGCCGGAGCACGATTTCCTGATTCAGCGAGCGCCCCCTCTCCTTGGCGCACTTCTTGAGCTGGTCGCGGAGCTGCTCCGGCACGCTCGGATGGATCTGCACCTTTCGCAGGCGTTGCTTTATCGCGCTCGGCTGATCTACCATTTACTTCCCTGCCGCTACAGCTGACCATCCCATTTGCCCGCGTAAACCATAGTGGCCTCGTACGGCCAGGTATTTTCTCGCAGCGAACCTCGCTTGTCGCCCAACGCGCGATCGGTACCAAGCGCGCTCCGCCCCTGCATAGACGCGCCGCCGCGGCCGTTCAGCCCTCGACCGACGAACGACTCGAAGTGCGAAGGCGGCGGGACAATTGAACGTGCGCATGCAGCGGTAGCGGATCGCGTGTCATCGCACGACACGCGATGCCGACCGATCGCGGGATCCGGGCTTGCGCCCTGTAGGAGCGCCACGTCCGGCTGGAGATGCCGAACAGCTGCGCCACCTCAGAGTTGGTCAGCCGCATGGCCGCCTGCCAGGCACGCGCATCTTCGTTGGTGAAGGGCCGCTGTTCTTCCGCGAGTTGCCATAGCATGAGCGCGGTCAGCACCGCGCCTTCACAGCAGTCCCAGAACACCGCGTCGCCGGATTGCGAGACGCGCAACAACCGGAGGGACTCCGGCGGGAGCAAGACTGCGCGGCGCGAGCCTCCCGAGCGGATCCACCCGTCCAGTCGTACGGAAGTTGATGAGCTCTGGTGTCTCCAGCGCACCATGATCAGTGCGGAAGCGATCACGTCGATCGTTTCGATGACCGGCCGCATGCTCGTGAGAGACATTCCGTAAGGAGCCAACTCGTCCTGCTGACCGGGTCCGCCAGATTCCTCGGTCGAGTGAGCCGCCTCCGGCCGGAGATCAGTTCGACCGGGGCTCATTGCTCTTCTGCTGCGGCTTGCGCGATGTCTGTGGCGGATTGGACTGGTCGGGCCGGGCAAGGAGCAGCTGCGGCTGACCAGATCTCACAACCGGCCTCGGAGGCGTCGGAGCCGCCGGCGGCGCAGCGCTCGCGGCTGCGCCGGATTCCGGGCCTTCCTTTGGCTTGTCCTGGCCTCCTTGCGAGCCGGCGGAGATCGCCTCCAGCAGCCAGCGCCCACCCACCGACTGATACATCAGATCGAAATGGAACGGGCTCGGCCGTCCCGCGAAGTCGCCCGCGATGTGCAACAGACCGTTGGCCTCGATCCTCGGCTCAAATGCGAACTGCGGCTCGAGAATAGCACCCGGCGAGAGGTCAAACTTCTCGCGACGGAAGTTCGCAAACAGGTCGGTGAGCTGCGCCGGTGTATTCACCTGCTGGAAGCTGGGAGAGGCCAGCGCGTGCAGGACCGTGTAGTTTCCGGATTTGTTGGCCTGATCGAGCGCAATGACGGTCGAGCGGACGAGCAGCAGCGCGAGTACCCGGTCGACTTGCCAAGGCTTGGTGGAAAGCGCGGGCGGTGCCGGCGCAGGCGACGCCGGAGCTGGCGGCGCCGGGGTTTGTCCAGCAGCTGCCGGCACAACCTCTGCCCGAGCCCCGGTCGGCGCCAGACAACAGATGAGCAACAGGATCGCTCGGACCTGCGGATTCATGCTCACAACCTTCTCTTAATTGTCATCGAGTCGACCGATGCTGTTCGATCCGGTCGCTTCAGTCGAGCTCGTAAGGGACGTCGCAGGCCATCAGCTCATGTCCGTCCGAGCTCAGCGCGAAGGTGCCATGCAGCGTGCAGGCCTGCTTGTAGGCGAGCAGCACCCGCCCGCTGCCGCCGCGGTCGAATTGCACGATCCGCACCGGACAGACCGTTGCGCTGCTGCATTGCCGATTGATGATCTGCGAGACGACGATGCGTTCACCCCGGCAGCCCCGGTACGCGCCCTCCCAAATGTCGGTTTTGTGCGGGCTATTCACGTTCCACAGCTCGAAGTCTGTCCAGAGGCCGGACGGATCGTGCTCGGTCCGCTGCGCGATGCGGCTCATGGGGATACGCTGGTACTTTCCACCGTCGTGGCAGGCTGACGCCGGAACGGACATATCAGCCGCCGGTGACGGCCGGGACGTGAACGCAAGCGACAGCAGCAAGCCTGCGGCGCAGATCGTGATCTTGGATGTCATCTGACGATTCCCGATGTTGGTAGCCACGGACGCGCCGGTGGGTCGGCGCGCGATCTAGTTCCAGGTATAGGTGGCGCTCGCGCCGACCGTGAGATCGTCCATGCTCCTACTGGTCGGCGAGAACGCGAGTCCCGCCGAGACCCGCCACAGGCGATCCTCGGTCGTGTAACCCGCACCCATCGCGAAGCCCGCCTGATTGTGATGGTAGGTGACGGCAGCGCCGGTCGACAGCTTGCCCGGACGATCGTCGTAGCGGACCATGCCCAAAGCGGCCGCCGTGGCGATGCCCGCGTCGGCGCGGCGGGCGTTGGTGTCGATCTGGCTTTGCAGATTGCCGAAGCCCGTGGCGATGTTGTTGATCGCCTGGTTGGTGGCATAAAGCTGCGAGCCGTTCACTGCCTCGGTCGACGTCGGCGAGAGCGTTCCCGGAGCGACATTGCTCAGGGTCACCGGGCCGCCGCCGCCCGCCGGATTGCTCAGCACATACGTATTCGAGGTCGGAGCCTGCCACGAACCCGGCACGTTCGCCTGGGTCGCATAGAGCTGCTTGCCGTTGACCGCGTCGGTCGAGGTCGACGAGACGGCTCCGTCCCCGACGTTGTGCAGCACGACGGGCCCGCTGGAGCCGCCGACCAGGGTGAGGTCGTTGGTCGGCGTGCCGCCGTTCGGCGTCGTCGGCGTCGAGGAGTTCGAGTACTGCACCGGGCCGGCCCCACCCTTGTAGAGCACGTCCACCGCCTGATTGGTGGCGTAAAGCTGGCTGCCGTTGATCGCATCGGTCGAGGTTGCACTGAGCCGGCCCGCGGCGACGTTGGTGATGGTCCGCTCGGCGCCAACCGCCCCGACGCTCACCGTGCTCGTGGGGGATGTTCCCGCGAAGGTGTAGGCTTTGCCGCCGATCTCGGTCCCGGTCGTGGCGACGGCCGCCGATGTTGTCGAGCCCTGACCGAGAGCGACAGCGCCGGCGTTGGACGCGGTCGCGCCGTAGCCGATGGCGGTCGATCCGGCACCTGAGGCGGAGGCGGCAACACCCGCGGCCATCGAATTTGCGCCGGTGGCGCCATCGTTGGCGTAGTTCGCCTGCTGGGCGCCGTTGTCATTGACGCTATAATAATGGGTCTTCGCGCCGGCGACCACGGTGTTCATTTGCGAGACATTGACCGCATCCGTCGCATTGGTACCGGCGGCGACGTTGGTGATCTTGGTTCCTCCAGCGTCGATTCCGGCTGACGTCACGCTCGGTCCGCCGGCAATGGTCAAGCCATTGGTGTCGATCTTGGTGTTGCCGGTGGTGACCGAGGTGAAGCTCGGAGTCATGCTGGTGGCGATCTGGATCTCCGACCCGACCTGAGTGATCGCGATGTTGTTGCCGGCGGTGAAGGTCGCGGTCGAACCGGGCGCGATGTTCTGCACGGTGGTGCCGCTGACCGTGCCGGTGCCGGTGGCCTTGGTGGTGACGTTCCAGCCGGCGCCTGCGAGCTGCTGCACCGCATAGAGCTGCGAGCCGTTCACCGCATCGGTGGAGGTTGAACTCACCGCTCCCGGGGCGACGTTGGTGATCGTGGTGCCGCCGGGTCCGGCGAGTGTGATCTTGTTGTAGTTCACCGTGCCGCCGGAGGTATCGTACTTGACGGTCCCCTGACTGAGCGTGTCGATGGCCTGATTGGTCGCGTAAAGCTGCGAGCCGTTGATCGCATCGGTCGAGCTCGCGCTGATCTGCCCGGCGGCGACGTTGGTGATCTGCCGCTCGGAGCCCGAGGCGCCGACGCTGACCACGCTGGTCGGCGAAGTGCCGGCGAAGTTGTAGGTGGTGCCGTTGATCGTGGCGCTCGCGGTCGGATTGGGCGCGGCGGTAGTGCTGCCGGAGCCAAGCGCGACGTCGTTGGCATTGTTCGCTTTCGCGCCGAAGCCGAGCGCGGTCGAGCCGGCACCGGCGGCGGAGGCGGCAACGCCCGCGGCCAGCGAATTGGTGCCGGTCGCGCCATTGTTGGCGTAGTTCGCCTGCTGGGTGCCGCCATCATTGACGCTGTAATAGTGCGTCTGGACGTTCGTCACCGCCGTCTGCATCTGCGTCAGGTTCACCGCATCTGTCGGATTGGTCCCCGCCGCCACGTTGGTGATCTTGGTACCGCCCGCATCGATGCCGCTCGAAGTGACGCTCGGCCCGCCATTGATGGTCAGGCCGCTGGAGTTCATCGTGGTGTTGCCGGTCGTCACCGAGGTGAAGCTCGGCGTCATGCTGGTGGCGATCTGCACCTCCGCGCCGTTCTGCGTCACCGCGATGTTGTTGCCCGCGGTGAAGGTCGCGGTCGCCCCCGGCGCGATTTTCTGCACCGTCGTGCCGCTGACCGTACCTGTTCCGGTCGATGACGTCGTGACGTTCCAGCCGGCGTTCGCCACCTGCTGCACGGCCGTGACGGCCTGATTGGTCGCATAAAGCTGCGAGCCGTTGATGGCATCGGTGGACGTCGCGCTGATCCGCCCGGCCGCGACGTTGGTGATCTGGCGCTCGGAGCCCGAGGCGCCGACGCTGACGACGCTGGTCGGCGAGGTGCCGGCAAACGAGTAGAATGTCCCTGCGATCGTGGCTCCACTTGTCGCGTTCGGAGTCGCGGTTACGGAGCCCGCGCCCAGTGCGACATCGTTCTGGTTGGTCGCGGTTGCTCCTGAACCGAGCGCCAGAGCCTTGGTTGTGTTGGCCGCAGCCGTATCACCGAGAGCAATCGCACCGCCGCCGCCCGCGGTCGAGCTGTTGCCCAACGCCACCGCCCCTTGGCCCGTCGCGGTGTTCGCATTGCCCAATGCGACGGCGCCCTGGCCGTTCGAGCTGTTATTGGCGCCCATGGCGACGGCGCCGGTTCCGGCCGCGGTGTTGGGATCGCCGATCGCGACCGCACCATTCCCATTGGCGGTGTTTCCGGCGCCGATCGAGACCGCTTTGCCGCCCAGTGCGGTGGCGCCCGCTCCGATCGCCACCGCACTGGCCGTCTGCGCGCTGGCGCCGTCGCCGACAGCGACTGCGGAAGCCGCGGCGGCCACAGCACGCCGGCCGAGCGCAGTCGAGCCGACGCCCGATGCACTGGCCGAATTACCGAGCGCAGCTGAACCCTCAGCAGATGCGGACGCGGCGCTGCCCAGCGCGATCGAGTTGAGTCCCGCGGCATTGGCCTTAACCCCGATGGCGGTGGCGCTGTTGCCGGACGCGACCGTCGCTCCAGAGCTAGCGCCGTCCGAGGTGCTGGTCTGGGCCGAGCCGATGGCGATGGAATTGGCGCCCGCGGCCGCGTTCATCGTGGCGACACTGCCCATCCTCATAGAGTAGGTGCCGGTGGCGACGTCGGTGACACCAATTTTGCCCGCATTGACAAACAGCAGCCCGCCAAGCGTCAGATTTACTTCTTCTTGGAAAGTTGGGCCGGCGTAGAAAAGACTGCGATTCGTTTGCGTCGAGGCATCTGCAGCACTGCAACCGGACTGATACCCCCCGCCAGCATCCGTGGTAGTGAACGAGCTGGCCATCGTACCTGCGTCTTCAATCCAGGCGCAGGACCTGTCATTGCTATTGCCCGTGTTATTTACGAAAACCTTCGCGCTCGCCGGCCCGGCGAAGCTCAGACCTGCGACCAGCGACAGCCCCGCGATGCGCGGGGCGTGCAGCCCCAGCAGTCCCATACCAAGTCCCTTGCGCCGGATACCGAGCACGCGATGAGCCCGCCGCAACACGGCGATCAGCCTGCGCCGCAGCGATCGGCAGTCGCCTGCCGCATGATCAACCCAGTTGGCGACAAAGGCTGCGGCGCTCGATTGCGAATTCATGATCATGGCGATCTTCTCCCAGTTCAACTGCATGCGACCAGTCCAAGGGACCGGAGCAACGCTCCAAGACAGCCATCTTGCCCCTCGCGCGAGACGGCTCCGACACTGCGCCCACGGCGCAAAAGCATCCGCCGCCGTCCTGGCAACGCTGCGCATCCGTCGCCTGCCTTCGCGTGCAGACGACACTCCCTCACGATCAATCCGAACTCACTACGAACGCCAATGTCCGATCTCTCGGCCGCTCGCCCCACAATGCGCGTTCGCGTTCTGCGACACGACCTATGATTGAAATACATCCTTCGATTCACCATGCAGGGAGCCTAGACAGGCGCCGGAGTCGTCGTATTGCTCGTAGCGGCATCAACATTGACTGGCACGGTACGACCGACCAGCAAACCGAACGATCGCGCCAGATCGCGAGCGCAGCGCATGCCGATCAATGTCCGCGGGTTGCCACAGCAAAGCACGGTCGGGATTGCAGCCACCTGCAAGCCGAAGCGTCATCTCGAGAGCGCGGCCGCTTTCACTTGCGGCGAGCGCCGCGCCTGCGTAGCTTTTGAAGCTGTGTCGTCTTCAGTCCGGCATAGCCGAACTCCGCGAACGCGCGCCGCCAGGAGTTGAACTCCGTTTCGCTGATCCGAAGCTTTTCCCAGAGATCGCGCTCCGCGAGCGCGCCGGACTGCACGGCCAGCAGAACCCGTAGCTTCTTCAGCGGCGTCCAGCGGCGGCGCATCCGGTCAGGGGAGCCGGGATCGGCAGCCTCGCCGCCACGGTGCGGCCTCTCCTGATCGCTTGCAAAGGCCTTGGACTGCTGCGACGGCGAACGACACGTTTCTCTGGTCATTGGTTCCTTGGGCTCGACACGAAAGGGCGCGGCGGAGCGTGGTCCTTCGGCTTCGCCAAGCTCAGCTTTGAGCAAGTCGGTCTCCGCCGCCATCGAGCGCCGGCACGACCTGCGTCTCTCGTTGGAGAGGCGCGAAACCCTAAGTAGGAAAGCACGCGCAATCTAGGACCGAACGGAAGTGAACTTGTCCGAAACCGCATTCAGTGCCGACCGGCGCGCAATCGGACAAGCCGTGGGTACCCGACGACAATATTTGCCTCGCGGAGCAGACTAGGTTCGACGCATTCCGGTATTCGAATCGCTGTCTCGCCGTCGTCGAGACAGCCGGCCGATGGCCGGGCATTCCTCGGAGAGGCAAGATGTCATCATTGTCGTATGTCCCCGCACGCTCGTCCTGGCTGATCGCCGTCCTTGCTGTCTTGTTCGCCTTCGCCGCGGCAGCGGTCCTCACCTTCACCTCGTTGGGTGAGCATGTCATGTCCCTCCTTGCCGGGACCAGCGCCGCAGAACCGATCCAGCCGGACGGGAGTCAGCCGGACAAGAGCAAGGTTGCCGCGCTGCAGATCGCGGACAAGGCCGGCGTGCGTGCCTGTGCGCCGCTGCTCGGCCTGGTATCCTCGCAGATCGCCACCGGCCGTCATGTGGCGACTGCGCTCTGGAACAAGGAGGCAGCCGACAAGCACATCTTCTCGGTGACGAATGCGGTTGCCAGCGGCGATCCGGCCTCGCCGCTGCTGCTCAGCTTCGCCGGCGTGACGCCCCTGGCGAGTACGAGTTGCGATGCGAGCTCACTGGTCGTGCAGCCTTACCCGGTGAGCTGCGACACGGTCGGCGCGGCCCTGGAAACGAAAGGTGCGGCGAAGGGCGATTTCGCCGACAACGTCAAGATGTACAATTACCGCGAGCCCGGTGCGCGGTCTTTCCTGCTCCCCGCCTCCACGTCAATCTGCATCGTGATCACAGCCCAGACGTGGTTCGGCAAATGAGGGCCGGCAGTCCGGTGTGGCGGCTGTGCGCTTGTCGCCCTCGGCTTCTTTTTGTCGCAGACAGCACAATCGCCGAGCCCGGTATTGCATCCGAGAAGCGTTCGGATCAACCTTGGTGACGCAGTGGAATTTGAAGTGACGCAATGAGGCGCGGCAGTAATCGAACCGGTCTGGGAGCACGGATATCCCTCGCCAAGCGCGCGCTGACAAGCGTACCTGATGGTCGGAGAAGGCTGAGCCAACCATATCGCGACGCGCGGGAACCTTGCGCGAGGGCGTCGAGTTCCCACGGATCCTGCGTCGATCGACCGATATGAATGCAGACATCCAAAGCGGCTCCTCGCCGGTCCCGAGCGAGCCCGTCGACGTCGGGGCTGAGCTCGATCGAATTCTACGGGATCCAAGCTTTCGCCGTAATCCTGCTGCGATGCAGTTCCTGCGCTTTGTGGTGCAGGAGACTCTCGAAGGCCGCGGTGAGCGGCTGAAGGCCTTCACCATCGCCACCTCCGTCCTCGGACGCGGCAGCGATTTCGATCCGCAGGTCAATTCCGTCGTGCGCGTCCAGGCCAAGCGCCTGCGCGAGCTCTTGGAGAACTACTACAGGGGAACCGGGGCGAAGAATCCGATGCATATCGTGCTGCCCGTCGGCTCGTATCAGCCGCAGTTCCTGCGAGCTGTGCCGGTCGAGGAGGAGGTGCCACCACCTAGGTCCGAAGAAAGCAACGTCGCGCCGAAGTTGCCGCGTCTGCTCTATCCGGGTCATGTCGTGATCTTGCTGGTGACGCTGGTGCTTGGAACGGCCCTGCTCTCGCGCGACGTCGCGCGCCTGTTCGGCGCACAGGTGAGCACACCGGTGCTCGGCCTTCCGAGCGTCCTCGTGCAAACCGATCCTCCGACATCCGACGAACAGACGGGGCTGATCGCCACGTCACTCGAGAGCGCGTTGACCCACTACGACCTGACCGTCATGCACAATCGTGCGGACGCAGACCATCAGAGCGCCGTGGATTATGTCCTTCTGGTCCGGGCCGGAGCGTCGGAGAGGTCGCGGCGGGACTTCGTATTCCGGCTGCTCAGCGCGCGCTCCAACGAGATCATCTGGTCTCGCGCATTCCAGGGCATTGACGTGAGCGCCCAGAGCACGGCCGACGACCGCATGGTGAGCACGGTCGCCGCGGACGTCGGCGAACTCTGGATCGGCGCGATCATGACGGATGCACTCCGCCGCTCCAGTTCGACTGCTGCCCGGAACCTTCAGGGCAGGGCCTGCGTTCTGCGGGCGCTCGATACCATCCTTCACTACGCCTATGACCTGCCGGAGTCGCTCGCCTGCCTCGAAGCAGAGGTCAGCCGGCAGCCTGACGATCCACGGCTGCTGTCGCTGCTCTCGGCGGTACTGGTTTCCGAGTATCTCGACGGGACGCCGGGCCGAAACCCCGAGTCAGACATCGCGCGGGCTCGGGAGCTCGCAGAGCGAGCCGCAAGCCGCTCGCCCAAGCTCGGGATCGGTCTTCTCGCGCTGTTCGCAGCGCGTTTTTTTGGAGGCGATCCCGAAAGCGCCTTCGAGCTGACGCCGCAGATCCTCGATGGTCCACCCGTATCCGGCCTCAGCCAGTCCTTGCTGGCGGCAACCAATATCGCACGCGGCCACCACGACGAGGACGTGGCGTTCGGAGCGCAACTACAGGCCGGCGCCATCCAGCCGACTGTTTTCATGCCGCCCTACGCGGCGCTGGCGGCCTACATGCGCAACGATGCCGTCAATGCCCGGCGTATCGTCTTCCGATCGGAGGCCTCGCCGGTGCCGCTCACCTTGCTGCTTCGGATTGCGCTATGCGCAACCAAGCAGGACGAGGAGTGTGCCGTGCGGGCGGCCGAGCGGCTCGCGCACTGCTATCCCGGGGTGGCCAGCGATATTCCCGCAGCACTGGACCGTTATGGCTTAGGCGACGAGCTCAAGAGGAAACTTCTCGCCGATCTCAGACGGGGACGTCCGTTGAACGATGTCGCCGCCCCGTAACATTGTGGAACGTTGCGCGGAACGCCACCGCATCGACGGCCGACGGCAGCGCAGGACGATGCGCAAGTGATGCTGTAGGCGACAACACTCGCGCGCTCCCATCCGTAGACACCGCGGCTCATTCCCAGCATCATCTCGGCACAAAGGCGGATGTATAACCGCTTCCTCCTACCCAGATCCCCAATCCCCACCGGACTTTGCCGCATCGAGGCTTCACTGCTTCGATGCGGCTCTTGTCGGTTCATTGGCGGGCACCGCAGTCGGTTGCGGCCCTTGCAGACGCCCTCAGTGCCGCGGCTGGCAGCGGATTAGGGGAAGCGGGCTGTTCTCCGGACCGAGCGCGCCAAGCAACTGCTCGCGACCGCCGATGGAGACATAGCGTACGATCTCGGGCAGGAAGCCGAGGTCCAGGTAATAGTGTTCGCTTGACGAGCGCCAGCAGGAGACCGACAACCTGCAGCGCGCTAGGGCCTCGTCATCCAACAAGTCCGCCAGACTATCCACCCGTTGCCGGCCTTGGCCGACAATGATTCCGAACTCAGCGAAGTGAGCTCGAACGGCACAAGCCGTCATGGTTCTCTGGCGGACCAGCAGGCCTCTTGCGCGATGAAGCATCAAAAAGCCCTGGCTCTCGACGCTCTTGATTGGGACGAACCTCATATTGGGGCGGGTGACCGCTTCGCAGATCGCAGCCGCGTCGGCGGCGTCGTTAGCTCCTCGCCGCACGTAAGGTTTTACATAGGCAGGCGGAATCAATCTCACCTCGTGTCCAAACCGCCGAATCTCGCGTGCCCAGTGGTGAGCGGTGGCGCAGGCTTCGATGCCGACCAGACACGGCTCGATCGAGGAGAAAAACGACGCGATCTCGCCTCGCCGGAGCCGTTGGCGATTGATCACTTGGCCTTTGCTGTGCGGTCGTATGTCGTTGTAATCGACCCGCCAGCATCTGAGCGCCACGCGGACCTGAGCCAGTGTCGTGAACAGCGTCTCTCGTTCAGCAATTCATCCCGCAGCCGACCGTTGATGGGGAAGACGGCCGGATGCGCGACGAGTTCTTGAACGAGACGTTGTTCTTCAGCCTTGACGACGCCAGGCGGAAGCTCGCTGCCTGGGTCACCGACTACAACGGCGAGCGGCCGCACTCCTCGCTAAAATACGAAACCAGGTAGCCTACGCTGTTATCCTTACCGCAACGGCCGATCGGCTGCGCAACCCCGACCAGCTCCGCCGATCGCCCGTTGCTCCACCCGCGTCGGTCGGCGTACAACCCAACAGGACTCTAACTGCGGCTGGATGAAACTTCGGTGGCAGGTCACGGACAGGACAAGTATGTTCGAGAAACAATCGAAGGATTTTTCCCACAGAAGCTATTGGAACAAGTTTACAGACTCGGGCGTACCGCTTTCGTAAACAAAGATGTTCAATTGGCATTCAAAATCGGCGATCAAAGCGCGCGCGCAAAGATTAAGAACTGGGAAGACATCGGACTAGTTCGACAGAGTGGGACACAAGCCCCCAGCAGTGAACTTGGCGGCCAGCCTGCGTATCGTTTCGTGGTATCTGATGCTCGCGTCGAGCGCATCATCGACCGCAAGCTGGTCGACACCGTTGGAGCTGGCGCCGAACCGGATGAGTAACGAAGAAGATTGATCGCGTCTAATGGACGTTGCCGTACGGCTCGCTAATCCGCAAGCCGATGATCGGCCCGGTTGTTCGCAAGCAGCAACCATTAAATTGGGCTGACACTTTCGGGCCAGCAAGCATGGGCCGCCACGGATTGGCACCGCCAAGGAGTTCATCGAGGGCGCAGACGATCAGGTTGCTTCGAAACGACAGTCCAATCGGGCCTAACGATAACACTGCACTTTTCTTCCCGCCCCCCTACCGCTCCGCCGCCAGCCGCACGACTTGCCGGCCGCCATTCATCTCGCGGAGCTTGTTGACGTATTCCTCGGGCCGGGTCCAGCGGACCGGGGTGTCCAGGCCCATGAAGCTGGCGATGCTGCCGATGAATGAGGTGCAGTTCGCCGTTTCGGCGTTCCACACCGGCGAGTCCGCCTGCAGCTTCTTGATGTAGGCGAACACGCGCTTGGCGTCGGCTTCGTTCAGGTAGACGCGGTAGCTCGCGGTCACATAGTCCGGATCGAGATCGCCATAGCTCGCACCGGTTTCGGATGGCACGAAGGTGACATAGCCGAGCATGTAGGCGAGCTCGTCGCCAGCCGGGGTCAGGCCGGCGACATCGACCGCCTTCTCGCTGCTCTTGCCATACCAGACGAAGGCATGGCCCCAGCTCGCGGCGGTGCGCGCCCTGAAGTCGACATAGTATGGCCCTTTTGCCTCGGAGGCACGCCGGACCGGCGCGCTCCGCGGGGCCTCATGCGCCGTCCGGGCGACGGCCGGCCGCACGGAAGCCGCCTGCGCGACGCACGGCAGCAGCAAAGCTGACAACGCTAATCCGACCAGGCCGAAACACCGCATGGCAGGCACGCCCCCGAGAATGATGACGTCACATCAAAGAGCCGACCGGGCTCAGTAGCCGCGGCGATAATACCCCGGTGCGGGGGCAACGACCGGCGCCTTGCCGACCGGAGACTTGCCAATCGGAGCTTTGCCGATCGGCATCTTGCCGACCGCGGGCTGCTCGTAGACCGGCTGCGGACGCGGCAGATCGGCGGCATGGGCCATCGTCACCAGCGCGAGCATCGCGCCTGCTGAAATCACGAATGTCTTCATTCGAACTCTCCCCGAGTCTGAACAGCGCCCCAAGCCCTCAGCACCACGACCATGAACGACGGATTGCGTCGAGAGTGGGGCAGCCGGTCATAACATTGGGGCCGCAGTCACTGTCTTCCGCGTGATCTCGACGGCACCAGAACCCGTGTTGCAGGCCCTTTGCTCGCTTTTGGCCGGAACAGGACGGCCATCCCATGTCCGGATCGCCTGACCGGCGCGGCCATCAGCAATTCGTGATCGCCCCGGCGAACGAGCGTTTCCCATCGACACGGCTTGCTGCGCATTGCGGTCCGGCGGGATTGCGCCTAAATCCCCGGTCGACGCAGCGATCCATCGGAGAGCCCTGATTTTCCACCTCGGGAATTACGGTGACGCTGCTGGACTGCACCCCTTAAGTGAGACACGATAATTACAGTGACAGTGCGGTTGCCACGATGCGTTATCGTGCTTTGTTTTGCGCGAACGCGGTTTCGAACTCAAGAGGCGATTGGTATCCGAGCGCCGAGTGCAGGCGCTCCTTGTTGTAGACATTGGCGATGAAGCTATCGATCCGGCGGCGTGCGTCACTGATGTCGGAGTACGCCTTGCCGTTGACCTCTTCGGCCTTCAACGTTTTCATGAAGCTTTCGGCCTTTGCGTTGTCGAAGGGGTTTCCTGGCCTGCTCATGCTGATGGTGATGTCGCGGTCGGCCAGTATTTGGCGGTAGGCGATTGAGGCGTATTGGGCGGATTCAAACGGTCGTCGCAACACCAAATGTTTTCACTCATGACAGCAACTCGTCAAGCGCCTCCGCCGGCGTTTTCCAGCCCAGTGTCTTTCTCGGCCGGGCATTGAGGGTCGCTGCCACGGCGGATATCTCGTCGGCGCTGTGGATGCTCAGGTCTGTACCTTTCGGGAAGTACTGCCGCAGCAATCCGTTGGTGTTCTCGTTAGTACCGCGCTGCCAAGGGCTCTGCGGGTCGCAGAAGTAAACCTGGATACCCGCATCGATCTTGAGACGATCGTGCTGAGCCATTTCGGCTCCCTGATCCCAGGTCAGCGAACGACGGAGTTCTTCGGGCAAGGTGACGATGGTGCGCGTGATCGCGTCGCGCACGGCTTCGGCCCCGTGTCCCGCAAGCGCAGGCCCGTTCTTCGCGCGCGGAGCTTCGCCATGCCCCGCCAACCGTGGAAGGTGCAAGAGCATCGTGAAGCGCGTCGTGCGCTCGACCAGCGTGCCGATTGCCGAGCTACCAAGACCGAGGATGAGGTCTCCCTCCCAATGTCCCGGCACCGCTCGATCGGCCGCTTCAGCAGGGCGCTCACTGATCATGATCTCCGGCGAGACAAAGCCCTTGCCTCGCCTGCGTACGCGCGCTCTGGGCATCCGTAACGCACGCCCTGTTCGCAAGCAGGCCGTCAGCTCGCGGCGTAGCGCCCCACGGCCCTGAACGAAGAGGGCTTGATAGATAGCTTCGTGGCTGATGCGCATCGTCTTGTCGTCCGGGAAGTCGATCGGCAAGCGTCGGGCAATCTGCTCAGGGCTCCAGGCTTTGGCCCATCGCCGATCCTTGCGCGGCCCATGCCGGCGACCCTTCCACGGAACGGCGGGGCCAGGAACGGGAGTGCCGCTCGGAGCCACGACGACACCGGCAAGTCGCTCTTCCACATAAGTGCGCAAGGTGGTGTTGAGCGCAAGCTTGGTCAGCTTCGGACGACGGGCCGATCGATCTGCATGCCACTGGGCAGTCGTCGCCCGGTACTCCAACCCGCCGCTACGGGTGGCCGCATTGCGCCGCAGTTCACGGGAGATTGTCGAGGCAGCCCGCCCGAGGCGGCGTCCAATCTCCTGTATGGAATGGCCCTGCACCTTGAGGAGTGCGATCTCCTCGCGCTCGATCAACGAGAGGTACCGCCCAGAGAGCGGCTTGGCCGAAGATCTGAACATCGCTGGTGGCATGCCGCCCGCCTTTCGGAACCATCTGGTTCCGACAGGTTGCGACACTCCGGCTTCGAGCGCAGCCTCTTCGCTGCTCACTCCCCTGGCGATCGCCCGCCAGAATCTATTCTGTTCATCGCGCCCTGCAGCAGACGGCCGCCCTGGCGATGGCAATGGCGCTCGTCCTGATCGTGCCGATCGCCGCTTTCGAATGTTCACCGCAACCTCCAACCTCGGAGTGTTGCGACGACCGTTTGAATCCGCCTTGAACGCCGCGATCGGAGTGGTGGATCAAGCTGCCGCGCACCGGCTTTCGGCCCTCGATGGCCTTCTCCAGAGCAGCAATGGCGAGCGAGGCATCGAGCGTGTTCTCAAAGGCCCAACCGACGGCCTTGCGAGAGAACGCGTCGAGGATGACGGCGAGATAGGCGAAGGTCTTAGCGAGGTGGACGTAGGTGATGTCCGCGACCCAGATCTGATCGGGGGCGGACGGCACCAGGCCGCGCACTAGATTGGGGACGACGAGAACGCCCGTTGGTCGCTCGGCAGATGGCTTCAGGAACGGCGCCTTGCGCTGCGCGAGAAGATTGTCTTCACGCATAAGCCTCAGGACTTTCTTGGCATTTACGACCATGCCTTGGCGCCGGAGGGTAGCTGCCACCCGTCGATAGCCGTAGAAGGGATACTTGAGGCAAATGCGCTGGAGCTGGTCGCGCAGTTCGCACTCAGCCGTCTCACGGCTGCGCCTGTTGAGATGCCGGTAATAGGTCGCGCGCGGCAGGCTTGCCAGGCGGCAGAGGCGTTGCACGTCGGCGTGGGAATCGGTCGCCTCCGATGTCATGGCTTGAATGACTTTGATGATGCGGATGCGGGTTTGCCTTGCGCTGCCGGCCGCTCCAATGCGCGCAAGGCTTTCCGAAAAAAATCGATATCCATCTGCTGGCGGCCCACCAGCCGTTCGAGCTCGGCAATGCGGGCTTTGGCGAGCGTGAGGGCGGAGCGTTTGTCGTCGTACGTCGGTAGCGGTTTGAGCTTGCGGGGGCCGGGCTTGGGTCCAGGCTTCCGGTTTAATCCGTCCGGCCCATCGGCGTTCCAGGCTTTGATCCAGTCGTGGAGAATCTTGCGGGAGATTCCTAGTTCGCGGGCCACAGGGAGGACGCCTTCGCCCCGCTCAACCCGCTTGATCGCCTTCAGTTTGTAAGCCGTCGGAAACTGACGCTTCTTTCCTCGTACTGCCACAGGTCATCCTCGAAATGCCTGTCACTGTAATTATCGTGTCTCACTTAAGGGGTGCAGTCCACTGCACTTTTCTGTTCGATTCATTGCCGTTTCAACCCTATCACCCACTCCCGCTGCTTCTCCGTATCCGGCACGGGCACGCCGCGCGCGGCGGCTATCCGGTCGAAAGCGTCCATCGCAGCTATGCCGAGGTGGATCATGACGCACGCCGCGATGACCGACGGACGAGGAGCTGTAGTTTCGAGCGCTGGCAACGGTGGGCACGCGCCCGCCTCGCGGCGGCGCTCTGCCCGCCCCACAAATTGAGCGAGGTCGGTCAGCTTGTGCTGTCCGATACAGCGCCCTCTCCCCTTGCGGGAGAGGGCATCTCCGGCTCATCCACGTACGCGATTGGGTGAGGGGTATCTCTCCGCGAACGAAGCTCGTGGAGGCATACCCCTCACCCTTTCGGGCCTGCCGCGCTTTCCGCGCATGCCCTCTCCCGCAAGGGGCTATTCGATTCACACATTTTTGAGCCTCAGAGTGGTGCCGTATTTGATGCGGCGGAACGCTTCGAGGCCCAACCGCATGACCATTGGACCGGGCTTTCCGTAGTAGGCGGTCCATCCTCCGAGCCTGGCGATGACCCATGCTGCGAAGGCAAGCGTGCCTTTTCGGTGTGGGTTCTTTTGCTTCTCGGTAGCCCCCTCAAGTTCGGCAGAGAGGGCTTCGAGTACGGGCCGATCATCGGGGTCGAAGGCCTCGATCAGTTTATCTTCAGTCGTTCCGTCACGGGCGCGCACCAATTGCATGATCGTGACCGCGGCCACGGCGGCCGCGGCGACAAACTTGATCATGACTTCGGGCTCTCCAATGTCGGCCTGCTCGATATCAAAGCCCGCCGATTTGAGCGTGCGAAAGAACTCCTCGATGGTCCATCGCTTACGATAGAGATCGACGATCCGACGTGCTTGCTTTGAGCTCCCCACGTCGTGAGTGGTGAGGAGCCGCCAATGGATCGGCTCGCCGTCGTGGGTTGATGACACCTCTCGAACATCTACGATGGTCAGTTGGACGGTCTCGGGCAGATCAGGCGCGGGGCTTGGATGCGGCCTGCACAGCGTTACGGGCGAGAAGCGCAAGGCAAGCTCAGCCGTCCGCTCCTTGCGGCCCGGAGCTGCAGGTATCGTCACGCTGTACCGGGCGGCTTCCTGCAGGCCATCAACGAATGCAAACTCACTCGTAGAAGCCCCGGATTTCAATTTGATCTTCCGGTTCCAATTGGCCCGGACAAGAAGCTCCACATTCGGTGGACGTTGCACGAAATGGGCGTAAATATCGCTTTCCCGGTCGGAGATGACGGTGATGCTGCGCGCTGCAGATAAGACCTCGCCGGCTTTCGCCGCCGTCGAGAGCCAATGTTGAGACTCTTTGTCTGCCATCGCTCGCGAGCGCCGGGCCGTCACTTTGCCCTTGTCGCGATTCCAAACCTGCGCATCAACAAGACCCAGCAGCGCATCATTGTCGGCATCAAGCGCGAGCGCAGCATGCAGCATCAGCCCACGTGTGCCACCGCCCTTGCCGACAGGTCCATATCCATTGGCTTTCGCGCGTCGTCCGCCAAGGACCAGTTCGCTGTTGTCCTGAACCACGATGATCTCGCGACCAGCAACACGTAACGCCGTGCGCGCTGCCGCGTGGCTCGCCATCTCTTCGACGCCTACTCGTTCGTTGCGCAGAAAGCGCGTGAACCGCACCTCCCGCGCACGGTTCCCGGCAAGGCGTCGAATCCGCGAACATGGCCGTCGAACAAGGGCCTCATGCAGCAAGGCCCCCCTTTTTCGAGGCGGCGATCGCCAAATCGCCCCAGCCCAATCTTCATCGACATGCGAATGCCCCGCGTAAAGACCTATGTCCACTAAGGAATCAGTCCTCAACGAGCCGCGCAACCCAAAAAAGATGTGTGCATTCAATAGCCCGCAAGGGGAGAGGGCACATTCATATACACTGTACCTCATCGTTCGATCTTCAAGCACGTACCACGGCGCACGGCTTGCGAGCTGCCGCAGCCCTACCGGAAACACACCGAGCGATCGCCGGGGACGAAGGAGTTGCCCGGTATGACCGTTTCGGCAACCAGCGTCCGTATTGACGAACACACCGTGTCGGTCGAACGGACCGATGGCCGAACGCTCAGCATGCCCTTAGTGCGGTTTCCTCGCCTGCTGCACGCCACTCCGGCCGAGCGTCAACAGGTTGAGATAAGCCGCGTCGGCCTGCGCTGGGAGGCTCTCGACGAGGACGTTTCGGTTGCCGGGCTGTTGGCCTCGTTCCTGTCATGAAGGCAAGAAAGCTGACACCGGCGTTGGAGCGTGTCGAGAGATGGCCGGCCGAGATTCAGCGAGCTGCGTAGCCCGGATAAGCGTCAGCGACATCCGGGGGCCGGTGTGTGTTGTCCCGGATATCGCTTTGCGCATCCGGGCTATTTCGCTAACGCAGTTTGCGCCGCCGGCTGAGACCGACAAAGCTTGCGCCCAGCACTCATTTTCGCCAGCGCTTCCAAGCTGATTTGGCCTGTCCAGTCCCTCGCGCAAAAACATTCCTATTTCTATTTTTCAGAATTCATGGTCTTATCCGCTCGTCCCGCCTCGATGCGAGGGGCGTATCGCGATCGTCACGACACGCGGGGTGGGATGCGGTGGGCGGATCGGGTTGCAGCGTGATCATTCATGCCGACGAACGACCCGATGCGCACGGCGAAATCGTGTGGTCCTGGCATCCCGGTGCTGGTGTCAAGCTGCTCGGAAGATGATCCGCGCGGCGACGGGGGCAAGACAGCCGGTCCCCGAGGAGCAACTGTGCTGAAGTAGACCGCCGATCGGCCGGCCTCAAGGCTGGCGCGAAGACGCGCCACCGCCTTCGGCGGCTGAAGGCCTTGACCCCGTCCGCTCGCCGGTCTGTCGGCTTGGCATGCGCTCGGTCATGGACCGAGCGCGGTAAGGCGCTCGATCAGCTCACCGCACCGCGTGGCGGCTGGAGTCCCATTTTTCGCCGCGTGCAATCATCGTGTTGAGGATGACGATCAGCTTGCGCATGCAGGCAATCACTGCGACCTTTTTCAGCTTTCCCTTGGCGATCAGCCGTTCATAGTAGGCCTTGAGTACCGGGTTGTTCTGGGTGGCTGCGCCGAGACAGGGCATGTAGAGGGCGTTACGGACCCAGCGGCGGCCACCCTTGATATGGCGCTCACCACGCCGTTTG
Source organism: Bradyrhizobium sp. SZCCHNGR1005 (assembly GCF_032489995.1). Taxonomy (NCBI): domain Bacteria; kingdom Pseudomonadati; phylum Pseudomonadota; class Alphaproteobacteria; order Hyphomicrobiales; family Nitrobacteraceae; genus Bradyrhizobium; species Bradyrhizobium sp. SZCCHNGR1005. Next base: position 774,943 of record NZ_JAUEZC010000004.1, read on the forward strand.
CCGCTGTCGTCGTCATAAGGGGCGGCTCCCAACAATGCGGCAGCGATTTCCTCACGTACCGTCCCGAGCTCCGGAAGGCCCGCAATGAGGACCGCAGAGGCCACCTCGGCGAGACCCGGCACGCTTTCAATGATCTCGGCGCGTTCGGCAAATGCCGGTGTGGCCTTGATCGTGGCGGCGATGGCATGGTCGATCTTGGTGATCTCAGTGTCCAAGCCCTTCAAGACGCGGGCGTGGGCTTTCTGAACCGCTCCCGGCACGGCATGTTCGTTCTGGCTTTGCAAGCGGGTGCTCAGATCAATGAGAGCTTTGCGTGCTTTGACCAGTGCCGCCAGTTCCTCGCGTGCGGCATCGTGGGTCTGGCCCGACGCTTCGTCGAACGTCTCGGCGAACCAGGTGATCATCTCCGCGTCGATCGCATCGTTCTTGGCGAGCCGCCCGGCTGATCGGGCGAAGCTGCGCACCCGCTTGGGATCGACAATCCGTACCTCGATGTCAGCCTGGCGCAGCACCTTGGCCCAGTTCCGCTCATAGCCGCCGGACGCCTCCATCACCGCCTTGGCTGCTTTGTGCTTGCGCAGCCAGGCTACCAGCTTGCGGTGCCCCTCTGCGGTGCTCGGAAACGTTAGCCGCTGTGACAACGAGCGGATGCACGCATCCACCTTGTCCTTGGCCACATCGATACCGACGACAACGCGATCGTTTTGTGCCATCATCCACTCCCTTCCTTGCTCGTCCGGGCTCGAAGCCCATGCAACTGTTCGGGTTGAGGAAGACACACCGGATCTGTCCCTAGCTCCCCGTCAGGCTCTCCGGCCTTTGAGCACGTTCGGGCTCAGATCCAGCGACGGGCGGTTGGTGAGAACCGCCCGTTCGCACATTCTGGCACATTCGGAAGACACAAGAGCACGTATAAGCCGTAAAGCCATCCGCGCAGGGAAGGCCGGTTGTAGCGGCCCACCTGTGGTGACTGCCGCCTGCTTTTTGTCTGCAGGCGGGCCATGGGTGCAGGCCTTGCATCCGGCCTTCCCTGCGCCCTCGATGTCGAGAGCGTGAAGCCACCCGCGCATCACTCGGGCATCCCGTGCCGCGAGAACGCCTCATCACATCCGCTGTTTGACGATGTGCTGTTTGACAATGCGGAACGAGTCGAACCGTTATGAAGATAATCGACGAGATGCCCATGTCGAGCAAAGCCGAGGCGCAGCGAGACTGCGCGCCCCTACTCGCCGCCGACGCCGATCCGGTTCGGCAGCCGCTTCTCCAGCGCGTATTTGAACAGCGCGACCGTACGGAATACCGCATGCGCAAACTTGCCATAGGGCAAGGTCAGGAACAGCGCCATCACGGTGCCGAGATGGATCGCAAGCCACAGCGTCATGAACCGGGTGTCGCGGAGCACGAGCAGGGCAAGCCCCGTGAAGCTGACGACGAAGAGCAGCGCGATGAAGCCGCGGTCCATCGGCCGCTGCGCGGCATCGCCCCGCTCGGGACCGCGGTGCAGGTTGAGCCAGAGCAGGCCCGCAGGGCCAATCAACAGGCCGATGCCGCCGACCGTGCCGAGCATCACGGGAAGGCTGAGCCAGGGATATGGCGCCTCATAGGCCAGAAGATAATGGTCAAGCGTCGCCACGCTGGTGGCGGCGAAGCAGAGCAGAAAGCCGTACATCGTCAGCTGGTGAAACCAGCGCCGCGACAGCGTAAAGCGATCGTCGTCCTCGTTGCAGCCTTCGCCATGGCCGCCGCCGAGATAGCGCAGCCGGGCCACATCGGTCACGGCTTCCATCGCGGCCGGACCGCGCGCCTTGGTCAGCTCGGCCGCCCCCGGCGGGACCGGCTCGCGCCCCGGCGAGATGTCGCGCCAGAACCTGACGACGCCGACCGCGAAAGCCACCATGGCGAACACGAACACGGCGCCGAACAGGCTCGCCAGAAGATTGTGCGGGAAGATCGCATAGAAATTCCCGCCGAGCGGCTTGTCGGTCAGCCCGCCGGCGATGGCGGTCGCGAGCACGAGAAACAACGCAAGCCCGCCGGCCAGCGCGAGCGCAAGCGTCAGGCCTTGACGCTGATAGAGCTGTCCGAAGCTGGAAGGCCACGCATAGTGCCGATATGTCCGCCCCCTCACCTTCGCCATTGCCTTGGGCACGTTGACGACGAATTCGTGCGGCGGCGCATATTGGCAGGCGTAGAGGCACGCCCCGCAATTGTGGCAGAGATTGGCGAGGTAATGCGTGTCGGCCCCCGTGAACTCGAGCCGGCGCGTCATCGCCGGAAACACGGCGCAGAAGCCCTCGCAATAGCGGCAGGCGTTGCAGATCTGCATGACCCGCGCGATCTCCTGCTCGTCCTTGCCGAGTAACGCGCTCAGGTCCGGCATGGTGGAGCCGGCCGCGGCCGCGATCGTCTCAGTGAGCGGCGGCATAGGCCAGCTCCTCCTTGAACTCGGGATGATGGAATCCGGCGCTCGCGGCGGCATTGACGCCGGCGATGCGGCCGAACGCGGTGCCGATGCTCATGCCGACCCCCGCGGTGTAGCCCTTGCCCAGCACATTGCCGGCCATCATCTCGCCGGCCGCAAACAGGTTGGCGCTTGGCACGCCGGCAAAACGCACGGCGGCGCTCTCGTCGGTCTTCATCCCGAGATAGGTGAAGGTGATGCCGGGCTTCAGCGGATAGGCGAAGAACGGCGCCGCATCGATCGGCTGGGCCCAATGGGTCTTCGGCGGGGTCAGCCCCTCGGTGCGGCAGTCATCGAGCACGGTGTGATCGAAGCTGCCGGGGCGGCAGGCGGCATTGTAGGCGTTCAGGGTTGCGGTGAAGCTCGCGACATCGAGACCGATCTTCTGCGCCAGCTCCTCCAGCGTCTCGGCCCGCGTGCCCGGAAACACCGGCGGCATGAAGCGGCCGACGGCCTTGCGATCGATGATCGACCATGCGGTCTGCCCGGGCTGTTGCGCCACGAGCCGTCCCCAGATGGCGTAGCGCTTGGGCCAGAAATCCTCGCCCTCGTCGTAGAAGCGCTGCGCCTCCCGGTTCACCACGACACCGAGCGAGACGCAGTCGATGCGGGTGCAGATGCCGCCGTCGTAGAGCGGCGCGCGGGCGTCGATCGCGACGCAGTGCGCCTGGGTCGGATCGCCGATCGCGTCGGCACCGGCGTCCAGCATGAACTTCAGCAGCACACCCTGGTTGAAGCGCGTGCCACGGATCAGGAAATTCTCCGCCGGCCATTCGCCGCGCTCGTTGCGGCCCCAGGCCTCGCGCTGCCAGGCGAGATTGGATTCGAAGCCGCCGCAGGCGAGCACGCAAGCCTTGGCGGCGATGCGCTCACCCTGCTCGGTGATCGCGGCGACGAAGCGCCCGTCCTTAAGTTCGAGGCTCTTCACCGGCGTGTCGTAGCGCACGCCCACACCGAGCCCGGCGGCGCTGCGGTAATACGCGTTCACCAGCGCCTTGCCGCCGCCCATGAAGAAGGCGTTGGTGCGCGCCACATGCAGTGCGCCGGAGAGCGGCGGCTGGAAGTGCACGCCGTGGCGGCGCATCCAGGGCCGGCAGCGCGAGGAATGCCGGATCACCAGCCGGGCCAGCCGTTCGTCCGTCAGGCCGCCGGTGACCTTGAGCAGGTCCTGCCAGTATTCCTCTTCGCTGTAGGCATCGACCAGCACGTCTTGCGGCGCATCGTGCATGCAGCGCAGGTTGCGCACATGCATCGAGTTGCCGCCGCGCCAGCTTTGCGGCGCGGATTCCAGCAGCAGCACCGAGGCGCCCGCCTCGCGCGCCATCAGCGCCGCGCAGAGCGCGGCATTGCCGCCGCCAATGACGAGAACGTCGGGCTCTCCTGCCATCAGATGTTTGCTCCCGCAACCGTTGGTCCGGCGCCAGCACCCCGGGGGTTGGAGAGGTGATCGGCACCGTCCGGCGAGCGCTGATAGATGTTGCCGCCGCGCGCGGCTTGGCTGTTGAACTCGGACACGGTCTCGACAAAAGCGGTTTCAGGAATATCGATCATGCGTGCCAGACTCGTCGCACGATCAGCGCGCTTCGGATGGCCGGATGCGATATCCTGCACATTCGAGCGCGGGAACGGCTTAACCTTGCCCCACCCGCATTTCCACAAAAAGCGACGATCGCAGATCAGCCAAGCGGGAATCGCAACCTCGGCATGGGCAAGCTGAGCGTGGCCGAAGTCATGACTGGATACCGCCACTGCGCCCTGATGCGCTCCCGGCCGGAGCGCTCGCGACGAGCTAACGCAATTTTGCGTGGCTTTGGCTTCGTGACTGAAACAAAGTTCCCGTTCGGCCGTTCCTGTAAACCTTCCCGCCAAACCAACGGCGCGACGAGCGTAGCCTTGAGGGTACCATCATGATCAAATCCCGATTGTTGATCGCCGGTCTCATTGCAGGCGCAAGCGCGATCGCAGTCCCCCTCGTCACCGCCGTCGCTGTCCAGGACACCGGGCTCGCGCCTCAGGATCTCGCCGTGCTCGCCGGCGTGATCCAACTCGTCCGCCAGGATTACGTTCATCCCGTGGGCTCGGACGAACTGGTCAAGGACGCGCTCAAGGGGATGCTCCGTCGCCTCGACCCGCATTCCGATTACATGGACGAACAGGAGTTCAAGGATTCCAAGGCCGACATGGCCGGGAAATTCGGCGGGCTTGGCATGCAGATTTCGCAGCAGGAGGGCGTGGTGAAGATCATCGCGCCGATCGATGGGACCCCGGCCGCGCGCGCCAAGCTCGAACCGGGCGATGCCATCGTCATGGTCGACCACACCAGCACGCAAGGGGTCAGCCTGCAGAAGGTGGTCGACGAATTGCGCGGCGATCCCGGCTCGAAGGTGACGGTCACCATCCTCCGCGGCAAGCAGGAGCCGTTCGACGTCACGCTGACGCGGGAGATCATCAAGGTCGCATCGGTCAAGTCTGAGCTCGAGCCCGGCGGCATCGGCTATATCAGGATCACCCAGTTCGGCGGCGACACGGCCGATGGCTTCAAGAAGGCGATCACGGATTTCAAGCAGGGCCCTGACGGCGGCGTGAAGGGCCTCGTGATCGATCTGCGCAACGACCCCGGCGGACTTTTGTCCGCGGCCGTCGACGTCGCCGGCGATCTGCTCGACGGCGGACCGGTGGTGAGCATTCATGGCCGACAGGCAGACGATCAGCAGAGCTTCGCTGCCCCTGCGCATGGTGACATGTTGCCCGGCGTTCCCGTCGTGGTCCTGATCAATGGCGCCTCGGCGTCGGCCTCGGAGATCGTCGCCGGCGCCCTGCAGGACCGGCACCGCGCCACCATCATGGGAACGCAAAGCTTCGGCAAAGGCTCGGTGCAGACCATTGTCCCCCTGAAAGGACATGGCGCGGTGCGGCTGACGACCGCGCTCTACTACACGCCCTCGGGCCGCTCCATTCAGGATGACGGCATCGCCCCCAATGTCGTGGTCGAAGCGCCCAAGGACCAGCAGATCAGCGGCGGCCCCCTGTTGCGTGAAGCCGCGCTGCAGGGCGCGTTCAAGAATCCGGGACCGCTCGGGCCGACGCCCGGCGCGAACACGACGCAAGCCGCACTGTCGCATGAAAAGAACACGTCTTCGGCCCCGATCAAGGCGGACCTCATCGGCAAGCCCGACGACGCGCAGCTGAAAGCGGCCCTCGCCTATCTGGATGAGAATGCGGGCGAGCAGGCGAAATCGACCAACGCGCCGCCGGCCAATCCCGGCGCCAAGTGACCGGCCTTTTTCGCTCGGACGCGAGGTGATCGATGACAAAGTTCGCAAAGGGTGACCACGTCGCCTGGAACTCGGAAGCTGGTCATGTCACCGGCCACATCATCGCGGTTCATGTGCGCGACTTCGACTACAAGGGACACCGCCATCACGCCTCCAAGGAGTCCCCGCAATACGAGATCAAGAGCGACAAGAGCGACCACATCGCGGCACACAAGGAGAGCGCCTTGACGAAGCTGAGCGGCAAATAAGACCGCGGTTGGGATGGATGAAGCAGCGCACCGTTCCGAGAACGCGACGGCTCCGAGCGCTCCTCCCGTCTTCACCATCGGCCATTCCACCCGCACGATTGCCGAGTTCGTCGCCTTGCTGCGGGCCGGCCGCGTTCAGCTCGTCGTCGATATCAGGCGGATCCCGCGCTCGCGGACCAATCCGCAGTACAATGCCGACGTGCTACCCGCTGCGCTCGCGCTGTATCAGATCGGCCACATGCGCATCTCCGAGCTCGGCGGCCTGCGCAAGACCAGCGGCATCGCTCCGGAGAGCAACGCGTTCTGGACAAACCAAAGCTTCCATCATTATGCGGACTACGCCCTCACGGACGAGTTTCAGCGCGGCTTCGATCGTCTTCTGCAAGTGTCAGCCGAGCAGCGTACCGCCATCATGTGCGCGGAAGCCGTGTGGTGGCGCTGTCATCGGCGCATCGTGGCCGACTATCTGATCAATGCCGGCCGCACCGTTTATCACCTGATGGACACGGATCAGGTTCAGCCCGCGGCCTTGTCGCCGGGCGCCGTGCGCGCCGGCGACAGACTGATCTACCCGGCTTCGGCGGACCGGGCGTAGGACGGGTTGAGCACGGCGCTAGACTGCGGCCCCGGCGATCTCCGCGATGAATCGTCCGCAGCGCTCGACGATCAGATCCTTGTCGTTGTCCAGTGTCGCCACGTGATAGGAGTTGTCGAGCCAAAGCAGGCGCACATCGCTGGAACTCACCTCCTGCGCGATTCGCTTGCCATTCGCCGACGGCACGACGTGATCCTCTTTGGAATGGATCGCGAGCGTGGGACAGGTGATCTTGCGCAGCAAGCTTTCGGTTGCCGCAATCAGGACGTGGACCTGCCGGAGGCAGGCGACTGGCACTTCCTGATAAGCGAGCTCTTTGACGCCTGCAGCCTTGATGTCCGAGCCGATGCCCGGGACACGCTTCGGCGCTGCGCCGTCCGATATGAGTTCGGCCATTGCGCCGTCAAAGATTCCGACCGCGCCGTTGATCGGGATGGCGCCGGCCACGATGTTCGGAAATCGCGCGGCAAGATTGAGGGTCATCGTCCCCCCCATGGAGAGGCCGGTGACGAATACTCTTTGGCCCTGACCTGCCAGTTCGTGAAGGGCCTGCTCTGCCGACGCCAGCCAATCGAGGTAGCCGGTCGTCTCCATATCGTCCGGCGAGGTGCCGTGGCCCTTCAGGCGCGGACCGCTCACGGTAAAGCCGAAGCGTCGGTGGAGCTCCTCGCCGAGATACCGCATGCTTTGCGTCGATCCAGTGAAGCCGTGAAGTACGAGGACCGCGGGTCCCTCGCCCTGCATGAAGAACGGTTCGGCTCCAGCCATCACCTCAGTCATGTCATCTCTCTCCTGTTCTCATCCTGCGGCCGCAGCCGTTCTCGCTTGGTGATCGAATGCCTCAGGATTGACGCTGCGCTGAATAGGCAGCCGCCGCAACGCCGATAATCGCCCCCTGCAGCATCAGCTTGGCAGGCTCGCCGAGCCCGAGGCTCGTCAGCAGGTTGAAGCTGAACGTCAACATCAAGGCAGCGACGGTTGGGCCAAGCACGCCCCCCTTGCCCGAGCCGAAGGTCACGCCGCCGAGAATGACCGCCGCAAGCGAATTCAGCGCAAGGTCGCGGCCGATATCCATACTGCCGACACCGACAAAGCCGATGAGCAGGAACCCGGAAAACACGGCGAACAGGCTCGACAGAACGTGGACGATCGTCACGACCCGAACGTAGGGAATGCCCGAGACCCAGGCGGCCTGCGGATTGGCGCCGATGGCATCGATATAGCGCCCCAACACCGAAACACGCAGAAAGATCGCAGCCGGCATCAATAGGCCGAGCCAGACCAGCAGCGCGACCGGGAAAACGCCCACTCGCAACTGCCCGATCTGGCGCAACAGCATGGGCGCGTCCCCCGGCGACCTCAACTGGCTGAACGAGACGACGACGCCGCTGACGATCATGGTCATGGCCAGCGTCACGATCACCGAGGACGCACGCAGGCGCGTGATGAAGAACGCATTGATCAATCCGACCGAAGTACCGAAGGCCAGGCAGATCAGGAGCAAGACCGGTTCGGAAAACGGCAGCAAGCCGCTCGTAAGAATATAGCTCACGCCGACAATAACGCCGCCGATAGAAAGGTCGAGCGACAGGACGCGCATGCAGAGCGACTGGCCTATGACTGCGATTCCGAGCGGAGCCGCCTGACGCGCGATCAGGAACAAGAGCAGCGGGGACAGCAACGCTGGACGGACCAGGTAGGAGGTGCACAGCAAAATCACGAGGGCGGCATAGGCGAATGGAAGCTCCCGAACGGCACTTGCCGCCGAGCGCAGCCTTTGCCCCCACATGAGCGGTCTACCCATCGTCACCTCGGTCATGCGCCGATCACCTTCCGCCTCTGCAGGCCGATCGCCAGCAGCAGCAGGCAGCCCGTGGCCGCGGTTCGGAGGAACGGCGAGATACCGATGAGATTCATTCCGTTGGTCATGAAGCCGAGCGTAAGGACGCCCGCGACGACACCGGCAACGCTGCCGGCACCGCCGGCCAGTTGAACCCCTCCCAGGGCGATGGCGGTGACGGAATCGAGCGAATAGGGCGCACCGATCGTTGCGTCACCTCCGGCGACCCGTGCTGTCAGAAAGGTGCCCGCCAACACCGCACCGAGAGAGCAGATCACGTAGCAAGCGATCCTGTGCAAGGTGACGGGAACCCCATTGCGAGCCGCGCTGGGAGGATTGGCACCGATTGCAAAAATGCGGAGCCCGAAGCGGGTGAGGTGCAGCGTCGCGGCAGTCAGCCCCAGGGCCGCCACGCACCAGAAGAACGCGGCCGGGATACCGTCGACGTCCGAGACTGCAAGCGTCCTCAGATATTCCGGAACCACCCCACCCGGTACGGGATGGATCAGCAGGGCCAAGCCTTGCAAGAAGGTCATGGTCGCAAGCGACATGACGAGCGGATGGACGCTGAACAAGGTCACGCCGATTCCATTGACAAGCCCGGCAGCAATGCCGACCGCTAATACAGCAGGCATTGCCAACTGGGGATCCAGCGCGACTAGCATCGCGCTCGTCAGGCTCATGACCGAGCCGACGGAAAGGTCGATGCCCCCGGAAATGGCCACGATCATCTGTCCCAGCGAAACGATCAGAAGTCCCGCGATCTGGCTGTTGACGTTGGCAAGATTCTGAAAGCTGAGAAAAGTTGAGGATGAAAGACAGAGGATAAGGAATAGGGCCAACGGCAGCACGAGCGTCATTGCGTTGATGCCGGAGCGGCCCGGTGTGCGCAAAAGCCTAAGCATTGGCGCGCGCAGCCTGCGATCCGTCGGCGGACGATCGTTCAGTCAAGGCAAAGCGCATAACCTCCTCCTCGCTGGTCGTAGCGCCGTCGAGTTCTGCGGTGATCGCGCCACCACGTACGACCACAACCCGGTCACAGAGCCCCAATACTTCCTGTAATTCGCTCGAGGTCAGCACGACCGCGCCGCCGCCGTCCGCGAAATCTCGCAACAATGCATAGATCTCGGCTTTGGCGCCGATATCGACGCCCCGGGTCGGCTCCTCCAGAAGGAGCACATCGACGCCGGACGCCAGCCAACGTCCGATCATGACCTTCTGCTGATTGCCACCTGACAGCATTCCTACGAGCTGTTTGGGACTCGTCGCGCGAACGCGCATACGCTCCATGAGGCTGGCGACGAGGTCCGTCCTGACCTTTGCGCGCTGCCAGACCGAGAAACGGCGAAGCATGCCGAGCACGATATTTTCCGAGATCGACAGTGAGAGATAGAGCCCTTCAGACTTCCGGTCTTCAGGCACGAAACCGATACCCGCGAGCGCGGTGGCGACCACGGTGAGATCGAGGGGGTGCGAGCCGTCCCCAGCGGCGCTCGACTTTGCCACTTGTCCCTGGACCGCCGGCTGCAATCCCGCGAGCGCACGGATGATATCGCGCTGGCCCTGCCCCTCGAGTCCCGCAAGGCCAAGGATTTCCCCGCGCCGCACCGCGAATGAAACCGAAGGACCGCCCTCCGCTGTAACCAAGCCGGACACATCGAGCGCGGAATTCGAAGATCTCTGCAGCGGCTTGCGAGCGGGATAGAATTGCGTAAGTGGTGGGAAACTCAAAGTTCTGTACTTATGAGCCAAAGTTCCGAACTAGGTGTCGAGATTTCAATGACTTGGCCCCTTTTGCGGCAACGGGCTGCAGCCATGGGCAAAGTTGGTCCCCTATAAGTTGGTCCCCTAATCGGGGCAAAGTAGGTCCCCTAGCCTGAGACACACAAAACCCCGCCGGTGACGGCGGGGTTTTTCAGTTCCGGGGCCTGGAGATGGGTCGCTCGGGCAGGCCGCTTCTGCGGTCCGGACCCTCAAGCTGACGTTGAAGTAGGCGTTTGGCGAGTCCCAACCGGGCAATGGCGGTCAGAAATGCAGCTGCTTTGAAAAGCGAAGCCGACCGATCATACTCGCATCGCACTGGCATTATGCGGGTAGAACACATTGCGATCGCTTTCCCCGCATCTCTTCAGAAACTTACATAATCTGGGTGGCTGGCGGATCAGCGGTTCAGACGCCGCGTGCTAAGGTTTTCGTGAGGCAACCCGCCGTCCGATCCGCGCCCTCGTCTGCCGGCGCAATCTCAATGACAAGCCAGTCCAAGACCGGGCGCTTAAGTTCGGCCAGACCACGTGGACTTCTCGGCTTTCGTGGTTCCGGATTGCCGGTCCTGCAGTGGCATGATGAAGCCCGATGTAGTGTTCTTCGGCGAAACAGTCCCCCGAGACCGGGTCGCCTTCGGCATCGTCGGCGACGAAATCCTCAAAGCGGATCGGCGGCGTGCGTTTCCAACTTCCGTTGGCAACTCGACATTTCGCCCAGGCATTATTTGTCGTCGTCCTTGGTAGATTTCCGTTCGCAGGGAGAAGCGTGGGCGACGATCTAAAGGATCTCGAGACCGCCCTCGCCTGCGTCGAAGTTTTCGCGTCGGGTGGACGAGTAGGCTTCGCCGTGCTCGCTGCCCTTCCTTGGTTCAATTGGCCGGGGCTCGATTAGACACCTTGCAGTAATTCCGACAAAGTCGTGGTAAGCTTAGATTGTGCAGGCGGGATGATCGGGATGAAAGAGATTCTTATTGCAATTCTCGGCGTAGCTTCAGCCATCTTCGGGGCCAAATGGTTCAACCCGGACTTCGACCAATTCCCCTACTTCTGGAGGAATACTGATATAAGGATTTCCAGCGACTTCGTTTACGTGCATTTCGATTTTTTCGCCGATCAGCGGAAAGATCAGCCCGTCGACAGCTTCAACGGCACACCAGTTTTCGACAAAGCTACGTACGTTGAGAACGTCGATATGCACCGGACGAGCGCCGCGTACGCCATACGCCTCACCAGCAGCGGGATCGAGCCCGAAATCAAGGCGATTGAGCCACAGGTCCGGCTCAAGACGAAGCGTGCGCCGACCGAAGACAAGAACACGATTGAGTACACGGTCGAATCAGAGGCGGACCTCGACCAGAATACGGAGTACGCGTTGACCGGCGTGTCCCCCAGCCCGCGCATGATCTACGTTTTCCGAAACGGCTTTCAGGGCGGCAACTCGTTGGGAGGAAAGGACATCAAGTACCCAACAGAGAAACTCACCCTAGTTTACGATTTCACATCGATCCGATGGTCCGAATACGCCGAAACGCCTGCGCCCTCCGCTTGCCTCAAACACGCGAAAGAAGACGATTCACGCACGGTGCCTGTCAATTGGCAGAACGGAATCGCGATCGTGGAAGCGATCAAGCTTCAGCCGGGCGACAAAGTTCGAATCTTTTGGACCTGGCGCGGACAAAACTCGGCCGTTTCCTGCGGCGACGCTCTTTAAGCAATTCCGAGAAGCCTAATGATTTCGACCTGCATCAAGGACGCCAACCGCCTACTTGCTATGCCCCTCCCCGACATCGATCGCATCATGCCGATGATCGCCAAGCAAGTACGGCAGGCGCTGGCTTTACCTACCAAGCGATCACGACCGAGCCGTTCGGCACAGGAATGGCTACCGAGCGCCGCAGCAGCTGCCCGTTCCGCAAACAAGCGCAAGTTGACGATCACCTAAGCAAGGCTTGGCGTATGCTTGAGCGCGAAGGGTTCATCGAGATCTCTCCCGGCATCAATGGCACCCTCGCCGACGGCCAACTCCGATAAAAATGACAGTCCATCGCAGAACGCCTCTCCGAGCACGTCCAAAACGGCCGAACCTGAAGGCTACGAAACCGGTCGCGACGATTTCGCGAAGGCCGAAGGAGAGCTATCCGTCACTGCGCTCGTGGACGATGGCGCAAGTCTTCGAACACTGATCCGCTTGGCAAAAACGACAGCATGGCCGCTGTGGGTATGACTTCCACACTGCCGAATTCCGTTGACTGGATGCGGGATACCCGCAGCGTCCACGTCCGACCGTATCCAGGCTGGCCGGATACGGTCGGAATGCGGACGAACTCAAACCACTCTCTGATGAAGCTGTCCTGCCCGGCGTCGAGGTGGTCGCCACAAATCATAGCTACGTCACCGATGTCGCGTAGCCTGCAGTTGTGCCAAAATGCGACACCTATTTGAAGGTCAGAAGTCTCCGCGGTGTATCTACCATCATCGAACGAATCTGTTCATCCGAGATACCGCGCCTACGCATGAAGGGCAGAATATTGGCATAGATATGCTGATAGCCATGCCCGCCGTATCGCAACAATCTCGTCTTTGAGAAAATGTCGTGGCTGATCACCAACTGGTCGCCATATCCACGGTCGAGGAGGACCTTGATCCACTTTACGCGGAGATTGTCATTTGGCATGTCGATGTCGGCCGGACCGTAGGCGGACTGTTCCCAACCAAAAAGATCGAACTCTAGAATCGCTCCCGTATCCGCTAGGCGCAGCAGCCGCTCTTCATCGAAAATGGTGCGTTCGATGTGACTGACAATCAGCCTCTCTACGATCCCGCCCGTGCTCCGAACGAAATCGGCGACCTTCTTTGGTTGATCGGGATGTCGGCCAGGGTGAACGTTCAGCGAAGCTCCGGTTTCCATTTGTGCGAGAACGGCGCCTTCGAGCACCCGCCTCTCAGCGGCATCCCAAGGCTCCTCGCATCCGATTTCGCCGATGATCCCTGCGCGGATGTTTGTACCCCATGCGCCCTCGCGAATCGCGGCGATCATCTCGGACGCGAAGCTATCAACGCTTCGATCTTTGTTTTCGGGAAAATGGTAGCCGTGAACGTAGTGGCCGCAGCCCATAACTATGTTGATACCAGACTCGCGCGAGATCCGAGCAAGCGTCTCCGGTTCGGGGCCTATTCCGCCGATGGTCAGTTCGACTAGGCTATTTCCTCCCGCGGCCTTCAGTTCCTTCAGTTCGGCAATCGCGACGTCGGGCTCGTCCAGGCGAAAATTGTTCGCAGAGGACAACTGCCCATAGCGGATCTTAAAGGAATTCTCCAAGGTAATGATGTCGTCAGGGGGCAACGGCTTTGCGCGCTGGCTCAGCGGATTGAGATCTACAATGAGATGCTCATGCATCAAAGTGGAGCCGAGCTCCTCTGGGTCGATGAGCCCAGTCACCGTTTGGATCTTACCGCTGAGTTTGGTGTGGTTAGACATGGGTAATCCGCTTCTTGAGCCCTCAAGGCCCCGTGCTACGTAAGAAGCAAGGCATCGTCATCAATGCTCTCGGCCCGGACATCAGAGAATTTCTGGAGAAGGTCTTCGACCGTGAGGCCTTTGCGATCATCTCCGCTGAAATCCAGCACAATGCGCCCTTCGTGCATCATGATGGTGCGAGTGCCGTGATCGAGCGCCTGCCGCATCGAATGCGTGACCATGAGCGTGGTCAAATTACCCCTCCGAACGAGGTCGTCCGTGAGCCGCATGATCGATGCAGCCGTTCTTGGATCGAGTGCGGCCGTGTGTTCGTCCAAGAGAAGCAATTTCATTCCAACAAGCGCCGCCATCAGAAGGCTGACGGTCTGCCGCTGCCCTCCCGAAAGCTGCGACATTTTCTCATGGAGGCGGTTCTCCAGCCCGAGGCCGAGTACGGACAACTCATCCTTGAAACGGGAAACGAGCTGCCGGTTGCTTGCGAGCGCTAAGCCTCGCCGCGTACCTCGTGCCGCCGCTAGCGCCATGTTTTCTTCGATCGTCAACGAACCGCATGTACCGACAAGCGGATCCTGGAACACGCGTCCGACATAGGAAGCACGTCGATTGAGCGGCAAGAACGTTACATCCTGTTCGTCGAACAGGATGCGGCCCTGAGACAGCTTGTTTTCCCCGCTGAGCGTATTGAGCAGGGTGGACTTTCCAGCGCCGTTGCTCCCGATGACAGTGACAAACTCACCGGGCTTCAGCGTAAGCGACACGCCTCGCAACGCGACACGTTCCAAGGGCGTTCCCACGCCGAAGATGACGGTAGCTTTGTCCAGCGCAATCATAGCTCACCTCGTACGGCGCGGGCGTCACGGGTTGTCTGGGACTTCCGTGCGATTCTTTTACGTACCCTTGGCATCAGCAACGCGAATATGACCAGGAGTGCGGTGATCAAGTTCAAATCCTGCGATTGCAGACCGATAGCGTTGAGATTGAGCGCTAAGGCGACGACAACACGGAATACGAGCGCACCCAAAATTGCCCCGAGAACGGAGGGCAGGACCTTAGAGCTCGAGATAAAGCTCTCGCCAAGAATGACGGCCGCGAGCCCAACGACAATCGTTCCGATGCCCATCGCGACATCGGCCGACCCTTGGCTCTGGGCGAATAGCGACCCTGCGAGGCCAACTAGGCCATTGCTGATCGCGAGCCCGACGAAAACGGCAAGCTTGGTATCGACGCCGTTGGCGGCTGCCATGCGGCTGTTGATCCCCGTCGCGCGAATGGCAAGACCGATCTGCGAGGAAAGGAACCGTGAGACGATGGCAATGGATGCGAAAGCGAAGATCAGGAGGGTAGCAACGACAGCCTGCGAGTCAGGCAGCCCAAAGTCTTGAAGGTATGAAAAAATTGTCCGTTCTTGAAGCAGGGCGATGTTGGGTTGCCCCATGATGCGGAGATTGATCGAGTATAGCGCGATCGAAACAAGAATACCCGACAACAGGTGCAAAAAGCCGAGGCTGACGGTCAGCAAAGCGGTAATGCACCCGGCCGCGGCGCCAACGAGTGCGCCAAGCGCCGTAGCGACCAATGGATCTATTCCGTTGACCAGTGAGACCGCCGTCGTCGCTGCGCCGAGGGGAAAGCTCCCTTCGACGGTCAGGTCGGGAAAATCCAAAACGCGAAACGAGATGTAGACCGCGATCGCCACCAAGCCGAAAATCAGACCTGCCTCGATGGCTCCCATCCATGCGAAATATGACATGGCGTGCGCCTCCTCATTTCACGGTCGTCTTGACGGTCTCACGAAACGACGCCGGCGCGGATACACCGAGCTGGCTTGCGATCTTCGCGTTGAAGCCGAGGTCAAGAGAGGAAGGAAGGTCGACGGCGATTTCACCCGGCTTTTCGCCTTTGAGAACCCGCACCACGATTGCGGCAGTCCGCACACCGATCTGCTCGTAGTCGACTCCGGTCGCGGCAAGCGCACCCCTCGGGACACTGCCCAGGTCGGAAGCGAAGATCGGAATTTTCGATTCCAGGCTTACCCGCGTAAGCGCCTCGAAGTTCGACGTGAGCGTTCCATCGTTGGGGGCATAGAAGACGTCTGCTTTCCCCACCAGACTCTGCGCAGCCGGAAGCACATCGCTCGCCTTGGCGATTGATGCCTCCACAGTCGCAAAACCTAGGCTAGCGGCTTCAGTCTTGAAGCGATCGACCGACGCGCGCGAGTTGGCTTCCCCCGCGTTGTAGACGATGCCTATGTTCTTTGCAGCCGGAACGAGTTGTTTGATGGTTGCGAGCAGTTGGCCAAAGGGCGCGCGGTCACTGGTCCCGGTGATGTTGCCGCCGGGATGTTGAAGATCATGGACGACCTTTGCTCCCAGTGGATCAGCGAGCCCGGCGAAGACGATTGGCAGGTCCTTGATCGTCTGGGCCATCGGCTGCGCGACTGGAGTGCCCGTCGCCACGATTACCTCCGGACGGTCACCGGCGAACTTCTTCGCGATCTGGACAGCGGTAACCGTGCTTCCTTGGGCGCTCTGCAGTTCGATCCGGTAGCCGTTCTCCGATGTGATCCCGCCCTTATCCAAACCTTCGCGCAAGCCTTTCAAGAGTAGCTGTACCGAGGGATGCTCGACGAAGGTTGCGACCGCGACAACCTTCTCGGCAGCTTGCGTAGATGTTGCGAGGCCAAATTGCAGTAGCATGCTGGCGGCAAGAAGCATTTTCTTCACGTTCCCACTCCTTTTCTGTTCTTTCGATAGGTATTTGTGCGTCAAGAACCCACTCGGCTCGCCGTTCGCGGCGCCCTCTTTAGCGTCGCTCTGGGATGAGCCCCCCTGGCTTGAAGCGCAACGTCGCGAGGAGGATTACCCCCATAACGATGAGACGCATCTGCGAGGCGTTTCTGATGAGCTGTTCGCGAACCGGATTTCCATCCGAGAGCCACCCAACCGTGTTTTGCAGAAGCCATGTCCCGATGGGGTCGGCTTCGATCCAACAGGTCCAGATGATCAGCGCGCCGAGCACCGCGCCCCAGTTGGTTCCAGCGCCCCCGACGATCACCATCACCCATATGAGGAAGGTGAAACGCAATGGCTGGTACGATCCAGGCGTGAATTGACCATCCAAAGTAACAAGCATGGCTCCGGCTAGCCCGACGACAGCCGCGCCCAGCATGAAAACGCTCAGATGCAAATTTTCGACGTTCTTACCCATCGCGCTCGCGGCAACCTCATTGTCACGAACTGCGTAGATCATTCGGCCCCAAGGGGAATGAAGCGCTCTTTCTGACAACCACAGAAGCACGCCGAGCACGACCGTAAACAGTCCGGCATATCCGAGTTTGACCGCCAGCGACGCGCCGTCCTGCGGAAGAAGGCCGAGATAGTTGCTCAACGTCTGAAGCCACGGTGTCTGCGCGAGCTCGAGTTCGTCCGGCAATGGTCTGGGGAGGCCGACAACGTTCTTGACGCCGCGGCTCAGCCAGTCTTCGTTTTTGAGGATCGCAACGACAATCTCCGAGATTCCCAAGCTTGCGATCGCCAAGTAGTCGCCTCGAAGGCCGAGCGCGATCTTGCCGACGAGCCAGGCCGCGGCCGCAGCGAAGACCGCGCCAACGGGCCAGGACAGAAGCACTGGCAATCCGAGACCACCAAGATAACCCTTTGCCGAGGGATCTATCGCCTCAATCGCCTCCTTGGCTGGAACGAAGAAGTGCTCGAGTAGGGCGTAGCCCAGCACGATCAAAACAACGATCACTGCTGATTTAATCCGCCGTGAAAGCGACGACAGCCGAACCGCTCCAAGCACGGCGACGACGACTAGAACGGCGACGACCAATGATGCGATGAGGCCAGCCCCGCCAGCCGTGACGGCCGCAGGGACGCCGGCGGCTGATACCACGACAACAGCTAGGCCGCCGAGCGCAGCGAAGCCCATTACGCCAAGGTTGGGAAGCCCCGCATAACCCCACTGCATGTTGAGCCCGAGAGACATCACTGCGGAAACGAGACAAAGATTTAGGATCGTCAGCGCGACAGAAGCGCTTTGGATTGCCGCGATTATCAAAAGAATAGCGGCGACGGCAGCGAAGAGAGCGATGTTTCTGATAGAGAAGCTCACGCTGACCTCCTGTTGAGAAAACCGGAAGGCCGGACGATTAGAACTACGACGAGAATAACGAAAGAAACGGCATACTTATAGTCGGTCGAAATCAACTGATAGAGGCTGTCAGACGTCCAATCTGCCGGAACTACGTAGCCTAAGAACCTCTTGAACGAGTAGGTAAGCGCCACTTCGGAAAATGCGACTATGAACCCTCCGATAATCGCACCGACAGGGTTGCCAAAGCCCCCGACGATCGCCGCCGCAAAGATTGGCAAGACGAGCTGTTGATACACAAAGGGCCGAAAGCTCTTGTCCAGGCCGTACAAAACTCCCGCAAGAGTCGCCAGCGTCGCAGCCAGGATCCATGTGATGGTCACAACACGCTGCGCACTGATGCCCGAAAGGCCCGCAAGGTCTTCATTGTCAGCGTAGGCACGCATTGCCTTACCAGTCTTCGTATAGTGAAGAAACCAGAAGAGCAGCGCGACGCTTGCGGCTGCTAACACGATTGTCATGATCTGTGTCGCCCGGATGGCAAGTCCTTCCTGCAACCCTGTCAGATCCCTGAAGCCTTTTGCAGAAACGACGAAGCGCACACCGTCATCAAGGGTGCGATCATCGGTTCCGATGATGAACCGGACGATGCCGCTCATAACCAGCATGACGCCGATCGAAACGATCAGCAGAACGATCGGATCGGAGCGCTTCGCCCGGTAGTATCGGTACACACACCGATCTGTCCCGAGCGACACCAAGACTGTGACGAAGATACCGACCGGCAACGCGAGCAATGCCGTCGCCAATGGCTGTATTGTGAGCCCTCTCGCCTGGAGCCACCAAGTCACCAGAAGGGTCGTCATCGTGCCGAACGACATGAGTTCCCCGTGGGCGAAGTTGGAAAACCGCAGAACGCTGAAGAGCAGGCTGACCCCCAAAGCACCCAGTGCAAGCTGGCAGCCATACGTCGTCGCGGGAACGATCAAATAGTTAAGCAAAAGGACGAAAGCATTTGCGAGATCATGCATTGCTCAGCCCCCCAGAAACGTCATGCGTACTTCGTCGTTGGCGAGTAGCGCTGCCCCTGTATCGGTGAATTTGTTTTCTCCCTGCACAAGGACATAACCGACGTCGGCTATCTCGAGTGCGGGCTTGGCATTCTGTTCGACCATCAGAATCGCGATTCCGGTACGAGCAACCTCGATGATGCGGTCGAAGAGTTCGTCCATCACGATGGGCGAAACCCCGGCGGTCGGTTCATCAAGCATGAGTACCTTTGGTTGGGTCATGAGGGCGCGACCAACCGCGACCTGCTGGCGCTGACCACCCGAAAGCTCCCCGGCGAGCTGGCGCCGCTTGGGCTTGAGTGCCGGAAAAAGCTCGAATATTTCTTCGATCGTTCCCCGAATATCGTCTTTGCGCAGGTAACCCCCCATCTCGAGGTTTTCCTGTACCGTCATGGACGGAAACACATTGTTGACTTGCGGGACAAAGCTCATCCCTCGTTCAACGCGGCGCTGAGGTGACAGTGACGTAATATCCTCATCTTCGAGACGCACTGATCCCGAGCGGATCGGCAGCATTCCGAACAAGGCTTTCATCGCTGTTGATTTTCCAGCGCCATTCGGGCCGACGATTACGGTCACCTGCCCCTTTTGCGCGGTGATCGAGCAGGAGCGGAGAATATCGACAGCGCCATAGCCGCCGGTCATGCTGTTTCCTGAGAGGAAAGTCATGAATGAACCTCCCTTTTGTGTTTCGGTCCGTGCCCCAGATAGGCTTCGACCACGTCTTGATTGGCCTTGATCTCCGCCACAGTCCCCTGCGCCATGACGGATCCCTCCGCCATGACGATGACGGGATTACAGAGCTGAGCGATAAAATCCATGTCGTGTTCGACGAGGCAGAACGTATAGCCGCGCTCTTTGTTGAGCCGGATTATTGCATCGCCGATTTCATAGAGGAGTGTCCTGTTGACGCCCGCGCCAACCTCGTCGAGGAAAACGATCTTCGGATCGGCCATCATAGTCCGACCAAGTTCGAGAAGCTTTTTCTGCCCGCCCGAAATGTTGCCGGCCGGCAGATCGGCGACGTGGCTCAACTTCAAAAAGTCCAGCACTTCATCTGCTTTTCGTCGGGCCTGATGATCGAACTGTTGAACCAAGCCGGGCCGCAGCCAGACGTTCACGAGGCGCTCGCCGGGATGACCGGGAGCGACAACCATGAGGTTCTCGCGAACGGTCAACGTCGAAAACTCGTGTGCGACTTGAAAAGTACGAAGTAGCCCTCTCGCAAATAGTTGATGCGGGGGCATGCCGGTGATATCCAAGCCATCCAACAGGACGCGGCCAGATGTTGGCTGGTAACGCCCAGCAATAAGATTAAACAACGTCGACTTTCCGGCGCCATTCGGACCGATCAGTCCCGTTATCTTTCCCGATTGAATGGTAAGCGACACATCGTTTACGGCCACAAGACCGCCGAAGCGCTTAAACAGCTTCTCCACTGTGATCATACTGACGTCTCTTGTGAAGGGGACGGCCGGCCTCAGGGCCGAGCGTCCGTCCGCGGGAATTAGCGGTAGCCGACCGTGGTGATCGCCCCATCCTTGATTAGGATTTCCCGGAAATTGCCCGCGCTTTCACCGGGTGGGACAAGCTTCACGTTAGATGCGCCGACGTAGTCGATCTTTCCGCCTTGGGAGAGAATCTTCAGGCCCTTTGCCAACTCGCCGGGCAGGATCTTCTCTCCAGGGCCGTTGGCGATCTCCATGACCTTGTCTTTGAAAAGCTTACCGTCGCTCGATTTCGCGGCCTGCATTGCCAGCAAAATGATCGCGGCAGCGTCGTATGACTCGGCTGCATATGGGCCAACCTTGAAGCCCGCCTTCGCCGCCATCGCCTTGTAGAGTTCCGTCCCGTTGGAATCGGAGCCGGGGACGTCACCGAACGAGCCATTCAGCTCCGGCCCGATCGCCTTGATGAGGCTGTCGCCGATCATGCCGTCCGGCAACACGAACTTTCCGAATGCACCAGCATCGAGGGCGGCGCGAACGATCCCCTTGCCGCCCTGGTCGAGATAGCCGGCAACAACGAGAACGTCCCCTCCGGCCGAAGCCAATGACGCGACCTCTGCACTGTAGTCGGCCTTTCCGTCTTCATGCGAAGCCGTGATCGTGACCTTTCCACCGAGTTTCTCGAAGTTGGTCTTGATGCTGTCGGCGAGGCCTTTTCCGTAGTCGTTGTTGGTGTACGTGATCGCCGCGGTCTTGATCCCACGATCCTTCATGATCGCCGCGAGAACTTCGCCTTGGCGCGCGTCCGAGGACGCTGTCCGGTAGAAAAAGCCGTTGCTCTTCAGCGTCGAGAGAGCCGGCGAGCTTGCCGAGGGTGACACCATGACAACGCCCTTCGGCATGGCAACATTTGTCAGAACCGCCGCCGATTCTCCCGAGCAGGTAGCGCCGACGATCGCATTCACCTTGTCTGACGAGACAAGGCGTTCCGCCGCCGCGGTTGCTGCGCCAGCGTCAATACAGGTCGAGTCCGCGCGAACGGCCACGACTTTGCTCGCGCCCAGGAAGAGACCACTGTCGCTGACTTCCTTGATCGCGAGCTCGGCACCAGCCGCCATGTCGGGAGCGGTCGATTCAAGCGGGCCTGTGAATCCGAGCAGCACACCGAGTTTGACGTCATTCGCAAATGCCGGGAAGGAAAGGGCCGCCGATACTGCGAGGCATATAAGAGGGCGTTTCATTGCGGGTTCCCCTTGTGTATTTAACGCCGTACAGGAACGGCGTACAAGAGAAACCGGAGATTTGCAATAGCCCGTGCCGGCTGGAGGGGTTTCACGGCGATTGCGAGTTGTTTGGCTGGACAGAGAGAGGCAAAACCTCCGCCGCTATGACGCGCGACAGAACACATGCGCCGCAAACATGTGGCGTCGAATGGCGGGACAGATTTGGGCCTTCGGCCGAGGCAGATTTCTGGCGCCTTCAGAAGCTGATGGATCCCATAGGCGGCTCAGTTGTTGAAACCAGAGGGCGCGTATCGATTGTACTTGTGCAGCAAACTGACCAGGCGGTCATGTGGCAAGGCGTAGATCGTTGAGCCATTGGCGCCGGACATCGTCTCTGATGCGACGAGTTGATTGACGAGGGCCTCCTCTACCGCCTCAACCGTTCCTTTAAACAAAGCATCGAGAACCTGATGCTCGTTGTCGCTGACGAAGACCTTGCCGTTTGGCTTTCCTTTTAGCGGTGTCGTGTTGGTCGTCGAAAAGGCCAGACTGAATTCTCCGGAATTCGTCGCCGCCGTGCTACCTTCGCGGCCGACGCCCAATGCGGCTCGTCGCGCAAGCCGCTGCAATTGATGGGGCTGCAAAGGCGCGTCCGTTGCGATGACAATGAGCAACGAATTCTTGACCTCGCCGTCCGCTGCAGGCCCTTCTCGCAGGAGGGGATTCATATTGGGCATCAGGTCTGTAATTTCGTGGCCTATCGGCATTCCAGCGATCCGCAGATCAGATCGGCGGCCATGGTTTGCCTGCACGAGAACGCCAACTGTATAGCGTTGTCGCTTTACGGCAACCACCCGCGAGGAGGTCCCGGTCCCCCCCTTAAACTGATAGGCCGTCATACCCGTGCCGCCGCCGACATTTCCCTCCGGCACTGGACCGCCACCCGCGTTGTCCATGGCTGCGAAGACATGCTCGAGCTTCAGCGACCGGCCGTGGACGTCGTTGAGCCTGCTATCGAGGGTTTCTCCCACAACTGGAAGCAGCCTTGTGATCAGGTGATCGTCGGCGAGAAATCCCGGCCGGGACGACCAATCAATAAGGCCCTGGTGAACGACACTCAGGTTGCCGGTTCCGGTCAATGCGATCGGGCCAAAGAGCAGGCCGACTTCGTCCACCACATGCAAACCGGTAAATTCTCCGGTGCCATTGATAACGGCACGGCCGGCCGCGACCGCATCTTTGCCGTGCTTGCCCAGCGGAAAGATGATCGTGACGCCGGTACGTACCGGACCTCGCCCTCGCACCAGGAGGCCGTCACCCTGGATAAGGGTAGTCATGCCAACTTCGATCCCAGCAACGTCTGTTATCGTGTTGTTCGGTCCCGGAGTGCCGTCGAAGGGAACGCCCAGTTCGCGAGCTCGCGGTTTCCCTTCACTTGCGAGGTCACAGGCTTTCGAAATTTCCATGGTGTTGTATCCGCTGCACATTGAAATCGCGGGACGCAGCGCAAGCGCATTCGCGACTACGCTGCCTCCGGGCCGTTAAGACAGATATCGCTTGCAATAATGAAGCGCGATCAAGCTGATCAATGCTGCCGCGGCGACGTAGAAGCCAGGCGCCAACAATGACCCGGTCGCACTCAGGAGCCAGGCAATGATGAAAGGAGCAAAGCCCCCGAATATCGCCACGCCGAAGGAGTAGCCCACTGATAGGCCGGTTCCCCGTATTTTTGCAGGGAGGCACATCCACTGTGAAGAACAGCGATGGTATGTGTTGAGAGAATTGTGCGAAATCGTCGAGGGCGAATGGCGGCGCGACGGCAACCACGCCATCAGGTCCGGCGGCGCGCTCGAGGCTGCTGGCGGCAATAGCGCAGAGCTCGATGTCATTTGTCAGTTGTGGATCATAGTGACCCCACTCTACCCGCCCCAGCGCCCCTACTGCGCTCGCCATGCCTTCCACCAGCGAACTCAGCCGGCGTTCCATTTCAGGCATACTGGCTGCGTCCGTCACACGCAGCGCTCCTTCCATGACAGCGACATCGGGGATGACGTTGAACTTTTCGCCACCGCGAAAGCTCCCGATCGAAAGGGTTGCCTGGTTGCGGTAGACGTCTGTGTTCCGGCTGATGATCGTCTGAAGTCCCAGCAAGATTTGCGCCCCGACCACGAGCGGATCGATCGTGCGCCAGGGCATCGACGCATGCCCTCCCTTACCCTCAACAACAATTTTGAACTGCCGCATGGCGTAGCCACCGCAGCCTACATGGTAGTGGATGTGACCGGCGGTGCCTGGCGGTTTTCCTCCGACGACATGGATGCCGTACATCGCCTCCGGTTTTGGACTACTCAAAGCCCCTTCGGCCAACAGGAGCTTGGCCCCATGTAAACCCACCCAACCGGGTGGGGGCCCTTCTTCGGCGGGCTGAAACACAAACAGGACCGTGCCTGGGAGATCGTCTCGTAGAGCCGCCAGGACTTCGGCCGCACCCATCAGAACTGCCGTATGCGCATCGTGCCCGCACGCGTGCATGACAGGGACCTCGACGCCTCCCCAGTCAGCGGTTACTTTCGATGCAAACGGCAGCCCGGTCTCCTCGCGCACAGGAAGCGCGTCCATATCGGCGCGCAGAGCGATGACGGGACCGTCCATTGAACCTCGGAGCACGCCGATCACGCCCGTGCCTCCGCCGAGCCCAGTACGCACCTCATCAAAGCGAAGCGCTCGAAGATGCGCGGCCACTAATGAACTTGTCCGGAACTCCTTGCAGGCAAGTTCAGGGCGCGCATGTATTTCGCGCCGCCACTCGATGACCTTGCTCTCAACAGCCAGCGCCAATTGATCGACAAGGTCGAGCAAATCACTTCGTGGAGCCGGTGGCTCCAAAGTTTCAGGCTGAATTGCCGTCATTGAACCTCCGCTGGGTCGCCGTCATGGCTTTCTGCGTTTATTATGCAGCGTACAAGAACACTGTACATTAATCAGCCCATGTGGCAAGCTCCATCCGGCGCTGCAGCTCTGGCCGACAACAGCCGTTCGAGGGTGTCATCCGTAGATGTCTTCCAACGTCGGAACTGGGTCAGCGTGGGTCGTCGGAGGGGCTTCAACGTTGGAGCGCAGGGCTGCTCAAACCTTGGGCAGGGGTACCACGGAGGAAGCAATAACACTGTACAATGAACCTTGTGCCACCTGTGTTTCTTGAGATACGCCGAGGGTGGTTTTCCCGTACGGCATTCAAACAAGGTCATTCGTTTCGGTCGTAGTTTGGGAGTCGGCCCGAATCACCAACCGATTCTGCCCTGCGAGGCACGGACGACCAGAAATGGAGATCTGAAAATGAGCCACGCAGTGGTGGGTCGACAGAGGCGAGCTCCGCGAAAGTCAACACCTCAGCCGGATCAGCCGGGCCTCACCAGGGAGGCAATCGTCGCGGCCGCCATCAGGCTCATCGACGCCACGGAGCTCGAAAGCTTCAGCATGCGCAATTTGGCGAAGGAACTGGGAGTTTATCCGACCGCGATCTACTGGCATATTCCAAGCCGCAGTGCAGTCATCGCCGAAGTGATCTCAGAAGTGTTGCGAGACATCGCGCCCGCGCTTCCGCTGGATTGGAAGACGTGGCTGAAGTGCCTGTTTCGGAACTTTCGTGAGGCCATCCGTCAGCATCCAAACGTCGCACCGCTTATTGGTGTCCAACTTATCTCCAATGCGAGTGTTGACCTGGATATGATCGAGCGGATCCTCGCTGTCCTGACCCAGGCAGGATGCCCGCCCGAGCAATTGCGCTCGGCGTGCAACGCCGTCATCGTGACCGCCGTGGGTTTGACAACCCAGGAATTTACAGTGGCGCCGAAGGAGGAAGCCGCCGAGTGGGCAATTGGGATGCGTCGGATCCTGACTGTGTTGACCCAAGCGGGTTGTCCGCCCGAACGGTTGCGCGCGGCTTACAACGCCGTTGTCGCGGCCATGGTGGGCTTCACAACCCAGGAATTCGCAATGGTGCCGAAGGAGAAAGCCGCCGAGTGGGCAATCGGAATGCATAGTGTCGTTGCTTCGGTGGAAGCTGACCACCATCCAATCCTCGCGCGTAATATTGACGGCCTCGCCAACAAGAGCTTCATTCTGCGATGGCAAAATGGCGCTGAGACACCGATGGACGATAGCTTCGAGCTGTTTATCGATGCCTTCATCACAGGCCTCGAGACAGTTATAGACAGGCCGCGTCAGACATCGTCCTGAGATTGGTTGCCATCGGACAGCCCCGCGGCGAAACAACTCGACCAGAGCGGGAAATCTAGTGCGTCAGGCCCGGCACATTTTGCCACGTGACGGTCGTAGTCCTTCGCCGTCGTCAAGGGTGGCATGAAGACCGAAAGCAAAATCGCCGGCCCGGACGAGGCTGGCCCGGCGAGATCGCATAGTGCAACTTCCAAGCTGTCTATTTACCTGGGCCGTTCCTCAGCACCGAATGGCTCCGGCCATAGACAAAATAGACCGCGAGTCCGATCGCCAGCCAGACGAAGAGGCGCAGCCAGGTTTCCCAGGGCAGGAAGACCATCAGGCCAAGGCAGCACAGCATTCCCCCGACCGGGACAACCGGCACTGCCGGCGTCCGGAATGGGCGCGGCACATGAGGATCCGTGCGACGCAAATAGACAACGGCACCGCAGACCAGGATGAACGCGAATAGCGTGCCGATGCTCACCATCTCACCGAGGATGTCTATCGGGGTGAGAGCGGCGACCACGGCCACGACGACGCCAATTATCGCAATGCTGAGATGCGGAGTGCCAAGAGTCGGATGTACGCGGGCGAAGAGCGGCGGCAGTAGGCCGTCCTTCGCGATCTGGAAGAAGATGCGGCTCTGGCCGTAGAGCACAACCAGGATCACTGTGGTGATGCCGGCCAGGGCCCCAATTTTGATCAGTATTGAGATCAAGGGCATGCCGATTATATCGACGGCTTTGGCGATTGGATCGGAGACGCCGACGAGGTCGGTATAGTGCACCAAGCCAGTGAGCACGGCCGAGACTAGGATATAGAGGATGGTGCAGATCAGCAGCGAGCCGAGGATACCGACCGGCATGTCGCGCTGCGGGTCTCTCGCCTCCTGAGCCGCGGTGGAGACGGCGTCGAATCCGATGAAGGCGAAGAACACGACGGAGGCGCCGCGCATAATGCCGGACCAGCCGAAATGGCCGAATTCCCCGGTATTGTCTGGAATGAAGGGATGCCAGTTGGCCGGATTCACGAAACCGGAGCCTATGGCAATGAATGCTAGCACCACGGTAAGCTTCACCGCGACCATGATGTTGTTAAGCCGCGCCGATTCCTTTGTGCCTCCGATCAGCACGAAGGTGAGCAGCAGAACAATGAAAGCAGCAGGGAGGTTAACGATACCCGCCACTGTAGTGCCATCGGGCAACTTTGTCTGGGTGTAGGGCGCGGCTGCAAGGGCGGGTGGGATGTCGATGCCAAAATTGTGCAGTAGGCTGACGACATAACTCGACCACCCGACCGCCACGGTAGCGGCGCCCATGGCATATTCGAGCACGAGATCCCAGCCGATGATCCAGGCGAACAATTCGCCAAGTGTGGCGTAGGTGTAGGTGTAGGTGTAGGTGTAGGTGTACGTTAAACCCGAAACGGGTAGGAGGGAAGAGAGTTCGGCATAACATAGGCCAACGAAGGCGCACGCGATGCCACCGACCACGAAGGATAGCATGATGCTGGGACCGGCATAATTTGCAGCAGCCGTTCCCGTGAGAATGAAGATACCGGCGCCGATGATGCAACCGATACCCAAGGCCGTGATGCTCCAGACGCCGAGCGTCTTGGACAGGGCGTGCTTTTCCCCTTCGGCAATGATGTCCGCCACTGGCTTGCGCGACATGAGTCCTTGGTCAGCCATTGTTGATTTCTCCCTCTTCGATGGCGAACTGAGGGTCGGCCGTCAGGTTGAGAGTGGTCGGCGCAAATGGGCTGGTTGAGCCCTGCCAAAGCGAACAGGACAGTCGACATCGCAATGCACACATAGAATGCTTTTCATTCCGGCTTCCCCTTGTTGTACAGTGTACTTGTACACAGTACAACAAGGGTGTGGGATTTGCAAGGCCCCCCTTCCTCCAGCCGCGGCCCGGGCACACATGACAGATATTTCAGACAAATTTCGTGGAAAGGCTGGTCGCAATGATTTCCAATTGTACGATGGACAGTGTACAATCCGAAGGGAGCCTCTGGTCAGCAGTTGGCTTGGCCGGCCGAACAATTGCGGAATGTATGGAGAATTGAAATGAACCAGGCCGTTGTAGGTCGACAGAGGCGAGCGCCGCGAAAGTCGAAACCTCAGCCCGATCAGCCGGGTCTCACCAGGGAGGCAATCGTCGCGGCCGCTATCAAGCTCATCGACGCCACGGAGCTCGAAAGCTTCAGCATGCGCAATTTGGCGAAGGAACTGGGCGTCTATCCCACGGCGATCTACTGGCATATCCCAAGCCGTAACGCAGTCATTGCCGAAGTCATTTCGGAAGTGTTGCGCGGCATCGCACCCGCTCTTCCGCTGGATTGGAAGACGTGGCTGAAGTCCTTGTTTTGGAACTATCGTGAGGCCATCCGCCAACATCCGAACGTTGCGCCGCTCATTGGTGTCCAGCTCGTATCCAACGCCAGTGTGGACCTCGACATGATCGAGCGCATCCTGACTGTCCTGACCCAGGCTGGGTGCCCTCCCGAGCGGTTGCGCGCGGCTTACAACGCCGTGATCGCGGCCATGGTGGGCTTCACAACCCAAGAATTCGCAATGGTGCCGAAGGAGGAAGCCGCCGAGTGGGCGATCGGGATGCGTAGCGTCGTTGCTTCCGTGGAAGCTGACCACCATCCAATCCTCGCGCGCAATATTGAAGGCCTGGCCAACAAGAGCTTCATTTTGCGATGGCAAAATGGCGCTGAGGCCCCAATGGACGACAGCTTCGAGCTGTTTGTTGATGCCTTCATCGCAGGCCTGGAGGCAGTTATGGACAGGCAGCCACAGAGATCATCCTGAGACCGGTTTCCATTGGAGAGGCTGGTGGCTTGTCGTCGGCATAAAATTGCGCCCCAACCGTACTGGTGCCATCAAGAAAATCCCGAATGACGTCATGCACGAATGGGTTCTCCGCGCAGATTGCGTGGAAAAGATCGTCCGAATCGCGGCGAAGCAAGTCGACCATGGCCTTCAAATGGTCAAAGGCGGTGGTGGTCAATGACAGGGTGGGGGAAGGCATCGACAGAAGAATGCGGGAAATCAAATGCGTCAGGCCCTGTACATAGGCCATCTGGCGGTCGTGATCTTCCGCCGTCGTCACCGCGACCTTGAGCTTCAGCCGACTGCGAAGAAAGGCAGCCACCATTCGCCAGGCCGTCCCACGTATCGGGACGATGGCGAGCGGCAGACCGTCTATTCCTGCCTTCCCGCTCTGAGGGCCGAAAAGGGGATGGGTGCCAATAACCTGCACATGGCTCGGCAGCTCCGCCAGAATTGCGGCCGGCTCTGTTTTGACTGAGCAGACGTCAAGGACGATACTTCCCTTTCGCAAGTGCGGCGCGATATCGCGGACGACCTTCTCAAGCATCTGGACGGGCATCGACAACACGACGATGTCGCAACTCGCCGCGTCCCGCAACGTCGCCGAATGGAGTCCGTATTTTGCCGCGAGCGGTCTGAGATCAGCAACCGGATCGAAGCCGACGACACGAAAATATGGCGCGAGATGCTTGACGGCGAAGGCGCCAAAAGCGCCTACGCCGATCATGCCGAGGGACAACTGCCGCGGTTTCCTGTGAACGGGGACAACGGACGCGATCATGGTCTTCCAGCTTTTTCGGCCTTGAACGCGGCAAATGTCGCCTCGAGTAGGCCGACGATCTCGTGCACTTGTTCTCTCGTGACGATCAGAGGCGGGGCGATCATCAGCCACTCGCCGTAGCGACCATATGCGGTACGGCGCGTGTAAAGCAGAAGGCCTCGCTCGATCCCGAGCTGAACCAGGCGGCCGACCGATGGTTCTCCAGATGCGAAAACCGATTTCCGCTCTTTGTTTGACACAACCTCGATCGCGGTAAGCAGACCCTTGCCGCGCACGTCGCCAATGAAATCGCAGCGATCCATCAGCGCAATCAGCTCCGCTTTCAGAAGCTCGCCCATTTCGGCCGCATTGCTCATCAGGTCCCGCTCGACGAGTTCGGTGAGCGCGGCATGAGCGATGGCGCAGGACAGCGGATTGGCGGAATAGGTGTGGCCGTGGACGAACCCCCCCGCGTTGCGCAGGATGTCCGTCATTTCAGCGCTGACCATGACAACGCCGAGGGGCGTGTAGCCCGCAGAAACGCCCTTGGCGAGGGTGCACATGTCGGGCTTAGCGAGCGGCCAATGCTCCGCTGAGAGGAACTTGCCCGTGCGCCCGGCGCCGCTCATCACCTCGTCGTAAATGAGCAGGACGCCATGGCGCGTGCAGATGTCGCGAACAAGGCTGTAGTAGACGTCGTGTGCTACGAGCGCGCCTGTCGCGAGCCCCCCGACTGGCTCCATGATAAAGGCGAGCACGGTCTCGGGTCCTTCCGCAAGAATGGCCTCTTCCAGTGCTCTGGCTGCCGCCTCGGCCGCACCCTTTGCGTCTTGACCTTCGGCAAGCCGATAGGTGAAGGGCGCTGGCACCTTCGGCATGATGCGAGTGACCTCGCCATAGAGGTATTCGCTTTCAGGATCGCCCGTTACCGACACGGCTCCCAATGAAGCGCCGTGGTAGCTCGGCATTCTGGCGAGCGCTTTCCATTTCGTGTCCCGGCCCGTGACGACAGCGTATTGCCGAGCGAACTTGAGCGCCGCCTCCGTGGCTTCGGAACCGCCGGAAACGATAAACGCTCGCTCGAAACCCGGTCCGGACAGCGTCGCCAGCAATTCAGCCAGTTGGATGTTCGGTTCGTTTTCGAAGAGATTCCTGCTCGCGAAGGACACCTTCGACATCTGCGAGACGCCCGCCTCTATCACACGGCGGTTGCCGTGCCCGAGATTGCAGCAAATCGGCCCGGAGGAGGCATCAACGTAACGCTTCCCGGCAGTATCCCACATGTAGATGCCTTCGGCGCGCGAGATGGTTGGAAGTCGTTTCGCGCCGATCGGGGTGTAAAAGAGCTGGATTGGTCCGCCAACTGGCGGGAAACTATCGATCATCTTAGAAATACTCGTCAGCTGTTGAGTTGAGCCAATAGCGGCCGGCGGCGTTCGACGAAGCGCGTGACTGCGCTCTTCAATCGTTCGGTCTCCGCGTCACCGATGGGCAAGGACAGCGCAATCAGGCCACGACGAGCCAGGTAGATGCCTTCCTCGAGCATGTCGAAGAAGAACAACTCCTTAAGCCTCTCATTCTGCCCCCTGAGGTCCCCAGCGTTACGGATTTCCGCCTTGGTGCCATGAACATTCATGACGGATCCAAGCCCCGTGAGGCTCATCGGAAACTCCGCTTTTCGAAGGATCGCGTTCAGGTCGTCCCGGAGGCCGCTTCCCCGATCATTGAATCGCGACACCGCCTCCCGATCGAGTCTTTCTCGCAGGCCGGCCAGCCCCGCCGCCATGGTCAGAGTGTTATTGTTGAAGGTCCCCGGATGCGAAAGGCTGCTCGGTCGCCGCGGATCAAACCGTTCAAGGAGATCAGCACGACCACCATAGGCGCCGAACGAGAGTCCACCGCCAAAGTATTTGCCGATCACAGTAATATCTGGAAGAATCTTCAATTGCGACTGGCGACCTCCGAATGCGAGCCGGGAAGTCATCACCTCATCAAAAATAAGAAGCGCGCCGACTGCATCAGTCGCGTGGCGCAATGCGCCGAGAAACTCCACGTCGCCCGGGATACAACCGCCGGCGCCAAGCATCGGTTCGACAAGCACGGCGGCCAGATCTGGTCCATGCTTCCTGACCAGAGCCGTCGCGGCTTCGGGATCGTTATAAGGGCATATGATAAAGTCGTGTGG
The DNA here is from genome assembly GCF_032489995.1 of Bradyrhizobium sp. SZCCHNGR1005. Classification (NCBI taxonomy): domain Bacteria; kingdom Pseudomonadati; phylum Pseudomonadota; class Alphaproteobacteria; order Hyphomicrobiales; family Nitrobacteraceae; genus Bradyrhizobium; species Bradyrhizobium sp. SZCCHNGR1005. The sequence goes on from NZ_JAUEZC010000004.1 coordinate 806,444, forward strand.
CACGTTGATCGGTGACGAGACGCCGCCAAAAAAGCTAATTGCGCTTCCGTGATACGCGCCGTCGAAAACAAGAATTTTGGAGCGTCCGGTCGCGACTTTCGCCAGCGCGATGGCCATCAGATTGGCTTCTGTTCCTGAATTCGTGAATCGCACGAGATCGATCGACGGAATGCGATTGCAGATTTCCGCTGCGAGCTCGGATTCGAGTCTGTTGTGTCCCGAAAGGCTTAGCCCGTCATCCATCGCTTTCTTGATCGCCTGCAGGATGCATTCATCCGAATGCCCATAGAGGCCGGCGGTGTACTCGCCGAGAAAGTCATCGTAGCGATGGCCGTCCATGTCCCACAGAGTGCATCCTTCTCCGCGCACCATGGTGACGGGGAACGGCTTGTAAAAAAGCACCGTACGCGTGTTGCCGCCGGGCATGGAGAGACTGGCTCGCTCGAATTGCTCGGCGCTCGCTGAATTGCGTTGCGCGAATGTGTCCGTAGCCTCGGCCAATGCCAGCGCAAGCGCGTCGCTCGCCGGTTGTTGCAGTGCGCTCTGTCCCATCGTGCCTCTCAATGATATCGTCCTGATAAAATTCTTGGACATCGTACAGGACTTATTGTACGCTGTCTAGGTGAGGACCGCTGGAAGATCAAATGATTCTGGGTTCCGGAGCGACCGGCCGATGCCCCATCGCTACGAGCAGTAACTTAATGTGGGAGGACGAGGCGATATGACTCAACAGGGAGAATTGCTTTGGGAGGGCACCGACGAGTATGTCGCCAGTTCAAACATCTCAAAATTCGTGGATTGGCTCAAAGCGGAGCGCGGCCTTCATTTCGGCGCTTACAATGAGCTCTGGCAGTGGTCGGCCACCGAAGTCGAGGATTTCTGGCAGGCGATATGGGACTATTTTAGAATCCACTCGATCACGCCCCCCGGGGCTTCGCTGGTCAAGCGCACGATGCCGGGAGCCGAATGGTTCCCTGGCGCCCTCGTAAATTTTACGGAGCATGTCCTACGCCACGCGAATGACGGCGACCCCGACCGTCCCTTTCTGTTTCACAAGTCCGAGCTGCGTCCCCTCCAGACCTTGAGCTGGGCGGAAGTTGTGCGCGATGTGCAGAAACTCGCGACCGAGCTGCGCCGTTTGGGCGTTCGTCCGGGCGATCGGGTGGCTGCCTACATGCCGAACATCGCCGAGACCGTGCTCGCCATGCTGGCTACGGCCGCGGTCGGAGGCATTTGGTCGACCGCCGCGCCGGAATTTGGCGCAAGCACGGTGATCGATCGATTCACTCAGACCCGCCCTAAGGTCCTTTTCGTCGCGGATGGCTATCGTTACGGCGGGAAGGATTTCGACCGGACAGAGCAAATTCGCGCGATCGTCGCCTCGCTCGAAAGTGTTGAGACCGTCGTTTGGCTTGACTACCTCACCAGGAAGGAAGAGCTGCCGAACTGTGGACGGCGCCTCGTCCGCTGGCCATCCCTCTTCGCCGGCGAGCCCGTTGCCTCGGGAGAGTTCGAGTACCAATACGTCCCTGGCGATCATCCGTTGTGGATACTTTTCTCTTCGGGCACGACCGGCCTTCCGAAACCCATCGTGCATGGACATCTCGGCATTCTTCTAGAGCACTATAAGTCTGCGGCCTTTCATCTCAACCTGAAACCCGGAAGCGTGATGTGCTTCTACACCACCACTGGCTGGATGATGTGGAACACGTTGATGTGGGCACCTCTCATGAACGGTGCTGCCGTGCTCTATGACGGCCATCCGACCTTCCCCGACGCCGGGATGCTGTTGGGGCTCGCAGCAGAAACGGGCGCGCAGTCGCTGGGAACCAGCCCGACGTCCGTGCAGCTCATGGCAGCCCAGCACATCGTTCCCAAAGACAAGGGCGACTTTAGCCCCTTGGAGAACATCTTCCTTGTCGGATCTCCCGCGACGCCTGAAACGTTTGCCTGGCTCTATGAGCACGTCAAACCGAATCTGTGGGTGACCTCTCAGTCCGGGGGCACGGAGTTCTGCTCAGGGCTCGTTGCCGGCGTGCCGTCACTGCCAGTCTATGCAGGTGAAATCCAGGCGCGCGCACTCGGCGTCGATCTGCACGCTTACGGTGAGAATGGGGAGCCTTTGATAGGGACCCCAGGCGAACTCGTTATCAGGAAACCGATGCCCTCCATGCCCCTTTTCCTGTGGGGTGATGTGGATTCTGAGCGATATCGCGCCTCCTATTTCGACGTCTATCCGGGCGTCTGGTGTCATGGCGACCGCATCACGATCACCGAGAGGGGTAGCTGCATCGTGCATGGCCGGTCGGATGCGACCCTCAATCGATTCGGCGTTCGGATCGGATCGGCCGAGATCTATCGCACGCTTGAACAGATTGAAGGGGTTGCCGATAGCCTCGTGGTCTGCATCGAAGAAGAAAATGGCGGCTACTTCATGCCCCTTTTCGTCCGCCTTGTTGAGCGCCAGGGGCTCGACGAAAAGCTGATCGCACGGATCAAGGCCCGACTGAGGGAGGAGCGAAGCCCTCGTCATGTACCGGACGTGGTGATCGAGGCGCCTGACATCCCTTACACACTTACCGGAAAGAAAATGGAAATCCCCGTTCGCAAGCTGCTGATGGGGCAGTCGGTCGAAGCCTCCGTCAACCTCGGCTCGATGCGAAACCCTGAAGCGATCGACTGGTACGCAAGCTTCTCGAATTCGCGCCGCGAAGCCAAATCCAAGGAGTCTAAGGCATGATCGATCTCACCAAAATCCGGGCAATCGATATTCATACTCATGCGGAAGAACCTTGCGGTTGCCACGCGAACGATGGCTATGACGCGTTGCAAGGGGCACTCACTTCACGTTGCGTGATAATTCCAAGTTGAAGGGAGTACTGGATGTCGGGATGGGAGAGCTCCAAAAGAGCGCCCTTCCCGTAACTATTCTCGACATCCTCACCCCAAGCAGCGAACTTTTGAAGTCGCGCAAATAGCGAGCGCGTTTTATCGTCGTTTTCGTTCTCGATGTTTGACTTGAACTTGCTCAGAAATCGCTTCAGCAGCGAGATGCTGCGTGTCTCTGCACAATTGAGCATCGACAATATCGCATCCGGCGCGATCACTCGCAAAGATTGGCAAGATTGGTCTTCTGCTGATCGTGCCTTGCTTTCCATGACTGGTCTCGATTGAGGTTGGACTAAGAGATCACTCGGATCGGATTGAGGGTATGCACAGCTAATTCTGATATGAAAATCCGCCGGCGGCTAGTGCTGCTGGCGGACAGTTGCTAGTTCACCCAAGTACAGCTTTCTTACGCAGCGAGCGACGTAAGCTCCCGGTAATGGCCGCCTGTCGTACAGGTAGTTCGGCGGGAACAGCCAAGCATTGCCTCGGCTGGCGTGTGGCCTGCACTGCGCGGGGCGATCAAGGACCTGGCGCGAAAGCGATCAAGGAATCGTTATCCCCTTCGGGACAAGTCCGTCGAACAGAAATTCGATGCCTTCTGCCTCGATCGTTCGCTGCAGACTAGCCAGCGTCCCTGAGTATGGCAGGGACTTCCCTGTCTCATAATCCGCAATTGAACTCTTCGAGACCCCAGCTCGCGCAGATAAGTCGTCTTGGCTCCATCTGAGCCATGCCCGCGCCGCTCGCAGTTGCGCCGGTGAGATCTTCCGAACGTCCGCGTTAACCATAACCCCAACCCGATCTACCGGATTTCGCTGATGTGTGGTATATTAACCGTTAAGTTGTTCTCGAATTCAGCCGATACGGCGCTCGCCTACAAGGCGAGTCGTGTCGAAGCTTAGCTTGCAATCCTTGCAAAGGATTTAGTTCATTCTCCGCGCGTCGTCGCAACAGATCTGACAGTAGGATTCGCACATCGACTCCTGCTCCGCCGTGCTTTGGCTTGATGTCGTTCGTCTCGTACATGCTCTCGGGGGAAACAACACATGTCGGCAATCGCTCACAAAATCGCCTCTTCGGAAAACATCCGCCAGCATACAGCGCAACAACAGCAGACGCTAGTAATCCTTCCGCTGCCGACCGAGTCCTTCGGCTCACCCACGAAGTGGTGGCGAACTCGCGAGCCCGGTTCGTACTCATGTGGCGACCTCCGGCACCTAAGAAGAACGTTGATCCGGATCCAAACGATCTCCGACAAGGAATGGTCGGCTGCTATCCGAGGCTACGCGGCCGCCAGCATTGCGGTCTCCATCCGGCAACTCAACAAGCATGTGATCAGCGCTATCGAAGTCGACGTTGCTCTTTCCGCTGTGCTGGCTTGCGCAATCGAGGGTGATATCACCTCGCCGGTCATGCTCTCATCTGCATTGCGCCGCCGGTCCAAGATTGATCCAAAATGCCATCGCCTCGTTGAACTCTGGCTTAACGCAAGACGGTGATGCAAGCGACATCCACTGCAACAGCCTTATTGCGCGGCCTTCGGGAGAGCTCAATGGACACGACACTGCCCCGCGGCTTACCTGATCGGCACTGTATATCAGCGTCCACCCCTGGACGCTCCGAGACATCCACACCTCGGAATTGGTACTGAGCAATCCGAAAAGTAGTCGGCTCGTCCGCGATCGACCGTCTACATCTGGCAAGCGGATGACATCAGGGATAGGCACGTCCGTCCCGAAAACAACTGTCTCGCCGTCTCGTCGACAAAAGCGCGAGGCGCTCATTGCCTCGCACTTACAAGACTAGCAGCGACTTCTTCGCTCCAGTTCTTCCATCCATCGGCATCTGAGCAAGTGCCGAGAACACGAGCCATGTCATGTTCATTGTCAATGATAACACCCCCATTCCGGAGATCTCCTTGGAGATCGAACGGCTGCAGCGGCTCCTGACCGATCTGAACCGCGCACGGGTCGGACAACATCCCGATCGGCAGACGATCGCCAATGCCCCGGTGCTCGACCAGTGGCAAATAGCCTTCCGCCCCGAGCTCTGCATCGTCGGCACGATGGGCGGACACCCGCATGTGCAGGATGGCCATCGCGGAATGACAAGCGGCTTATGGTTACTGGCTCCGGCCCTCGGCTATGCGCGAACGCTGTCTCGCATCTACGCGCTTGGTCGCCCAGCCCTCGAAGGCAGCGTTAATCACTGAATAGTTGCTTCCACATCGCTTCAGCACCGCAGTGGATCCGTCATGCGAAACCGAACGCACATTCGCGAATATGTACAACATGGCACGCCTCCTCGCCATGCCGCAAACCTCATCATCCGAATCTCGATCGTTCGCGCGCTCCGCCGGAGTGGCCTTCACCATGTCCTGCGTGGAAAACCTGCTTTCGTCGCCTTTACCGGTGCGCAACCGGAACTTCTCGAAGTGTACGCCCGGGAAGCTTTGGCACTTCTGGGGGCGGTGGTCGACCATGAAACGACCTACCACGCCTTGTTCTGGCACAGGGAGGATGCAGGGAAATCTCCGGCTGATCGCGATTCGCTCCGCTTGTTGTCGAACCACAGCATCGTGCTCGGATTCGCCTCAGACAAAGAGGACGTGCCAGTTGCGTTTCAACGGATCGCAGACCAAATCGTAGCACTCGACCGAACTGATGAACGCGTGTTGGCAGCGGCCTTCAGGGCAATCTTTCGCGACGTCCCTCCTCCTCAAACTCTTTCTGCGGCGGCCGATGTTCCCATCGAAGTCTTGAACGTCTACCTCAGCAGCGGCCGCACACTGCGCCAGGCGATCGACCTTATCGAGCGGTATCGTTCCGTTTCCCCGGAGGCTCGGAAGGCCGACCTGACGCCACACCCTCGCCTCCAGGAATTGACCGGATTGGGAGATGTCGCAGATTGGGGGATGTCGCTGGCAAGGGATCTTCAGGAGTATCGCGACCAGCGGCTGTCGTGGGCCGACGTTGACCGCGGGGCTCTGGTTAGCGGGCCATCAGGGACCGGCAAGACGCTGTTCGCAAGAGCTTTGGGGAACACTTGCGGCGTTCCGGTGCACGTACACTCGCTCGCCAGGTGGCAAGCGAAGGGACATCTCGGCGAGCTCCTGAAAGCCATGCGCCGCGCTTTCGACGAATCCATCAAGTCCGCCCCTTGCATCCTGTTCATCGATGAAATCGACGCTGTCGGAAATCGGGAAAATTTTCAGGGGGCAAACGAGCAGTACTGCAGGGAGGTGGTAGACGCGCTGCTGGAGTGCCTTGACGGCCTGGAAGGCCGAGAAGGCGTTGTCGTCGTCGCCGCGACAAACTACCCCGAAAAGGTCGACCCCGCCCTCCTCCGACCTGGACGTCTCGACAGGCATTTCTCAATCGCCCCGCCTGATCTGGCCGCACGCTCGAAGATCCTGCGATATCACCTCGGTGACCACCTTGCCGGGTTCGATCTGACCGACATTGCCCGCCGCCTCGAGGGCGCGACGGGCGCCTTGATCGAGAGGGTTGTCCGTGACGCACGCCGACGCGCCCGACGTTCCGGACAGCCGATGCTGCTCGAGGACTTGGAACGGGGTTTCCCGCGTATCCGGCTGTCCGAGGCCGCATTCCAGCGGGCTTGCGTTCACGAAGCCGGGCACGTTCTGGTTGGCCACCTTTTGAGCGCGGAATCCGGCAGCATTCCGACCGCTGCCCGGGTCCTGCGGGAAACCGTCCATTCACAAAGCGACGCCGGCCAGACGGAATTTTATCGAATTCCAGGCTTCGACCGCTCGATCACCGGCCATCTCGCCGAAATGACGACCTTGCTGGCTGGACTTGCGGCCGAAGATGTTGTCCTGGGTGGCCATGCTGGTGGCAGCGGCGGCGCGGAAAACTCAGATCTTCATCTCGCGACCGTCCTCGCAGCGGGCCTGGAATCATCGTTCGGCCTCGGCAACAGCCTCGTGTACCTCGTTCCCAACGATCCCGTCGAAATTCTAGCATTAGTTCGCAGCGATTCCCGCCTGCGTCGACAGGTCCATGCGAAGCTCAAAGCCTGCGCGCAACGCGCTCGTGTGCTGATAGGCCAACATCGCGGCAAGCTGGTCTTGATCGCTGACGCCCTCGCCCAGCACAGCCAACTTACGTCCTCCGATATCACCCGCCTCGTACGAGGAGAGGATTCAAATGATGTTTCTTCAAATTGTGAGGACCGCAATAGGGATCTCGTAACCTCACTCCTACCCGAGCAATAAAAGGTCTCACGGGAGACAATGGCAGGGCGCGCCGGGGAAACCAGCTTCCATCGCACTCCAGGGTTTGACAAGATAAAGGCTAGATACATCGCGAAGGTCACGACCCTACTCGCCGAACTGGCGGCCGAACCGGTCGTGTTGGGCGAATATGCGGACGACGGCAGCGGATCAATCGATTCCGATTTATATCAGGCAACGCTTGTCGCCGCTGCAGTTGAGGCATCCCTCGGATTGGGGCAGACTTTGACCTGCATGACCTCCACTGATCCGGACCAACCGATTGAACGCCTCAAGAATGATCCGGCGCTCGTCAGCGATTGAGAGTCTCCTCGGCGACGTATGAAGGGCGCCCGAGCGCTGGCCCGAGCAGAACCGTCGAGTGCTTCATCTCTTGGCGCGTGAATTCGTCGCTCAGACCGGTATCGATCGGGAGCATTTCTCGGCATCATCTTAAAAATGGCCGCAAGATCGATCCCACCTGGATGAAGTCGCTCCTATCCGGCGACGATCGATTCGAGCCGCCGCGGCTGCTTCACGATCCAGTTACACTTTTCTCGATTTTTGACGCTCAACGTTCAATACGCCATTAAGGCAACGCCAAAAGTGGAGCCATCGAGATGAAGTCGGATCTTGTGGACGACGCGTTGCAACTGTATGCAGCACGTCCTTTCGCATTAGCGAAAGCCCGCAGCCTGATCGTCTTCGCAGATGATCCCAACCAGAGGAGGCTCAAATGTTGAACGCATTCACGCAAGCCTCCGGCTGCATCTCCGCACGCAAATCCTCGGTGCTCGTCAACATATCGGCGTGATCGTTGGCGGCTTGCCGCTTGCACTGTCGCACGCCGATGCGGGCATCGCATGTCCCGAACGACAACGTTCCGACGCATTCTGGCGTCGCCGTGGGGAGATCACGTCCATGATCCCGCTCGCCACACTGACTGACGGCCTGAAAACGCGCTGACCTAGCAGACACGTCCGCAACGTCGCCGCCGAACGCTCGGTATCGCGATCCAACTCGCTCGTCAAAGGCGGTGCGAGGCGCCGGAATCCGCTTGCCGAACGCCATGTTTACCGGAGACCCCACATGTACTCGCACCACACCCTCTACCGCGAAATCATTTCCGCCAACCCCCACGTCATTGCGGGAGCATCGCGCCGGTCTGCGAGGTTTGGTGGCACTGACACCTATAGGGGCTGCCTCATAACACGCCTGTTTGCGAACCGTGCCCTCAAGGCCATGGGCGCGCGGTGGTGATCGAACCCAGCGTCGCTGATCGCATCCCCGTTCCGAAGAGGCTTGGATCGAAGATCGTGGTGCTTATCGACCCGTTCCGGAGGCGCGAAATCTACGCCGAAAGCGGCCTCGAATCCAAGCACGTCACTTCGTTCATTGCCCGATCGGACGTGATCGCGATTCACGAGCAGTTTCTCGTCTCCTACACCCGCGACGGAACGACACACATCCACTACGTGGATGCGGTCGTTGATTTCGCCGATGGAAAGCGCATTGCGCATTTTATCAAGTATGCCGCAGAGGCACACAAGGTGGCGCTTGAGGACCTCGTCCGGATGATCGCCGCAACCGGCGACCACAAATTCGATGAATATCGTGTCTTGACGGAGTTCGACATCAGCCCGACGACAATCGCAAACGCCGAGCTCATCGTTCGATGCGGACGCAACTTCGACATCGACGCCATCGACCTGGTCCGTAATCATCTTCGATCGGCGCCGCCCGTCGTCACGCCTCGAACGATCGCCGGTCAAACCGAACTAGGATCGCGCGGTTCAGACGCCTTGATCGCCATGCTCCAGTCAGAGGATGTGAGCCTTGTGCGCCCATATTCCACAATCACACCCGATACACGGTTCAATAACTTTATTGGCCGTCGCCCATCGTGATCTAGCAAATAACTCTGGATTTTCCGTCCTCGCTTCAGTCATGTCCACGATCAAAGGTGTGCCAATTCGCATTTACGCGTCATTATCTACGTTGCTTCGAAATGAGTGATCGACGTGAGCGCAGCAACAGGTTCGGTCGTCACGACCGCCTGACTCTGGATGGTCAGACCTATCGCGTCTTCCAGAAAGAACGAGATCGCTTCACTCTTCAGCTGGTATCGGACAGCCTGCTCCAGGACTACTTCATCACAAAGTCGGATGCGGAGATAAACGCCCTCAGGCGAACGGGACGGCTGAAGTACGAACGCGATTTTTACTCCAAGACGCTCGCCTACCTCCGTCAACGCAACGACAGCTCTGATCTTTCGGACCTTCCGGAAGATGCACTGCGCACCATCGCCTGGAAGACGGAGTGGTGCGTGCGTTTCCATCGTCGACGGATCGATACGAACTCAGCATGGAGGCCGAGACAGTCCCCAACCGACTTAAAGCGATTCATTGATTCCGAAAAACACGTGATGGACCGATGGTACTTCGACCTGTACGGCGAACGCCGGCGGCCCGGTCGTCGGATCGCGGGACAGCCTCGAAAGGAATTCGATTATCCCGGCCCCTCTGCCCTTCGCGAATGGTTGACTCTGTTTCGAAAACACGACGAGCGGATGGAGGCATTCCGCCCCGGCTACGAGCGTTCCGGAAATCGAAATCAGATCAATCCTCTCGCGCTTCCGATAATCGACCAATGCGTGCCGCGTTACGCGACGAACACCAGACCCTTGATGCGCGACATCTACGAGGACGTCGAGCTCGCATTGGAGGATTTGAACGCCACTCTTCCTGAACGGCAAAAGGTTTACGTAAGCGAGACGGCCGTTCGTCGTCGAATACATAAAATTGACCCGTTCCTGCTCGAAGCGGGGCGGTTCAGTCTCGACCGGGCAATCCGCAAATACACGCCAGTTGGACTCGGCCTATCAGTCCACATGCCCATGGAACGGGTGGAAATGGATGATTGGGAGTTCGACCTCATGAGCCTGGTCATCCGGACAGACACCTGGCGTAAGTTATCCGAGGAACAGAAGGCTGACATTCCTCGAGCGCGATGTACCGCTACCGTAGCCATCGATGTCGCAACCCGGTGCATCGTGGGCTTTCACTTGACTCCCTTGCCGCCAAGCACGCAAGGCGCAAAATCCGCGTTACGCACCGTCATGACCGACAAGTCCGCGATCGCTGGTTTTGCAAACTGCATAAGCGATTGGCCGATGTTCGGCAGACCTGGAGCCATCGTTACGGATGGAGGCCCTGCGTTCAAAGGGGACTTTAGCGACTCCGTTCGATTGAGCGCAACCAACCGCGTGATGCCCGATATGGATCCTCAAATGCGAGGAACCATCGAGGCATTCTTCCGGCTATTCAAGCGCGTGTGTCGGTACTTTGCGGGGCAGACATTCGCAAATGTCGTTGAGAAGGATGACTACCCTGCAAAGGAAATGGCAAGCGCGACGTTCGAAAAGACTTTCCAGGCCGCCGTGCGATACATCGTCGACCGCTATCATCACCGCGGCCATCGCGGCCTCGAGGGACGCACTCCCTATGGCGAATGGACCCGCCTCACCCGGAAGTACGGCCTCGATCAGCCTCCAACACCGCATCAGCTTTTCGTGGCGTTTGGGTATAAGGACGAAAGAGTTATCGATAAGCACGGGATTCAGATCTTCGGCTTGAGTTACAACAGCGACACCCTGGCGCTGCTGCGCGCAAGGCTTGGACGCGGGAAGGTCGATTTCTTCGTCGACCCACGTGACCTCGGCTCCATTCTTGTCGTCGTTCCGCGTGCCTTCCGCGAGGTGCGCGAGATAAAAGCCCAGCTCGACGGCGACTGCCTTCTCGTCGCGTCGGTCGGGGGCATCGCATCCGGCGTGACTTTGGAACAGCATCTGTGGGCACGCAAGGAAGTCCGCGAATTTGCCAAAGCCGAGCAAGCTGCTGGCCGTCCGTTTCGGCTCGGAGCCCATCGCGATCTGTTGTCGGCCGGTGAACAGGCGCGACGAGATGCAGGTCTGGATTTCTTCGGCCTCTCGCAAAAGCAATACAGTTTTCTATCGGCGGCCTTCCGCCAAAAGACCCGGGCGGCGTTCTCGACACCGCAACACCCCGAGTCTCCCCAGCAGGTCGATGAGAAACCCGGCAAGGTAGTCGTAACCATGCCCAGACGACCACCAACGCGGTCGTCGTCCAAACCGAGACCGAAGAAATCGTCCGCCAACTCGTCCGCGACGCCTGCAACCGACCAGCCGTTTAGCAGCAGCATCAATCTGTATGGAGAAGATGAATGACGTCCAGTTCACCGCGGCGCACTAAGAGCGCCCCTCCCCCTGCGCTACCTGAACCACCCAAGGCGGACGACTTCGAGTCCAGGATGCTAGCTAAGCTCTCGAGTAACAGCCGCCGTACCGTGGAGATTCTTCGTCGGGTAAAAGGGGTATACGTTGCGTGTGGTCGCGACGCCGCATTGAGAAATAAGCTTGACCTGTTTCTGGAGCATATCCTCTCGTACAATGGAACCCGCCGCGACGATGGCCGCATTTTCTTCATCACGGGAGAAAGCGGCGCGGGCAAGTCGACAATCGTCAGGCAATTGATCGCAGAGACCCCAGTACTGCAGCCGGAACGACGACTATACGGACTGGTCAGTCCGATCGTATCGGTTTCGTTGACCGGCCCATGCACCTTGAACACTCTCGGGGAAAAAATCCTGGAAAAGGCCGGGTATCCGATAGTTCAGAAAATTGGGCCTAGCCAATTATGGATGTCCCTTCCGGAGCGGCTCGGCCACCGCGAGATCATGCTCGTCCACATCGACGAAACGCAGAACATGCTGAAGAAGACACGACAGAACAAGGATCGCAAAGACCTGGCCAATGCGTTGAAGGGCGCAATGAACGATCAGGACTGGCCGATTAGTTTCATTATGAGCGGGCTACCTCTAACGACCGATCTTGCCCGTCTCGATGAGCAGTTCGAACGTCGCGGCTTTTTTCAAGAGTTGCCTGATATCGATATGGAGAACGAGTCCGAGCGGAAACTCGTCTTAAAGATCATCAAGGACATGACGAGCGCAGCTGATATCAAATGCGATGACGTCTTGAAAACCGACATTCCGGACCGGGTCGCCCATGCCGCCAACTACAGATATGGACGAACAACGCAGGTCGTTCTCGCTACGATCCACGACGCTGTGCGACACAATGCATCATCTCTTCATCGGAACCATTTCGCCAGCGCATATCTGGCTCATTCGAACGCTCAAGGGCATGACGAGATGAACCCGTTCCTCGCCGATGACTGGCGAACGCTCCCTCCGGGATCCTTTATATTTGAAAGCGAGGAGGAGTGACGATGATACGGCGCGCGGTCAGTTGGCGCCATTCTCTTGAGCAGAGAGAGCCAGCGGTCGGCTTCGCGTCGCGATTGGCCGGACTAAATGGCCGATCCATGCGCGTCTTCTTGCGCGAAGTGTGCATCTCGGCCCACGATCTCGATAAGAGCCGGCAAGGCGCCCTTGATGCCGTTGCCGCGCTCGGCAATCTCGATCCGGTACAGCTCACGCAGTTTACGCCGTTTCCCGTCGGGGACGGAAACTACGTCACGATCGGGGCAGAAGCACTCCACCGCCTTTCGGTTCGGCGGACCTACTTTTGCATCTGCCCGCATTGCGTTCGAGACGACATCTTCAGATATGAAGGTCCGATCGCGGCCCGCCCCTGGCTTCGTCTCGAATGGATCGTAACGCACTTCCGATCTTGCGACCGGCACAACGTCCTGTTGATGCCCCAAACCCCTGTCCGACGCCGCTACGAGCCGTTCGACTTTACGGAGTGGATTGGTCGCATCATTCCTGAGCTCGATGGCTTGGCTTCGGACGCCATCCCAACCCGTCCATCCCCGTTTCAGCGATGGCTGACGGACCGTCTTGAAGGGAAGCGCAATTCGGGCAACTGGCTGGATGACATGCAGCTGTACGCGGCCGTGGATTTCTGCGAGATGCTCGGGCTGTCCGCTCTGCACGCTCCCAAGGTTCGCGTGGGATCGCTGACGGAATCGGAACATGCGGCAGCAGCCGACGAAGGATTCAGAATAGCCAACCAAGGCGAGGAAGAGATCGAACGACTATTGGTCCGCCTGGCCGACGCCCAGTCCACGACGCGCGGCTTCTGGGGACTACGGGATACCTTCGGGCACGCCTACGGCCTTCTGAACAAGACGAAAACCAATCCGGATTTCGCCAAGCCGAGAGCCGTATTTCGACGTGTCGCTATCGCAAAAGTCCCGATCGAGGCCGGGACCGACGTCCTCGGGGAGACCCTGGAGAAGCAGGTGGTCCATACAATCCGGTCCGCGTCCAAGGTGTCGGGCGCACACAGCCTTACCATCCGACGCCTGTTCGAAAGGAAACGTCTCCGGGACGAGCAGACCCTCCAACTCATGGATCATCGAGTGACCATCAATTCGGACGAAGTCGAAGAGATGCTGATGGCCCTCAAGACTGCATTGACCACAACACAGGTCCAGAAGACGACCGGCATTCCGCGCAATCATCTATTCTACATGATCAACGCCGGACACCTGCCGACCGTCACGGCCTCCAACGAGAAGGCCTACGCAAAGCACAGATTTACCCAGGCCGCGGTCGACGATACGCTCGAACGCCTGTTTTCCGGCACCGTGCCAGTGGCGAAGCCAACCGGGCGCCAGATGTCCATTCTCAGGGCCCGGCAAGCTTCCGTGTCGGGACTCAACGAAATCATCGACTTTCTGTTCTCTGGCCAAATCTGGAAAGGTCTGCTGGCCAGACGACGCGAATACGGAGCTCTTCTAGTCGATGCGGACGAGATCATTGCCGCAATCCGTCGCGGTCGCTCGAAATCGGGCTTCAGCAAACCTGAGGCGGCCAAGTTCATTGTCGGCATGGCGCGCGATTCCGTGGGAAAATTCGTTGCCTCGGGTCACCTTGAGCTCGTGGAGGAGTTCAGCCCAGAAGCGCGGAGAAACGTTCAGGTCGTGTCCCGGGAGAGCGCGGATGCGTTTCTCCAGAACTACGTTTCGTTGGGTGAGCTATCGCATACTGCTGGCCTTCATCACAAGCAGGTGCGATCGGCCCTTCGAACGGTTGGGATCGAGGCCCACTTTGATCCGGATGACTTCCTAAGCTTCTTCTATGTGAGAGCTGACGTGAATGGTGCACTTCAACGCAATCCTGACCTTTGGTCTTCGGGAGTCAAATGAGGTGGTCCCGGTTGTCTGAACAGGTTTTCCGCGTCGATAAGTAGAGCCTCTGCCGTGGTTAGGCCGCCGCGCGGAGCGGAGGAAGATCGAAGTAGGCTTGATCCGGGGTGCGGTCGTCAAGGCTCGAATGCGGACGGCGGCCATTGTAAAAGTCGAGATACCGGCCGATCGAGTTCCGGGCATCACCGACAGTTTCGTAGGCTCGCAGATAGACCTCCTCGTATTTGATGCTCTTCCACAGCCTCTCGTCCTGTCCAGATTTCCGGGACCAACTCAGAGCACGCTCTTGGTGAGGTCGACACACTCCCCGAATGTCGCTTTCGACACGCAATAGTCCGGCATTAGGTAGCAAACGCCACCAGACGAAAATCTCACTGCTTGTCATAGTAGCCCCATCGATATCGGGGGTTTTGATGGATGTGGTTCGCGAACTGCGTCGCAAGCAGGATGCTTTAAGGAGTGATCGTCCGTTGCTATTCGAGCGTCTGGCAGAGGTCGACAAGCAAGTTGCGGCGCTCGATACGGTTATCCAGATTTGGGAGCCGGATCATTTTCCGACGAAGGCAGTCGCTCGGCGTCGTGGAAAGAGCGAGAAGTTTCTCGACGGACTTTTCGAAGGCGAGAACTTCGCGGCGTTGATTCTCGACACGCTGCGCCTGCGGCTCTATGTGCCGGAGACCGGCCGCATCATGATCGATGGCGTCGACCTCGCTATGGTCGATGTTAGCTGGCTGCGGCGGCAGCTCGGGGTGGTGCTGCAGGAGAACGTACTGTTCAACCGCTCGATCCGCGACAACATTGCGCTGGCAGATTCCGGCATGCCAATGGAGAGTGTCATTGCCGCTGCGCAGCTTGCTGGCGCGCATGACTTCATCCTGGACCAGAATCCGCGCCATGCAGCCGCGCGGCGTATCGAACGAATGCCGTACATGAGATCGACGATCTGAAACCGCTTACGGTTCGTCCAAGAATGAGGATGCCAAAGATCTCGCCGGTACGTAGACATCTGGCGATAGCCTTTCGCAGTTGGGAGGATTGCGCCGAATGACTTCCGGATTCTACATTGTTGATGATGGGGCGCGTCGGTCTTCCCGTCGGGGCGATCGGTGTTGACGGGGAGCGTATGGATGACTTCAAGGATAGCGGCCAAGCAGGTTGCGGATCAAACCGATGAAATCGAATCATCGGGGCGATCACTGACTGCCCAAGCAAAAGTGCTTGTGACCGAGTGGAAGGCAGCCAGGGCATCTAGGGGCCGATTTGCCAGTACCCTCATGCAGAGTCCGCCCGCTTCTGATGATGTTTTGATGGAACGAGCCTTCACGCTCATGACGAAATCCAACACAGAGCAAGTTCGCCTAAAATTCCTTCGCACGTCGATGGAAATCGGTTCTGTGAGATCATTGCGCGCGCGAGTTGCCAGATGGGACGCTTTTTTCTCCGCGTCGCCGAGTGACGCAGTCTTGGAAGAATTCCAAGCCATCAAGGCGACGCTCGACGAGATGTCGGAAGTTGAACGAACTCATGGCATCGGCGCATTGCTCAATCTGAATCACCCGGTCGTCATTGGGCTTTCACAGAGGCCAGGTTCGTGGATAGGCCCTCAAGAAATACAAAATGCTCGTTCCTATCAGCGCTTAAGCGGCGGCGTATCGCTGGGCGTACATTCTTCGACCAATTCATCTATCGAAGCAAACGGTTGACCTTTTTGAACGCCATGTTTATCGAAGTATAGATATCGTTTCTTCACTTTCGCCTTAGTCGAGATCACGACAGACGAGCCGTCCTTTATTAGATTCTCGATGTTCTCGAGAAACTCTTGATATAGCAGATCCTTCAATATTTCTGCATTTTCAATCGCCCCGGCGTCTGCAAGAGCGGATTTGAAAGCATCTGGTCCTGCATGTCCCGGGAAAGATCGGCCGTTCACGACAGCGTAGTAGATCAGTATTCCTTCTACGAACGTCATGCCAATTGCTTTAGTCATTGATTCTCCGATACCGAGGTTGTGAGCGTCACTCGTTTGCTCAGACGACAAGAGAGGTTGCGATTAAGCAGGCGGTTGCTGATCAATTTCAATCTCTCAGCCCCGGTCTATCGCCTAGCAGAGGATTCGCCTACCCGCCCCCTCCCGAGGCGCTGCGTGGCCTGGTATCGGACCTCCGCGCCGGTGGAGGATATTTCGTGATGACCGTGCAATATCGACGCGCCGGGAGATCAGCGCCTCGCCCCGGGTCGGTCTAGTGGATGATACACCTTGGGCTCTTCTTCCAGGGAGCGGCTGGCCTTCACCACCCTGCCCGGACCGCCCCGGGTCGTCCACGGGCACGCGCCTCGTCCACGCGACGATGACGAAGGTCTGCCTATTGTCGCCGTGATGCCTCGATTTTGGTACTTCCAGCTTGTCCTGATGAACAACCGCGATCCAAGCAAGAACGAACGCTTCTTTGACGGCGGTGGTTTTTTCGATTCAAGTCGATACAACTCGACAGGTCAGTTGGTTCATCGTCAGATGATCCGATTGTGGTGGAAAGTTGTGGCGTGGGCTGTGGGATGGGCGCTGGTGCTTGGAGCCGCAGAACCCCACCTGCGCTAGAACAGTCGTCAATGAACAGCTCAGCAGTGGAACGTTGGCTTTCGGTCAAAAATGCACCTCAACTTCGCCGATCGAGAACGTCGGCTTAGGGCCACAAGCGGTCGTCCGCCGCACTATCGAGAATTGCTGTCGATTACGTCCCGGCTTGCTGAAGTGATCGACAACCATCGACGAAGCTCAGGCGTGGGCCGACGAATGCCCTGCTTTCCGCGTCGGCCAATCGCCCTGGCATGCCGAAAGAAGCCATATGCGGAGAGCAGGATTAGAGCGGTCGCGGTGACGATGTTACCAGTCGCGAAAAAGGCAATACAAACGATCCACACGCCAAAAAAGATGGCGTGCCATAGCGCGGCGAACCCGAGATAGGTTTTGCCTGTTGGGATGCCTCTGCTCATGCTGATCACTTATGCATCCTTGCAGCCCGCCGCACCTCCATGTTGATCTTTTCGGCTTGCCGACGACCTCATGGTAAAGACTGCGTTGCGTGTTATCGAAACGGGCGACATCCGCTTGGGTCAAAAGCCGCCTTACAGTCCCGCTGTGGGTTACTTCCGGTTGTGCCCGCGAGCAGACATCGCCTGCGCCGACCGCAAGGGGCGACGCGAGTTCGCCGAACCGCAGTGTTTTTCCGCGTCCGTCGGCGAGCTTTTCGACCGCGTGGTTCCGCACCTCGGGCTTTCCGGAGGCGTCTAGTTCACATCTTTGGGTCGCCGGAGACCACAACTTTGGGTCTCTCGATTTGGGACAGTTAGAAAACCCTTATGGATCAGTGACTTCAGGATGACCTAGTTCGGAACTTTGGGTTTCCCACCATTAGCACCACTCACCAAACTGAAAGGTCGCTCAAGAAGAGCGGCCTTTTTCCTAGAAGCTCGCGGAAGTTTGAACCAGGGAACGACAGGTTCAATGAAATATCTTTCGCAGCTATCAATTCAATTCTTCCGAGGGATACTCGCAGAGCAGACGATCTTCCTTGGTAAGCCAACAGGCACTCCCGGAAGTGGCCTAACTATCCTCGTCGGGCCAAATAATGCGGGCAAAAGCACGATAGTCGAAGCTCTTCGCCTAGTTGTCGCACCCGGCGACCTCCTCGACAAAGGCGAACGACATCGCGATTACCCGCTTCGTATTTCGATTCGAGACACCGCCAACGGCTATCGAGAGATTACAAACCCCGGGCTCGGCGCACGCCTCGTTGCAACCGGCACTGCACATCCTAGTTTTAATACGTTCCGTTTCATTCCATCTCGGCGCCCGTGGGCTCATCGCACCGGAGGGCACCTGATGCTCTCTGGTGACTATTGGACGCAGCGGACGTCCTACTCCCGGCAAGAAGACCTAGGACTTGTTTCCCGCCTCAACTCTCTCCCACCAGAAGAAAAGGTGGCATTCCAGCGAGAGCTTCAGGAATTAGTCCCGCAGCTCAGTAACTGGCGAATTGAATACTACGATGGATCAACTTATCTTGAGTATTCAACCTACAATGGCACTACGCATGCTGCAAATTTACTCGGAGATGGCGTAGCGAGCCTCTTCCGCATTGTGCTAGGTCTCTATGATCCAGAAGAGAGCTTTGTAGTCATTGATGAGCCCGAGCTATCGTTGCATCCCCAAGCTCAGAAACGTTTAGCACGATATCTTTCAAGTAAGGCGCAAGATCGCCAGATTGTTATCTGCACTCACTGTCCGCACTTCATCAATTGGAATGATCTCCGCGCGGGGGCAACAATCTATCGACTCAACCAGAGAGCAGACGGCATAAATGTCCATCGGTTGACTGATAGAACGCTGAGCTTTCTACGTAAGCTGAAAGATGATTGGCAGAAGCCTCAATTACTCGACGCTGTATCAAAAGAGATATTCTTTACTGACGAAGTGCTATTCTTGGAAGGGCAAGAAGACGTTGGACTGATTGCACGCTTCATGGAGGTCGAACATTTGCCTCCAATTCAGTTGTTCGGCTACGGTGCTGGCGGCTCGAAAAACATTCTCGCATTCCTAGCAATGGCGAGTGATCTTGATATACGAAACGCAGCTATCTTCGATGGAACGAGCGAGGACGAATTTGAGCTCGCAAAAGCAACGTTTGCTGACGCAAATCTCACTTTACTCCCCACAGCCGATATTCGGGACAAACCGGAAAGACAGCTGCAAGGGCTATTTGACCAGAAGGGCATCATCAAGCCGCAGTTCCGGGAGACATTGAAAGATATATTGCTTAAGATCCGTACGCACTTCGATTGTTCTCTTTAGCAAACAGACCATTGAGTTGCGTCGCCGCTATCGGCCAAAGCCGTGCCGCGACCAACAATAGTATTTGCATAGATCAGCCATTTCCTGGCGTAGCCGTGGGCGGACCAGCAAAACGTAATCTGCGATTATGCGAGCCTCGAACAAAATCTATGCCGCCGGTTCAGCTGCAACGTAACTTATCTTTGCGTCCGGGTATTTCGCTATGAGTTGGTCCAACTGCGGAAGGAAGTCGATTGACCACTGATTACTTAATGCCCACGTTTTTCCATCAGAAAAGAAGATGTCTCCATCGTCGGCGTAGAACCTTTTCAAGTCGTAAGCCGCTCCGGACGGCGTCCGCATCTCGGCGGCGATTTTCCTAAATTCTGCCCCCCCCGACCTGCCCTGGAACGGACAAGAACTTACTTGATGGAAGCACCTGCTGCAATTGGAGGACAGAGATCCCCTTTTCAACAAACCCCTTAACTGCAGCGAGGAAAAGCGCCCTTTTGTAGAGCTTCGCGTGTTCCTGGCTGCCGATCCGTAGGTCATACCGCGTCCAGTCTAGGCCTCCGGTCGAACTCTTGCGCTCCTCAGCGGCTTTCCTTCGGAGTTGCACCTGGTATTCAGCAACCTCGGGCAGCGGTAAGACCTGGTGAACGTCAATCAAGATTTTCCCGTTCAACTCGTATGGCCGAACTCTCACACATCGAATGTCCAATTCACGTTCGTTAAGCCACAATACTGTTGTCGTGATCTCTTTCGAAAACGACGCAGAAACCAAGATAATACGTACATCCTGGGCGAATTGTTGCCCCCGAGGCTCATCCCAGCCCAAGAAGGTCAGGATGGCATTTTCAGCCTGAGTACCATCCAAGCCACGTTTTTGAAGGAACTTACTATGCGCAGCTACCGCGTCTGCAAACGTCATGTTGCTGACCATGGCTGCATACCGGATGGCCTGAAGCTCCATATGGCCGCCATCCTCAGTACGTTTGAGCTCGACCACGACTAGGTTGGCTTCCTTGTCCAAGCATAAGAGATCGATACTGCGCAACGAATCTGCCCAATCGCCAAACTCCTCGGCCAGGACTAACGTGTCAGGCGCTATCGCCTGTATATGCGACCGCAGAGCTTCCTGAATATCCTGCTCAAGTATGTTTCTAGATGCGAATGTAATTTCTGTAAGTGGCGCAATAGACTTATTATCCAGCTCGTAGATCGGCACGAATCGCTCCCCGTTGCTTTCTTGATCTGAAGCTAGCACGCAACTTCGCTATGGCGCCATTTGCGGCGCGTTACGCTTCGCTAACGCGCCCCACTCTATCATCAACATTCGTCGTCTGCGCTGATCGCCAGCCGACTCCTTAGGTGACCTCCGCCCAGCGGATCGCGGCGTCGATTCCTTCCACGGGAAGGCTCGGATAATCTGTAAAAATCTCCTGCGCCGAATAGCCGACCCTCAGCGCGTAGGGCGGATTAGCGGAGCGTAATCCGCCGTTTCGCCCGATCGGTGCGTTACGCTTCGCTAACGCACCCTACAAACCGCACTTTTCTTCCCGCCGCCCTACTGCTCCGCCGCCAGCCGCACGACCTGCCGGCCGCCGTTCATCTCGCGCAGCTTGTTGACGTATTCCTCGGGCCGGGTCCAGCGGACCGGGGTGTCCAGGCCCATGAAGCTGGCGATGCTGCCGATGAATGAGGTGCAGTTCGCCGTTTCGGCGTTCCACACCGGCGAGTCCGCCTGCAGCTTCTTGATGTAGGCGAACACGCGCTTGGCGTCGGCTTCGTTCAGGTAGACGCGGTAGCTCGCGGTCACATAGTCCGGATCGAGATCGCCATAGCTCGCACCGGTCTCGGACGGCACGAAGGTGAAATAGCCGAGCACGTAGGCGAGCTCGTCGCCGGCCGGGGTCAGGCCGGCGACGTCGACCGCCTTCTCGCTGCTCTTACCATACCAGACGAAGGCGTGGCCCCAGCTCGCGGCGGTGCGCGCCCGGAAGTCGACATAGTATGGCCCTTTAACCTCGGAGACGCGCCGGGCCGGCGCGGTCCGTGCGACCTCATGAGCCATGCGGGCGACTGCCGGCCGCGCGGAGGCGGCCTGCGCGACGCAGGGCAGCAGCAAAGCTGACAACGAAAGTGCGACCCAGCCGAAACGCCGCATGACAAGCACGCCCCCGGGGATGATGACGTCTGGTGAAAGCGCTGACCGGGCTCAGTAGCCGCGGCGATAGCCCGGCGCGGGGACGACGACCGGCGCCTTGCCAACCGGAGACTTGCCAATCGGAGCTTTGCCGATCGGCATCTTGCCGAACGCGGGCTGCTCGTAGACCGGCTGCGGGCGCGGCAGATCGGCGGCATGGGCCATCGTCACCAGCGCGAGCATCGCGCCTGCTGAAATCACGAATGTCTTCACTCGAACTCTCCTCGAGTCTGAACAGCGCCCCAAGCCCTCAGCACCACGACCATGAACGACGGATTGCGTCGAGAGTGGGGCAGCCGGTCATGACATTGGGGCCGCGGTCACTGTCTTCCGCGTGATCTCGACGGCACCAGAACACGTGTTGCGAGGCCCTTTGATCGGTTGTGGCCGAAACAGCGCGCAGGGGCGGATTAGCGGAGCGTCATCCGCCGTTTCGCCCCTTAAGGGGTGCAGTCCAGCACACTTTATCGTGACGGCGGTAGAGCCGTCCGCTTTTTGCTTGCTGCCTTCGTCTCCCCCCGCGCGGTCAAGGGCGACGGCGCCCCTCTTGCTGCACGTTCCATTCTCAAACACAATTGGGCGGTTCCTTCCTGAGCTCGGCATGACCGTTTCGGCAACCAGCGTTCGTTTTGACGAACACACCGTGTCGGTCGAATTGACCGATGGTCGAACGCTCAGCGTGCCCCTGGCTCGGTTTCCTCGCCTGCTGCACGCCACTCCGGCCGAGCGTCAACAGGTCGAGATAAAATTACGGTGACGCTGCATTTTACTCGCCTCGCTAAGTCCGTGCGGCTATCCGCACTTGCATAAGTCGGCATTCTTGCCGACGATCAGGTCACCTATACTGAGCCCGCCATAACCGTCTCAGTGACCAGCGTCCGGTTTCAAGCGAGCTGCGTAGCCCGGATGAGCGTCAACGACATCCGGGGCTCACGCGCTTTTCCCGGATATCAGCTTCGCTGATGCCGACTACTAGTCTAGATTATAATGCAGGAAGTAGTGCGCCAGACGACGTATTTAACAACGTTCAGCGCTTTCAGTTGGAGTTGCGAGCTCGAGACACACCAACGGTCGTTTCTGACTTTGAGTATGATCGCAACCAGAGGCCCATGATCCGATTGATGTCGGAGCGCGCCTGATAACCAGCGAGCGTAGGGCGGATTAGTACTACTGAGTCAAAAACCGCCGGTACGTCAGGCTAAGAATCAAGTATTTGTAGAGATTCAGACTTTCACGCGCGGG